>CAZBPG010000107.1:0-13069 GCA_964493695.1 uncultured Chitinophaga sp. | reverse complement strand
CGGCACCACCTGTCGCCAGCATGGTTACGGAAGCATAGTGGTTTTCCGTTTGGTGAGAATCCGGGCATAAGGTTTTTACTCCCAGGCAAATTCCTTTATGCATTATTAAATCGGTAGCGAAATGATTTTCGAGCAGTGTAATGTTTTTGTGATTGCGTGTGGCAGTCACTAAGCATGTTTCAATTTCCTTACCAGTGGCATCGTAATGGTGTAGTATGCGTGCCCTGGAATGGCCTCCTTCCCGGTGCAAATCAAACTCACCATTCTCGTTCGTGTTAAAGCGCACATGCAGGTTAAGTAACTCCTGTATTACATCACCGGCATTTTCGGCAATCAATTTCACCGCCTCCCGGTCGCAGAGTCCGTCACCGGCTATCAGAGTATCTGCAATATGGCTTTCAATTGAATCATTCGCGTTAATAACCGCTGCTACGCCCCCCTGGGCATACATGGTATTTGACTCTCCAATATTTCCCTTAGTAACAAGTAATACCTTGCAAAATCCGGCACACTGTAAGGCATAGAATAGTCCGGCAATACCACTCCCTACCACCACTACATCATAATGTTCATCTTTCATACAAAATCTAACATTCTTGTAATGGGCAGATATGCTTTTTGCATAATATCATCGGGCAGCATAATGGAGTATATGTCTTCCTCCGGTGTATTGATAGATTCTAATGCCGCTAAAGTGTTCTGAAGAGTAATCTTCTTCATGTAGGGGCATTTAATGCAGGGGGTAATAAACTCACGGTCGGGATACATTCCTTTTAGTGTGGCTCCTAAATCGCATTCCGAGGCCAGAATAAACTTGTGGGCTTTGCTTGCGCCAACATATTTCAGAATATCATTCGTGCTTCCTAATACTCCTTTAGTTTCGCACAGCGAAGTGGCCACCGTTTCTCTTGGAACCTCCCAATGCAGCAACACTTCCGCCTCCGGATTCATTTGCTGCAGTGTTTCCATCGAAGCACCCGTAAACTGTTCGTGCACTTCACATTTTCCGTTCCACAGAATCAGTTTTTTACCGGTTTCTGATTCTATTTTCTGTTGCAGGTTCTGCCCCATGTATACGTCAGGAAGAAATATCAAAGTATCGGAATCGAAAGATTTAGCAATGGAGAGTGCATTGCGCGAAGTGCAACAGATATCACATTCCGCCTTTGTTTCGGCATAAGTGTTTACATAGGCAATGACGGGAACTCCCGGATATTTGCTCTTTAACGCTCTTACATCCGCTGCAGTAATGCTGGATGCCAAAGAACATCCCGCTTCCTTATCGGGAATAAGAACGGCCTTGTCAGGATTTAGAATTTTGGCCGTTTCCGCCATAAATCGCACTCCGCAAAACACAATGTTCTTTTTTTTAACCTTCGTGGCTTCTACACTCAGCCCTAAGGAATCACCTATAAAATCGGCAATGCCGCCTTGCTGTTCCGTCAACTGTAGTTCGGGAGGCATATAATAATGCGCTAATACTACCGCATCCTTTTCGCGCTTTAATTCTCTAATCTGGGAAAAGATCTCTTTAACCTTGGGGGACAATACTTCAGCAAACATGTAATTTACGTCTTTAACTAGTGGAAATTTCTACAGCAAACGTAAATCCACAAAAGCTAACTGATAACATGATTTGCGTTGGTTGGAAAAGTGCAATAAGACAGTTTTCATGTTTTTAAATCTATACCGTTCGATGGCGCCAACAGCAAAAGATTGTTTGTAGATTTGACAGAATGAAAAACACAGTTAAACTATTTGTAGCTTATATACTTGGCAGTGCATTTTTAGCCAACAGCAGTTGCAATAAAAGCGCTTATGTGGTTATTCCAACCATTATACAACTCAATGCATTGCAGTCGGCTGGTGATACTTTGGTTTTTAAAATGGTGGGCGATGTTACCCTTGACGGGCAAAATTACCCGGCACAAACCATTATCTGGCAAGTTACCGATGCTAATGCTAATAGTGTAACCCCCGTAGCGGTAAATTTTGATGTAATAAAATTTGTTCCGGAAGATGTGGGGCAGTTTACCATTTCGGCAAAAATCCTTTATAACAGCAACAAACAGGTAACGGTGCTTAAACAGGTAAATGTTGACTTAAGTGCCTCATTTTTACAAAGTAAATTAATGGGTAACTGGATTGGCTCTGCCCACAACAACTACGGCATTAACTGGACATATACCTTTCAGGTAGATTCAATAAACGGACATTACTTTGCCATGCTAACCAGTGGCAACATACCTTGGGTTACTTGGTATGGCGAAGGCAACGATAATATACACACTCCGTTAAAGCGTTTTGTAGTTAATAATGTGCTAAACGAAAGAGCAACCGGCTATTGGTATGTGTATTATGGCGATTCGCAGGGCAATGGTTACGCTATACATTGTGATGTAACCGAATTGCGTTTTTCAAATAACTATAATCACCTTAATTTCGATTTTTCTCCTGCACCAGATCAGCACTATACTTATAGTATGACGCGGCAATAACGCACTACTCCACCTGTGGAGGGTAGCCCGGTTCTTGTACGTTATTCATCACTAGCACTCGCCTCCACCTGCGACTAAATAAGGCAATCCGCTACCCTTAACCGCTTCTTTAACAGCAAATTAACCCGGTCGTTTTCACCGCACAGACTTTAACATGGAGGTAGCAGAATACTAATTTAACTGAGAGTTATCCTATACTCGGAGAAGTTGACTTCTCTTCATACCTATTGCCGTTTAATTCATATCTCGTAGCACTAGTTTCTATCCGGCAGTCAATCTTAACTCGTTAACTAGTTCTTTTAAACTCTCCTCCAGTTCTTGCTTATATGAATTGCCCAACTCCCGGTCGCAATCGTCAAAACGAAATTTCATTCTTTCCAGTTCATCATCGCTGAATAGTGATTCAGCCATCTGAAAAACTTCATCATTCTCAACAGCTATATGGTCGAGCAATGCTTCGGTGTATTTTTCAAGCGCCTGCTGCGCTTGAGCAAACTGTTTTTTGTTCAATTTATTCTCTATAGAAACAAGCATCTGCCTGAATTCATCGTGGTTATCAAACATTTCTTTTACAACGCCATCGGCTAACAATTCATTCTTCTTGTTCATTTCCGGAAATAGGATTTCCTCTTCTTTGTAATGATGAAATCCATCCGCATACTTTCTGAAAAAA
Organism: uncultured Chitinophaga sp.; assembly: GCA_964493695.1. Classification (GTDB taxonomy): domain Bacteria; phylum Bacteroidota; class Bacteroidia; order Chitinophagales; family LD1; genus Bog-950. The sequence continues at coordinate 9,898 of CAZBPG010000107.1, read as the reverse complement.
TCAATCAATTGCTTGATAACGTTTTCATAAATTGAATTATTCTTATCAATTAAGGTTGCAGCTTTTTTTGCTATATCAATGGCTTTAGAAATTAAAGCATGCTCTGCGTATAAAATATCGGTAGCATTAGTCATAGTATTTCTCAGGTTTTAAATTTTTCAAAAGATTGCTTCAAAAATATTGAGATCATTTCTTTACGGTACAGTCGCGAATAAAAATCATTATCAACAATACGTGCTTTTTTTTCTGCTTGTTTAATCAACTCGTTTTTATCGTCACCTGCCTTGCCCTCAATCACCACCGGTTTTGGATCAACGCCACCGAGAACAATTTTTACTTTACCGGCATTATCAATGGTTACAACCGTGGTAAGTGATGAGAAATCTACTGCCTCGCGCGGACGTAATTTTTTGAATGCCGTTTTAAAATTCCTGTCCAGCGGCAATAGAATAGTTTTTATCAAAGCCGTTTTCGAAAGATTTCGCGGAGCAATTCCATCACCGGTGTAAATGTTTTCCAATGGAATTTGCCACGCTCCGTTTTCATCGGCAACTTCAATCTGCGCATCCATGCTTATTAAAACAGGTGCGGTGTCGGAAACAAATTTCGAGAAGCACGCTTTCTTACCGCCTGTTGCAATGCAGATGTCGCCATCGCATTTCAGACAATAGCCAACTGCCTCTCGCCAAAATTCACTTTGGTTGTAAAATGAACAGCGGTTTTCGCACAAAATATTACCGCCAATGGTTGCTGTTTTGCGCAACATGGGCGATGCTGCCTGATGTGCCGCTTCAAGCAATGCGGGAAAATTATTTTTAACGGCTTCGTGTTTTTTTAAATCATCGAGCCTTACCAGCGAGCCGATTTTCAATACATTGTTTTGCACCGAAACTTCTTTCAACTCAACAATTCCAGTAATATCAATCAGGCAGGCGGCCTCCTCATTTCCCTGAAATTTATTTACAACAACATCTGTTCCGCCTGCCAGAAAGCGAAAACTGTTTTCGTGTTCATGTGCCATTTTAATGGCATCTGCAACGCTATTGGGTTTAAGGTATATTTTTTCTGCAATCATACTTCTGCTTTCTTTTGAGTTGCTTCTTTCTCCTTCATCAGTTTCAACACATGTTCCGATTTTATCGGCAGTTTGGTTACACGCACACCCACGGCATCGTAAACAGCATTGGCAATAGAAGGCAACATGGCATGTATCGCGCCTTCGCCTGTTTCTTTAGCGCCAAACGGACCTTCAGGGTCTATGCTTTCAATAATGTTGGTGTGAATGGGTGGTGTATCCAGTGTGGTTGGAATTTTATAATCGAGGAAATTATTATTCACTAATAATCCGTTATAATAATCCATGGCTTCGGTCATTGCCTGTCCCATCCCCATGTGCCACGAACCTTCCAACTGTCCTTCCACAGCCAGCGGGTTAATTGCTTTGCCGCAATCGTGCGCACCCCAGACATTAAGAAGTTTTACATGACCGGTCTCTGTATCTACTTTCACTTCCGACACGCATGCGCTGAACGAATACGATGGGCTCAATCCCGCGCCAGCACCTTTGAAATCACCTCCCAACTTTGGCGAAATATATTTTCCGCTCACATTTACTGCTCCGCGTTTTGCGGTTAGTATTTCAATCGCTTCATCCCAGCTCAAATCCACTTTTTTATCGTTGCTGAAAACACGGTTGTTTGAAAAATGAAAATCGGCCTCACCTAAATCCTCTCCTCCGGAGAGGACTTTTTTACGAATTGCATTTATAATTTCAGTTCGTAAATTTTCGGCAGCTTCTTTCGCGGCATTGCCCGCCATGAAAGTTACGCGCGAAGAATAACTTCCTAAATCAACCGGAGTGATGAGCGTATCGGCAGCAATCACAAAAGTTTTGTCCATTGAAATTCCGAGCACTTCGGCAACGATGATGCAAAGCATGGTATCGCTACCCTGACCTATGTCGTTAGCGCCTGAGGCAATCAGAACTCTTCCGTCAAAATCTACTTTAAGATGAACAGTTGATTGAGGAAGTTCATTCCAGATAATGGGCAACGCACTTCCGCTGATGAAAAATCCGCAGGCAACACCAAAACCATGTCCGTAAGGCATTTTTCCGTGTTTGTTTTTCCAGTCGGCTTGTGTAGTAACCGTTTTTATCGCATCTCTTATTCCGTTGGAAGTGATGCGGTATTGCCCCACCGTTAATGTATTCGGCTCCAGAAAATTTTTCATCCGCATCTCCACCGGATCCATATTGAGGCGGTGCGCTATGTCATCAATCATGCTTTCGGCAGCGAAGCGTGTGTTCACCGCTCCGTGCCCGCGCATGGCACCGCATTGCGGCTTGTTAGTATAAACACGATGCGTGCGGAAACCGAAATTATCGAGTTTGTAAGGTGCCTGTAAAAGCACTCCGTTGTAATAAGTAGTTACAATACCAAAACTTCCGTAAGCGCCACCGTCAATAGCCACATCGGCATCCAGCACTTTCAATATTCCATCCTTGCTTGCGCCAAACTTCAGTTTCATTTTTGTGGGATGACGCCCATGGTTGGCCAGAAAAACTTCTTCGCGTGAAAGGCGCACGCGGCAGGGTTTACCGGTTTTACGTGCGATATGGGCACAAATAATTTCGTGTGCAAACGGATCGCTTTTTCCGCCAAATCCGCCACCGAGATATGGTTTGATGACACGCACCCGGCTCAGCGGAACTTCCATGGTTTTTGCCAGTGCGCGATGCAGATAATGCGTTACCTGCGTTGCAGAAATCATGGTGAGCCCGTTTTCATCCCAGTAGGCGGTGGATGCATGCGGCTCGGTGAAACCGTGATTAACGCCCACCATTTCAAATTCCATTTCAGAAACTATATCGGCATCTTTCAAACCTTGCTGCTGATCACCAAAGCGTAATTCTGCTTTTTTATGGATGTTGTTGACCACACCTAAATCCTCCCCTACGGGAAGGACTTTTTTAGATTTTCGAGGCGGATGTATTGGTTCCACATCCGGTGGAAGCGTTGCGAGCGCTTCTTCAATAGTTAAAAATGCTTTAAGCGGCTGGTAATCCACTTTAATTTTTTTGCAGGCATCCAGCGCTATCTCTTCGGTATCAGCAGCAATGGCAGCAACATATTCCCCAATGTAACGTGTCTTTTCCACAGCCAGCGCGGTTTCATCCTGCGACAGCGGAAGCACGCCAAATGTAACAGGCAGTTCTTTTCCGGTAGCGATGTAGCGCACTCCGGGCATTTTCATCGCTTCAGTTGTATCAATACTTAAAATTTTTGCATGCGGAAAAATGCTTTTTACAAATTTAATGTGTAACGCATTTTTTGTTTTGTAGTCATCGGCATAATCGGCAATGCCCTGAACTTTTTTTGTGGCTTCGATGTAAGGACGGGGAACGCCAACATGCTCCATCCCGTCCTTCCCTGAAGGGGAAGCTGTTTTATTCTCAACAACCTTTTTGTCTATCAGCCCTTGTTCTTCAAGCGCGTATTCAGCAACCGCTTCAATAATTTTTTTGTATCCGGTGCAACGGCACAAATTGCCTGATAATCCATCTTTGATTTGTTGCTTCATTCCTTCAACTCCCTCTTCTTTGGAGAGAGTTGGGGTGAGGCTCAGTGCCGTCATCACCATTCCCGGTGTGCAGAAGCCGCACTGGATAGCGCCTTTCTCTACAAATTTTTTCTGAAGCCCGTGCAATTCTCCATTCTCCGAAATTCCTTCAATGGTGGTGATGTTTGCGTTTTCAAAACGAAGAGCAGGCGTGATGCAACTTAACACAGGTTCATTGTTGACCAATACGGTGCATGCACCGCAACTACCCTGCTCGCATCCGATTTTTGTTCCGGTTAAGCCAACCTTTTCACGAATGACATGCGAAAGCATTTCGTGTTCTTCTACAAGAACTTCGTGCTGCTTTCCATTCACATTTAACTTCAAAATTTTCATGTGCGAAATGTAAGTAATAATCTGCTTAGTCGTTTTTCATCCATTGTAAAAGTAAGTTGATAATGCACGATTTACTTTTTGATGAATTTTCGTGTAATCACTTCTCCTTTTTCAGTTTTAATCTGAATGAAATAAATCCCTCTGTTCAGATTTCCGGTTTCAATGCTGAATTGGGAGCCGGTTTTTGATTCTGTCAGGAGCATTTGTGCTAAAGCGTTGTAAATGCTAAAGCATCCATTAAAATTTTGTGGCAAGCTTGAAATGGTCAACAGATTTTGAACTGGATTGGGAAAGATAGAAATTTCATTTACTGAAATTATCTCAACAACCTGCGTTACCAGCGAACTATCGTAATAAAACTCTGATGTGTTTCCCGGCAAATCGGTGGCGGTGGCGGTTACTTTATCTGTTGGCGAAAGACAAGTGCAGTTGAAAGTCCAGTTGCCAGCGGCATCAACCAGTGTGGAGCCGATAAATTCTTTTCCCTGCGCATTTTCAGATCTGAACAGTTCCACTTTAATTCCTGCAGGACCGCTGTTTACGGTATAATCCATAATGCCTGAAATAGTGGTTACTCCCGAACCGGAGTTGTAAGAAACAGTTTGTATTTCGGGAAAGTTGAGCAGTTCGTTTGCACCGCTGTCAACATCGCCTGCATCGTTTGGAGTTATGCCGGTTGGGTATAGGTCAATACCAATTCCTGCGTTTCCGAAAATTGAATTCTCGGTAAACGTGTTGTAAAGTTCTGCGGCAGTCATTACCGCAATTCCGTTTCCGCCATTGTAAGCAATGATGTTTCCTTCACCGGTTCTTCCCACTAAGTTATAGCGCGGACCTTCGCCCAGACGAACACCGTCAAATCCATTGCCGAGCGGTTGCGTTCCGCTGATGTCGGTGCCGATTTTGTTGCGCACCATCACATTGTTATCGGTGCCGAGCAGGTGCAGCACAATACCGTTTTGCAGGTTGCCAGAAATAACATTGCTGTCCATGAAATGATTGAAGGTAGGTCCGTCCACAACAATACCGTTGCCGTTTGGCAGAGCAAGCGTTCCGGTGGCATCGGTTCCGATGAGATTACCAATTACACTGTCGCGCTGTGTGCCGGGATTGTAAAGAAACACGCCATAACCCGAATTGCCCGAAAGCAGATTTCCCGCACCGGGTTCATATCCACCGAGCATATTGTAACTCGCGCCATCATCAAACAACACTCCGTAAGTATTGGGAATGGCAACGGTTCCCGAAATATCGGTTCCCACATAATTGCCGATGATGCGGTTGTAATTGCAACCCGTTCCGAAAACAGGAATGCCGTAAGCATCGTTGCCCGAAACATAATTGCGTTCTGCCGCAGTGTAACCGCCCACGGTGTTGTATTTAGATGTTCCCTCGATGCTGATGCCGTCATAATTGAGCAGCGCAGCATCACCGGTGCGGTTCAGCCCCACATAATTTCCTTTGATGATATTATTGTTTGAATTCGCCACGCGAATACCCACATGACTGTTGCCCGAAACAATGTTGCGCTCTGCTGCTGTGCTGCCGCCAATGATGTTATCGTGAGCGCCCAGCACTTCAATGCCGTTGATGTTGCTAAGTGTATCTGTAGCGTTAAAATTGCAGCCGATATAATTTCCTGTAATGGTGTTGTTGAAACAATTACTTCCGTTAATTGAAATGCCGATGGTAAAACGCCCGATGATAAATCCTTTAATGGTTACGCCCGAAACGTTGTAGATATTAAACGCAAAGTCGGCACCGAATTGATGATTTCCGTCCAGCAAAATTTCGGGTCCGAATGGATTGGTGTTGCCCTGATTGGCGGTTTGCGTGGTGCCGTCAATAAGCAGGTTGCTGCGCATAACGATGGGAAGTGTGGATGCCGGAGTGATTTTCCAAACTCCCTGCACAGCATTGTAATTGGCATCGGTAGTGGGAATATTGAATACGATGGAATGATTGCCGGGTGTGATATTGGCATCGGTTATGGCTTTTCGCAATGAGCCGTTGCCGCTGTCGTTGGTGTTGGTAACGGTGAAGGTGGAGGCATTTGCAATCATTGCAAAATGCAGAAGAAAAAGCACTGCTGATATGGAATAATACTTTCTCATCTCACTTCGCCAATACAATTTTCTTTCTGCCAATTGCTCCGTCATTAGCCGTTACTTCAAGCAAATACATTCCGGCTGTAAACTGCGATAAGTCGTATTGCGAAGAATGTTTTCCTGATGAGAAAACTCTGTTTTCAAATTGTTGCATCAGTTTCCCTTCGGGCGAATACAACTTGATGCTGATTTGTTTTTCGCTTTCAACCGAAAAAGCAATTTGTAATTTATCGGTTGCAGGATTTGGATAAACAGAAAAATCATTCGGAATAAAATTTTCTTCAACAGACGTTATCATTCCGAAGTTGGCAGCAAACTCAGAAGTGTTGCCCATGATATCGGTGGCGGTGGCGGTGATTTGGTCACCTGCATTTGCGCCTGTCCCGACAAAATCCCAATTGCCCGAACTGTTGGAAACAGTGGTGTAACCAAGATAAGTGAGCGCACCGCCATGATTAAACATATTCGCTCCATCGGACTTGAACAATTCTATTCGCACACCTGCCGGTCCGCTGTAAGTGTTGCAATCCATAGTTCCGGTAATGTAAATTCCTCCGCCACCCGGGTCGTTTGTCGCGCTAAGAATTACAGGATAGTTCATTCCTTCATTAGGTCCGGTGTCGGCATCACCGGCATCGTTGGGAGTAACTCCGAACGGTTCAAGGTCAATATCCATTATGCCGTTGGCAAAAATGCTGTTGGCTGAAATGGTGTTGAACAATGTGCCGTTGCCCGAAATGACAATGCCAGCAGTATCATTATGCGCAATGATATTTCCGTTTCCGGGCATTCCGATTTTATTGTAAGTTGAATTTTCATTGATGACCACACCCGCGCGATGGTTGGGCAGTGGCGTAGCGCCATCAGCCGCCACACCTATACGATTGCCGTAAACGGTGTTGCTGTCGCTGCTTTCGTAAATTATTATTCCCATTTCAAGATTTCCGCTGATGACATTATTCTCCACATTGTTATTGCTCGGATTGGTGGCAATGCCAATACCGTGCAGATTAGGAATGGCGCTGCTTCCGGTAATATCTGTTCCAATGTAGTTGCCGATAATGTTGTTGTAGGAAGTCCCGATATCAGCCATTTCAATTCCCGAAAAAATATTTCCTGAAATAATATTTCTGTCGGCAGGAGTTGTTCCTCCAATGGTGTTGTATTTTGTTCCTCCACCGAAAATGAAACCGATTTGATTAGGCACTGCTGCTGTTCCCGCGGCATTGGTTCCAATCATGTTTCCTTTCAGTTCGTTGTAATTGGAACCGGTGGTAACAATGAACATTCCGTAAGCCATGTTTCCCGAAAGCACATTATTGATAAACGGGTTGTGATTGGAGCCGCCATCTACACAAATACCGGTGGCGTTGGGCAGCGGGTTATTGCCCGTTGCATCCACACCAATATAATTTCCAATGGTGTAGTTGTAAGATGAATTGCCGTAAATATCGTGACCATAAATGCGGTTGCCTGAAATTACATTGCGCTCGCCTGCCGTGTAACCACCGGCAATGTTGTGTTTGGAACCGGTGTTGAACATCAGCCCGTTTGCCTGAATGAGCGTGTCGTTGGAATAGGTGAAGGCATTCATGCCTGTAATATCCGGTCCGATATAATTTCCGGTAACAATGTTGCTGTCAGCCGCTTCCACAATCAAACCCATTTCAATATTTCCCGAAATGATGTTGCGCTCACCGGCAGTGGTTCCGCCAACAGTATTTTTATTTGCATTGCTCTTGATGTAAATGCCGGTGTGATTGCTCAGCGCTTGTGTTCCTGATGCGTTTGTTCCCACCAGATTTCCTTTAATCGTATTCAGCCGCGTTCCCGAATATGCCAGCACCATTCCCGCCATCGTGTTTCCCGAAATCACATTGCCTTCGCCCGTTCCTCCTCCGCCAATGCTGTTCTGTGAGCCGCCACTGATAAGAATGCCGCTTCCGTTAGGAATACTGTCGGTTCCTGTAATGTTAGTGCCAACGTAATTTCCTTTAATGCTGTTGTTTTTCACATCAGCGCCCAGCATGGCAATTCCTGCTTCAATATTTCCTGAAACAATATTTCGCTCGCCTGTTGCAGCACCGCCAACAATATTGTTCGGACTATCATTAATAGCAATGCCGTAATAATTCGGAATGGTATCGCTGCAGATGGCTCCGGTTGCATTGATGCCGATGTAATTTCCCTTAATAATATTTCCGGTAGAAAGATTGGAATTAACGGCAACGCCCGCATAACTGTTTCCCGAAATAACATTACGCTGCGTGGAATTATTTCCGCCAATGGTATTGTTCGAAGAAGTGTCCACCGCAATGCCGTAATAATTGGGAATTGCGGCAGTGGCAGTGCGGTTGGTTCCTATTTTGTTTCCGCGAATAGTGTTGCTGTTTGATTTGCGCAGCCCGATGCCCGAAGTGGTGTTGCCCGAAAGAATATTATCCTGAATGGTGTTACTGTTGGCTTCAAGAATAGCAATGCCAATATCGTTGGCATCGGCAGCAGTGCCATCGTAGTTTACGCCAATGTAGCAATTGGAAACCGTGCAACTTCCGCTTGGATAACTCTGAAATTTGGTAATGGAAACCGCATAAAGAAAACCGTTGAGTATAAATCCTTTTACTGTTCCGCCCGAAAGCGGAAAGGCAAAACCATACATCAGATTGGTGGTGCTGCGCACACAAATTTCAGGACCGTTGGGATTGGTGTTGCCCGGTTGCGTAGTGGCATCAATGGAAACCGAAATGCTGTTTACCGTTGGCAACAGTGAAGCAAGTGTGATGGTAAACACACCGGATGTTGCATTGTAATTCGGGTCGCTGGTGGGAATATTGAAGGTAATGTTGTCGGCATCCATCGGGTTGGTGTTTGCCGAAGTAATAGCCGCCCGCAGCGAGCCGGTGCCACTGTCGTTGGTGTTAGTTACGATAAAGGTGGCGGCATTGGTTGTAAGTGCAAGTATGGTTGCAAATGCCAAACTCAGCAACCGCAAATAGATCAGTAGGTTTTTCATAGGCTAATTAAAGTATAATCTGTGCGGTTTTCTTTTGAGGCAACCCGCATTATTTCAAAAATCAACTACACATTTTCAATCACGCGCATTAGCTTTTCGCGCACCTCGGTAGCCACTGCTCCCAAATTTTCATTTTTAATAGAAGCCATGGAAGCCACCGGATCAACAGCGGTGACTTCGACTTTGCCATCGTTGTGCTGCTGCACCACTACATTGCAGGGCAGCATGGTTCCTATTTTGTTTTCGGATGATAATGCCTTGTAAGCAAAATGCGGATTGCAGGCACCCAGAATTTTGTAACGGGGAAAGTCAACGTTGATTTTTTTCTTCAGCGTGTCCTGCACATCAATTTCGGTGAGCACACCAAAGCCTTCTTTCTTTAATTCATCGGTAACGCGCTCAATGGCTTTTTCGAAATTGTAATCAACGATTTTTGAAAAATGGTAACTCATGGTTAATAGTTATTTAAAGGTTAAATCCCAGCTCCGATGCTTTTTCCGCCATCAACATAAATGGTTTGCCCGGTGATAAACTGAGTTTTCTCCGATGAAAGAAATGCTACTACATTTGCTACATCTTCAGGCGTTCCCATTGTTTTTGTTGGTTGTGCTTCAATCAGTTTTTGCAAAACATTTTTTTCTAGCTTTTGGGTAAGCGGTGTATCAATTAGTCCGGGAGCTACAGCGTTTACCAATACATTATATCTTCCCAATTCTAAAGCAAGCACTCTTGTAAGTGCAACAACTCCTGCTTTGGAGGCGGAATAATTAGACTGCCCGGCATTCCCAAGCCATGCTCTGGAGGCAACATTAATGATACG
>CAZBPG010000106.1:0-13131 GCA_964493695.1 uncultured Chitinophaga sp. | reverse complement strand
TTTGTCAGCAACATTCTTATCAAGTTCATCTTGTGAATTATGAAAGAGGTCTATTCCTTGCCTTTTGCACTTTGCGGATTGTTTCCCCAAAAAACTAACAATTTTTTTCTTGTATGCAAGGTTCTGCGCTTTGTGTTTTGTTAAGCGTAAACTGCAAACCACAACTTTAGTTTTACAAGGTGCGTAAGCAGGTATACATCTATACATTCAGCTATGCCCATACAGCTTAACAACCCACAACCTCAGGATTTACACCCCACAGCTACCGGGGCCGTTGTAAAACAGCATATAGAGAGCCTGCCGGTTGCCGACCCGCTTACTTACATTGTAGAAGACGATAAAGCCAATAGCTTTTTGTGCAAAATGACTTTAGAGGAAGTAGGTATTACTAACCTGCGCAGTTTTATGCGTGCGGATGTTGCCCTCGAAGATTTAAAAAACATGATGGACACCAAACAGGAGTTCCCTTCGCTTATACTGCTCGACATTAACATGCCGGCTATGGATGGCTGGGGTTTTCTGGAACAATACCGCAACTTTCCGTTAGAAGTAAGAAACAAAACCACCATTTACCTCTTTTCCAGTTCCGACCATCCTAACGACTTAGCCAAGAAAGAAATGTACCCCGAGGTGCTCGACTTTTTAGCTAAACCACTGAGCGAAGAAGTTGCAAATAGTTTGAAAGAAAAATACTTTCGCCCGCGAATCGCTGCTTAAGCGGTGCGCGCTATGCACTTAAAAAATTTACTTCTACTCCTTCCCGTTTTTTTCCTTTTCAGTTGCAACAATTCAAATACACTGCCCGTGTATGGCAATAAAACCGCAGTGCCCGGCAGCGACAGCACAGACTATACCCTGCCCGGGTTTGAATTTGTAAATCAGGACAGCGCACCGGTAAACAACAGCACCCTCAGCAATAAGATATTCGTCACCCAATTCTTTTTTACCTCCTGCCCTTCTATTTGCCCCAAAATGCAGGCACAAATGCTGCGCGTGTACGAAAAATATAAGTCGAATCCTGAAGTGCTTATCCTCGCTATTACCATAGACCCCGCCCGCGATACCGTTGCCAAACTAAAAGCTTACGAAAGCAAACTGGGCGTGGAAGCACCCAAATGGAATTTCCTGACCGGTGATAAAGATTCCATTTACAAGGTAGCAGAAGATTTTCTGGTAAGTGCCGAAGAAGACCCCGATGCACCGGGCGGCCATGTGCACAGCGGCAATTTTATACTGGCCGATAAGCAAAGGCGGCTGCGCGGCTATTACGATGGCACCAAAGAAGAAAGCGTTGAAAAGCTGCTGAAAGAATTGGATATTTTACTGAAGGAAAAATAAACGCCCGCACAACAAGGAACCAGAAAACATGAACAAGAAACACCTCCGTTATCTGGCTCCGTTCACCATAGTAGTAATCGTTGCCATTTTTATCTGGAATATTTTCTCGCACGGCAGTATTCAGCATCCGGGTAAAAGCACTTACCAAAGCCGCTGCGCCCAATGCCATGGCGATAAGGGCGAAGGAATAAAAACTCTCACTCCTCCCCTCTTTCAGGCCGACCTTCCGGTTCAGCAATTCGATTCTTTACCCTGCTGGATAAAACACGGAATGAATCGCCCCATACAAGTCAACGGCATTACTTACGACCAGCCCATGTATCCCATAGAAGTGGACGAAATACAAACCGCCAACGTCATCAACTACCTGTGCGAAGAATTTTTCGGTTACGACACCACCGTAAATTCTATTTGGGTAAAAGAGAAATGGAAGAATTGTAAGTAGAAAGTAATTCTCTCCTCCACAAAAGCACCGGCAACTCCCAAACTTTTTTACATTTATTCTATGACCAAGAAGTGGCTGGCAATACTCTCTGCACCTGTTACCGCCCTGTTGGTTTATTTGTTTCTCTCCTGGCATCATATTCCCGAACCGGCTGCGCGCATGGCAGTAGTAGTGGTATGGGTGGCGGTGTGGTGGTTAACAGAAGCCCTGCACCTCGGAGTTACTTCCCTGTTACCTTTTGTTTTAATCCCGCTCTTCGGCATTATGAAAACCGAAGAAGTGGCCATGCAATACATGGACCAGATTATCTTCCTGTTTATGGGCGGTTTCTTTCTGGCCTATGCTATGGAAAAATGGGGGCTGCATAAACGGGCCGCGTTCCGTATTATTATGCTCACCGGTAACACCCCTTCCAAGGTGTTAATGGGTATTATGCTCACCACTTACCTAATCTCTAACTGGGTAAGTAATACAGCTACTGTTTTAATGCTGATACCGGCTGCCATGGCTATTATCTCGCAAAAAGAAATTTACAATAAAGAAAGCCGAAAGGGAATTTCCACTGCTATTCTCGTGGGTCTGTCTTTCAGCGCTACCATTGGCGGCATGGGGAGCCTGGTAGGCACACCGCCCAATATGATTTTTGCCGGCATATATGCCAGTCAGTTTCCGGATGGCCAGCCCGTTACCTTTTTAAGCTGGATGGCCTTCGGCATTCCTTTTTCGTTTACATTGCTGGTGGTTTGTTACTTCATTCTAAAGAAAATGTTCATTCCGGCTCATCATAACATCCGGTTCGACATGAGTTACATCCAAACCCAATACCGGAACTTAGGCAGCATAAGCTACGAAGAGAAAATTGTAAGCGTCATTTTCTCCTGCACGGTGCTGCTTTGGTTTTTCCGCGAAAGCATCAATCTTGGGTTTGTCACCATTCCTGGCTGGACAAAACTGCTTGGCAGCCTCTCCGGTTACATTAAGGACAGCACCGTGGTTATTTTCACTTCTTTCTTTTTGTTTTTAATCCCGAGCCGTGCCACGGTTCGAAACCGTGGCACGGCTATACAAGGCAACGAAGCAGACCCCGACAACCTGAATACAGAAAACTGCTCACCGGAGAATCTTTTAGAATGGAAAGATGTGGCCAGGCTTCCGCTCAATATCATTTTGCTTTTCGGCTGTGGCTTTGCTATGGCAAAAGGTTTTGAAGCATCCGGTTTAAGTACGGTTATAGCCTCCCGCCTCCATGTATTGCACGGTATGCCCATCCCCTTTATTCTTTTAGGCGTGGCATTGCTTGTTACCATCCTCAGCGAGTTTGCGTCCAACACTGCCAGCATTCAGTTAGTGCTGCCTGTTGTTATTCCGCTGGCAGCAAGCCTCGGAATAAATCCGTTGCTGCTTATGCTTATGGCCACTATCAGTGCCTCGCTCGGTTATATGCTGCCGGTGGCCACAGCCGCCAACACCATCGTTTACGGCACCGGTGATATTGATGCCAAAGACATGATGCGGGCCGGAATTATCTTAGATATTGCGGGCATTATTCTCCTGCTGTTGTATATGCTTACATTGGGTAACTGGATTTACGGTTTTAAAATTTTCGGATGAGAAAACAATTAACGGTTAGCAGTTGGCAGTTGGCAGCAAGGGCAACATTCAGTTTTCTTGTCTGTTGCCTGTTGCTTTCGTCCTGTAAGAAACAAAACGCACCTCCCATTGACCCTGATAAACCTAAGCGACCGAAGCAGGAATACTTTGACAAAAAGTATCTGCTCTATAAACTCACTGATGATTTTTATAAAGACAATACCCTGAACCGGAGTTTCGGTGAAGCGCATAACACTAACCTGGTAGAGTTTAAACCGCTGGGTTATGATACTAAACTGAACCTTCAATACTCTCACATTTACAGCGACCAATGTGTTTATCACGTCAACGACTCTACCTGGAAATACGCGGAAGTTTGTTTTCCGAACACCTGCCTTACAAAGGACAAGGCTTCATCTGAAGTGGTTATCCGGAATAATACCAAGCAGAGCAAGGTGTTTTACGTGCGCTTGTTTTACCAGAACACTTCCTACTGGTTTCCTACCGACAGCAGCATTGATTTTAAAGGCGAAGCCTATCTCGATAACTATTATGGCGCTTCAGAGGTCATTCCGGTCCAAGTCAATGCAGAGGGCTACAGTGTAGTTAAGGTTCCCTACACTATCGGAATGAATCCGAAACACGAATTTGATTACGACCCGGCCAAAGACCCTGCCCGCCCCGGTAACTACGAGTTTATGCTCATTGTCAAAGAAGCAAAAGATGATTTGCTGCTGAACGAAAACCTCGATTTAAAAAAAATAAACCCATTTGCTGAAGTTAAACGCGATGAGTTGCTCCATGCCGGTACAAAGTATTTCAATTATTCTACCTACGTTGGTTCGCACCACTTCAAATTTGTTTTTCTCGAGGAGTTTTTTGACGGTGTAAATGACCTTAACCCGAGTCATGTGTATATCGCAAAAGATGGCAAACAGAAACAGCTTTGCGATACTTGCACCGGTTGGTACAGGGCAATCATCAGAGAAAACTATACCGTAAAAGAATTTTTTGAAGGATTTATACGCAAGGCGGGGTTTGTAAAAGCCGATTACGGAATAAAAAGAGAAAATTGCCGGATTGATTCCAATGGAGTAACCATCACCATTCCCAAATCGCGCAGAGGTGACTACAAAAAAACATGGGGCGAGTTTTTGTTCGGCCCATCTTACAAGTACGGTCACGTAACGGTGCGCGCTAAATTCTCCCGCATGATGGGAAAATTCGGAACTAGTAACGGTGTTATTCATAACCTATGGCTCTATCAGCGCGACCCGGATGAGGTGGATACCACAAACCCTTATCACGGGCTGGTAAATTATCTGGGCAAGCAACCTTACGAAATAGATTTTGAAATCTGGAGCACTTCCGCTTACGACACCATGACTTTGTGGGACGACCAGTCTTTCATTAACTACTCCATTGTAGATTACATGCGCGACACCAGTGTAAGTTTGAAACCTGGCGAACAAAAGAAATTCGGAAGTTACACTGCCGAGCGATTAAACCAGCGACAGGCGGGTATTCAGGGCGAAGAATACAACCGCGATTTTTTTGATTATTTCCATACCTATGAATTGTACTGGTATCCCGACAAAGTGCGGTTTCTTTTAGATGGACAGGAAAAAGCTGTCATTACAAAAGACATAGCAAAGATTCCTGACAAACATATGTTTCTATGGATTGGTTCACCCCTGTATCAGGATGGCACCTATTTTCTGCAATCGGATATTCCCTTCTTAAAACACGATAAACAAAGCATCATAGATTATATCCGCATTGACTGATAGTGTAGGATATTATGGAATAACTCTCCTTATCTACATCCCCCCGAAGAAAAGTTGATTAAGCCGTTGTAGTTTGTAATTATCTTTGAACAAACAAAATACGCAACTATGAAAAGGTATGTGGTATTAACCGGTTTGTTTTTACACTCCGTGTTCAGTAATGCGCAATATTCTTTGGTATTTTGCGAAGATGTAAGCACTGATGGCAAACCCATGATGGTTTCTAATCAGTTTATGGTGGATGCTGATGGCGGTGTCTTGAAATATTTGCTGCGGACAGATGATAAATTCAATACCGACCAGTTGGACTTCAGGGTTTATTACATGAATGACGCTGGTGCAGAAGAAGAAATTCAGCGCTTACCGCAACAGATAGAACCAGAATGGACTTATGCCTGGAAAGAAATGGTCATGTTCGATCCGGGTTTATACCGGGTTAAAATTTATACCGCAAAAGGCACTTACCTTACTTCCGCAAACCTTACCATTAAGCACCGGTAAAGCTATTTTTTACTTAACCTCACTACCGGCACTATCATTTCTTCGAGCGAAATGCCTCCGTGCTGGAAGGTATTCTTGTAGAAATTCACAAAGTAGTTGTAATTGTTCGGGTAAACCAGAAACTTATCTTCTTTGGCAAAAATGTAAGTAGAACTTAACCGCGACTTAGGTAAGCCAATTTCTTCAGGTGTCTTTACAGCATATACATCTTTATCATCAAAGTTCAGGTTCTTACCGGTTTTGTAGCGAATGTTCGTAGTTGTTTCCCTGTCGCCAATGCACCGGGATGGGTCCTGAACGCGAACGGTACCGTGGTCGGTCGTAATAAGCACATTCACATCTTTCTCAGCTAACTTTTTCAAAGCATTCAGCAAAGGGGAATGTTCAAACCATGAAACAGCTACGGAACGGTATGCCGCTTCATCGCTGGCCAATTCTTTCAATACTTCCATTTCGGTTCGTGCATGGCTGAGCATATCCACGAAATTGTAAACGATAACGGTGAGTTTGTTATCCAGGTAGTTGGTAATGTTGTTTTCCAACAAAGCACCATCCCGGTGATTGGTAATTTTTACATACTTATGTTTAATAGGTTCATGCAGGGTGCGTTTCAGAAAATCTTCAAGAAACTCACTTTCATGCAGGTTCTTTCCGCCTTCTTCATCATCACTAACCCATTTATCGCCAAACTTTTCCTGAATTTTAAGAGGCATCATGCCAGCGAAAATGGCATTTCGCGCATATTGCGTTGCGGTAGGAAGTATAGCATAAAAGGCATCTTCTTCCTCGACTTTAAAATTATCCATTACCAGTGGCTGAATAGCTTTCCATTGGTCGTAACGGAGGTTATCTATCAAAATCAGAAATGTGGGCTTATTCTCTTTCAACAAAGGGAGCAACTTCTGTTTTAATAGTGTATGGCTCATTATCGGTGCATCATCGCCCGGCTCGCTGTTTACCCAACGTTTATAATTCTTGATTACAAACTTATTGAACTCCTTGTTGGCCTCCTGCTTTTGAGCATCGTAAACTTCTACCATGCTGCTGTCGCTCTTATTCAGTTCAATTTCCCAGTACACCAGTTTTTTATAAAGCTCAATCCATTCACGGTAGGTAAGGCTGTCCTGCATGGTCATAAAGAGTTTCTGAAACTCCTGCTGATAGGTAGATGTTGTTTTTTCGGAAACCAACGCACTTACATCAATAATCTTCTTTAGAGTAGAAAGAATCTGTTGTGGCTTAACGGGTTTAATCAGATAGTCTGCAATCTGCGAACCGATGGCATCTTCCATTAAATTCTCTTCTTCATTCTTGGTAATCATTACACAAGGCAGGTGCTGGTTGATTTGCTTAATGCGAGAGAGCGTTTCCAGGCCTGAAAGCCCCGGCATGCTTTCATCGAGAAAAACTACATCAATTCCTTTGGCGGCTACTCTGTCAATAGCATCCTTTCCATTCGTAACAGGTATTACGGTGTAGCCCTTGTTTTCTAAAAACATAATACTGGGCTTCAGTAAATCAATTTCGTCATCTGCCCAAAGGATAGTGATGTTTGCCATAGTGCTTGCTTGTTGTCTGTTTTGTGTTGCTGTCATGCAAGTATAATGCTTATTGCTTCGTTTTATTGTGTCAGCAGAAAAGAAGAGTAGTTAAGAAATGAAAAAGAGATTGAGTTTTTATAATTGTAGTTTGACTTTTTATAATTTATTGTTGTATTTTTTGAAATGTAAATTGGCTTGTTAAATATTTTATTCACACTTGTTGGAAACAAGCATCATAATCCCAATGCATACTTTGTTCTTTTGACATCGGATACACCGAATAGTTTTAAAAACAATTCAGCAATTATGATGCAATTAAACTTGCAGCGCATTTTTAAAGCGCGGGGAATTGACCAGCCCTATAAGTTTCTGGTGCGTAACGGATTTGTTCCGTTTACTGCGCATAAATACAAGAACAGTAAGGTAGAACATATACGACTTGACCACATCGAAAAGCTGTGTGTGTTGCTAAACTGTACACCCAACGATATTTTTGAGTGGGGACCGAACGATTTACTCGATGATTACCCAAGTCATCCGCTTCAGAAGATACGAAAGCGTGAAAAGAAACTCGAGATAAACAAAATGCTCAGCAAAGTTTCTTTGGAAAAACTTGAAGAAATCGAGAAACTACTCAATAACCCTAACTGAAAAATCTGTGGATACTGTGTGGATACCTGTTTACTTCTTTCGCTTATTACGCAAAGTGTTTTTATATTTTCGTCACCCTTTTTTACAGAGATAAAACCGAGATAAATTATGCAATTAACAACCCTGGAGATAAAAGGATTTAAAAGTTTTGCCGAAAAAACGACCATTCACTTCGATAACAAGATTACCGGTGTTGTAGGCCCTAACGGCTGCGGTAAAAGCAATGTGGTAGATTCTATCCGTTGGGTATTAGGGGAGCAGAAGACCTCTCACCTTCGCTTAGAAAAAATGGAGAATCTCATTTTTAACGGAACCAAGAGCCGTAAGGCATCCGGCATGGCAGAGGTTTCACTTACGTTTGAGAACACCAAGAATCTGGTATCATCCGATTACAAAACAATTACCATCACCCGCAGGTTGTTTCGCGATGGAGAAAGCGAGTATCAACTGAACGGAGTAACCTGTCGGCTAAAGGATATCACATCTCTCTTTATGGATACCGGTGTAAGTGCGGACAGCTACGCCATTATCGAGTTAGGAATGATGGATGAAATCCTGAACGACCGTGATAATTCAAGAAGAAAGCTATTTGAACAGGCAGCCGGTGTTGCCAAGTATAAGAAGCGCAAGAAAGAGACCATTGATAAATTGAAAGGTACCGATGCCGACCTTGAGCGTGTGAAGGATTTACTTTTCGAAATCGAAGGCAATCTCAAAACACTCGAAGCGCAAGCCAAAAAGACTAAGCGTTATTACGAATTGAAAGAGGAGTACAAGCAGTTAAGTCTTCTGCTTGCCCGCTACAACCTGCAATCATATAAAGAGACTTTCAAAAACCTGGAGGAGTCAAAAAAGAAAGAAGAGGACAATAAGTTTGAATTAGAAGCAGCCATTGCGCACGCTGAAGCGACTTTAGAAAAAGAAAAGCTAAACAATGTAGATAAGGAAAAAGCATTGTTCGAAGTTCAGAAAAAGCTAAACACGCTTGTAGCGGGTGTGGGTGAAAAGGAGAACGAGCGCAACCTGCTCAACTCACAAATAAAGTATGCACTCGACAAAAAGGATACAGCCGAGAAGCAAATTGTGGAAGCCAATGATTCGGTAGAGAAGTTGAAACTATCTATTGACAAACTTTCGGTTGACCACGAAAGTGAAGCTAAGATACTCGACTCCCGCAAAAATGAGTTAGCAGTATTGGAAACTGAACTGAATGAAATTCGCGGACAGCATACCAATCTTAAGGATACGCTTACGAGCGAACAGAAACTTTATACAGAAAAGGAGCGAAATATTTTTGAGTTAGAGAAGCAGTTGGCCGTAAACCGAAGCAGCAACGAAAGTTTGCAAAGAGATTTACTGAACAGCGATGAAGATGTTCAGAAAAAACGCTTGGAATTAGAGCAACTTCAAAAAGATTTTGAACAACTTAAAACCGATAAGGAATCTGCTGAACGGAAACTTCAATCGCTAACCAGCGAAGAAGAAAACAAAAGGAAAGAAATTGCTGAACTGGAAGCTTCTATTGAGAAGACACGCCAGGAGTTAACAGCTGAAACAAGAACACTCGATGCTAAGAAAAACGAGTTTGATTTAACAAAGAGCTTAGTAGAGAACCTGGAAGGCTTTCCGGAATCAATCAAATTTTTGAAGAAGAATGCTAAGTGGAGTAAAGAGGCTCCTCTCCTTTCTGACATTATTTATTGTGCCGAAGAATATCGTGTAGCTATTGAAAATTATCTGGAACCGTACCTTAACTACTATGTGGTTCAAAACATTCAGGAGGCGGTAATGGCGGTTAATATGCTTAATGATTCTTCAATGGGTCGTGCCAACTTTTTCATATTGGATGAGTTTGGAAAATATGAACCGAATCAGTCTATTGAAATTACAGGAACTAAACCCGTAAGCGGTTTGGTAGAGTTAGATGCCCAATACAAAAAACTTGGCGCGTATTTACTCGATAAAGTTTACATGATTGACGATGTGGGTTTTGATGCTACCAATCTTGAGACGCAAGGGAAAAAAGTGGTGGTGCTTGCCAAGAGCGGAAAATTTATTCGCAAAGATTTTTCGTTAAGCGGTGGTGCCGTAGGCTTGTTTGAAGGAAAGAAAATTGGTCGCGCAAAGAACCTTGAAAAATTACAGGAAGAAATTAAGGCATTGGAACTTTCCACTTATAAATTACATCAGTTGGTGGCCAATGCACAGGTTAAAATAAATCAACTGAAAGCGTCAAGTGTAACGCGCGACATAGACGCACAACGCAACTATGTAAATCAACTTGTTTCCAAATTTTCGGCATCTCAGGCAAGTATCAATAGTCTGGTTAAGTTTTTAGAAAGTGCTGACGAGAAGAGTAAGACCATTACACAGCGTTTAGATACCTTAAAGACGGAAGTAGATACTATCAACACGGAACTTACCGCTTTGCGCGACACTCAAGGCGCAGCTAAGGCTATTCTGGAGAAAACAGATAAAGAATTTGTGGAACTCACGAATAAACTGAGCGAGGCGTCATCCCGTTATAACCAAAAGAATATTGAGTTTCATCAACAGCAGAATAGAGTAAATTCTATCAGCCAGGAATTAGGCTTTAAGAAAAGTCAGATTGAAACACTCATGAGCCAGCTGACAAGAAATAATGAGGTAATTCTTGAAAGCCAGATGCAGGTAGAGGAAAGTCAGAAAAAATCAAAAGAAATTGAAGCGACTTTGCTCTCTAATTATGCCGACAAGGAAAGTTACACGGCCGAAGTTGAGGAAGCGGAAAAGGGATACTATGATTCTCGCGGCCTAATCAATGAGTTTGATACCAAGGTGAGAGAACTGACACGTAACAGAGACAATGTGGTGAATCTCCTTAACAACATCAACGAAAAATTCAGTGAGTTAAAACTGTCAATGACTTCAATGAAAGAACGGCTAAGCGTTGAATTCAGCATCGATATCAATGTCATTTTGAACGAAGAATTTGAAATGGTTCAACCATTGGAAGAAGTACAGGCGGAAGTAGAAAAAGTAAAAAAACGAATTGAAAATTTTGGCGAAATAAACCCGATGGCATTGGAAGCTTTTGAAGAAATGAAAAAGCGTTACGATTTTATCATTGTACAAAAAACAGATTTGGAAAATGCGAAGAACTCTTTGATGGATACTATCAAAGAGATTGAAGACACTGCAAAAACTCAGTTCTTAGATGCATTCACTAAAGTTCGTGAGAGTTTCATTAAGGTGTTTCATACACTCTTTAGCGAGGATGACCAGTGTGATTTGTTCCTGGTAAATCCTGATGACCCGCTGGAATCAAAAATTGAAATTGTTGCCAAACCAAAAGGGAAACGACCAACGGTGATTGATCAGTTATCAGGAGGGGAGAAAACACTAACCGCAACTGCTTTACTCTTTTCGCTATATCTTTTGAAACCCGCACCATTCTGTATTTTCGATGAGGTAGATGCCCCTCTGGATGATGCCAACATCGGCAAGTTCAATAAAATCATCAGCGAGTTTTCAAAAGAATCACAGTTCATCATTGTTACACACAACAAAATGACCATGAGTGCCGTGGAAGCTATTTATGGTGTTACCATGGCAGAGCAAGGCGTTTCGAGAGTTGTGCCGGTTGATTTCAGAAGTTTGAATTGATGAAGCATCTCAAGTATCTTGCTGCGGGCATTTTGCTAACCGGCTCGTTGCTTTTTATTTACTATGGAAAGTTTATAGTTAATGCCGACCACTTAAACTTTTCTCCTTGGGGAGATGGTTACAAGAATTTTTACACCTTATCGTATTATCTGAAAAATGATAGCGGTACGCATTTCTCCGGAATGAATTACCCTTATGGTGAAAATGTAATCTATACCGACAATCAGCCGCTTTTAGCCTGGACATTAAAACTTGTTGCCAAAATCTTTCCGCTGTTAAATGGGCATATTCATGGCATATTGATATGGCTGGTAACGCTGGCGGCTGTTCTTTGCTTTTGCACGCTTTACTTTCTTTTAATTGAGTTGAAGTTGCCCCAATGGTATTCAGCACTAGGCGCAGTCGGTATTACTATGCTATCCCCGCAGTTAATTCGAATGAATGGTCATTTTTCCCTAGCTTACTCCTTTTATTTCCCTTTAATCATTTTAGGATTAATAAGATTTATCCACTCCGGCTACATATGGAGATACCCCATTTATCTTACCTTCCTGATTACTGCATTTTCATTTATCCATCCTTATTACTTAGCTATACCGGCATTTTTTCTTGCAACATCTGCCGTATTGTTCATTATAACCAGCAAGGAAAACAAAAGCCAGAAACTGCTGTTGCTTTTAAAAACATTAACACCAGTAATTATAGGCTTCGCTGTATTCAAGTGCTACTTACTATTTACTGATCTTGTTCAAGACAGACCACAGGCCCCTTGGGGATTTGTTGAATCCAGATCAACAATAGCAGACATATTCCTGCATAAAAACAGTTGGCTTTACTCACTATTGCATCAGTTACTGCCTCAGGCAAAAATTGTTTTTCACTTCGAAGGAACCGCTTTTATCGGTTTTGTCGCTGAGATAGTTCTTGTTGTTGTAGTGGTAACGGCATTGATAAATTTTCTTTCTAAGAAATCTTCTATCCGGTTTTCATATGGAGCAAAAATTGCTCTTCTGTCATCCATCCCGGTACTACTCTTTGGTATGGCATTCCCATTTTGCATCAATTGGTTTGAAAAGTGGCTGGAGTATGTCCCTTCCTTTATTAAGCAGTTTCGTGCAGCAGGAAGGTTTTCCTGGATGTTTTACTACTGTGCGTCTGTTTTTTCGGTAGTTGCCTTTTATCAATTTGTTCTTTTAGTAAAAAACAAAAAACTGACGGGGGCGTTAATGTTCCTCTTTTTCTTTCTGTGGTTCATTGATGTAAACATGGTTAATAACTTCAACCGGAAAGAAATTCAAAAATGGGCAGTCCGGGATGATGGTAAGGAAGTATGGCTGCAAATAGAATCACAGTTAAAAAAATCGGGCTACAATACAACCGATTTTCAGGCAATTCTACCTCTCCCTTATTTTATGAATGGCTGTGAAAAAATATACATGGAGTCGTATGCTAACTATGATGCTATGAAAATTTCTAACGCATCCAGACTTCCGATAGCAGCTACAATGATGTCGCGAACATCTGTAAGCCAATCACTGAGTTTAGTGAATTTGCTTAGCAGCAACTTAATAAAAAAAAATAATGACTGTCCGTTTGCATACCTAAATAAAAAAGGGAACGCAAATAGGATGCG
>CAZBPG010000105.1:0-13156 GCA_964493695.1 uncultured Chitinophaga sp. | reverse complement strand
AGGGGGTGTACAAACTAAAAAGCGCTGCTCAGTTTTGAGACAGCCACTTTTCTTTTATCATGCCTGATTTACTTCGGCTTTTACCTCAGCCTTGCCCCACTTGCTTTTGCAGCGAACGGCAAAATCCTCTTTAAATTTTTCCCGCTCTTCGGGTGTCATGCTTTCCCATTTGGCTTTCCAGAATCTTTTCTGGCCCCAACCTCCACCACCGCGCATGTGCATTCCGCCTAAAAGTATTTTCGAAAGCACCACTAAGCCTATTGCCTGATAGAAATCAATTGTTTTAAGATTGAACAGGTCCGGCATCAGCCAGTTCCACAAATACATGGTGGCGTAGCCAAAGATGAAAAACGCCAGCACCATCAGTGCTGCTATTCCGAGTCCACGTAATATCCATTTCATGTTTTTTCTGTTTATGTATTAAACAAATCGTTATACAAATTCTGTAAGCGCTCACGCAAATAAAGAACCGCATAACGTTTTCTGGAAAGAAGCGTATTCACGTTTGCTCCGGTTATCTGCTCAATTTCCTGAAAACTTTTGTCTTCAATTTCGTGCATAATAAAAACCTCGCGCTGCTCTTTCGGCAGTTCGCTCAAAGCTTCTTCCAATCCTTTCATGATGGCTTCGCGCATCATCTCCGTTTCAGGCGAATTCATATTGCCCGGCAGAAAATCAGAAATATCAAGGCTGTCGCCATCATCACCGGCACGTACGGCAAAGTGCCCTTCCAGGGAGTCCGGTTTCTTTTTGCGGTAACGGTCAGTAATTTTGTTTCGCGCCACGGTGAACATCCACGAAGCCATTTGTTCTACAGGTTTCATCAGGCGGTAAGTGTTTACCAACTCATAAAAAACATCCTGCAGCACATCTTCTGCATCTTCCTGGCTGGGCACTCTTCTACGAATGAACTCGAGCAGGCGCCTGCGCTCTTTTTCAACCGTTTGGCGGATAGATTCATTCTGAATGTCTGACATTGCAATACTTAGGGTTACCATAGTCCTTTCTTCTATGAAATTATTGACGCGGAAGAAGAAAGAATATTTTACAAAGGTGTGCTTTTATTGTTCGCAATACACCAAAAACTTGTCCTTAAAAAAATCCTCCTGAAAGAAACCGGTAAGAGGAATTTTGCGGGCGTTCTTGACTACCGAAATTTCGGTATCTATATCACCCCCCTTTAAGCAGATAAGGCCATTATGGATGGTGTGATGGTTGTGTGAGGCGTATTTTCCTTTTGTCCAGCTTAGTAAGTCTGACAGGGGAGCAACCGCCCGGGAAACCACAAAATCGTATTGGAACTTCATTTCCTCAGCACGGGCATGAAAGGAGAAAACGTTTTTTAAACCAATTTCTTCTTTCACCGCTTCAACTACCTTTAACTTCTTGCCGATAGAATCTACCAGGTGAAACCGTGCATCGGGAAAAAGAATGGCGAGAGGAATGCCCGGAAACCCTCCACCGGTACCCAAATCCATAATTTTGGTAGCGTTTTTAAATTGAATGAATTTTGCAATGCTGAGCGAATGAAGAATATGGCGCTCATGCAGATTTTCAATATCCTTTCGCGAAATCACATTTATTTTTTCATTCCACTCCGAATAAATTTTCTGCAGCGAAGCGAATTCCTGTATTTGTTTTTGTGTGAGGTCGGGAAAGTGTTTGAGGATGAGTTCCATTTAAAAGCGAGTGGTGAACGGAGAGTGGCAAGGGGTGAACGCTAAGTTGGCTATCGCTACTTACTATCTACCGTTTAATATTTCTCCTTAGTTACTTTCAGAATATTATAGAGCATATCCTTAGCGCGGAAAAGTTGCGCTTTTACTGTTCCCAGCGGAATATCGAGTTTCTCTGCAATTTCTTCGTAAGCCAACTCATCAAGGTAGCGAAGTTCAATCAGCGAGCGGTACTTAGGCGAAAGCTGTTCGATAGCTGCACGTATTTTAGCTGCACGTTGTTCTTTCACCAAACTTTCCTCAGGATTTGCAGCGTGGTCCCTAACTGCTATAGGGGTAATTTCTCCATCTTCGGTAGAAGTTGTCTGGTCAAGCGAAGTAGTCTGCAATTTTTTCTTGCGGATAAAATCAATCGAGTTGTTGGTAGCAATTTTAAAAAGCCAGGTACTGAAAGCAAAATCGGCTGAATAATTTGAAATGCTGTTGAATGCTTTACCAAATGCTTCGAGTGTCAAATCCTCGGCATCATCACGGTTGTGAACCATCTTAAGCACCATAAAGAAAATAGAATCGCGGTAACGCGCCATCAACTTCCCGAAGGCCGCCTGATCGCCCTTTTTGGCAAGATCTACTAACTCCAGATCTTCCTGTGCCCGCGCTGAAAATTTTTGATTTAAGTCCAACTGTTTTTTGGTTTTAGCAATAATAAGAAAAATATTATCAGCAGATAAAGAGTGTAAACTACATCTAATACAGGCGAAAGAAAACGCAGGTCAGTTGAACCAAGTTTATTGTAAACCCTGAACATAGAAATAAACTTAAGGAGTATCGTTCCAAAGAAGATGGCAAGAACGAACTTCAATAGCATCATTTTTACCAATAGAAAAATGAAAAATCCATAGAACAAAAAATTGCTAAGTGCAAACAAAAACAGCAATATCATGTGATGGAATTTGTAACTAAAACTTGAACGCAAATGTCTGCGCTTTTGATTTAGCCACGCACTGAAAGTTGCTTGCGGTTTTGTATAAACGAAGGCATCTTTATCAATACACAACTCTGTGTTTTTGCCGGTTGCAGCTGCGTTTACAAACAAATCATCATCACCGGTAGGCATGTCTTTAGTATTGCCAAAGCCTTTAAACGATTGGAATAATTCCTTTTTATAAGAAAGATTTCTGCCTACACCCATATATGGTAAACCGAGTTTTGCAAAACCGAAATACTGAATAGCTGTGATAAAGTTTTCGTAGCGAATCAACTTGTTCAGAAAGCCCGGTTGCTTTTCGTAAGGCGAATGCGCTAATACAATTTTAGTATCATTCATGTAGGCACCAACTACCTTCGCCAACCAGTGTGTGGTAGCAGGACGGCAATCCGCATCGGTTACCACTATTGTATCGAACGTAGCTGCTTCAATCCCTTTCAGCAAGGCGTATTTCTTTCCTTCATAAGGTTTCTTTTCGTTTACATCAACGTTCACGATTTTAAAATTCTTGTTGCGGAGATAATACTCTATCAGCACGTCTGCAGTGTTATCCGTACTTTGGTCGTTTACCACAATTACTTCGTATTGCTTGTACTGCTGAATAAGCACCACTTTCAAGTATTGTGCAAGATTCTGTGCTTCGTTTTTCGCGCAGATGATTACCGATGCCGGTGGAAGAAACTCGGGCAATCCACTGAACGGACGCACAAAATTTAATCGTGCAAAGACAACGATGTAGTACAAGCACTGAACAACTGCACAGGCAATAAATATCTTGAACTCAATAGACACGATGGCAAAGAAAATAATTGTGCGAATTTGAAGCTACGTATTTTGATAGCGCTACCAGTCAAGTGAAAATTTGATTCTTTCTTCATCTGGTTTCTTTTCTTTTGGTTTTTTGTTGCGCTTGCCAATATCAAAATGATAGGCCAGCGATATACCAAAGTAGGAAGAAGTGTAATTGATATTACCTGACGAATTATTCTGTATGCCGATATTATTGAAGACGTAATATCCTTTTGCCCGACTAATAAAGCCAATGTTTGCATAACAGCCAACCACTAAATTGTGTTGTGGCTTTTTTGGATGTATTAAAAAATCGAACCCAGCCTGTATATCGGGTATCCATCGGCTTTTGGTATCGGAATAACGTAGATAGCGATAGTAGTATGACTGGTTCCACGCGCCAATCATACTTTCGCTCGAACCACTGCTTTGTAAAAAAACCTTGAGTCCCAATTTAGAAACTACGTCAGCATGTTGAGAAAGACGATTACGAACGAACATGCGCAAATTTACTCCGCCATGTAATGTACCGCCACCGGTTGATGTATAACTAATATCATTTGCATAGTTGGGTGGTAATTGGGGATTGGGTACAAGTGGTTTTACAACTACAATTTTTTCTCCTTCACCTAATTCTCCCACTACTGTTTCTACTTCCAATCCTATTTTATTATAGAACAAAACATTGTATCTGAAAAATATCTCAAACCCATACTTTGGAAATGGTTTAAGTTCAATCGGACCTTCACGCTCAGTAATTTTTTCAGGAAATGTTATTGCATTTGTTAACCCAAATCCTATTGAGTAATTAACAGGTACTTTCTTTTTTTGTTTTTTTACTGGTAAATCATCCTGTGCTTCAGCAGCGTTGGGAATCAGAATGATAAGTGACAGGAAGAATATTAAATGAAGATTCACAGGATAAATTTAAGAAAAGGTAAACCGCAATCCCCAATGGTCATTATTTCTATTTTCGCCCGATGCAGTTCAACCTAATTGCCGAAGACAAACAGACCAAAGCAAGAGCCGGTGAAATTTTTACCGACCACGGTAAAATTGAGACTCCAATTTTTATGCCGGTAGGTACGCTCGGTGCTGTGAAAGCAGTACACATGCACGAATTGAAGGAGTTTATGAATACTCAGGTTATCCTCGGCAATACCTATCACCTGTATTTGCGGCCGGGGACAACTATCATTGAAAAAGCCGGAGGCTTACACAAATTTAATGGATGGAATGGGCCGATACTGACCGATAGCGGAGGCTTTCAGGTTCATTCGCTTTCAGACATCCGGAAAATAAAGGAGGAGGGAGTGGAATTTCGAAGTCACATTGACGGCTCTAAACACTTTTTTTCACCGGAAGCGGTCACAGATATTCAGCGAAAGATTGGTGCGGACATTATCATGGCATTTGATGAATGTACGCCTTATCCCTGCGAGTTTGAATACGCGCAAAAGTCAATGCATATGACGCACCGGTGGCTGGAGCGCTGTATTAAACGGTTTAACGAAACAGAATGTGCTTACGGTTACTCTCAAACTTTATTCCCGATTGTGCAGGGTAGTGTGTATCCTGAATTGAGAAAGCAATCGGCTGAGTTTATTGCTTCGATGAATGCGGAAGGAAATGCTATTGGAGGTTTAAGTGTGGGGGAACCGGATGAAGACATGTATGCGATGACGGAATTGGTATGTGATATTCTCCCGAAAAACAAACCCCGTTATTTAATGGGTGTAGGAACGCCTGCCAACATTTTGGAAAGTATCGCTCTGGGGATTGACATGTTTGATTGCGTAATGCCTACGCGTAATGCACGCAATGGCATGTTGTTTACCAGGCAAGGCATCATCAACATCCGCAACGAAAAATGGAAAGATGACTTCTCGCCTATTGATGAAGAGAGTGATTGTGAACTGATGCGTACGCATACGAAAGCATTTCTGCGTCACTTAATGCATACCGGTGAAATGCTGGGCGGGCAGATTTCGAGCATCAACAATTTAAGTTTGTATTTGTGGCTGGTTACGGAGGCGAGAAATAAAGTCATAGAGGGAACGTTTATGGAGTGGAAAAAACAAATGACAGTGCGATTGATGCAGCGGCTATGAAGAAACTCGATTGGTACATTCTCAAAAAATTTCTCGGCACGTTTGTGTTTATCATGGCGTTGTTATTGAGTATTACCATTGTAATTGACTTAAGCGAAAAAATTGATGCCTTTGTAGATAATCACGCCACTACTAAGGTAGTTGTGTTCGATTATTACATCTACTTTATCCCGTTTATTACTTCTATGATAGGGCCGTTCTTTGTGCTGGTGGCAGTTATTTTTTTTACATCACAACTGGCGGAAAGGTCGGAGATTGTCGCCATCCTGAACAGTGGTACAAGTTTCTACCGGATGTTGTATCCGTATTTTATCGGAGCTACGATTCTCGCAATTGCGTTTTACTACGGCAATCATTACTTCGTTCCGTACTCAAACAGCAAACGCATAGCCTTTGAAAAGAAGTATGTAAGCAAACCCATTGAGGGTATGCGTTATAATTTCCATCGCACCATTGAGCCAGGCACCATAATTTATATTGAGAATTACAAACCTTCGGAAGGAGCGGGATATAAGTTTTCAATAGACAAATTCAAGGATGGCAAACTGGTTTACAAACTACGTTCAGAAAGAATTGAGTGGGACAGTATCCGTAAGCATTGGAAGATTTCAAATTATTACATCAGGGAATTGAATGCTACCGGAGACAAAATTTCTTCCGGTGCCATGATGGATACAACGCTAGCTTTTAAACCGGCTGACATCAAGTTCACAGAAATTTATAAAGATGTAATGACCACACCCGAACTGGTAGCATACATTAACGAAATGAAAAAAAGCGGAATGCCGGATATGGAGTTCTTTGAGGTGGAACGCTTTCGAAGAACATCCTCCTCTTTCAGTATTTACATCATGACTTTAATTGGTGTAAGCGTGGCTTCGCGAAAAGTCAGAGGAGGGCTGGGCTGGCATTTGGTGCTTGGCATTGGATTGAGTGCGCTCTATGAAATCATTATGAAGTTCTCTACGACTTTTTCAACTAACTCTTCGCTTCCTCCTTTTTTAGGTGTGTGGATTCCAAACCTGCTTTACATGGGGCTGGCAGTTTATCTGGTGAGGAAGGCTCCGAAGTAAACGGTTACTTCACTTTTACAATTTTCTTCGAAACCATTTTGTTCCCTGCTGTAATCGCCAATAGATAGGTACCGGAGGCCACACCGCTCAAATCAATTTCCGTATTATAAAGACCATCCTGAGTGTGTTGTGCACTTTGAGTGTACGCAATTCGTCCGTTCAAATCGCTCAGCAAAATATTTACCTGACCGGGTTTAAAAATGTAGTATTGGATAGCTACTTCCTTTATCGCTGGATTCGGGTAGCACGAAATCATCACCATATCATCGGGCTTCATATTTCCTATGCTGGAAATGATAGGGGCTAAACCCGGATTTGTTCCGCGCGGAATAAGCGCACCCGAACATTGCGTCAGGTGATTAGCTCCATCTAAATCACACCAGGAGGCAGCAACAGCGGACGTAAACGAGCGCGACTCAACTGTGCTCATATAAATCCAATCACCCTGAACTTTCTGATCGGTTACATCAAAAAGCAAATAACCTCGCTTAGACAATTCTGCATATTTTATATGCGGAATTAAAGTGGTAATGATACTTGCCGGTACCGGAAAAGTGATAAAACTTCCGCTTGTTACGCTGGTGCAAACAAACTCTACACAGGCCGAACCATGGCCGCTGCTGCCTACATACGTAGAATCAGTATGAGGGATATCGTTGGCCCAGGAAGTATGTATATCTCCGGTAAGCACTACAACATTGTTAATGTTATTTGAAGAAATATGGCGGAGAATTTTATCGCGCTCTGCCGGATAGCCATCCCACTGATCTTGGTTAAGTGCTGTGCCTAAAACTTTTAACGGTGCAAACATTACCTGGTTACCTATTATTTTCCACTTGGCAGAAGAAGAAGAAAGCTGTTGTTTATACCAATTCAGTTGCTCATAGCCGAGCATAGTCCGGTTGGTATCGGTAACTGTAGCGCCTGTGGTACCTGCCTGTATTTCTCTTCCTTCCAGTCGTGTATCTATCATAATTAAATCAGCGAGGTTACCCATAGGTATTACCCGGTGGATTGTATCCACACTATTATGCACATCGCGTATGGGCATCCATTCAAAATATGCTGTACGTGAAAACTCTTTTCTGTTTGGCCAATACCCTTCAACGCTGTCGGTGTGGTTCTCCGCACCTCCATTCCAACTATCGTTGGCACTTTCATGATCATCCCATACAGCGATAAAAGGGTACTGTTGATGCACCGTCCTCAAGTCAGGATCGAGTTTATAGAATGAATGACGCTGGCGGTAATCGGCAAGCGTCCACACTTCTTTGTGCGGTTCCTGTATTCGCGATGAATCAATACCCGGGTCAAAATCATCAGGGCCGTACTCATAGTAGTAATCTCCCAAGTGAATCACTGCATCCACATCATTTCTGTTTACAATATCACGATAAGCATTAAAGTAACCGCTTTGATAGTTAGAACAGGCTGCTACAGCAAGCCGCAGGTTCGAAACATTACCGGTTGGCATTGTACGGGTTCTGCCTACTATAGAGTAAGTGCCGTTATTACTGAACCGGTAATAGTACCAGGTGTTTGCCTGAAGGCCGGTGGCATCAACCTTTACGGAATAGTCTTTACTTGAGTCGGTAGTTACGGAACCCGAGTTAACAACCGTTGAGAAAGACGTGTCCGTAGCAATCTGCCAGCCGACTGTTTCTGAAGCATTGCCGGTAGTAATTCTCGTCCACAGTATTATCCTGTCGGTGAGCGGATCACCCGATGCTACTCCATGATAAAACGGAGCGAGCGTTCCGTCAAGATTTGAGCGGGAGGGAGAAAGATGATCCTGTGCTGAAGTAACAACCGATATAGATACAAAACAGAAGAGCAGAAATTTTTTCATAGCTTGTCTTTTAGCAAACCGAAAGTAATCGGAAATAGAATCATTTCTAAATCAATTTATATTCGGGCAATCAATTAACAAACGCATAGCGAAATGATAATAATAGCAGAAAGCGGCTCTACTAAAACCAACTGGCTTACCGGTAGCAAGGAGTTACACGAAACCATCGGTTTTAACCCGCTCTTCTTTTCTTCGGAAGATATTTTTGGTGAATTGATGAAACAGGAAGGTTTACTGAAACTGAAGGATGAAATAACCGAAGTATTTTTTTATGGCGCAAGTTGCAGCAGCGATGACCGCAAGCAAATTGTCTTTGATGCATTGAAAAAATATTTTACCAAAGCAAACAGCATTAAAGTTGACCACGATATGAATGCTGCCGCATACGCCACCTGCGGCTCTAAACCGGGCATTGCCTGCATTTTGGGTACCGGTTCTAATTCCTGTGTGTTTGATGGTAAAACAGTGCAGGAAGACGGACCCACTCTGGGGCTGGGATACATTTTAGGAGACGAAGGCAGCGGTGCCTATTTTGGCAAAAAGTTATTGGCAAGGTTTCTCTATCGCGAATTGCCCGAAGCAACTACCAAAATTTTGAAAGAAGATTATGGGTTAGAGAAAAATAAAATTTACGATGCGGTGTATAAGAAGCCGCATGCCAATGTTTATCTGGCTTCGTTTGCCAAAGTAATGACCGACAGCCCCGATAAAGATTATATGGCGCGCTTAGCCGAAGAAGGTTTTACCGAGTTTTTTGAACACAATGTTTGCTGTTATCCCGATTACAAAAAATACCCTGTTCACTTTGTGGGTTCTATTGCTTTCCACTTTAAACCTGTTTTGCAAAAAGTTGCCGGTAACTTCGGCTGCCAATTGGGTGTGGTAGATAAAAACCCCGTTTACCGGTTGTTGGATTATCATTTAAACCCCCAACCCCCTAAAGGGGGCTCAATGCGAAAGACATAGAACCAGATTTGTATTCTGTATTTAAGTCCCCTTTAGGGGATTTAGGGGTATAAAAAACGTCCCGCAGAATTGGGGACGTTTCACTCCTTTACCGGTGTGTGTGTATTATGCAGCTCTTAGCTTGCTTATCTTGGTGTTTTCCAGCTTTTCTTCTACAAACTCGCGGGTAACAACAAACGACTTTATATCTGACTGTGATGGAAGTTCATACATCGCATCGGTCATCAATGCTTCGCAGATAGAACGCAACCCTCTTGCTCCTAATTTAAACTCGAGTGCTTTTTCTACGATGTAGTCAATGGCCTCATCTTCAAACGAAAGCTGAATGCCATCGGCTTTAAAAATTTTCTTGTACTGTTTCAGCAAGGCATTCTTTGGTTCGGTAAGAATTGAAGTAAGGGCAGGTTTATCTAACGGGTTTAAGTGAACCAGCACCGGAACACGGCCAATCAACTCCGGTATCAAACCGAAAGTGCGCATGTCCATCGGAGATATGTACTGCAGGAAATTATCGTTACCGATGTTCTCTTTATCCTTTCCTTTCTTGAAACCAACCTTAGATTGGTTCATGCGCGAAGCAATAATTCTTTCAATGCCTTCAAACGCACCACCGCATATAAACAGGATGTTTGAAGTATCTACTTTCACTAACTTCTGCTCCGGATGTTTTCTTCCGCCCTGCGGTGGAACGAGCACCTCGCTGCCTTCCAGTAATTTCAGCATTGCCTGCTGAACGCCTTCACCGCTTACATCGCGGGTAATAGAAGGATTGTCACCTTTGCGGGCAATCTTATCAATCTCATCTATATATATGATACCGTGCTGGGCAGCAGTAACATCGTAATTGCAAACCTGCAACAGGCGCGAAAGAATACTCTCCACGTCTTCGCCTACATAGCCCGCTTCGGTAAATACAGTAGCATCTACAATGGCAAAAGGAACATTCAGGAACTTGGCGATACTACGGGCAAGCAAGGTTTTTCCGGTACCGGTTGGCCCTACCATCAATATATTACTCTTTTCAATTTCTACTTCATCGGCCTTAGTTTGGTTCAGGCGTTTGTAATGGTTGTAAACGGCTACGCTGATAAACTTCTTGGCTTCATCCTGTCCTATCACATATCCGTCTAAGAACTTCTTAATGTCGCGCGGCTTCACCGAGTTAGGCAAGTTGAACTGAAACTTCTTGTGTTTCTGAAACAACTCTTCATCAATAATCTGTTGTGCCTGGTTTACGCAGTTCTCACAAATATGCCCCTCAATACCTGAGATAAGAATTTGTGTTTCGCGTTTCTTGCGTCCGCAAAATGAGCATTGTGGTTCGTTTTCCTTCTTCATCGTTTTTATTTTACAAGTGCGGAGAGAAACTGTGTTATCAACATGCTAACAATCATTTTCTGTACTCCGTACTAAATTGAGGGCTAAAAATACAAATGTTATACGGTTGGTAACATTATACAGATACAAGTTACAAGAAGGTTCTTGTAGTTTATATCTGTATAAGTGTAAACGGGGGTTTTTTCTTAATCTTTTTTCGGAGTGCGCACCAATACCTCATCAATCATTCCGTATTCCTTGGCTTCCTGTGCGCGCATCCAGTAGTCGCGGTCGCTGTCTGCAGCTACCTGCTCCATGGTTTTTCCGCTGTGCTCAGAAATGATTTGATAGAGTTCTTCTTTAATCTTCCGGATTTCGTTGATTGAAATTTCTATTTCGCTCGCCTTGCCGCCTATGCCTCCGAGTGGTTGGTGAATCATTACCCGCGCATGTTTCAAGGCGGTGCGTTTCCCTTTTTCTCCTGCACATAACAACACAGCTGCCATCGAAGCAGCCATACCGGTGCAGATGGTTGCCACATCCATGTTTACATATTGCATGGTATCGTAAATACCCATACCCGAATAAACCTCGCCACCGGGGCTGTGAATGTAAATCTGCACATCGCTGCGCGCATCGCTTGATTCAAGGAATAACAACTGCGCCTGTATAATAGCCGCTATATAATCATCTATAGGCGTGCCCAAAAAAATAATACGGTCCATCATCAAACGCGAAAACACATCCACTTCGCGGAACGGCATTTGTCTTTCTTCAATTACAGTGCGCGTTAAATTCTGAACGCCATTCCCGCTATATACTTTCCTGGTATAGTTCTCTAAGTGCATACTACTGATGCCGTGATGCTTTACAGCATACTTCTTAAAATCCTGTGCTTCTTTAATATTCATAGTGTTGTTGTTTCGGTTGTAATAATGAATTTGTTTTTCGAGAAAAAAAAATCGGCTTTCGCGCCCTATGTGGACGATGAAAGCCGAAATAATATTGGCGCGTCCCCGCCCGCATGTCACCCTGAGCGTAGTCGAAGGGGGCATAGGGCGGGTGGGGCATTAGTTTTTCGCAAACTCCTCTTTCAGTTCATTCATAAAATTATCGTGCTCCTCTTTTATGCCCTCATAGGTTTCTATAAGGTGGTAGCTATCCGGTGTTTCTTTTAATGCCTTTTCCATTTTCACCATCATTTTGGTGAGCAGGTAGGCAATGTGATTTCTGCCAATAAACTTGAAATGCCATAGCTGATTATTCAGCTTAACCCACTCGCCATAGCGGGAATAGTATTCTATTTTTTCTTCTTCGGTTTGCGGCCCGCCTTTTTCATCATAGTCATCTATCCATTTTACGAGTGCTGCTGACCGGTTCGATAAATCATCCAATTCTGCTTTGGTAGGTTTTCTTCCAAAGGCATTTTCATTAACCGGTGCCGGTTGTGGTATATATCCGCGCTTGTTCCATTCGGTAGCATCTTCATTTAAAAAATCTTCGTCAGGTGCGGGTAAAGTAAACCCTTCGTATGCTGTAGATTTCGTTTCAGCATTTAATAAAACATTAGCATTTGCCACCGCTTCGCGGGCAATGCTTTTAAATATTTCTTCGTGGGCTTTTTTGTATTTCAGTTTCGATAGCCGGTAAGTATGCAGGGTGTTTATTTTTATGAGGAAGTTTTTACCGCCTTTCATCATCAGTTCGCCATTGATGTAGCAGGTGAGTTGGTCAAACGGTTCATCGTTATCATCACCCCGGTCGGTGCCTATGCTGATACTCCAGACCCAGTGGTAATTATTTTTTTCGCGTGGCAAGGCTGGCAGGCTGCCAAAGCAAATCATGTTTACTTCTACTTCATCCAGTTCAACCTTTACACCCGCAAATTTTATTTGCGTTTTAAAATTTATTGCTGCTTTCATCCTGTCTTGTTTTTATAAAACAACACCTTAGCAGTTATACGTAAAAAAGAGGATGCCTGTTTTAGTGAAACAGGCAATGTGCATTGGAGTGGTTTGAAGACACCCTTCACCGAGAATGGTTGTATTTAAACTCTGCTGTAGATGTTAGCGCCCGCATTCCGAACTTACAGATAAATAACCCAAGTTGCTAGTACAAAATAGCGGGCTGAAGCCCGCATAAAACAACTATTTTCAATGACTATCCGCATTCATACCTAGAATACGCCATTATGATGTTGTCATGTTGAACGAGGCTCTGCGAAGTGAAACATCTTGTATTCTTCCAGAGGAAATACAAGATTCCTCTCTACGGAAACCTTCGTTCGGAATGACAGCGCGCTTTGATTTAGGTAAACAACCGGATAGTCATTCTATTTTCCGCTTATCTTTTGCTTTGCAGTTGGTTTAAACCAACTGCAAATGCAG
>CAZBPG010000104.1:0-13202 GCA_964493695.1 uncultured Chitinophaga sp. | reverse complement strand
AACGAAATCGGGAGAAGGGTTCCAGTGAATGAAAAGTTGCATGAGCAATAATAACTAAAAAGACCTTCCGGTTTTTCAAAAATCGGAAGGTCTTTGTAAGGAGTATTGATCTACTTAATCTTTGTAAACTTCTTCAAGCCGCCTTTGGCAATTATACTATTGATGTCAGAGATTTCGTTCTTGAAACGGGTCCGGTCTCCAAGATTATAGATTTCAACAAAGGGATCTTTTTCAAGAATCTGACTGTAAAGTTCTGTGAGGTTAGGAACAGCTTCAAATTTTGCATACTCTTCGTAAGTGACTTTCAGGAAGGCAGAGTTGGACCCTATTCCGCGATTATCAAGCAGATATCCGTTTTGTAATACATCAGGATATGCAAACTGACCCTTGTAGTAAATGTCTTTTACTGCAGGATAGGCCACTATACTTGCTTTGTCTTCCGATAGAGTTACCGGAACATACTTTGAATAATCTGCTTTGGTTTTATAAACAACAGCAGGTGCACCGGTGTTTGTACTTCCGGTGGTTGTCTGCTTTGTTTTGCAGGCATTTATGGTGCTAACCACCATAAATGCTGCGAGTATAAGTGTCGCTTTCATTACTTTACAATGAATTTAGAATCTGTAATGTCGGTCTCTGTTTTCATTTGTAATACATAAATCCCCGGTGAAAGGGTTGATACATCAGTTCTTAGTATAGAACCGCTGAACATCCCGTTGCTTTCACTTACCAGTTTACTAACAACATTGAAAATTTTCATCGAGTAGTTTCCTTTTGAATCACCTGCATCTACAAACAGTACATCCTGCGTTGGATTGGGGAATACGCTGATATTGCTTGCTGCAATGTCGCTTACACTAACATTTTGTCCTTTTACAATTTGCAGGTCAAGCAGATAACTTCCCACGGAACCCTGAAAGTAGTCGGCTACGAAGAATGTTACATTTCCTCCACCGGCCACATAAATCGGCCCTCCCATTACATCATCATAAGTGTTGCTCCAACTTCCTCCATTTACCTTGTAACTGAACTGAGCATCGTTGGTATAGGTATTTCCATTCCCGCTGTTGTAACTGTCATGCACACGGGCTGTGATAGAGTAATTTGTTCCTCCGGGAAGGCTTACGCTGAAGTAATCATAGTCATTTCCTACATGCATATTTGAACCGGTAGTAAGCACGCTGGCGTTGTTACCGGTGAAACTTGGTGTAAACCCGTAAGCATTCCCTTCTGCGTTGTTATTTTCATAAGCATCAGGAGATAAAGCAGCATCTACTATTGTCACTTCAATCGGGTTGGGGAAACTTGTAGTGTATACTAAATCGTAGTTTGATTGATCCGTACTTGACCAGAAAGCAATCAGGTAAGAGCCGGGGGCAACATTTAACCCATTAGAAGCAAAGTTTACGTTATAAGAAGTTTGTCCGTTCATGCTTCCTGAAATTTCCTCAATAGTAGTTACCCAGGTTCCGTCTAACTCGTGGAGGTCGGCTGAGAGCCATCCATTAAAAGTTCCCGAACCAGCGTTACCAATTTGAGTGGCAACACTCATGGCTTGATTTTTTACTACGGTACCGGGCGTAACTGTTGAGTTGCTTGCCATTTGTATGTCGCTGTATACTCCTGTAACTGTAATAGAAACAGGATTTGCAAATGAACCCTGATTGATCAGCGAATAGTTATTGCTTCCGTTTTTGTAATATAAACCAATAATGTAGGTGCCCGGAACTAAGTTTAGCGGATTAACTGTAAACTGCACAGGATAATGAAAGCCCGCTTGCGCAGTTTGGGAAGTAAACTCCTGAACAAACTGAACAAATACTCCGTTGTTATCGAAAATTGCTGCAGCAAAGTCACCGGTGAACGCGCTGGAACCTGTATTGGCTATGTCAGCATTTACGGTAAATGAATTTCCTGATTGAAAAGGGTTAGCACTAACAGTGGTAGCGGCAAACAAAACAATACCATCCTGGTTTATAGTTCCACCACCGCCACCACCACCGCCACCACCAAGAGGTTTAATGCCTATAACTGCCTGTTGGCTGCTATTGAACCCACCGGTTCCTCCACCTGCCCCCAAAGAAGAAGGGTCAAGATTATTGAGCGAAAAGAAACCATCGCTGTTTCCACCCCAGCCCCAGTTTTGATGAAAGAAATTGTTTTGGTCATATCCGTCACAAACCCAAGTGTGTCCGCCTCCCTGACCAAATCCGGCATATTGCAACGGTCGTCCGGCATCAAGTTCCCCCTTAATGGTATTTATCCAGTTCGTCTCTGAATAATCTGCGCGAACAATTCCCTGAAGAGTTGCCGGATCATAACCGAAATAAGTTTTGTATGAATATTCTGAACATGCCTGACCCGGTGACTGACTGGCTACCACATAAGCGCTGCTTCCTCCGGTTGCCGCTACACCATAGTGCATATCAACCGAAACTCCGCAGTGATACATTAAAGTAGCTACATCCGGATCCGCGCTGCTTAACACGTTCGGCATTCCGGCCCAATTGTAAGTAGTGTTACCAAAGTTTGCCGACTGAGTTCCGTAATTCTGGTCATTGTAAGAATGGTTCCCCACTCCCTGTGTAGGGTAGTTCCAGAATTTCAGAATCTGCGCCATGGCGGTAGCCACACAACCGGTAACAGTCCTTTGGCCATGTCCGTTATCAAACGGGCATAATCCGTTTTCGTTAGGGGCTTGATTCCATTGTGTTTGGCAGAGAGGATTTACCGCTTGGGTGCCCCGTGAGTTGTTGCTCACTACGGATATGTTGTTATAGTATTTTATCCATTTCTGTGTAATCGCATCAGTAGTCTCATGAATGTTTTGTTTAACATAAACTATTTGTTTTTTGTAATTCTCCATCCATTTGGCTGCTGATGGATTAATCTGGTCAACAGGATAACTTCCGGTGGTATTGTAACCTAAAACCGGTTCAACTAAATCATCACCGGATACAATTACAAACCCATGTTTACCGGTCACATCAAATACATAATAAACCGGTTTGTCATCAATGTCAGTTCCTACATTGCTGTTCATTTTGCATTCATAAACCAACTGTAACGAAAATGTGCTTCCGGCATCAGGATTGTTTTGCAGATAGAAATTTTTGGCTACCTGCCTTGCGTAGTTTACATCTACATCTTTTGCAAACAGAAAAGTGAAGGTGAGCGTTGCGAGTAAAAGCGAGGACAATTTTTTCATGTGTTTAACTTTTTGATTAAGAAAAATTTTAAAACTTATACAGCAAATGTAGGAATTGAGTTTCGCAAAAAAGAATTTTAATTATCCCCTTTTAGGGTGATTATGTGTTTACCCGTGAAGGCTCTCGGGTATTGGCTGATAGTTCTTATTTCGATTTTAGGTTCTAATTCTTAAATTGTAATTCGTAATTAACAACATGTATCTCGATACTCGAACGGTCATCATTATCAATATATTCAGCGCAGCCCTGTTTGGAATTGCGTTGTTAGCGGTGTCGCAGGGTTACCTGAAACAAATTCGTGCTATTTCCCGGTGGGGCATCGCCTCCCTACTTCATTCACTATCGTGGATACTTTATTCGCTCAGAGGGGTAGTTCCTGATGCTGTCTCGATTATACTGTCACAGGCTCTTATGCTTACTTCCCTTGCTTTTTACTATAAAATTATTGCGGAGTTTACCGATAAGATAAAGCGAACCAGTTGGCTTTACTATCTCATTGCTGCATCGGTTGCGGGCCTTGCTTATTTTTTATGGGTGGTACCGAATACAGCAGTTCGTATTGTTATCATGTCTGTTTCCTCCACAACGTTGTTGTTTGCGGGAGCGCATGTGTTATTATCAGGTAGCGAGAAAAGTCCGCCATCACATATTTTTACCGGTATTGTCTTTGCCTTTTGCGGAAGTATACTTTTGTTTCGTTCCGCTTATCATCTTTTCTGGGACACAGACCCAAACCAAAATGTCTTTCTTCAAAACACGATGCATAGTGTTACTTTTCTAACTTCCTATCTTACCTCAGCTATAGTTACTTTCGGGTTTCTACTAATGGGTTACGACCGGTACATTACACAGCACGAAGAAGCCGAAGATAAAATCGTTCAGAACGAGAAAAGGCTTAACGAAGCTCAAAAACTTGCTAAGGTAGGAAGTTGGGAATTTGACCTTGACACAAATGAACTCACTTGGTCAGAAGAACAGTATCATATATTCGAGATGGAAGAAACTCATTCCGACAAGCTTTACGATTTGTGTCGTGCGAAAATTCACCCTGATGATATTCCGCAGTTAGATGAAGCAATCAGAATAGGACGAGAAAAGGGAGAAGGCGTTGTTTATGAGCACCGGATAGTTTGTAAAGACGGAAGTTTGAAGTATTTGCTGGGCATTGGCGAAGTATTTAAAGGGGTGGATGGAAGAAGGAACATGTTGCGGGGTACTGTACAGGATATTACCGAAAGGAAAAAAGCGGAGCAGTTGTTGAAGGAGTATGAGTACTTTTTCTATAATAGTAATGACCTCGTTTGTATAGCCAATTTCGAAGGATACTTTGAAGTTATTAATCCGAAGTTTGAGGAGATTTTAGGCTATTCAAGAGAGGAATTGCTGAATAATAAATTTTTAGAGTTTGTTCATCCTGAAGACGTAGGCGCTACTGTTAATGAAA
Source organism: uncultured Chitinophaga sp. (assembly GCA_964493695.1). Classification (GTDB taxonomy): domain Bacteria; phylum Bacteroidota; class Bacteroidia; order Chitinophagales; family LD1; genus Bog-950. The sequence continues at coordinate 8,549 of CAZBPG010000104.1, read as the reverse complement.
TGGAGAAATTGCAGACCGGGGCAACCACCTTAAACTTTACAAACCGGTATCGGAAAAAAGATGGAACTTACTTATTGCTGGAATGGGTATCTACTCCTGATAAATCAAATGGAAAAATATACGCCATTGCTCGCGATGTTACGGAACGAAAAAGAGCCGAAGAAACAAGCCGCAAGTACGCTATTCTTGAATCAAAGAGTAAAGAAATGGAACAGTTTGCATACATCGCTTCCCATGATTTGCGCGAACCGCTTCTGACTATCAAAAATTATGTAGAGTTACTGGCAGAGGAAAATGTCGGAACTCTGGATAAAGATTCGGAAGAATACCTCGTGCGTATTTCGCGCGCTTCCAATAGGATGGATGAACTTATTAAAGGATTGCTTGATTACTCGCGTTTAAGCAAATTAAAGGAACTGCAGAATGTAGATTGCAACGAAGTATTGAATCAGGTATTAGCAGACCTTAATTCGCTGATTGAAAGCAGCGGGGCAAAAATTACCGTGATGCACTTGCCCACCTTGATGGCCTACCCGCTTGATTTCAAACAGTTGTTGCAAAATTTGCTGATGAATGCAATAAAATTCCGGAGGAAGGATTCCATTCCTGAAATACAGGTATCCGCTGAGAAACTTCGGGGAGCATGGACATTTAGAGTAAGCGACAACGGAATAGGAATTGAAGAGGCTGATAAAGAGAAAATATTTGGGTTGTTTCAGCGGGTACATAGCAGGAATGAGTATCCGGGCAGCGGTATTGGTTTGGCATATTGCAAAAAAATTGTAGAGCTGCACCACGGAAATATTTGGGTTGAATCAATACCCGGCAAGGGAAGTTCGTTTTTCTTTACTATTTTAGCTTCGTAAATTATGCGTAATAAGATACATCGTGTATTGCTGGTAGATGATGATGAAGATGCTAACTTCTTCCAGGAGAAAATTATCCGTAAAAACAATTTTGCTGAACGGGTAGACAAAGTATGTAACGGACTGGAAGCCTTGGATTATTTAGATAAATGCATTAAAGCAAAAGATAAGCTTCCTGAGATTATTTTCCTTGACCTGAACATGCCCAAAATGGATGGATGGACATTTCTTGATAAGTATAATCAGCTAAGCGAAGATGTAAAAAACAAGATTGTCTTAATCATTCTCACGTCTTCCGTTAATCCGGATGATGCAGAAAAAGCAAAACACACTCCACAGGTAAAAGGATATAAAAACAAGTTTCTGAATAAGAATCAACTGGATGAGATTCTGAAGATAATGCCTACCTGATTATTCCAGTATCAGTTTGCTGATATGCCTTCCTGTTTTACTTTCTATTTGAAGTAGATAGAATCCCTTACTTTCGTTTGAAAGATTGATGCTCGTGCTTTTACCGGTAACTTTTTGATTGGTTGTTACTCTTCCTAAAACATCAACAACCCGGACGGTTCTTTCTTCGCTATAACCGAATTGAATATCGAATACACCGGAGGAAGGGTTCGGAGCGATTTTAACATTCGGTAATTGCAACTCCTCTATACCGGTTCCTGTTATGCAAAAAATATGGCTCTCTTCGAACCCGAAGTCTATATCAGTAAGTGAGGCGTAAACAGGAGTGCCTCCGTTTCCTGTTAACTGCAGGTCAGGACTGCCACCGTCATTCATTCCATCACCATAAGTGTCGCGAATGATAAAGGTGTAGCAACCCAGTAACAGACATACCGGTATGTTAAATGTTTCGCCACCGTTTACATCGCTATAAGGCCCGCCACTTGCCAGAGTGTTGCTGCTTCCATCCTGTATATCCCAACTGGTTTCACTGCCGTAACTGTCTGTCTGCATAAACAGATTCAATACACCGCTTGCAGGTACAATCACAAAGTTGTTGGCTTTGGCATCATTGCCTGTGTTGTTATCTGTTACACCATTCGGGAAAATAGTTTCAGCGGTAAAGGTGTGGTTGCCCGGGGAAAGCGTTACGATTGGCAATGTAATGGTAACAGTGCCACCTGCCACCAGATTTCCGCTCCAGTTGTACTGATAAACATCTCCGTCAATCTGGTAGTTAATGGTAACGTTCTGAAGTGTATTACCCCCGAAATTGCGTAGCACAAATGAAGGGACAAAGGATGAAGAACAGATGTTTCCATCCGGAGCATTAATCAACTGAATCCCTGCATCGTTCTGAACGGTGCTTCCGCAGGGAGTGTTTGTCCCGCCAAGCGAAACTGCACCGGTGTTGTCGGGGTCGAGCCAGGGTTTCAATCTGCGATTATTGGCAGTGCCGTTCGATAGCCATCCGTAAGCAAACTTACCGAACTGATCGGGCGAATTAGGAGAATTGCAGAAAGAACCACCACCGGTGAGCGTACCTGTAATAAATCCCTGACTATCGAACAAAGGAGCCCCGGATGATCCCTGTTCAGTTACACCATGTCCGTTAGCAGTTTGTGCCCACTTTACATTCCAGTGCGTGTTTTGTACACTGCCTCCCCAACTGGTATTGGTAATTGTTTGTGTATAGGTCGATATCTTTTTTATGTCACCATCCGGATGATGAATAGATACTCCGGATCCGGAAGCAGTACCGGTATTGCTCCAACCGGCATAGTAAACATTGTAATTAGCCGAAGGCGCGCTGTTCAGTTGCAGTAGTAAAAAATCAGAACCGGAATCACCACCATTATCGTTGCTGTCAGCAATTTTGGTACAGCCATTTACAATTTTGTTCTGAGGACCGGTGGTGCCGTTACAAGCAGAGGCTTCGTAATTGAAATAAAAAACCCATTGATTGAATTGTGCCGTACTCGTTCCCTCGCTGCAGTGCTGGGCAGAAAGAAAATACGGAGTGCAATCTTGCCTTGTATTGTTCACCAGTGCACCGGTGCAATAACCCTGACCTCCGCTGCCGATAACCAGAATTCTCGCCACAGCGCGTTTTTGATCCTGCCAGTTAACGGCTTCACTACAGGCAACATTCACTTCGCAGGCACCAGCACCGCTGGGCCCTGCAGTATTTTTCAGCGGTGTAACCCACCGGTATGCATGTCCCACTTCATTGATGCTGATGATGCCTTTGTTTCTTTGTAAAGCAGGTTCAAAATACTCTATGATGCAGCTTTCACCGTGTATCAAGCCGGTGCAGAAACTGCGGAGTTCCGGAGTATTGCTGTGTGTGAACGCTCCGAGAATTTCTTCGTGTTCAGGCATGTATACGTGTAGCAAGGCCCCTGGAGGCAAATAGAGCCGGTCAAACAAGGGAATTAAACCAAGCGCGTGGGCAGAAGTTATCTTTACTCTCCATATCCGGTCACCGGTTGGCAGCAGAGTCCAGTTGCCTGCGTTATCCTGGGTTATGTTGGGGTATACAGAACGTGAGAACTTTGGTAGTTCTCCGTTCTTAATGTCTGTTAAATCTGCCTGTTCAGCAGCGCTCATTACAAACTCAGGAAGAATAACCTCCTGTATTTCAGAAATCGGAAGTTTGAAACTTTTCGGCTGTATGGTTTCATCAAACTGAGCCAGGGTAACATGCGTAAACACAAGTAGAAAAGTGGTTATCGCAAATAACTTTTTCATGTTTATATTTTATCGGGGCTGAAAGTAATTTTTTTTTAAATCGCACCATTATCGTGGCAACGCATTTGTCAGCCGCTGTTAAAAAGACAGAGCAAAATTTAATAGCGCAGGTTGCGTTCAATCAGCAATAACCAGCGCAGTAAAAAATGGAACCAACAAAGCAAACACCGCAGCCGCAAAAACAGATAGCTCGATGGAAAAAAATTCTCATCGTTGTTCCTGTTCTGTTGGTAATGTTCGTGTTGCTGGCACTTTTAACCGCCTGGTTGCTTGAAGACACACTTAAACAACGTATTGTTGCTGAAATAAACGGGCAGGTTACCGTTCCGGTGCAGGTAAAAGGAGATATCGACTTCTCTTTGCTCAAACACTTCCCTTATGCTTCGCTTACCTTCAGCGAAGTGAGCATAGCTGACCGCTTGCAAAAGGGAGACAGAAAGTTGTTGGTTGCGAGAGAATTTTCTTTTCTCTGTAACATCTACAGCCTGTTCGGCAACGAAATTGAATTCTCGAAAATTGTTGTGCGCAATGGTGAATTGAATTTGTATAAGGACGAAACCGGCAAGAATAATTTCGATATACTAAAGGAAAGTAAAGCCGGCAGTACTGGTCAACTCTCTGTTCATCTTAAAAAGGCGCAGGTAAAAGGAGTAAAATTTACTTATGTAGATAAAACCCAGTTGGTGAATGTAAGCCTGAAACTGAACGATGTTTTCCTGAGCGGAAATTTCAAGGAGGAGTATTTTCTCTTGTATTCTAAAAGCAAAATTTTCGTCAACCGTGTTTCAGTTAACGGGGAGGAGTTTTTGTCCGGCAAGAGCATTTCGGCTGATGTAACACTGGATGTAAACAAAAAGCAGAAGAAATACAATTTCAGGCGTGGTGAAATTGCCGTGGATGAAACAACTTTCAGCATTACCGGTTTTTTCGCTTCACTCAAAAACGGTACACAACTCGATTTCAAGTTGCTGAATGAAGGGAAAGATATTCAGAAGTTGTTTGCCCTCTTGCCTGAAAAATACAGAGCCGGCTTTGCCAATGCCGGTGGGAGCGGAGAGTATTCCATTACTGCCGGTGTAAAAGGCATGGTGAGCAAAACTTCTTTCCCGAAGGTGAATGTAAGTGCTGACTTAAAAAACAGCGAGTTGAAACTCGGTACCTACAACAAACTTCTTAAGAACGTAAACGCATCGGCAAAGTATGAACTTGACGAAACCGGCAACGACAAAATAGTTATCAGCAATTTTAATTGTACGTTGAACGACCTGCCGTTTAATTTCAGGTTGACACTCACCAATCTTTCTAATCCGGCTTTCGATTTTTATGCCAACGGTGTTTTACATCTCACCGAGGTTTCCACTTTTATTCCCGATTCTGTTTTGCAGGATGTGGACGGCACGGTTACTTTCAACAACTTTCATTTAAAAGGAAACAGGAGCGATTTTACCGGTGCCGAAAATTCTACGCTCACAGGCACCGGTGAGTTTAAGTTAAGCGAAGTGGAGTTCCGGCAGAACGGAGTGACGTATGGCAACATCAACGGCTTGCTGAAGTACGAGAATCAGGTAATAGAAGCAAAAGATTTTACGCTTAATTTTCTCAGCACCGATTTCAACTTTACCGGTAGTATCGAAAACCTTTTTGCCTATATCTACAACCTCAGTGCTAAGCGAAAAGCAAACGATGTAATTCTTGGTGTTAATGGCAGGGCAAAGATAAACACCTTCAACCTTACCGGTATTCTCGAAACCTTCGACAGGAAAAACAAACCGGCAGAACAGCGCAAAGAAAAAATCAACATCCGCGAAATATTCAGCATGAAAGGGAATATGGATGTACACGTGGAGAAGTTTCTTTTCCGCAAAATGCAGTTTAAAGAAGTGCGTACCAATGTACAACTCGCTCCCGGGTTAATTAAAATCAATCAGTTGAGCACCCGTGCTATGGTCGGTGATGTGCGTGCATCCGGGTTAATTGAGTTTACTCGGGATAATACGCTTTCACTCAAACTCGATGTTACCGCAGTTGACCTTGCCATTCCAACTATTTTCAGAGAATGTGAAAACTTCGGGCAAACAACGCTTACCGATAAAAATCTGAAAGGCACTGTAAGCACGGCCATTGCCCTCGATGCCACCTGGAAAGATTACAAAGACCTCGACATGAAATCCCTTTCCGCCATTGTTGATTTCAGTATTAAAAACGGGGAGCTCATAAATTTTGAACCGTTGCGTGCCGCTTCAAAATTTATTCGTGTCGAAGAACTCGAACACATCCGCTTTGCCGATTTAAGTAACACAATAAAAATTGCCAGCGAGCGTATAGATGTACCGGAGTTCGAAATCAAAACTTCTGCTCTTAATCTCATGTTCTTTGGCTTTCATTATTTTACCAACGAGGTTGATTACCACTTTAAGATAAATCTGCACAAACTGCTGGCACAAAAGTTTAACCGCAGGGGGCAGGACTTACAATACATAGAAAACGACCCTTACGAAGGCGTAAACATTTTCCTGACCATGACCGGTAACCTGAGCGACCCGAAAATTAAATTCGATAAATCGGCAGTGCGCAACAAAGTGCTTACCGATTTCCGCAACGAAAAACAGGTGCTCAAAGATTTGCTGAAAAATGCCCCGCGAAAAGTAGATGCCGTAGAACAAAGACGCGAAGACAAACATTTCGACCTGCGCGAAGAACCAAAGTTTATGGATTTTGATACAACAGATAACTAGTTGATGAGTTGATAAGCGGATTATAAACCCCGCTACTATATTTTTCTTTCATTTGCTAATCAGCTAATCATCATATTAGCTAATCAATATGGACGTTTACTCCCGCAAATCTAACCTCAAACTAATCCTGCTGCTGTTGGGCACCTTTATTGGTTTGGCTACCATCACCTATACCAACCGGTTAGCCAACAAAATTGCCGAGGAAGAAAAGTACAAAGCGAAATTGTGGGCCGAAGCCATCGGTCGCAAGGCAAAACTGGTGCGCTATACCAAAGAGCTATTCACCAAACTAGCCGAAGAGGAGAGGAGGAAAGTAAATGTATACGCCCAGTCCACCGCTTTTGTGCTCTCGGTAGAGAACAACGACCTGCTTACTTTCTTTAACGACATTATCACCTCCAACAACGATATCCCCGCCATACTTTGCGATGGTCAGGGGAACATTCTGGGTGTGCGCAACATCGAACTGCCTGCCGGTGCAAATAAATTCTCCGACCTGCCTTCTTCCATCCGTGCCGAGTTCTCCATGTATCCGCCTATAACGGTTGATTATAAAATCAGCAAAAACTACATCTACTATAAAGACTCTAACCTCTTCACCAAACTCAAACAAACGCTCAACGATTTAGTGGAAACCTTCATTTCTGAGGTGGTAGTGAACTCCGCTTCGGCACCGGTTATCCTTACCGATGAAAAAATGAACATGCTCGACTACGGTAATATTGACTCCGCCAAAATGAAAAGCACCGATGATGTGCTCAAACGCATTAAGCAGATGCAGAGTACCCACGACCCGGTGGTGGCCGACCTGGGCGAAGGCATTACCCGCTATATTTATTACGATGATTCTGACACGCTTAAGCAGCTCCGCATTTTTCCTTTTGTGCAGTTAGGTATCTTTACTGCCTTTCTGCTCATTGCCTACTTCGCTTTCAGCAGCGCCCGCAAATCGGAACAGAACCTGGTGTGGGTGGGTATGGCTAAAGAAACAGCCCATCAGCTCGGTACGCCTATTTCTTCGCTCGAGGGCTGGATAGAATACCTCCGCGACCTCCCCGGTATGAAGGGCAATGAAAAACTGCTGACCGAACTCGAAAGCGATGTGAACCGGCTCAGTTTAGTGGCGGAGCGTTTTTCTAAAATAGGCTCGGTGCCTCAGTTGGTAACGCAGAATGTAAACGAAACCCTCGAGCGCAACATTAATTATATGCGCAGGCGCAGCAGTCAGAGTGTAACCATGAACCTGATCTGCTCCCCGCTGCTGCTGTTTAAAATCAACAACCAGTTATTCGACTGGGTTATCGAAAACCTCCTTAAAAATGCCCTCGATGCTATGGATGGCGAAGGCAAAATTGACGTAGTTGTTACTTCCGATGCCGCACATATTTTTATTGACATTTCCGACACCGGTAAGGGCATTCCTAAAAGCAAATTCGAAACCATCTTCGAACCCGGCTATAGCACCAAGCGCAGAGGCTGGGGGCTGGGTCTTTCGCTCACTAAGCGCATTGTGCAGGATTACCACAACGGCAAAATAGTGGTGAAGCAATCTGAAATAGGCAAAGGAACCACCTTTAGAATAACCCTGCCAAAGGCTTAAAATAAATCAGACCTCTTTCCTTATTCAATTTACAAGACCTTTTTTTCTTTTGATTACATGGTTACTGCGGGGAAAGGATAGCCGTTGAAGGTTCAACAGGGCATAAAAATTAAGAAATAAGCACCTCTTCTAACCACAAGGACGCATAAAAACTGATTTGTGAGCCTCCTTGTGACCACAAGGGCGCATAAAAACTGATTTGTGAGCCTCCTTGTAACCACAAGGGCGCATAAAAACTGATTTGTAAGCTTCCTTGTAACCACAAGAGCATATAAAAACTGATTCGTGAGCCTCCTTGTAACCACAAGGGCGTATAAAAACTGATTCGTGAGCCTCCTTGTGACCACAAGGGCATACAAAAACTGATTTGTGAGTCTCCTTGTGACCACAAGGGCATATAAAAACTGATTCGTGAGCCTCCTTGTAACCACAAGGGCGTATAAAAACTGATTCGTGAGCCTCCTTGTGACCACAAGGGCGCATAAAAACTGATTTGTGAGCCTCCTTGTAACCACAAGGGCGTATAAAAACTGATTTGGTAGCCTCCTTGTGGTTACTGTTTAAAGTAGTTAATGACGGAAAAGAGGCTAATTGGGGTTCAGTCGTTAATCGTGTGAAAATGATAGAGATTCACACTACCCCATAGAG
>CAZBPG010000103.1:0-13262 GCA_964493695.1 uncultured Chitinophaga sp. | reverse complement strand
AATTGCAGCTATCCATAATCTTGCTATAAAATGATTTTCCGAAGAGGTCTATTATCTTTTGACTTATTACGAAGACAAATGGAAAACATTTGAAGCTGGAACAACATTTAGTGCTGTAACATCAAAGGAAGTTTTCAATTTTCCTTTGCTACTAACCAAATCAAAATCCGAACAACAACGCATCGCCTCCATCCTCTCCACCTCCGATGCAGTAATAGAAAAAACCCAAGCCGCCATTGCCAAATACAAAGCCATAAAGCAAGGCATGTTGCAGGATTTATTTACCCGTGGCGTGGTAAGTGAAAAGGTAAAAGTGAAAAGTGAAAAGGGGGAATGGGTAGAAAAAGAAATATGGAAACTACGACCACGATACGAAGATGCACCGCACTTGTATAAGGAAAGTAAGTTGGGAATGATTCCGAGGGAGTGGGGTGATGAGATGCTGAGTTCCGTTGTAGAAATTATTAGTGGTGGAACTCCATCAACTCATGTGCAAGAATATTGGAACGGAGAAATTCCATGGTTGTCTGTTGATGATTTCAATACCGGAAATAGATATGCCACAAGTGCAAATAAGAAAATCACAGAAGAAGGATTTAAAAATTGTGCAACTAATTTACTTCTACCCGGTATGCTCATTATTTCTGCAAGAGGAACTGTAGGAGTAATTTCTCAAATGAAAATTCCAATGACATTTAACCAATCGTGTTATGGGTTGAATTCAACGGACAAGTTTTTAGACAACGATTTCCTTTATTACTTTCTAATTTATTTCAAAGCATATTTTGGGTTTAATGCTTACGGAAGTGTATTTGATGCAATCACAAAAAATTCTTTTGATGAAGTATATATTCCTATAAATAAAAATTCTAACGAACAAAAATTGATTGTTGATAGATTATCAATCATTGACAACAAACTCCAAACCGAACAAACCTATCTACAAAAGCAGCAACTGATAAAGAAAGGGCTGATGGAAGACCTTTTAAGTGGAAAGGTAAAAGTGAAAAGTGAAAAGTTGGAGAAAAGTGAAAAACTAAAAGTTATTAGTGAACAATGAAAGAAAGTCCATTAAAAAATAAAAGCTATTCGTTTGCAATCAGGATTGTGAAGTTGTCGCAGTATTTGCAAGCGGAGAAAAAGGAATATGTCTTAAGTAAACAGGTTTTGAGAAGCGGAACTGCTGTTGGTGCTTTGATTCGTGAGGCAGAATTCGGACAAAGCAAACCAGACTTCAACAGTAAAATGAATATCGCATTGAAAGAAGCAAATGAAAGCGAATATTGGTTATCTATTTTGAAAGACACGAATTACATAGAAGAAAAATTATTTGTCAGTTTGCATTCAGATTGCAAAGAATTAATTGCCATGCTTGTCTCAACCGTTAAAACTTCAAAACAATGAAACACAACTTTTCACTATTCACTTTTAGTTTTTAACTTTTAAAAAATGGCAAAAAATAAAACCATCACTGTAAAGGGAACAGAAATTACAATCATAAATCAGAGCGAAACTGACTTCATCAGCTTAACGGATATGACAAGTAATTTCAATGAAGGCAGCGGACTTATCGGGAAATGGATAACAACAAAAAATACGCTGGAGTATCTTTCTATTTGGGAGACAATCAACAACGCGGATTTCAATTACCCCGAATTCGGGGTAATTGAAAAAGAAGCAGGAGTGAACAGATTCATTATGTCGGCAGGACAATGGATTGGCAGAACGGGAGCAAAAGGAATAGTTGTAAAAGCAGGACGATTCGGAGGAACTTATGCACACAAGGATATTGCTTTTCATTTTGCTATGTGGCTTAGCCCTGAATTTCAGATATATCTCATCAAGGAATTTCAGCGACTAAAGGAAAGTGATAATGACCGCCTGAAATTAGAATGGAATTTGCAACGCACATTGGCAAAAGTGAATTATCATATCCATACCGATGCCATCAAAGAAAACCTGATTCCGGCAACACTTTCAAAAGAGAAAATAAATTTTGTGTATGCCGATGAAGCCGATTTATTAAACATGGCTTTATTTGGAATGACAGCCAAACAATGGAGAGAAGCCAACCCGAAAGCAGAAGGCAATATTCGTGATGCTGCAAGTATTGAACAGTTGGTTGTGTTAAGCAATATGGAAAGCATCAATGCGGTGCTCATTCATCAAAATCTTTCTCAACCGGAAAGATTAAAACAACTAAACAGCATTGCTATCACTCAAATGAAATCGCTGGTAGGAAATAAACAATTAAAGAAACTGAAATGAGTTACCGAGGATTTCACAGCAACTGAAATAATTATCATGGCAGAATATATCAATGTAGAAAAACCTTTTCTTGACAAACTCCGCCAGTTGGGTTGGCAGGTAATTGACCAGGGCTTGGGTGTTCCGCAAGAACCTTCAAAAAGTTTAAGAGAAAATTTTAAACAGGTTTTGTTGCCGAAAGTTTTTAAAGACAGCATTAAAGCAATCAACAAAACGGCTGATGGCAGGGAGTGGCTCACCGAAAAGCAGTTGGAAGATATTCTTGCAGAGGTTCAGCTTACAGGCAAAACTTTGCATGAAGCCAACAAAGCAATTCATCGCTTGCTTTTGAAAGGAACAACCGTAAACAAAAACGAACTAACTGGCGAACAAAACCCAACAGTGCGTTTAGTTGATTTCAGAAATTACAACAAAAACAGTTTCATTGCCATCAATCAGTTTCGTTTGCTTACACCGGGTGCCAGCCGCACAGGAATTATCCCCGATATTGTTTTATTCTTAAATGGTTTGCCTGTGGTTGTGGTTGAGGCAAAAGATTTTGAAGTGGCAGAACCCTTGAGTGAAGCATACTTACAAGTAACCCGATACGCCAATACAAGGCAAGATGATTACGGAGTAAAAGAAGGAGAAGAAAAACTGTTTCACTACAATATTTTCAGCATCATCACCCACGGCAGAGAAGCAAGAGTTGGAACCATCAGTGCCGAGTTTGATTTTTACAACAATTGGGTGGACATTTTTCCCGAAGAATACAAAACGGTTGCCTTTCCACCCGATGAAGAACGGCAGGAGGTAATGATTCACGGAATGTTGAACAAGGAAATCCTGATTGACATTCTGAAACACTTCACCATTTTCATGGAAATCAAAAAAGGTGTAGAAGTAAAAGTGGTGGCACGATACAATCAATACAGAGCCGTTGGAAAAATCATTCGTGGTTTACGGGAAGGAAGGACATCAATGGAGAAAGGTGGTGTGGTGTGGCACACACAAGGCAGCGGAAAAAGTTTGACAATGGTTTTTCTCATTCGCAAACTCCGCAGTCAGGATGATTTGAAAGACCTGAAAATAATTTTCATAGTTGACCGCTTGGATTTGGAAGAACAACTTTCAGAAACAGCAGTGCTGGCAAACGAAACATTGAATCTGATTGAAAGCAAAGTTGACCTGCATGATTTGAATGACGATACAGGCGACATGAACATGGTGATGATTCATAAATTTTTGGCTGACAATAATGTTTCGGCACAGTCGCTTATTGATGCGGGCATTGTTCCAACTTTTGAAAAGTTTGAAACCATTAACAACAGCGACAGGATTCTTTTGCTGGTTGACGAAGCACACAGAACACAGGGAGGTGATATGGGAGATAATTTATTCAACGCCTTTCCTCATGCTGTGCGAATTGGTTTTACCGGAACACCATTGCTTACCGAAAGGCACGAAATAAAAACACATGAACGCTTTGGAGGAAGATTAGATGCCAACGGAGAACCGTGGATTGATTCTTACAAATTTGATAAGGCAGTAGCCGACAGGGCAACCGTAGAAATAAAATACATCGGCAAAGTTTCAAAAGACAAGTTGGACGATAAAGAAATGTTTGATGCGGAGTTTGAAGATATGTTCAAGGAGAGAACGCAAGCCGAGAAGGAAGAAATTCAAAGGCGATACGGTTCATTCATCGCTTACTTGGAGAGCAAAGACCGCATTGCAGAAATTTCTAAAGACATTATTGAACATTACTACAACGATATTCTGGTAAATGGTTTCAAGGCACAGGTTGTTGCTTCAAGTATTGTGGCAGCGGTGCGATACAAGTATGAACTGGAAATTGCCATTCAAAACAAAATTGCAGAACTGAAAGCATTGACTGATGATGTAAGAGACGATAAACGCATTGAGCAGTTGGAATTTTTAAAGGTGCAGGCAATTGTTTCAAGCATTGGCAACAACGAACCAGGCTACATCAGCAAAGCAAGACGGGAAGCATTGGACACGGATGCAAAAAATACTTTCAAAAAAGATTTTGATTACTCAAAGGAGGACGGAGGACAATACAAGAAACCCGAAACAGGAATAGGAATCATTTGCGTTTGCGACCGCCTGATTACGGGCTATGATGCACCCATTGAGCAGGTGATGTATCTGGACAAAGGAATGAGAGAACATGATTTGTTTCAGGCAATAACACGAGTGAACAGAACCAAGAAAGGAAAATCATTTGGTTTGATTGTGGACTATTACGGAGTTACCAAGCATTTGAGTGAAGCGTTGGCGATATATACCGACAAGGACAAAGACAAACTGAAAAACTTCCTGAATGTTTTCCGTGACATCAATAAAGAAATTCCGGTTCTTGAATCTCGATACAAACGCATCTTAAATTTATTTACTGAAAACAAATTGAATGAGATTGAAAATTTCTTCAATCAAAAGTTCACCGACAGCACAGGAGAATTTGAATTTGCAGAAAGCTGTATTGAACAAGCCAAGAACATAAAGTTCAGAGCCGAATTGCTCACCTACTCCAAGAGTTTCTTTGACAGTTTGGACTTGCTTTTCAACACACAAGCCGGAGGTGAATACTGGATTCGAGCAAAACGATTGGGCTATTTGCTTTGGAGAATTCAAGACCGTTACAAAGACGAAACGATGGATTTAAAATGGGCTTCACAAAAAGTCCGTCAGTTAATTGACAAGCATTTGCTCTCATTAGGAATAGATACGAAGGTTCAACAGGTTTCAATTCTCTCTGATGAATTCAAAAGCAAAGTTGACTATCTGAATAAAACACCGAAGTCAAAAGCATCTGAAATGGAACATGCCATTCGTTGGCACATCAAAGTAAATCTTGACAAAGACCCCACGCTTTACAACCGTTTCAAAGACCGCCTGGAAACAATCTTGAATGCTTACAAAGAAAATTGGGAAGAAATAGTAAAACAGTTAGGTGAATTGAGAGATGAAATGGCAGAAGGAAGAAAGGTGGAAACAGAGGACATCTCAATAGTTGAAGCACCATTTTACGATTTGCTGAAAGCAAACCTGTCAACAGATAACGAACATGAAATTCAAAAGACAAAGGAGCTCATTCACACCTTGCTTCTGATATTGAAAGAGACCGCAGAGATAAATAACTTCTGGAACAAACCGGCAGAGCAGAAACTTATCACAGGAAGAATTGAAGACGAAATTCGCTATTCACGAATTGACGGACTTTCAGCAAAGGCAGCGGAAATGACAACCGAATTGATGAAACTTGCAAAGAACAGAATACATGACTTACAATAAAATAATCCTGCTAATTCTAAAATCCTGCAAATCCTGATTCAGACATGAAGTTAGAGGACATTGAAATTACCATTGAGAAAACCGACCGCAGAAAAACGGTGAGTATTTTTATTGAACGCAACGGCTCAGTAAAAGTGCTTGCACCCGTCACCACATCAGACGAGAAAGTGGAAGCAGCAGTTAAATCAAGAGAGTATCAGATTTTCAAAAAACTTGCGAAGTGGAAAGAACTAAATCAGGGTAAAGTAAATCGTGAATATGTAAACGGACAATCCTTTCTTTATTTGGGAAGAAATTATCGGTTGACAATTACAGACAATCAGGAAGTGCCTTTGAAAATAAGCGGAGGTTTTTTCCACCTTGACAAAAAATATTTGAGCAAAGCTGACAAAGTGTTTAAAGATTTTTACAAAGCGAAAGCGGAGCAGAAAATTAAAGAGAGAATGAAACTGATTGAAGAAAAGTTTCAGAGCAAACCAACAGCAATCAAAGTTTTGGAACTTCAAAACCGTTGGGCATCATGGACACCAAAGAACGGATTGAATTTTCACTGGAAATGTATCATGGCTCCTGTTTCAGTTCTTGACTACATCATTACACATGAGATGGTGCATTTGAAATTTCCAAATCACTCAACGGAATTTTGGAATGAGTTAGACAAGAAAATGCCAAACTACAGAGAGTATGAGAATTGGTTGAAACAAAACGGAGTAAAGATGTCGTTATGAGAAAGAGCCATCGCACAGGTGTAAGCACATTTGCAAGCCGCACAAGCCCAAGCACAGACCAAAGCTTGCAAAAGAGTGTGCCTGTTCCCACGCAGACAGAAATTCAAAATATTTTTCCCTGCCCTTCAAAAAAAATTAAAACACCCGACACGCAAACCCCCGAAACGTTAGCGGAAGCCAAAACCATCAATACAGGTTTGTGTAGAGTAGTCGCGAATACAAAATACAAATGAAAGGCGCACCGGGTTAGCGGTAGAAGCGGAAATCCTTTTTATTACCACCCCACCACGCAAATGACAACCCAGCCCCTCCTAAAACAGGAGGGGAATTTTAAATGCAAATACAAATACAAGATTACTCATGACTCGTATATCTTTATTAAAACGGAATTCGTGAATTCCGCTTCGCTCCATTTCCTCACTCCGCAGAGCCTTTGTTCAGAATGACAAAGCGTGCGTTTTGTCATGCCGAGGAACGAGGCATCTTGTATTGGCTGTTTGGGTTAAGGATGGAGCGGAAATCTTTTTATTACCACCCCACCACGCAAATGACAACCCAACCCCTCCTAAAACAGGAGGGGAATTTTAAATGCAAATACAAATACAAGATTACTCATGACTCGTATATCTTTATTAAAACGGAATTCGTGAATTCCGCTTCGCTCCATTTCCTCACTTCGCAGAGCCTTTGTTCAGAATGACAAAGCGTGCGTTTTGTCATGCCGAAGAATGAGGCATCTTGTATTGGCTGTTTGGGTTAGCGATAGTAGTGGAAAGCCCGCAGGCGCCCGCGATAGCTATCGGGGTTGCGAGACGAGGACTTGAAACGGATAGCGCGACCCGAGGCTGACGCTGCGCTGCCTTCGCATAGCTACGGCAGCCGAAGGGGAACCCCCCAAGCATTTTGTTCTCACAACTTATAAATCACATCCAGATACCTCTTCAGCACATCGCTCACCATACCGCGGAAGGGCAGCGAAGCCGCCATGCCGTAAACCGGTGCCAGACCTTCTTTACTGCCGGGGTTGGCTTTTACATGCGCCACGGCTTCTTTTAAATCGCTGATAAACCTGTCGGCTACACCGGGCTGGGTATGGCGCAGGGTAAGCGCAATATGAAAACAGGCGGGCTTGTGCAGTCCGTTCAGGTTCCAGTGCTTTTTTGCCATTTGGTCGAGCACCTCGTAAATGTTGAGGGTGTCGCTGCCAAAGGCGAGAATCCACACCGGCTGGCCCAGAATTTTTACACCGTCAATGTCCTTTACCCCTTCCTTAATTTTATCGGCCGTTTCCAGAATAGCTTTGGTGGCTTTTAAATAACCTTCCTCGCCCATAGCCAGCATACTGGCCCAGCAGGCGGCACTCAGCGCACCGGGGCGGCTGCCGGCAAGCGTGGGCGAAAAGTAAAGTCCACCGGGCCATTCGGTAAGCGTATAAAACTGATAGTGGCGCAGTTCCTCGGTGCGGTAAAGCACTACAGAAGTTCCCTTGGCGGCATAACCGTATTTGTGGGTATCTACACTCATACTCGTCACACCGGGCAGGCGGAAGTCCACCACCGGAACCGGGTAGCCGAGTTTTTCGGCAAAGGGAACCACAAAACCACCGAGGCAGCAATCGGTATGAAAACCGATGCCGTGCTTCAGGGCAATGTCGCTCATCGCTTTAATAGGGTCAAACGTGCCGTGCGGAAACGAAGGAGCCGAGCCCACAATAACCACCGTGTTGTTGTTGATGGCACGCTTCAGTACGCTTACATCGGCTGAGAAATTACCGGTTACCGGTATCTTCACCTGCTTAATATTGAAATATTGCGAGGCTTTATCGAATGCCGCATGAGCGGTGGTAGGAAGAATCATTTCCGGCTCGGTGATTCCTTTTTCTTCACGCGCCCGGTCGCGGTAGCTTTTCATAGCCACCAGGATACTTTCCGTTCCTCCGCTGGTTACTGTGCAGCATACCGCTGCATTGTCGGGCGTTTTGCCTTTGCCGTGCATGTGTGCCGCCATCGAAACAATCTCTGCCTCAAACTTGGTAGCCGATGGAAACAAATCGGAATGCAGCGGGTTACTCTGCGACTGCAGGGCATACACTTTATTCAGGAAGTTGATGTGCTCACTGTCGCCATGGTAAATGCCACCGCTCACAAAGCCTTCTTTCCAGCGCACGGTTTCAACATCGTGCATGTGCTGAATATCGCTCAGAATCTTTTCGCGGCTCACCCCTGCTGACGGAAGCATGCTGTGCTTCTCGAACTTACCGTCATACGGTCGCAGCGAATGTTCGAGCACACTCATGGCTTTAGCGTTCTCCGCATCAATCATTTTTTTAACCTGCGGAATCTTCTTTGCGCGCTTTTCAATAAAACGTGCCACCGATGGCGGCAGCCACGAAAGTTTTTCAGAGAGTTCTTCGATGTTCATGTGTTATGTGTTAAGGTGTTTAAGTGTGTAGGTGTTAAGGTGTGCAGGTGTATCAACTTTAACACCTAAACACCTTAACACTTTCGCACTACTTATTGAGTTTGGCAAAAATCGGTTTGTTCTTAGTATATATCTCTACAAATCGCCCGAACATCTCGTCATACATGGCACGGTTATCAGGATTCGGAAGAAATACTTTTTTCGGCTCTACTACTTTCGATACATCATCCAGGCTTATCATCTTCAGCGCGAGCAAAGCGAGGATGGCTGTTCCGCGACTGTTGCTCATCAGCGGCTCTTTCATCTGCTTAATGGGCCGGTTGAAAATATCCGCCACAATCTGGCTCCACACTTCGCTGTTCGCCCCGCCTCCAATAAAGTTAATGGCCTCGAAAGGCTTACCGGTCAGCTTTTCTACATACATCAGCAGCCAACGCGCATTCAAACCAACTCCTTCCAGCACCGAGCGCATCATGTGTGTGCGGTTATGGTTCAGCGAAAGATTATAAAACCCTCCGCGCACCGAGTGATCATCCACCGGTGAGCGTTCCCCGTATAACCAGGGCAGAAAATAAAGCCCATCGCTTCCGGCAGGAACACTGGCGGCAATTTTATCTACCATTTTATAAAAATCTTTCGGAGCGGCACCGGTGTTCAGTTCATCTGCATGATACAACAGATTATTCTTTACAAAGTTCAGGCAGTTACCCGCACTCTCCTGCTCGTTGGCAATCAAATAACGACCGGGCAATGCCGAAGGAATGGTTCCCATGTTGTGAAACATATCCGTCTTCTTAAACGGAACATGACACACCAGCCACGAAGAAGTACCCACATAAAAATGTCCTTCAAAATCTTTTACCGCACCCGAGCCGATGGCAGCACTCTGCACATCCGGGGTTCCCGAAATGACTTTCACATCGCTGTTCAGGTTAAACTCTTCGGCAATCTCTTTGGTAATATTTGAAAGCACTGAATTGGTGGGTACCAGTTCAGGCAGTTTTGCTTTATCAATACCGGTCAGGTTGATTAAGCCATCGTGATACGAAATATTGTTGATGTCGCGGTTATCGGTTAGCCAGTACAAAAGAATAGAATCGAACGAAGCGGCAAAGCGACCGGTGAGCCATAAGTTCAGATAGTCTTTCGGCTCTAAAAACTTGTACGTCTTCTCATAAACCTGCGGCAGTTTATTCTTAATGTAAAGAATGTGCGCAATAGAATCCTTCCCTGATTTAGTAGGGCCTCCACCGGTTAAGCGAATCCATTGCAGAATCTTCCCTACTCCGTAACCTTCTACACGAATAGGGCCGTGCGTCAATTTCTTTACAAACTCAGCCCCGCGGGTATCCATCCAGATAACAGAGTCCATCAACTCCTTTCCACTTCTGTCTACACACACCGTTCCGCTCCATTGCGCGGTGCAGTTAATGGCAACAATTCTTTTGGTATCAATCTGAGTAGTTGAAATCAGTTTCCTGTAGCAGGCTTTAATGGCATTCGTCCAATCTGAAGGTCTTTGTTCTGCTCCTCCTCCTTCATACAACAGCAGAGGCACTTCCTGAAATTCATAACCAATGCATTTCCCTTTCGAATCAAACAAGGCAACCTTAGGTCCGGAAGTGCCAAGGTCAATCGTAAGTATAAGCGCAGACATAAAAGCTGATTTATAATTTAGAGCCACGAATGTAGAAGATTGTTGTTCTTCTTTATAAAATTCATCTTTGCCTTATCACTCTAAACGGAAACCTTCAATGCCTATAAAAAAACCTGAGCCAACGGAATATGCTCCTTATTACGCTACCTACATCAACAAGGCCGTGAAAAATGATTTGCTTGTTGGTTTAGCTGAAAATGCAGAAACGTTTTCGGCATTCATCAAAAGCATTCCTGCGGAAAAACTCGATTACCGGTATGCCGAAGGCAAATGGACGGTTAAGGAAGTAATCGTTCACCTTCTGGATGCTGAAAGGATCTTTGCTTACCGCGCATTACGCTTTGCCCGAAAAGACAAAACACCGCTGGCGGGATTTGAAGAAAATGATTACGTGCCCGAGAGTAATGCAGGTAATCAAAGCATTGAATCGTTGTTGGAAGAGTTTAGTGCCGTGCGTCAGGCAACTATCACCCTCTTCAAAAGTTTTACTCCCGAAATGTGTTTGCGCACCGGTGCTTCAAACGGAAAAGAAATTTCCGTAAGGGCACTTGGGTTTATAATTGTTGGCCATACAGTTCACCACTCACAAACTATCCGCGAACGTTATCTGCATTAGATTTTCGGCAAATGGTTTGTTTGTTTTAATTTGTAGCATATTTTCAGCGCCCAATGACCAAACACTTTTTTCTTGTGTTTTTAACCGGATTAGTGATGACCGCCTGTGATGATACGCCAAAGCGTGTACTCCCCAGAGGTAAATCTCCTATTATTCCTGAAAGACCTTTCCCTAAAGATAAAGAAAGACCTATTGATATTCCTCCTCCACCGGCACCTTATACAGGACCAAAAAAGTTTTGCTTTGAGATGGAATTGGGAAGCAATGCCCAGGATTTAACCCGTATGCAGTTTGTGCTGGATGACAACGACAGCATCCGCGGCCGGCTGGACCACATCTTTACCGACCGGTTACCTATTCACGGAACTGTTGAAGGAGTAAAGGAAGGGAAGTTTATAGAGTTGAACTACATGTACACCGATAGCGGAGTTCACAAGAAAGAAGAACTCATTCTTACTTTGGAAGATGATAAGATTTATAAAAAGACGGGAGCTTTGATTGAAGAAAACGGAGTCCTCATTCTCGAAAATCCGGTTAAAGCTACTCTCCAGTTGTTCCTGATACAAGTGGAGTGCGAATAAATTTTTCTTAGTCGGCTTTCTTCTTGCTGAAAGTCTGCAAATCGCTCATTAGCTGGTTAGCAATATTGTCCGCAGTGGTTTCAGAATTGCTCTCCGAGTAAATACGGATGATAGGCTCAGTGTTCGACCTGCGTAGATGAACCCATTCGTTTTCAAAATCAATTTTTACTCCGTCAATGGTATTTACCGGATACTTGCGGTACTTCTTTTCCACCTCTTCAAAAAGTTTATCAATGTTCACCGACAGGTCGAGGTCAATTTTCTTTTTTGCCATGTAGTAGCTCGGGTACTTTGCCCGCAACAAAGAAGTTGACTTGCCAAACTTTGCCAGGTGCGAAAGGAACAGAGCAATGCCTACCATTGCATCTCTGCCGTAATGCAACTCCGGATAAATAATTCCACCGTTGCCTTCACCGCCAATCACTGCTTTCACTTCCTTCATCTTCTCCACCACATTCACCTCGCCCACAGCCGAAGCAAAATATTCCCCGCCTGCTTTCTTAGTTATATCACTCAATGCGCGTGTAGAAGAAAGATTAGAAACCGTATTTCCTTTTTTCTTACTCAAGATATAATCGGCTACAGCTACCAGCGTATATTCTTCTCCAAACATATTTCCGTCTTCGCATATAAGGGCCAACCGGTCTACATCCGGATCAACAGAAATTCCCAAATCAGCATTTTGCTTTTTCACAGTAACCGAAAGTTCATTCAGGTTTTCGGGAAGAGGTTCAGGATTATGAGGAAAGTTTCCGTTGGGCTCGCAGTATATTTCAGTTACCTGTTCTACCCCTAACGCCTTCAGCAATTTAGGAAGTGCAATTCCACCGGTAGAGTTTACACAGTCAATAACTACCTTGAAATTTCTCTTTGTAATGGCTTCTACATCAACCATCTTCAATTTCAGGATTTTTTCGATGTGCTTATCTATGTATGAACTGTCTGAAGAATAAGAACCGATGGAATTTACATCCTCAAACTCTATCGTTTTATCTTCAGCAATGCGGAGAAGTTCTTCTCCGGCTTTAGCTGAAATAAACTCTCCGTGGCTGTTCAGCAGTTTGAGGGCATTCCATTGCTTGGGATTGTGCGAAGCAGTGATAATGATTCCGCCACCGGCTTTTTCTTCATGCACGGCAATTTCAACAGTAGGAGTAGTGGAAAGACCAAGATCAACCACATCAATTCCGATTGATAAAAGCGAACCGGTTACAATGTTGCTGACCATTTCACCGCTTACTCGTGCATCCCGTCCGATTACAATCTTACGGTTGCCTTCATTGTTTTTCACCCACTCGCCAAAAGCAAGTGTGAACTTCATTACATCAATAGGAGTAAGGTTTGCACCGGGGAAACCTCCTATAGTACCACGTATTCCTGAAATAGATTTTATTAATGACAAAGTGCTCGTTTTTATTTTGGGTGCGCAAATGTATAAATTTCGACTTTTTAGAGAAGGAGAGTCGTAGCACACTTATACACAAAAAGTAAAATGTCAACAAAAAACTGGTTCGAAGAATGGTTTAACTCCCCTTACTATCACCTGCTGTACGCTAACCGCAGCGATGCAGAAGCGGAAGAATTCATTACCCGGATTTCCGGTTGTTTAAATATCGCTGCCGGTGCAAGGGTGCTGGATGTAGCTTGCGGCAAAGGACGACATTCAAAAACATTGGCAAAACTCGGTTTTAATGTTA
>CAZBPG010000102.1:0-13542 GCA_964493695.1 uncultured Chitinophaga sp. | reverse complement strand
AAATCAACGGTACCGGTAGCCGAGCCCGCGCAGGTTACATCTGTTTTAGTAGTAGTAAGTACAAGTGCGGTAGGTTCTGTAATGGCAAGACCGTATGAAGAGGTGCAGGCATTAAAATCTGTTACGGTTACAAAGTAGTTGCCTGCAGTTAATCCGCTTCTGTTTTGCGAAGTTATTCCGCCACCCCAATCGAAGGTATATGGCGAAACACCTCCCGTTGGTGTTATGGTAATACTTCCGTTGCTGCCTCCGTTACACGAAACATGTTGACGTGCTTCGCTGATACCGAGAATTGCCGGTTGGGTAACCGCAATAACCGAAACAGCCGAACATGAATTGTTATCGTTTACGGTTATTGTATAACTCTGCGCAGTAAGCACAGAAATATCTTCAGTAGTTGCACCGTTGCTCCAGTTGTAAGTGTAGTCCGGGTTTCCTCCGGTTACGCTTACATCAATGCTTCCGTTGTTTCCACCGGTGCAGGAAATATTTTGCTGTGTATTCGTGATAACCACCTGTGCCGGCTGAGAGATAACAGCAGTTGCCAATGCAGTACAGTTGTCGGCATCAGTTATAGTCACGTTATATGTGTTTGCTGTAATGCCTGAAATATCTTCTGAAGTAGCTGAGTTGCTCCAGTTGTAAGTGTAGCCACTTGCACCACCGGTCACCGTTAAATCAATACTGCCGTTGGCAGCACCAAAACAGGTAGTGTTTACAATAGAGGTGGAGGTATTTATCTGCACGCCTTCTGTAATTACAGCCGAAGTGTTTGCATTGCAGGAGTTGGCATCGGTTACAGTTACCGAATAAGTTCCTGCAGGAATGTTGTTGTTGTTCTGGGTTACAGGTCCGTTGCTCCAGTTGAAAGTATAAGCACCGGTTCCACCGGTAACCGTTAACGCAATGCTGCCGGTAGAGGCACCATAGCAGGCAGCATTTACAGGAACAGTGCTAAGTGTAAGCACAGCCGGTTCTGTAATACTTGCGTTTGATGACGCTGTGCAGGAGTTGTTATCCGTTACGGTTACCACATAACTTCCCACCGGTAAACCAGTTCTGGTTGACGCAGTAATACCGCCACCCCAGTCAAAAGTATAAGGTGAAGTTCCACCGCTTGCAAGCACATTGATTACTCCGTCAGTTGCCCCGTTGCAGGAGATATTGGTAACTATAGCCGAAGCATTAAGTATTGCGGGCTGTGCCACATTCGAAACCAGGCTTCCGGTACAGCCGGCATTATCTACTACCGTTACAGTATAATTTCCTTGTGTAAGGCCAGTTCTGTTTTGCGAAGTTACACCGCTACCCCAGTTAAAAGAATAAGGTGAAGTGCCACCGTTTGGTGTTACGCTGATAGCTCCGTTGTTACCGCCAAAGCAGGTAACATCCGTGATAACCGAAGTAATACTCAATGTAGAGTTCTGTGATACAGTTGAAGAGTTGCTCATGGTGCAACCGGCATTATCTGTTGCAGTAACCGTGTAATTGCCTTGTGCCAAACCGGTTCTGTTTTGGGTAACTACTCCCCCACCCCAGTTAAAAGTATAAGGCGATGTGCCTCCGGTTACTGTAAGGCTGATAGCACCGGTATTACCGCCTGCGCAGGCTACGTTGGTAACGGCAGGCAGAATAGAAATAAGCGAAGGTTCAGTGATAACTATTGTATTTGAAACCGTGCAAGCTGTATTATCCGATACCGTTATGGTATAGCTTCCTGCTGCAAGACCGGTTCTATTTGGTGTAGCAACGCCTCCACCCCAATTGTATACAAATGGAGTTGTTCCACCGGTTACGTTAGTATTTATAGTTCCGGTGCTTGCACCAAAGCAAGCCACGTTGGTTTGCGTAGTAGAAACACTTAGTGAACTTGTCTGGTTAATTGTAGCTGTATGTGCTACAGTGCAGGCTGTATTGTCTGTAACTGTAACGGTGTAGTTTCCGGAAGTGAGCCCGGTTCTGTTTTGTGTAATTACTCCGCTACCCCAATCGAAAGAGTAAGGCGATGTTCCTCCATTTACAGTAAGTGTTATTGAACCCGTGTTTCCTCCGTTGCAAGCCACATCGGTAGTCACCGAAGAAACTGAAATCGGGCTTGCTTCATTCAGTATAGATATACTGCTTGCAGTACAACCTGCATTATCAGTTATAGTAAGCGGGTAATTTCCGGCTATCAGCCCTGTTATGTTTTGCGATGTTGCTCCTCCCGCCCAGCTGAATGTGTACGGAGAAACTCCACCGCTTACGTTTACGCTGATACTTCCGTTACCTGCTCCAAAGCATGTTGGATGGGTAACCGTTGGCGTAACAGTTATAGCCGTACCTTGAGCAACAGTTGAAGAACCGGATACGGTGCATCCTGTATTATCTGTTACAGTAACCACATAATTACCGGCAATCAATCCTGTTCTGTTTTGCGTAGTAACTCCGCTTCCCCAATTGAAGGTGTAAGGCGAGTTTCCACCACTTACCCCAATACTGATAGCCCCGTTACTTCCGCCAAAACAACCGGCATTGGTTATTGTTGAAGTAACAGAAATAGCACCCGGCTGGTTAACAGTAGAAGAGTTAATAGCGGAACAGCCTGCATTATCTGTTACAGTAACACTATAAGTGCCTTGCGCAAGACCGGTTCTGTTTTGTGTGATTATTCCACCGCCCCAGTTGAAAGAATATGGAGAAGTCCCTCCGCTCACTGTAATACTTATACCACCGTTACTGCCTCCGTTGCAGGAAACATTGGTAACCGTTGCAGCAGCACTTAAAGTAGCCGGTTGAGTAATGGTAGTTGAATAGGCAGCAGTACAACTTGCGTTGTCTGTAACGGTTACATTGTACGTCCCGGCTGTAAGCGAAGCCCTATTTTGTGAAGTAACTCCGGCACCCCAGTTAAAGGTGTAAGGCGAAGTTCCACCACTTACACTTAAATTGATAGCTCCGTTGTTTCCTGCATTGCATGACACATTTGTGTTTACAGATGAAAGAGCAATAACTGTAGGTTGAGTAACAACTGATGTGCTGCTTAACGAACATCCTGAGTTATCGGTCACAGTAACTGTATAGCTTCCGGCAGCTAACGAAGTTCTGTTTTGAGTAGTAACTCCACTGCCCCAGTTGTAAGTGTAGGGAGTGGTTCCACCCGTAACAGAAATGTTTATTGTACCGGTGTTGACACCGTTGCAGCTAAGATTTACAACAGTTGGTGTAACAACCATTGATGCCGGCTCACTTACGGCTATACTTGCCGATGCGGTGCAGGAATGATTATCGGTTACTGTTACCGGGTAAGTTCCCGCATTCAAACCTGTTCTGTTTTGTGTAGTAACTCCACCAGCCCAGTTATAAGTGTAAGGAGCAAAACTCCCTGTTACAGCTAAATTGATAGCACCGGTACCCGTTCCAAAACAGGCAGCGTTGGTTACCGTTGGGGTGATAGTAACAGGTGTTGGTTGGTTTACTGTAATAGATGAAGAAGCTGAACATGAATTGTTATCGGTTACAGTTACCCCGTAATTTCCTCCTGTAAGACCTGTTCTGTTTTGAGAGGTGATTCCACCACCCCAATTATACGAATAGGGTGAAACACCGTTCGAAACCGCCAGGCTAATCGCACCATCACTTGCACCGTTGCAGGTAACATCCGTAATGGTTGAGTTAATGCTGATTGCAAAAGCCGGTTGAGTAATCGTTACTGTTCTTGTGGCGGTACACGAATGGTTATCGCTCACAGTTACTGTGTAGCTTCCTGCAGCCAGCGAGTTTATATCCTGAGTTGTATCTGTACTACTCCACGCATAAGTAAATGGAGACCAT
Organism: uncultured Chitinophaga sp.; assembly: GCA_964493695.1. Taxonomy (GTDB): domain Bacteria; phylum Bacteroidota; class Bacteroidia; order Chitinophagales; family LD1; genus Bog-950. The sequence continues at coordinate 9,729 of CAZBPG010000102.1, read as the reverse complement.
CCATTAGCTACACTTAAGTTGATGGAACCTGTTGAAGCAGCGAAGCAAAGGTTATTCACCTGAGTGCTCGAAAGAACCATCGGTGTATAAGACTGTACGGTTGAAGTTGCACTTGCGGTGCATCCGTTTCCGTCTGTAACGGTTACAGAATAGTTCCCGGCATTAACGTTGGTTTGGTTGGGAGTTGTAACACCAGCACCCCACCAGTATGAGTAACTTCCCATACCGCCAACAACTGTAGTAGTTACCGAACCGGTAGGTCCGCCAATACAAGCCTGTGGGGATGGAACTGATGTTATTACCAATTGCAGAGGTTGAGGCACAAAAGTGGTTTGGGTAGCTGTACATCCTCTAAAGTCAGTTACCGTTACCGTATAGTTTCCAGTAGCCAACAGGGTTCTGTTTTGTGTAAACACACCGCCACCCCAGTTATAACTGTAAGGAGATGTTCCTCCGGTTACTGTGGTGTTGATAGCCCCGTTGTTGCTTCCGAAACAAGTAAGCTGAATGGGAGTAAGAGTAACGTTTAGTTGTGTCGGCTGTGTAAGATTAACGGTGGCCGAAGCAGTGCATCCGGTAGTGGACGTGGCAGTTACAGTGTAAGAACCTGCACTCATGCCGGTTCTGTTCTGTACGTTCGGTCCATCGCTCCAGTGAAAAGTATACGGACCAATGCTGCCTATTACAGAAGTTACGGTAATAGTTCCGTTCGCCCCGCCAAAGCAACTGGGGTTTACCGAGGTTGTATTTACTGCCATGCCTCCTCCTGTTTGCCCCACAGTAGCAGAAGCAGAAACACTGCATCCGCTCATATCAGTTACGGTTACGGTATAAGTTCCTGCAGCAATTGCCGTACGGTCTTCGGTGATGGCACCATCGTTCCACAAAAACAAATAGCCCGGAATTCCGAACTGAACCGTCAGGTCAATGGCTCCGTTGGCTCCGCTTCCGCAGGTTACGTTGGTAATAGTTTTATTAATAACCATTCCGGGTGGCTGTGTTACATTGGCCGAATCAATTTTTGTACATCCTTTTGAGTCGGTAACCGTTACATAGTAGACCGCTGCTGTGAGATTGCTGCGGTCTTCAGTAGTAACGAAATCGTTCCATACATAGGTATAACCGGGGCTTCCTCCCAACACCGTCAGGTCAATGGCACCTGTGTTTCCACCACCGCAGTAAACACCGGTAACGCTGGTGAGCGTGGTCATTGCCAGGGGTTGCGAAATAAAAATGAGGATAGAACTGCTGACTCCCAAATTATCAGTAACGGTTACCCAGTAGTTTCCCGCAGCCAGGCCGGTGCGGTCTTCAGTGGTTTCGCCATCGCTCCAGTTGTATGTATACGGAGCGGCTCCTCCACCGGGGGTAATATCTGCGGTACCTGTGCTGGCACCGTTACAGTTTACGTTAGTATGGGTTTCTGAGATAACAATTGCTGCCTTTGTTGCAACTGGCAACACAAACAGCAATAGCACTGCCAGAACACCGTGTAATTTTTTTTTCATGTCGATTCCTTTTTAGAAGGCGCTGAAAGGATTCCTTACGTCCGGTCAGCGTTAATTTTTACGCTAACAAAGCATGGTTTGTTGCGGAATCGACACATACCAGACTTTGTAACGGACGGAGATTTTGTAGAGAACAACAGGTCTTCTGTTGTATACACCAAGTTTCCTTACCGGAACACAGAAGTTGGGTGAGCAAGGAAATTACCAGTTCTTCTTCCCTATCCAGAAATCGAGCCGGTAATAAAACAGAGGGAGGAACCCCAGTTGATAAACTTCCCTTGCCGGTTCCTGTGGATTGATGTATTGAATGCGAAGTATGTTTTTGTATTGAGCCACATTCACCAGATCAATTCCAACTTCATGGGTATAACGCTTGGTGTTGCACCGGTAGTTAAGTTTTAGATCAAAACGGAAATAAGGTTTAAACTGTTTCTTATTCCGCTCTGAGTCCTGCACAACAGCATCTTCGTGTAACTGAGACAGGGTTGTGTCGTAAGGCGTATAGCGCTGACCTCCTCCGAAGGTTATCTTTCCTCCAACACCAATTGTGTTCAATCGCTTTTTGCCCCATTTAAACTCTTTAGTCCCCAGCGCATTCAGGATGTAGTTACCGTTAAAATCGCTGTTATACCATTTCCTGTTTCCTCCCTGCAAACGCGAATCGTACAGCGAAGCACTGAACATGAAGAACCAGTTATGAGTGAAGAATTTTTCAAGCGTGAATTCAACGCCCATATTTCTTCCCAAACCGGCATTCTTCAACTTACCCGGGAAAAAGCGGTCGAAACCGCTGCCTTCGTTCAACATGTTATATGAAGAGGCGAAAGTATCAACCGGTATGCCCCATAACAGCTGGAAATAGGCTTCGGTTTTAATGCGAATGTCTTTTTTAAAGAATACATCATAGCCTGCTACTGCATGAAAGCTGCGTATAAAATCTAAATTTCTGTTGTATTGTTTACCGTTATCGTCCTGAAGAAAATACTGGTACACCGGCAACTGCTGCGAATGCAGACCGGTACCGAAAGAAACTGACTGGTTAGGCTTAAACTGGTACTTGATAGAAAAGCGCGGTTCAATGCTGAACGCATGATTGAGTGTAAAGTATTGTAGGTGTAAGCCAACCACAGTCGTCAACTTTTCACTCAACGAATACTTCCATTGAACGAAAGGCTGAAACAGCAGATGAACGCCTTCACGGACATTCAACCTTTTCTTCCAGGTGTAATCAGTTACGCTCTTCTCGAAGATGGGTTCCAGCAAATTGCTATCTACGAAAAAGGGCTGAAGCATTTCGGTAACAATACCATAGCGCACAGCGCTGCGGGCACTGATTTTGTTGTTTCTGATAAAGGATGCCGTGTAGCGGGTGTTTACAAAGAAGTAATCGAGTTTACGGTAAATATTATCTAAAACAAAATTTCCGGTTATGCTGTCAACATGACGAATAACCCGTTCGAAATGGTTCTTATTGTATTGAGTAGAAATTGCGAAAGAAACCTTAGAGTATTCATGATCGTTTACGCGATGAGTATAGGTAAGACCAAATACACCAAGGCCGGAACGGAAGTATTCATCCTGGTCTTTCGAAGCATATATATCGCGCTTCTCGGGTTTAAGTCTGGTACTGGTGATAAAATTGATTTGCGAGTAACCGCCAATACCAAACACGGAAAGGTTATCGCCATTCTTCATCGGAAAATTCAGTTTAAACTGTACATCCTCATATTTCGGAATGGCTTCCGTGCCTATATCAATTCCCAATTTCACCAGACCTTCTAGTGTAGCATAACGCGCATTAAAAATATAACTTGATTTACCTTTTTTACTAATCGGCCCTTCACCAAAAACTTCAGCACCCATAATGCCCAGTTGAGCGGTGTACTCGTGCCGTTCGTTGTTGCCGTTTTTCATACGTATGTCAAACACGCCTGCTACCGCGTTACCAAACTCTGCAGGAAAAGCACCGGTTAAAAAATCAGAGGTGGTCAGCATACGATTGTTGAGGATAGCTACACTGCCACCTGTGGCACCGGCAACGGCAAAATGGTTCGGATTCGGAATAACCACATTATCTACCCGATACAAAATTCCGAAGGGGGAGTTTCCTCGGATAACCAAATCGTTCCGGGAATCATCGGTACCGCTGACACCGGCAAAATTAGATGCCATGCGTGCAGGGTCTCCGCGGGAACCTGCATAGCGTTCAGTCTCTTCTACCGAGAAAGCGCGGGCACTCAACACCGCCATTTCATTAATGGTTTCTCCTTTACGGGCACCGCTGATCACCACTTCCTTCATTGTCTCGACAGAACTTTCCACCTCAATAGTCAGCACAGATTCTTTGCCGGAACTGAGAAGAAGATTAGGGATAAACACCTTTTTGTAACCGACAAAAGAAACCACTACATCTACCCGACCTACCGGTATTTTTTCTAAGCGGAAATTTCCATTTGCATCAGTAGTTGTTCCATTGATAATTGTTGAATCTTTTCTGACAGCCACGGTAACACCTTCAAGAGGTTTAGTTGATTCTTTATCTACAACTGTGCCGCGAATGGTTTGTGTAATGCTTTGAGAAAGTAACGAAAAGCGTGTAGCGACCAGTAATGAAAAGATAAAGAAGAATTGCTTCATCAGAAATTATTTTGCCGGTAAGCTATTGCCGGTTACAGCGAAAGTTTACTCAATCACCCTTACTCCGTCAACAAAGTACTTGGTTTCTCCGTCCCACACGAGGTTTTTGACAACTTCTTTGTAATGGAGCGAAAGTTTTTTGCCCTCCAACTTCATGAGGGTGTCAGCAGTAGCATTGTCGCGGACAGAGAAGGTCCAGATACTGTTAACCTGTGCTGTATTGGGAATGTTACCCATACCGCCAATGTTGAGTTCCCCTTCGTAAGTTTTAAAAACATAGCCTTTCTTGGAAAACTTAATCAGCACACCTGCGCGACTTCCTTCGCTATAGGTGTAGTTGAATACTAGATAGGTTATCCCTAAACCTGCAATGACTATTACCAGTAAAACAAGTAGCCATTTTTTGCCGGAAGATTTTGTTGCTGCTGCTTCTGCCATGTTTTTTATTTTAGTGTAATTCTAAAGTAGAATTTCGTTTTAATATTTGCTCCTTATCTATTCCTCAATCTTGCCCTCAAACTCAAACTCATAGTCATGGTAGGTCACCTTCTTGTATGCATCGCTGCCATAATAGTTAAGCACCGCCTCTAAATAATAAGCATCCATATAACCATTCTTTGAACTGATCAAATTTCCCTGTTCGTTAAGAAATGAAACACCGGGGTAAGATAATCTTCCGTTGAGCAGGTATCTTGCAAAGTCGTGAACAAACTTATTGTCGTCATCTATGAAATCATACCGTACGCCTTTAAATGTTAAAGGTTCGCGCTTTTCAGCATTTAATTTTACCGCGTAAAAATTCTGATTGATATACTGAACTATTTCTTTGTGCCTGAAAGTAAGGGAATCTTCGAGTTTACACCAGCGGCACCAAGTGGCATAAACATAAACAAACAACTTCTTTGGGTTTTTCTTCTGTGATGTTTCTGCTTCCTGAATGGTCATCCATTTAATTCCAGCGTCTTTACTGACCAGCGATGTATCAACTGCGGCTTTTAAGGTTGCGGATTGAGCCTGCACATTAACAGTAACGAATACCAAGAGAGCCAAACCGGTAACAAAGGTTTTCATTCAATGCCAAAGTAAATAAAATTGACTATTCCGCCAGCCCTAAATCAATTCTTCGAAGAATAATGTCAGCGGAGAGAATCTTAACTTTCACTTTATCGCCTAATTCAAATCTTCTTTTCGTTTTTCTTCCAACCAGGCGAACCATTTTGTCTTCAAATTCGAAATCTTCATCACCCAGCCATTCGGTGCTGACCATGCCCTCGCATTTATTGTCAGTCATTTCTACAAAAATGCCACGCGCAATAACACCGGTAATAATTCCATCGAACTCCCCCCCTATTTTATCCTGCAAGAACTCAATCTGCTTGTACTTTACCGCTTCGCGTTCTGCATCCATAGCCTTGCGCTCCATGAGCGAGGAATTTTTACAGCGCGATTCCAGTTCATCCTTATCAATTATCAGGTCATTTTTTCCTGCAAGCAGGTTTTCGAGCAACCGGTGTACTAACACATCAGGATATCTGCGGATGGGCGAAGTAAAGTGGGTGTAATACTCCATTGCCAAGCCATAGTGCCCGATATTACCGGTTGTGTATTCGGCTTTTGCCATACTGCGGATAGCTAAAGTCTCCAGCGCGTTCTGCTCCGGCCTTCCTTCTATCTTTTTCAACAGTATATTGAAAATAGTAGCCGCTTCGCGGGGGTCATCGAAGTTTATTTTGTAGCCGAAGCGGGAAGCCACAGCACTGAACATCTCCAGTTTTGCCGGGTCAGGTTTATCGTGGATACGATAAACAAAAGGCATTGCCTTGATGTTCTTATTAATTTTAGAACCGAACCTTGCCACTGTTTCGTTGGCGAGCAGCATAAAATCTTCTACCAACAGGTTCGAATCCTTTCTCACTTTCAGCACCACTCCCAACGGTTTGCCGGTTTTATCTAACTTAAACCGGACTTCAGCTTTCTCAAAAGCAATGGCTCCTTTCTTAAACCGCTTGGCGCGGATGTGCTTGGAGATTTTATTGAGCAACAGCAACTCTTCGGCATAGTCCCCTTTACCGGTTTCGATTCTTTCCTGCGCTTCTTCGTAAGAAAATCTGCGTTTGGAGTGAATAACGGTTCGCGCTATGGTATAATTGACTATTTCAAATTTCGAGTCCATTTCGAAAATGGCGGAAAAAGTGAGTTTGTCTTCGTTGGGACGAAGCGAGCACAACACATTCGAAAGTTTTTCGGGGAGCATGGGGCAAACACGGTCGGGTAAGTAAACCGAAGTAGCGCGCTTTTCCGCTTCCTTATCCAGTTGCGAGCCTTCGCGAATGTAATGGGAAACATCGGCTATGTGAACGCCAACTTCGTAATTGCCATTGGGAAGTGTTCGAATGGAAATAGCGTCATCAAAATCTTTTGCGTCTTCAGGGTCTATGGTAAAGGTGAGGATGTTTCTGAAATCAATACGCTTTGCAATTTCTGTTTCCGGTATCTGTTCCGAAACTTTTGCCAGTTCGTTATAAACCGCTTTTGGAAAATCAATACTGAAGCCGTTGGCAATCAGAATCATCTTCATGTCGAGGTCAGAAGATTGTTTGCCGGTGAGTATTTCCACTACTTCACCTATCGGCTTTTTGCCATCGGTGTTCCAGTCGGTAATACGCACAATAACGCGTTCATCGTGTTTGGCTCCGTTAAGTGAGGTAAGAGGAATGAACACATCGGTGTTCAGTTTGCGCTCATCGGCAATAAAAAAGGCGAATTTCTCCAGCACATCTACACGACCGGTGAAGGAATCCTGCGAGCGCTTGACAATTTCTACAATTTCGCCTTCGGGTCTACGGCCGAAAATGGTGAGACGGATTTTTACTTCATCGCCCCCCATAGCATTGTGCACGAATTTGTTGGGGATGTAAATGTCCTTATCCATTCCCTCTACGCTTACAAAGGCGGCTCCGCTCTTTGTTACATCGGCAGTTCCGAAAAGGTACTTGCTGGCTTTGGTCGGCCGGGGTTCAACTTCCCGCTGCAGAAGTTTAATTTTTCCTTTTTGCTCCATGCGCAGGAAACCGGTGCGCTCCAATTCGTAAAGCGCGAGGATAATTTCCTCCTGCTTCATTTTCTTCAATACTTTGGGGAAGAGGTTTTTTAAGTTGGCATCGCGGCCGAGTTCTTTGACAATAGTGAGCAGGTATTGCGCATCACCGGTGGGTTGTTTATGCTGTTTGTGTTTAGCTTTTTTTACGTTGTGTTTTTTCATCTTCATTTAAATTGTGTAGTGCCGGGGAGGATATTCGTGAAAGCAGGCGGGGAACTTCGGGAGTAGCTACTCAGGCGGGTTAATGGTGCAAATATAAGCGGAAACCGCAATTAAAAACTAATAATTATAAATGATAAAAAGACAGACCGGCTGTTTCAATTTATAATTATCAATTATTAATTCTTAATTCTCATTTCAGCAGTAAGTAACCGTTGATTGAATTTACGTTGAGCGAAGTATCTGTAACCAATACATTAAACTGGCTGAACATGAGTTTTATTTTCTTTCCGTTCTGTTCGGGTATTTCGAAGGTCATATCTGCCGGAGTTACGCTGTAACTGTGTTGTTTATCGTTTGGCAGGGTTTTCAATTGCTTAGCTATACTATCCAGTTGCAATTGAAATTGTAACGTGCCGGTGCGGTAAAACGACAGTTGGTTATCGTGCAGGCGAATGTGGCTATCGGCTGATGTATCAATTTCCTGAAGGTCGCCTGTGCGGTCATACTCGTTCAAACTATAGATACGGTCGTAACCCGAAATATCAAGACCGTTAACATCATTCAACTGGTTGCAGTAAAAGTTCAGGTTCATTTCTTCTTCGTTGTCCTGAAAGCGTGTTGAACTGAAGCCATACACTCCTATGCACTCGCTGAGGGCATACATTTGCTCATCGCGATTTTTGTTGAGCGAATCGGTATAAACCGTTTTCTGACAATCGGCACTCAGCCAGTCCTTCATTTCTTCAAAGCCGTGGTTTTCGCTCAGGTATTCGAGAATAGAATTTATCTGGTTCCTGTCTTTTACCTTCATGTTATCGCGGTCGGTTGGGGAAAGCTTAGTGAGTTTGCTGCCCATGAAAGCTCCGTTCTTCTCGAGTAAAATATGTAGCCGTTTTAGCTGGCTGCGCTCCGAAACTTTAAACATTCCCCACGGGCCGAAACAACTGCCGAACAAAAAGATAGAAAGCGTAATGGGAATAAGAATGATGTTCTTCGCTTTCGAAAAAATAAAATACAGGGTGATGACCGCCAGCCAGGTGCCGAGCATAGCTACAATGTAGCGCTCAATGGTTACACCGTATTGGGCAATGCGGGTGCCTATGGCAACAAACAGCAGGGTTACCAAGGGCACCAGACTGAAGTAAAAGAAGCGGGAGAAAGTTTTTATCCATTTGTTTTCTTCTTCCTCGCGTATAGGCCACACCAGCACCAGCGAAAGTATACCGGTAACGGAAAAACCGAGAATGAGATTAGCCACCCAGCCTTTCGGCAAACTCATTTGAACTAAAATTTTGGCGGTGTAGGCATACAGAATGAGCAGATACACCGTTACCAGCGGTATAAGCACATACTGGGTAAATATTTTAAGACCGAGCGGATACGATTTTTCTTCGGCCAAACCGATTACCGGTTCCGAAATTCCGCCCAGGAAAAAGATAGTGTTGAAGAGCCCGGCTATAATGAACCAGAGGTCGGCATAAACTTCGTTGTAAAAATCAATGCCGAACAACTGCGCCACCGCCAGTATGGCACCGGCTAAACCCACATACAACACTGCCGAATACAAACCTGCTGTAAGAAACCGCAGAAACAATTGTTTGTTGAACTGCCAGAAACCGTTTTTTTCTTCTCCCGAAAAAAATACGGAAAAAGCCACCAGCAAATGCAAACCGGCATTCCAGAAAAAGAAGCGGTAGAAGATTGGCGGGTTATCGGTATCCATGCCGTTAAGGCTGAAATAAAACTGCACCAGCACAAACAGGGCGGTGATTAAAGCCCCGAAGGTAAACACCGGTTTGGCAAGGGTGCGCTCGCAAAAAACATGCACCGCAAAAAACAAAGGTAAACCCAGCAGGCCGGTCATTAAAAGTTTAGCGAGCAGGGTGAGCGATTCACCGCGGTAGTCGCCATGCACCAGCGCAATACCGGTACCGGTAGCGGTAAGGGCAGCGAGCAAAACGAAGGGAAACCTTTTTACGGTATGCAGAAACGAGTTGGCTATTAATTGAACAGAGGGAAGTTTCATGGCCATTAAGTTTAGGTGAGGTATGTAAAAGTAGGAAAACCCTTTACAGATGCCCAAAAACGAAAAGGGCATTAACGGGGCAGGAGTTTAACAACCCCGAAAGGGTTTTAAACTCTTTCGGGGTTCTGCCTGCATAAACCCGCTTTTGTGTTCAACACTGTTTCGGAAGCCCGAATAGCTCTTTTTTTGGTTCAGTCGTTAATCGTGTGAAAATGATAGAGATTCACACTACCCCATAGAGGCATACGCGCCAAACCAATGAGCCATTCTATCTGCCGGGTTTGAGGTTTGCATTC
>CAZBPG010000101.1:0-13673 GCA_964493695.1 uncultured Chitinophaga sp. | reverse complement strand
ATAAAAGGAAATTTTCTGTTTAAGGCGACTAAAGTCGCCAACAACTAGCAACTTGAGTTATCTGTAAAAGGAGAGAACCTAAAGCAGGAGGGGAGCAGTCTGCATATAAAGTGTATGTTTTCAGCAACTTATAAGCTGAACTTGCAAGGCATTTTACAATAAAAGGCGAGGTCTCCGGAAAAAAGGAGAACGCTCTCCTTTTTGCGGAGAACACTCCGAATCTTTTAGAGAGTTCTCCATTTTTTTCAGAGAACTCTCTAAACTTTCCCGGTAACTCTCTAAAGTTTTCGTAGAGTTCTCGTTTTTTTCCGGATAACCCTCTAAGGTTTTCTGATAGTTCTCCAAAATTGCCGGAGATTTCTGCGGATATTCCGGATATGTTTGCAAATATTCCCGATACCTACGCAAATTTTCCGGAAAGCCCTGCACAGCTTTCAGCAGTGTATCGTTTGAATAAGCGGGTAAAAACCGGTGAATGCGTTCCATTTCTTAAAACCTGTTTTGGTTAGCGAATACAAAAGTCTATAAACGCAGATTTTTTTGGTAATCATATATGATTAGTGTATTTTAGGCTTCCTTTTTCAGCGCACTTCTTTAAACAGAATGGTGACCGTTTGAAAAATCCGAACCGGTAAACACCACAGGTGCCTTACCGGTTAACTCAGCTACCGGATTTTGCCGCTTTTATGAAACCGGAAGTGTGCTTTGGCTAAAGCACCGGCTGATGAAAAGAGATAAAGACCTTGTTATACTCGGGCAGAACCTGCGGTATTACCGCGAGTGGGCAAAGCTTTCGCAGGTGGAAGTGGCGTATGAGATAGGTATGGAATTTCAAAATTACAGCCGCATAGAATGCGGCAAACAAAACATAGGTTACAAAAACCTCTGCAAAATTTGCCGCGTTATAAAAGCCGATGTAAGAATAGTGGGTTTGCCAAAAGCTAAGAAAGGAAAGAGGAGAGGGAAATGAACTCTTTTCAAAATAACCAATTCTCTTTATTTTTATCCCATGCACTACACTATACACAACATCACTCACAAAAGCCATGCACTTGATGAGCATTACGTAAATTTTTATTTCGATGTTCAGTTTACCGAGCCCGAAAAGCTGGAGGTAAAGCGAACTTTTTACGACTATAGCTCGCTTAGTTCCTACCTACGCGAAAAACATCCCGACTTTGCCGCTTACTTAGCAAGCACCCGAAATAGCATAGAACACTGGGGGCCATGCGAACACCTGGTGCTCGAAGCCATTGGCGATGAAGCCGTGCAGCAGCTTTACCGGTATTTAGAAGAGTATTTGTTACAGGCCGACTGGATGCCAAAGTTATTTGAACAACAAAAGCAATGGCAAAACAGCCCCGTTCAGGAACAGGCGAAAACACAACAGGCAGCCGAAAAAGTATTTAAAGATTTAGACAGCCACCGGTTACCCATGCAGCTTTCGCAGAAACGATATTACCGGTTCTGCGAAACGGTAGAAAAACAAATCAGGCAAACAGCTATGGACGTTTATCCCCAGTTGGCTGATGGCAATGCGGAACAGATGAAAGAGTTCAGATATCTTTTTGTCAGCCATATTCAGGCCATGTACACTACACTTGAAAAATTTACGATGAAACTTAAAAAGAGTGAATAGCAGCACAAAAAAAATCGGCTTATCTGCAAATATATTACCGGCTGTTGCGTTTATTTTACAAGCCTGAAACCATTTAAACTTTGCACGTATGAAAAACGAAGAGTGGACACTGAATATGATACACCATATGACCTTTACTATGGCATTGTATAACGTTTCGGAAATGTTTGAAGAAACTGACGACTACCCGCTGGCACGGCAGGTAGTATTAGCCGGTTTTGTTACCGAAGAGGAGATAGAAGCTTTGCTTGAAAAATTTTACGCCCACGATTTAGACAAACCAATAGAAATGAGTTTTAAAGATATCCTGTTGCTGTATACGGGTATGGATTTAAACGCCAAACTTTTAATCTCGCACAAAGGCGACAAAAGACGGGAAGAACTAAAGCTGGATGATACTGCCAATGCCGACCCTATGGCCGCCAAAGGGTTCGAAGGCTTGCTGGCCGTATCATCCATCTTTGTAAGAAACCTGATTAAAGAGTATGAGCACATTCCGGCATTTAAAGAGCGGATGAACCAGTTGGACAAACTTAACGCTTACATCTAAAAAGTAAACAACAATAACTCCGCACAAAAATTCCGGTTATCTGCAAAAAAATTTCTGTGCCTGTTGTATAACTTTTCGGATCGCTTTAAAAATCAACCCTCTGCCCCCGTCAGCGGGGGACATGTGAGTCTGTTGTTTTGTAAAGACAATTAATAATGAAAAGACGGTATTTGTCCTCCGCTGGCGGAGGTGCCCAAAAGGCGGAGGTGGAAACAAGTAAAGAGTACATATCCCAAATAATAACCGTGGTCGCTTTGTTTAAAATTCAAACCCCATTTCTTTTTTGTAACAAATGTTCCCGAAACACTTTACTTTGGTTATTACCTTCGCAAGCATAAAACCCAAACATGGAAACACGTAAAGAGCACTGGGAGAAAGTTTATAGCAGCAAACAACCCCACGAAGTAAGCTGGACACAAGAGTTACCTAAAACATCGCTGGAGTTTGTTCACAGTTTCAATCTGCCTAAAACCGCGAGCATCATTGATGTAGGCGGTGGCGACAGCAAACTGGTGGACTATCTGTTGCAGGAAGGTTTCGAAAATGTAACGGTGCTCGATATATCAGAAAAAGCAATTGAGCGGGCCAAGCAACGGCTGGGCGACAAAGCCGCTAAAGTAAACTGGATAATAAGTGATGTTACCGAGTTTCAACCCGCCAATACTTACGATTGCTGGCACGACCGCGCCACCTTTCATTTTCTCACTTCCTCTGCCGATATAAACACTTACCTCAACACCGCCCGGCAGGCGGTAAATGGTTTTTTAGTTATTGGCACGTTCTCCGATACGGGACCCGAAAAGTGCAGTATGCTCAATGTGCACCAATACACCGAGCAAGAACTGCAGCAGCAGTTGCAAAACGGTTTCGAAAAAGTAAAGTGCATTACCGAAGACCACCTCACCCCGTTCAATACCACACAAAACTTTCTGTTCTGCAGTTTCAGGCGAAACCAATTGGCTGCCTGAGAAGTTTTCGGTTAGCTCTGCACAAAAAGTTCGTTTATCTGCAAATATTCTACGCAGTTTTCCGTTTATTTGGGCAGTACATAAACACGCTGTTTTATGAAACGACCACCTGTTTTAAAGTTAGAAGAATCCGGCACGGATAGTTTTGGCGAAAAAGATTATGTGTTAAAGATGAATGGAAAGCCGGTAATCAAAAATTACTTCCACGAGTCACGCACAGGAACTTACCACTCTGAAGAAAATTTCATGAAGACCCCTGTAATGAGCGATGCCGATTTAAGTAATCTAGCCTGTCCGGATGTTCCTGACCGTGTGGCTATTACTGTTAAATTCAGTTTTGAATTATTCGACTGCCGCACCAGCACCGTTGAGATTTTGCGAAGAGGAAAAAAACTAAAGCTGATTTACGAATTGAACTTTACTGCCGGCAACAACAAAGCGTTTATCTGGAGCCCATACTGGTTTACAACATTTCTGGGCGAAGAGTTTATGAGCCCGCCTTACAAATTACTTAACCAGCCCGATGCTTTTGATATAGAAGAGGACATAACCGTAGCAGTTGAGCGCACTGCTGTAGCCGAAGGCCCTCTGGGCGAAATATTTAAAGCCGATGTAAAATTTATGGCAAAGGCGATCGAGAAAGCAAACCTGCGTTTGATTGCAGAAGCCCGCAAATTCAAAAAGCGCTCAGTGGCGAACCCAAAGGTGAGGAAAGGAAAAGCCCAGCAAATAAGCGGAAACAGCCCCGATTACCCTGAAATAAAGCCCTCTGCAAGAACACATTTCAATTCATAATTAACCTTATGTATAGTAGTATAGGAAAATAAAAGGGAACCAACGCTCCCTTTTATTCCTTGCTTATTCAGCAGTATATAGTTCTACCTGTTTCAGGGTTCTCAATATCTGGGCATCGTTTGGCTCTATCTCCTTTGCCTTTTCCAGATACGGTTTTGCTTTCATGTATAACTCCCTGCGCTGTTTCTTCAACTCATCATACAATTTAATGTCGGCTGAACTGTTGCCCAACTTATTCATCTGCTCTACCATGCTGTTTGCTTTGTTTACATACAAAGCCCCCAGGTTATTCCACGGCTTAATGTTCTTAGGGTTTATCTCCGCGCATTTGGTGTAGTAATAAACCACACTGTCCTCGTTGCCTATCTTTTCGTAAGCCAGGCCTTTAATAAAGTAGGCACCATCGTTATTCGGCTCCACCTCCAAAAGGTTATTTACATACGCCAAAGCTTCGGGGTATTGCGCGCCTTCTAAGTAAACGTTAATCTTTTCTACCAGCAGGTTCGCATCTTTCGGGTATTTAGCCAGTCCCTCATCCACTATCTGCTTGCTCTCCGCCAACTTACCCGATTTTTTAAGGGCTACTGCGTAACTGCGGTAAGCCATAGCGTCCGGAGCAACACGCAACCAGTCGATATACACATTAATAGCTCCGGGCAAATCGTTGGCATTCTCTGCACAAATAGCGGCATTTTTTAAAGCCACGGCCAGTTCTATGTTCGGTTTCAGGTTCCGTCCTTCTATAATGTAGTTCACATCTTTAATAGCGTAGAAATACTGGTAAGCCTGCGCATAATTCTTATTCTGATAATAGTCCACTGCCTCGTTAAACACATTGGTGCCCAACGGCATCAGATACTTCATTACATCTTCCCAGTCCTTAAACTTAGGGTCGTTTAAGTCATACAACTTTCTGAAAGCCTTGATAGCTTCGAAAGGTGCCGGCCCGTATTTCGGCTTTAGGGTTTTGTCCATAAACACGAGGGTGTAAAGTTCACCGCGGTAGAACCAGGTTTTTGCTTTTGCCGATGTGGCATCATTTACGGCTGCCTCATCGGTGCATTTTAAACCGCGCTCAAGGTCCTCGGGCCCTCCTCCGCTGTTATAGGTGTTCATGGCGTTCCACGCACAAATGTTGTTGCCGTCCTGTGCAAAGGCGAAGCCTGCCGCTGCAACTAAAAAAGTGATGATGGTTAGTCTTTTCATTTCGTTTTTTATTGGGTTATTTAGATTTGAAAATATGAAAATCCGGAAATTCGATAACAGAATGTAAAACCATGCCCGATTTTAGTTTCTCCATTTTCGAATTTCCAAATTAGCAAATTATCACATTTGCTATTCTGTTTCTTCGGCCTTGCCCAGTTCTCCGTCTTCTTCCGCGTTATAGTTCAGTTTTCCGTTTTCAATCTTGGCTACGGCTGCTATTTCATCGTTTGCATTCAGACGAATCACCCGAACACCCTGTGCGGCACGGCCCATTACGCGTAACTGCTCCACGGCTAAGCGTATGGCAATACCCGATTTGTTGATAATCATCACGTGGTCATCGTTAGTCACGTTCAGTATGGCTATCAGGTGTCCGGTCTTGTCGGTTACATTAATGGTCTTCACTCCCTTTCCGCCACGGTTGGTTACGCGGTAAATTTCCTCACCGGTCTCCGGGTCGTTCAGGTTACTGCGCTTACCATAACCCTTTTCAGAAAGCACCATAATGGTTTCGTTCTTGTTATCGGTATTTACCGTCACCATTCCTACTATTTCATCCTTATCATCTTCTAAGGTAACTCCACGAACCCCTACCGAGTTTCTTCCCACCGGACGAACCTTTTCCTCATTAAAGCGGATAGCTTTACCTGCCTTGGTGGCAATCACAATTTCGCTGGTCCCGTTAGTCATACTTACCTGTACCAGTTCATCGCCTTCGCGAATCTCAATGGCATTCACGCCTCCCTGGCGCACATTGCTGTAAGCACGTAAAGTTGTTTTCTTGATAGTTCCCTTCTTGGTACAGAAGATGATATTATGCTGGTCAAGGTAGGCATCTTCATCCAGGTTCTGCACCGGTATGTAGGCCATAATCTTATCCTCTTTAGGAATGCTGATAAGGTTCTGTATGGCGCGTCCTTTACCGGTCTTCTCTCCTTCCGGAATTTCGTAGACCTTCAGCCAGAAACATCTTCCCAACTGGGTAAAGAAGAGGATGTAGTTATGGTTTGTTGCGAGGAACATGTGCTCTATAAAGTCCTCGTCACGGGTGGCGCCTCCCTTGCTTCCCTTTCCTCCTCTGTTCTGTGTTTTATAATCAGCCGATGGAGTGCGTTTGATGTAACCTAAGTGCGAAATGGTTACCACCACTTCATCGTTGGCTATCAGGTCTTCCATATTAAAGTCACCGGCAGCATATTCGATATTGGTCTTGCGCTCATCGCCATATTTAGCGCGAACTTCCATTGTCTCGTCCTTGATAATCTGCATTCTCAAAGGTTCTTCGGCAAGCACTCTCTTTAACCACTCAATGGTCTTCATCAATTCGTTGTATTCCTCACGAATCTTGTCTCTTTCCAATCCGGTTAAGCGCGATAAACGCATTTCGAGAATGGCCTTCGCCTGAATCTCGCTTAATCCGAAATTGCTCATTAAGCCTGCTTTCGCAATATCGGTATCTGCCGAAGCGCGGATAAGTTTAATCACCTCATCTAAATGGTCGAGGGCAATCAGTAAGCCTTCCAAGATATGCGCCCGCTCTTCGGCTTTGCGAAGTTCCCAAGTACTTCTTCTAATTACCACTTCCTGGCGGAACTCTACAAAGTAGCGGATGAAATCTTTCAGGTTCAATATCTTCGGAATGCCGTTAACGATGGCTACGTTGTTAACCCCGAAAGAAGTTTGAAGGGAAGTCAAGGCAAAAAGCTGGTTCAACACTACATTGCTGATAGCTTCTTTCTTTAACTCTATAACCATCCGGATACCGTTCCGGTCCGACTCATCGCGAACTTCACTAATTCCCTCTATCTTCTTTTCATCGCCCAATTCGGCAATTTTCTTTATCAAATCGCTCTTTACCACCTGGTATGGAACTTCGGAGATGATAATCCATTCGCGTCCGTTTTCCTGAACTTCTATTTCGGCTTTGCCTCTTAATACTACTCTTCCGCGTCCCGTCATAAACGCCTGACGAACCCCCTCATAGCCGTAAATTGTTCCGCCTGTGGGGAAATCTGGAGCCTTGATAACCGTCATTAACTCCTCTATCGTTACATCCTTATTATCAATGTATTTAATGATTCCGTCTACAACCTCAGTTAAGTTATGGGGTAACATGTTAGTGGCCATTCCCACCGCAATTCCCGAGGCTCCGTTCACCAATAGGTTAGGGATTTTTGAAGGCAGAACGGTTGGCTCCTCTAACGAATCGTCAAAGTTCAGCTTCATGTCCACAGTTTCCTTTTCTATATCCCCAAGCATGTCTTCTGCAATTTTGCGGAAGCGGGCTTCGGTGTATCGCATGGCAGCCGGTGGATCATCATCTATAGAGCCGAAGTTACCTTGCCCATCCACTAAAGGATAGCGCAGACTCCAGTCCTGTGCCATACGCACCATGGCATCATAAACCGAGCTATCTCCGTGCGGGTGATATTTACCGAGCACCTCTCCCACTATTCTCGCGCTTTTTTTGTGCGGCTTAGTCGGGCTAAGGCCGAGTTCGTTCATTGCATATAATACTCTGCGGTGAACAGGCTTTAAGCCATCGCGTACATCGGGTATGGCACGCGAAACGATTACGCTCATTGAATAATCAATGTAAGCGGTTTTCATTTCCTCCTCTATATTAATAGGGATAATGCGTGGTTGGTTTCTGAGGTTTTGGTCTTGCCCGCCAGTATTGTCATTGGGCGGTGTTGGAGGGTTGAGTTCGTCAGCCATGTTTAATAATTAGCAGATTAATTGTTTAGCAAAATAGCTTATGAAAAACAGAATTTGTCATTAGCCGCTTTTTGAGCGCACGAATATAGCTTTTCGACACCCCCTTTACAAAGTATATGGAGGGGATTTTTTCAACATTTAAGAAGAAATTTTGAATAAAGTGGATAATCGGGCTTAGCTCACAAAAATCTCCTTGTAACCAAAAGGTAACCTTTTCCTCTATGCTGCCGTAAAGATAGGTATCTCGTCTCGGTTTAACCGTGACGCCAGTTAAATCCCTCTTCCGATGATAAAGGTTGGGGGATTTTTCTTTTCAGCTACTTCTCTTTCTTCTTTTGCTACCTCCCCCATTCTTACACAATTTCAGCTTTGTAAGAAAGATACCACTTTTCGTGTAACCTTTCTTGACAAGTCTTTTCATGTGCGATATATTGTTAGTGTTCGCAGTTATTAAAAACAAAAACAGAAACCATGAACAAGCTAACTAACATCTTCGCAGCCGCTCTTCTTACCATCTCTTTAAACTCTTTTGCAGGAACCTGCCCGGCTCTTTCAGGCGAGTTTACCATCGGTAAAAGCAACGAGGCTGATTTCTCTTCTATTCAGGAGGCAGGCAACGCGCTGATGTGCGGTGGAATTTCAAGCCCGGTTATCTTCCATATAGAAAGCGGCACTTACAACGAAAGAATTGTTCTCTCTAATATACCAGGAACTTCTGCTATCAACACCATCGTTTTCGAATCAAAGTCAGGTGAAAAATCTGACGTGATAGTAAGCTACCAATCCTCTGATGCTACTATCGTTCTTAACGGAACATCGTACGTTTCGTTCGAAAATATTACGGTTGACCACAAGAAGGCGACTTACGGCAACTGCGTTCGCGCAGAAGGCAAAGCCAGCCATCTTGCGTTCAAGAATGTAATTTTAGATGGTGTTGATACAGAATGTTCAGGTGCATCTTGTGCAGTAGCTTACTTCACTAACACGGCTCCAAAATCTGATATCGCCTTTATGGATTGCGAGTTCAACAACGGAAGTGTAGGCATAATGAAAGGCGGTTTGAGTTCAGAAGCACGCGATACCAAGACTGTACTGAGCGGTAACCTTTTCTTTAACCAGCAGCAAACCGGTATTGCTTTAAGCAACGAAGACGCTCCTGAAATTTCAAGCAATGTGGTAAGCACTAACTTTTCTTCAGAAGCATTCAGAGGTATTACCCTGATTAACGCTTCGAACCAAATCATTGTAACCAAGAATGTCATCAACGCTCCGAACGGGGCAGTAGGTTTAGCGCTTACTAATTGCGAAGCAGAAGCAACTAATCTTGGTCAAATCACTAACAACTCAATAGTAGCCGGTGGCTCAGGAATCACCATCAACGGTTCTACCGATAACCAGATACTGAACTTCAACCGTGTAAAACTTTCTATCAACGGTGGTAACAAAACTTACTACGCTAACAAAAGCACCGGTAACAACATCAACATGATGAACAACATTTTCTTTGATTTAACTACCGGCAATTACACTATCCTCGGTAACTCTTACAAAGATTTCTTCAATCAGTTGCCGGCACAAAGCAATCCTGAAATGAGCGCTTCAGCCAACGCTATCTCGATTGAGAAAGTTTCTCCTATTAAATAATTGTTCTTTTTGTTTGTTCGCGTTTAAAGGTTCGGGTTGCTCCGGACCTTTTTTGCTTATTGCAGCAACTGAAACTTCTTCACCACCACCTGCTCGCCCGAAGTAATCTTTACAAAGTAAATTCCCGATGAATGTGTAGCTAAGTTAATGCTGTGATGATTGTTGAAGGAAGCAAGGTTGCTTTCTGAAATCAGCTTCTCTCCTATTGCATTGTACACTTCGTAGCTGTAGTTTCTGCCGTTCTTTACCTGCACATTCAGATAAACGGCACCGGTGGAAGGATTAGGGAAGAGTTGAATAGTTTCAAAATTGTCCTCTGTATTCTTTATACCGGTTCCGGTGACAACGGTGGCTACTCCGGCACGCGAAGTTTGCAGCATGGCATGAATAATTCCTATCTGCTCGTTGGTAAACATGTTCAGGCAGCGGTCGTCTGAATAATCCATGTAGTTTTCAATCATATCGTGAAAGTCGAAAGGTGCATCGGGACAGGAATTGATAACCGTGTCGCAGGTTTGCTGTGATGCATCGGATGCAAAGGGTGTATCGCTGATGCCGTCATCATCACCACAACCGGTGTTATCGCCCCAGATGTGGCGCAGACCAAAGTAATGACCGAGTTCGTGCGTCAAACTTCTTCCTCTGGTAACCGTAGGGTCAATAGGCTGAGAAAAGTTTCTGCCTACCACCGGATAGTGCATTACTACTCCCTGCTTGCTGGAATCGGCACTGGAGCCGGTTGGCCAGTTAGGGGCATTATCAGGTGGGTAAGCATACCCGAGAATTCCGAGACCATTCAATACGTTACATACCCAAATGTTTACATACCGGTCGGTTGGCCAGGGGTCTTTGCCGCCCGGTTCTACTTTCATATTCTCCTGAAAAGGATTAAAGCCTATAATGCCGC
Source organism: uncultured Chitinophaga sp. (assembly GCA_964493695.1). Classification (GTDB taxonomy): domain Bacteria; phylum Bacteroidota; class Bacteroidia; order Chitinophagales; family LD1; genus Bog-950. The sequence goes on along the minus strand of CAZBPG010000101.1, from coordinate 3,246 downwards.
CATTGCCTGCCGTGCGGGTAATACCGGTGGTGGGGTTTCCGTCAGGGTCGGTGGTGGCGAGGTAAAATTCAATACGTGCATCACCGGCAACGGGTTTAAACTCATCGCGGGTAAGCGAAGTATCGGCATTCAATCTCCGGTAGTCTTCGTTCAGCACTTCTACCTGCGAGAGGATAACCGAATCAGGAATGTTTTCGATAGCGCTGGTATACACCACATGAAACACCAACTGCACTCTGTAAATGGTATCGTTGCCGGAGCGGTTGAGCCGGTTGGCATCGGCAAGTTGTTTGGCATTGTCGAAACAGGCTCTTACGCGGGCCATGTAACCGGGCGCCTGCTGCTCTCTGTGCTGCATGGCTTCTACTGTGCCGCAGCGCTTAAAGTTTGCCTGAGAAAAGGAAGAACCGGTAATGAGTAAGACGATGGCGAGTAAAGAGATGTGTTTCATGTATACTGATTTGCTTTTATGACGGGCGAATTAATACAAGTTTATGAAGTAAGCAAAACCGGGCAGGGGATTGCTTCGTCATCGCGTCTCGGCTTAGCCGAGACCGCGATTTCTCGCAATGACACTAACCTACTTACTAATCAGCAACTTCTCAGTCTGAGAATTCTTTTCGCCTTTTAAGTGCAGCAGGTAAAGGCCGTTGGCCAATTGCTCAGCCGGTACGACCATAGCATAACCGGTGATGTTCGTTTCGTAAACTACTTCGCCAATGCTGTTGATTAACTGCAATTGTTCGAAAGGATGATTGGCCGGTAAGCGCACCGCTACCAAATTACTGGCAGGGTTCGGGAAAATCTTCACCTCTACTTTCTCGGCTTCGTTTATCTGCAACGATGTATTGTTCTGCAGGTTAATGTTGTCAATATACATGGCGTTGCCCCAACCGGTTACGTTTTCGAACTTGAAACTCACTTTGTTCTGTGCCGCCAGATTAAGCAAGGGAACGGAAACTGTTTTCCATTGCGAAGGGCCGGGAGTAAATAAAGTGGTTTGGTCGGTGGCAGTAGCAAGGTCGCTTCCTTTCTGAAACCAAACCTTAGTCCAGTTACTGCCGCAGTCGGCACTGTAGTAAACGTTGAGTGAATCGGAACGCGAAGCGCTGTATTGTGCATACGCCACATCAAACCTCAACTCCGGATGAGTGAGTGTGGAGAAATCGTACGCATCGGTAATAAAAGCATCTTTCTTTTTGTTCGGGTTGGTACCGTAAGCGGTGTTATCTATGTAAATGCAGCTTGTGCTTGCACCGTAACCACCGTAAGAAGGATTCTTCTGCCAGAGTATGACATCGTTGTTCGGATTATAGATAGACCAGTTAGCGGTTGGGAAGGTGCTGTTTTCGAAACCCTCGGCAAAAGGAACGGAACTGCCCGATGCACTGTTGTAAGCATAGAAGGTTACACTCTTGCTGTCGTTGCCGCTGTAGTTATCGGCTGACTGTCCGTTGGCGTTTCCGAAAGTAACATCGAAAGTATGCACATCTTCAATAAACACCTGCTGCAAAGGCAGGGTAACCTGTATCTGATTTTGCGAAGCAACGGAACCTGTCCAGTTGTATATCTGCACCACATCCCCATCAACCTGATAGTAGAACTTACCGGAGGTAAGCGTGGTGGTTCCTTCGTTTTTCAACGTAACAACCGGACGGAAATCGAACGAGCAGATGGTATCTTTAGGAAAAGAAATACTGATGAGCGAAGCATCGAGGTTGAAGAAGCAAGCCGTGGAAGACGTTTTGATACCCGCGCGGAAAGCATCAATAGACGAGTGGATGTTAGCCGACTGCCCTTTCGAAAACATATAGCTGCAGGCATCATCGGTATAGTCCATGTAGTTCATAAACATATCGCCATTGGGGCCGTTGTTGCAACTGATGTGCGGAAAGGCGGGGCAGCCGAAATTCAAATCATCCTGGTCGGGTGTGTCATCCACATAGTCGCCTGCATCGCCACAACCGGCACCTGTTCCCCAGGTATGCAAAAGGCCCAGCCAGTGACCGGCCTCGTGCGTAATTGTTTTGCCGAGGTTATGGCTGGGAATAAGCGAACCGGTAGTGCCTATGGCATTAAAGCGCGAGGCAATACCGTCTTCATCATCGGCACCAAAAAAAGGAAGCGATGAATAAGCCAGCACCCCGTCAGCAGCAAGGCTGCCGCCCATGCGCACGCTCCAAATGTTCAGGTATTTGTTGTTATCCCAAATGGTAGAGGGCTTGAGGGTATTGTCAATATCGTTCGCTTCGTCCCAGGTGGCGTTGGCCATTTGGTGGCGGATAATACCGGTGGTAGGGTTGCCGCTCGGGTCGAACTTAGCGAGGCAGAACTGAATGTTGCAGTTGGCTACCAAGGGCGCAAACACCGAAGGCACATTCACCAGGTTTATATCGAGGGCGTTGTAGTGCAGGTTCATAGCAGTTAACTGCGAAATGCACTGGGCATCGCTGATGTTTTCACCGGTGCCTACGGCATCGCCATTGTGTACAATGTGAAACACCACGGGGATGTAGATAGTCTGGGCATTGGCTTCGGCTGCTCCACGGCCGGCAGTATTAGTCTGCGACTGCTGAAGAAAAGTTTTCATGGCATCATACTGCACCTGAAACTGCGGATTGTTCTGCAGTTTCTGCTCTGCGCGCTCCATAGTGGAACACCATTTTACGGGCTGAGCGCTGAGCAAATTGAAAAGTATAGCTGCCGTTAACAACAGCCCTGCAAGTTTTGTGTTTTTCATAAGCGGGCGCAAACATAAAAAGAACCACTAAATAGAGAATGTTAATGAGAGCAAACAAGTGAGATGTAGATTGGTTGACTAACCTTCAGATTACTTTTACACTTTCTTGCAATTGGATATTTCTCTCGTTTTAGAAATCAATGCCTGGAGTCCGTTGGGTGCCCTGCTCCGCTGAGAGGTCAATGCCGACAACTGTTTTGATGCCCTGCACCGCTGCGCAGGCAATGCCGACAAATGTTTTGATGCTCTGCTCCGCTGCGCAGGCGATGCCGACAAGTATTTGAATGCCCTGCTCCGCTGAGCAGGCAATGCCGACAACTGTTTGGATGCCCTGCTCCGCTGAGCAGACCATGCCGACAAGTGTTTTGATGTCCTGCTCCGCTGAGCAGGCGATGCCGACAACTGTTTTGATGCCCTGCTCCGCTGAGCAGGCGATGCCGACAACTGTTTTGATGCCCTGCTCTGCTGAGCAGGCGATGCCGACAACTGTTTTGATGTCCTGCTCC
>CAZBPG010000100.1:0-13939 GCA_964493695.1 uncultured Chitinophaga sp. | reverse complement strand
CCTATTCCGGTTTGATTGGCGGTAATAAATGCCAGTACTGTTGCAAATCCTAAAAATGCGCCTGAAAGAAATCCGCGTATGAGAATATTCTTTATTGAAAGCGTAGATTTATAGGCACCCATTTGGGTGAGGTCGGCAACAATTTGGGCAGGTTTTATATTGTCCATTTTATTATCGGGTCTTAAAGTTAATCGGGTTACGAACTCAAAATAGCGCTGAATTGTTTCATTTCCCCTTTTTGCATGGACTTAAGCAATAGTTTGATGATGGCCACATAAGGAAAGGTTGAGACTATCAGGAATGCACCAACGGCAATAGTTATTAACTGGGTATCTCCCATAAAAGCACCAATTGTTATAATCAGTAATCCTAAAAAAATAAAATACGGATAGATCATTTTCTTTACAATTTCCATTTGTTCTTCAATATTTATTTCAACAGTAACGGTCACCTTGCTGTTCGTTTCACTAATTTTTCCCTTTATGCATGGTCCCGTGCTATGAGGTCCATAATTTCTGTTTCGAATGTCAAATTCGCTGCCGGATATTTTGCCGTAGTATAGATATTCGGGGCTCTTTATTGCATCATAAAATTCTTCGGTAGTAATGCGATTAAGTTTGCCCAAAAATTGTTCGTTAGTCAAATCTGTTTGAATGATGAGGGTTTCTGGTTTCTGATTGTTCATAATTTTTTATTTTATGTGTTTTTCAAATTATTATTGATTCTTCCTATTGTTCTGAAATTATTTTACCGCCTATTCTTAAAGCAAAGTTTTTTATCTCCCTCTTTTTAGTATTGATAAGTGACCATTTCGTCAATACCTCAACCAGAATAGTGCATATAATTAATGAAACTGAAAAGATAAATCCGTGAAGTTGATATTCGGTCCCTCCAAGCACTAAAGCACTAAGAAGCATTACAATTAGACCAATTGGCAACAGGGTACTGTAACACATATTCCGTGTTAGTTTGTGATGACTTTGTATATCCATTTTTATACTTACAATGGTGTTGTTTACTCCCTCCTGAATTTCACCCTGAATAGGCGGAACGGAACTCATTGGCCCATAATGTACATCCATTATATCGAAGGTATAGGATGTTATTTCACCGTAATAATTAGCATTAGGTAATTGATGAAGCTGTGAGAAATCGGTAATAGTTATTGTACGCAATTTATCCGACAACTCTCGAGGAGATAAGGGAGTTTCGATGTTGGTTAATTTTGATTTCATGCTTCGTCTTTATAGTTACCGTAGAACTAAAGGTTTTTCTAAACCTGAACCAACATCTTCTATGGTCTCTTTCAGCAATAAATCCGGTTGTGGTGTTTTCTTCTTTCCAAAATATTTTGGCGATAGCACAAAAACAAGTGCCAATACATTCATCGCAGCCCACGCAGCAAACGCATATTTATAGCCTCCTGACATATTTTTGCTTAATGCCATCAGCGTACTCATGGTAAAACCGCACGCTGCTCCTGCCGCTTTTGCAAGTCCGCTTACGGTGCCTACTGCCTGTGGAAAATAAGACGGAATTAACTTCATAACACATGAAGCAGAAACTCCTGAAGCTAATGCCATGCAATAAACAGCGGTAATTTGTACCGGGAATGAAATTTCTGCAACAAGCACCAATGCTAAAAGCATAGTGATTACAAAAAACAACGAAAGAACTTTCAAAGGATTAAATCTATCAGATAAAAATCCGCCAAGTGGGCGCATGCTGCCCACGCAAATCACAATACACGAGGTGTAAATCATAGATGCCTGAACTTTGTCAACACCCCATTGGTCTGAAAGATAAGTGGGCATACAGGAGGAGAAATAAGTAATAGTGCCGAACGATACCCAATACAAAAAAGCAATTATCCATACAAGCACCCCTGATTTGTAAACACCAATAATTTCAGCCATGGAAAGTTTACTTTTCCGGTTGGGCGGTTCAGAGGTCATTGTCCAATATATTATTCCCATTATAAAAGCGGGTATGGCATACAGAAAAAAAACAGTTCGCCAACCTTCTATAGGTCCTAATGAAAATTTTACCGGATTTTCATCATATCCTACAGGGCCACCGCAAACATTCTCAATAAGCAACGGGACGAACACAGTTCCTAAAGCTATACCTACATTACCTAATGCGAAGATGCCAAGAGCAGTTCCTTGTTTAGATTTTGGATACCAAACAGATACATGAGTATTTCCCACAACAAAACTTGCACCGCCTAGACCGAGCAACATCCCAATAATGAGAAACATAAAGTAATTACTCACAAACATGGCGGCAATCAACACCAGCGTAAGGGCGAAAAGCAGAAGTGTAAAAACTTTTCTTCCTCCATATTTGTCACTCAGTATACCAAGTGGTATGCTGGTGATGGTTGCAAACAGCGGAGGCATGGCTCCAAGAAACAACACCTGGCTGGGGGTGTAATTATACCATTTGATTAAAAATGGACCCAGGGCGGAAAACATTCCCCATATACCGAAGCCGAGTGAAAACGCGGCAAAGGCTATCCATAATACTTTTGAGTTTCCATTTAGTTCTGCATCAGAACCGTTGTTTTGATTGTTTAACTGCATTTGTTTCATAACTGTCAAATATTCAGTTGTGAAACTTAAACTGCCGTTAATATGGACTTAAAAAGAATTAAAGTTTAGGGTATAAAATAGACTTGAAGGTACCGTAAACTTAAAATGAGATTAAAATTACCTCCGCTATTTTAAGGCAGATTAAAACCGACTTAAATTCGGTAAAACCAGTTCAACGGTAGTTCCTTCGTTGAGTATAGAGCGTATAAATATTTTGCCGGAATGCAACTTGACAATTCTCTGTACCAGTGATAGCCCTATTCCGTTTCCGAGGATACCAATGGTGTTGTTTCCTCTGTAAAAAGGTTCAAAAATGTGATTCAGGTATGAGTGGGGCATTCCTATTCCCTTATCTGTAAAAAACAATATGATGCTGTTTTTGTCCGTTGTTATTTTTATATCTACCGTTCTGTTCTCAGAAAATTTACAAGCGTTGTCAATGATATTTATAAAAGCTGTTCCCAATAATTTTGCATCGCCTTTACAGATAAGATCTTTTTCGCTGTCCATGAGTTTTTCAAAATTAACATGTATGGTGTACTCGGGTTTCTGCTTTGCCATTTCGTCCCTTATGTTCCATAATATTTCATCAATCCTAACCTCTTCAAAGTGTTGTAATAATGTTTCATCGTTGTTGGCCAATTCCAATAAATTGTTCGAAAGCGTTCTAAGGTTTTTAATATCTTTAGAAATCGTTTGCAATACTGTTCTGTATTCTTCATTTTGCCGGTCTTTCATCAAAGCAACATCAATCTGCCCGTTTATGGCGGTTAAAGGGTTTCGTAATTCATGCGAAGCATTTGAAACAAATCGCTTTTGAGCATTGAAAGAGGTTTCCAGCCGTTCAAGCAATTTATTAAAGGTAGAAGTAAGCTGGCCAATCTCATCGTTTGTATTGTCATTGGTCAGTCTTTGATTCATATTGCTATAATTGATTTTACCGGCTTGTTGTACGATAGTAGAAATTGGTTTTAGCAGACGGCCAACATACAACCAGCCACTTATAAATATGATGAGAAGTAGAAGAAAACCCCTGAATAAAAGTATTCGTTTAAGATTGGCAATATATTTCATCCCATGCTTGTCATACCCCGATGAGAATATAACATACGTGCTTCCCTTGTATGGGTAGACGAAGCCTATACATTCCGCATCCTTCAGGTAGCAGATATATGGATTATCGGATTTAATAGAATTGAAAACGTCTGAAGAAGGAATCAGGGCAAGAGTATCTCGGTATAATAGTGTCTTATTCTCATCATAAATAACAAAATTCTCATTGTTTATGGAATGGAAGGGAATTCCCTCACTGTGGTTAAATGACAGATTTTCTATTCCTCCTTTAGCTTCTAAAAGTAATTTAAGTTTGGCTATTCCTCTGTCCTGCAAGCGGGAATGGAAATCATTCTGCCTGTAATTTTCCGATAGGTAATAAATAGAGAATGAAAAAAAGAAAAGAATAATGCCAACAATTACTGCAAACAACAAAGTGAACCGGGTTCTTATTTTCATTCTTTACTATCTTTTATAGTATAACCCATGCCTACCAATGTATGCAGCAATTTTACAGGGAAGTCATTATCAATCTTTTTCCGGAGGAAATTAATATACACCTCAATTACATTGGTCCCCGAATCAAAAGTAATATCCCATACTTTTTCCGCAATTTTCGCTTTGCTTAATACTCTGTTTTTATTTAAAGCAAGCAGTTCCAGCAAGGCATATTCTTTGGCGGTTAATCTGATTTCTTTTCCACCGCGTTTAACTCTTTTAGTATGGGTGTTTAGTTCCATATCGGCTACTCTTATAATGTGGGCTGTATTTTTAGAATCATCTGCTGTTTGTGCTGTTCTTTTTACAAGTGATTTTATTCTTGCAAGTAATTCGGGAAAATCGAAGGGTTTAACAAGATAATCATCAGCACCTGCTTCAAAACCTTCCAGTTTGTCATTTAGCGTACCCAATGCGGTAAGCATTAATATTTTAGTTGTAGTATCAATTTCCCTAATCTTTTTACACAATTCAATGCCATTTAAATTTGGTATGATGATGTCAAGAATTATTACATCATATTTTTTGGATAAAGCCAATTTTCTTCCGCATTCGCCATCGTAGGCAAAATCAATCTCGAACCCATTTTCCTCCAAACCCTGTTTGATGAATTGCAACACTCTTGCTTCATCTTCAACTATAAGAATTTTCAGATTTTCCATTTCTGTAAAAGTAGTAGTACAGTACCAATGTAAAGAAATCTTTTATTTGTTTAAAACACAGTGTAATTCAACTTTAACTCATAATCTCGGAAACAAAACGCTTTCAATCCATTTGTTACTCTCTTTCTGCGCTTGAACATGGCTATTAAAACAAAATACAAATGGGCTTTATCTGCTGTGTTTCCCGGTCAGGCGATTAGTGTTTTTAATTATCAGCAGGGCGCGACAAAGAAATATTTCCGGCTCTGCGTTCTCACCGAGTTACATTGCTTACTTCAACGATTTATCGCCTGCCATGAAAGATGAAATTATTGCAAGAAGTGTTTTGAGTTGCTGAAAAAATATCATTCCTTCACTGCCTTACTGATGGTGAAAAAATCTGTTTTTGTTACAGGCGCACAGGGCTATATCGGGAAAATTGTGGTGGATAAAATTGCGCGCCATACCGGTTTGTTCAGCAACATAGTGGCGCACGACCTCCGGCAGGTTTCCGAAAAAGAAAAACTACCGGGCGTGGTTTATGTGCAGGGCGATATTCGCAGCGATAATTTTGAATCGCTTTTCAGAGAATATTCCGTTGATACGGTAGTGCATCTTGCTTCGGTGGTTACTCCGCCCAAAAACAGCAACCCGAAATTAGAGTATGAAGTGGATGTGCAGGGCACAGAGAATATTTTGAAAGCATCGGTAAAACATGGCGTTCGGCATTTTATTATCACCAGCAGTGGCGCTGCTTACGGTTATCATGCAGACAATCCCGAATGGCTCACCGAAACCGATGCGCTGCGCGGCAATGATGAGTTTGCCTACTCGCGCCACAAACGATTGGTAGAAGAAATGCTGGCGCGCTACCGCAGCGCCTATCCGCAACTAAAACAATTGGTGCTTCGCCCGGGAACTATTCTGGGACAGCATACCGACAATCAAATCACCAATCTTTTCAAAAAATTTTTTGTGCTTGGCGTTTGCGGGTCGCTTTCGCCTTTCGTTTTTATTTTAGACGATGATGTGGCTGAAATAATAATGAAAGGAATAGCAGAAGAAAAAACAGGAATTTACAATGTGGCGGGCAGCGGTTATTGCACCCTGAAATCAATCGCTCAAAAACTCGGCAAGCCATACCTGTGCTTTCCATCGGGAATTTTGAAAATGCTGCTCTTTGTTTTGCATCAACTTAAACTGAGCCGCTATGGTGCGCATCAGGTGCTGTTTTTAAAATACCGTCCGGTGCTCAGCAATAAAAGACTGATAGAAGAATTTCAATTCACCCCGCGCATGAACAGCGAAGAGGTATTTGGCTATTTCATAAAAAACAATCTGAACAAAAACAAAAACTAAAAAACATGACAGGCGGAGAAGCAATAGTAAAAATGTTGAAAAACGAAGGGGTGGAAGTGGTATTCGGCATTATTGACGGAACGTATTTCGGGCTGTATTCCAATTTGAAAAAATACGGCATACGCTTAATTACCCCGCGCCACGAAAGCAGCGCGGTGCACATGGCAGGCGCGTATGCGCGGGTAACCGGAAAGTTGGGCGTGTGCATTGCCAGCAACGGACCGGGCGTTGCCAATGCGCTGCCGGGTGTGGCGGTGGAAAATGCCGAAGGCAACCGGGTGCTGCTTATTACCAGTTCAAGAAGAAATCCGATTGTTTACCCCGACCGGGGCGGCACCTATCAGTGTTTTAATCAGGTGGCGGTTATCAGGCCGATGGCAAAATACAGCGAGTGGGCGGCTTTGCCCGCTCGCATTCCCGAACTGATGAAGCAGGCATTCCGCATCAGTTACAAAGGCCGCCCGGGTGTAGTGCATGTGGACGTTCCCGAAAACTACATGAACGGGAAACACGATTTCAGCGAAGCAGAATTTTCAATGCCCGAAACTTACAGGCGAACGGAACCTGTTCACGCATCGGCACAACAGTTGAAAAAAGCGGCTCAAATGCTTTCGGCTGCAAAGTTGCCGGTTATACATGCCGGCAGTGGTGTGGTGCATGCGCTTGCTTATAAAGAATTAGAGAAGATAGCCGAAATGCTGCATAGCCCGGTGGTTACCAGTTGGGGAGCAAGGGGCGCGCTGTGCGAGGAAAACAAACTTTCCGTTCCCATGATTTATGTGGAACTGAACGATGAAATACGCGCAAAAGCCGATGTCATTCTTACGCTTGGTTCGCGTATTGGCGAAACCGACCGTTGGGGAAAAATGCCGCATTGGGGCAATTCTTCTCAACAAAAAATGATACAGGTAGATATTGATGAAGAGTATTTGGGCAGAAACAAACCCGTTAACCTTGCCATTTGTGCCGATGTAAAAACTTTTCTGCAACAGTTGGCTGAAGAATTAAAACAACACCCGCAGCAAAACCTTAGCCAGCGCCAGTCGCAAACCGATGCTTTTGTAAAAGCCATGCAAACCGAGCGGAATAAATTAGACGAAAACCTTGCCGACCAAAGCGCACCTATGAACACCGCCCATGTGCCAACTATTTGTAAACGCACTTTTGCCAAAGATGCCATTGCCGTTTTTGACGGGGGCAACACAGCAGTGTGGGGACAGTTTTTCTACAAATGCACTAACCCCGGTTCGGGCCTTTCAACACCAAAAATGGGTATGCTGGGCGCAGGTGTGGGGCAGGCGCTGGGCGCGGCAGCGGCATTTCCCAAAAGGCAGGTGTATTGCATTATTGGTGACGGGGCAATGGGTTTTCATCCGCAGGAAATTGAAACTGCCGTGCGCAACCAACTGCCGGTAGTGTATCTGGTAGTGGCCGATAAGCAGTGGGGCATGGTAAAAATGAATCAGCAGTTTGCGTTGAAGCCCATTAAAACACTTGTGTTTAAATCGCTGAACGAAGACGAAACCATCAATGCCGATTTAGGCGAAATAGAATGGGATAAACTGGCGCAAAGCATGGGCGCTTATGGCGAACGGGTTGCTGCCCCTAAAGATTTGGAAGCCGCCATCGGCAGGGCGCTTGCTTCGGGCAAATGTGCGGTTATTCATGTGGACGTAAACCCTGTAAAACACATGTGGGCGCCATCGCTTATGCACTTCAAGAAAATGCACGAAGAGCCGGAGGGGAAATAAACGCACAGACTCCTTTCTGAATACTTCTTACAATATCAATTCGGTTCACTTTAATCCTGTTCTTTTAGCCTTTGATTCAATTGAATAAAGGCATTATTTTAAAAAAGATTTGGAGATTAGAAAAATCGCTTTACTTTTGACCGTCCGTTCAGTCATAAAAAATAAAAAAAGGATATGTCTCCCTTGTCAAAAGAACAATTTGAGGAAATCCGTGAGGAAAGCAAAAACAAGATAATTACAACCGCACTTCAACTTTTTGCAAAGAAAGGATTTGAAAATACCTCTATAAGTGACATAGCTAAAGCAGCTAAAATTTCAAAGGGTCTGACCTACAATTATTTTTCCAGCAAAGATGAATTACTAGAAGAAACCCTGCTTTACATTTTACACAAAATAGCTTTTGTACTTGATGGTGCGGCTGATATTAAAGACCCCTATGCGCGATTAGAGTATCTTATAAGAATGAATTTTTCGCTTTTAAAGCAGGATCCCGATTTATGGAAAATGTTTATCGTTTTAACCCTGCAACTTGATGGGCGAAGTAAGTCCGCCCGAATTCTTAAGGAATACTGGAGCAGCCTTTTTCAGAATGCCAGTGCAATTTTTAAGGAAATGGGACATGCTAATTATGTTGAAATTGCCTATCAGTATGGAGCAATGATGGACGGTTTAAGCATTCATTACATATTGTTAAACGACCCCTCTTTCCCCTTTGAAGAAACTCTCGAAAAAGCAATTAAGCTGTACTGTACACCTAAAAATAAGTTATGAATATTCTAAAAAGCACAGCAGTTTTTTTTCACTGTTTTTATGCATTGGCAGCTTTCAGTCAGGAAACTGCTTATGACGTTGTAAAGAAAATGGATGACAAAATGAAAGGCAAGTCATCGCTTGCAGAAATTACGGTTAAAATTATTCGTCCTAAATGGGAACGCGAGATGTCCATGAAAGTTTGGACGAAAGGGTCTGACTATTCGATGGTTTTTGTTACAGCACCTGTAAAGGAAAGGGGCAACGCTTTTTTGCGAAGGAAGAAGGAGGTATGGAATTGGGTTCCCGGATTAGAAAAAATAATTAAGCTTCCTCCGTCAATGATGTCGCAATCGTGGATGGGCACTGATTTTACAAACGATGACCTTGTAAAACACTCCTCGGTACTTAATGATTACACCCAAAAGTTTGCTGAAGATGTGCCGGTGGCAGGCGTTTTATGCTATAAAATTATACTAACACCCAAGCCGGACGCTGCTGTTGTATGGAACAAAGTGATTTTGTTTATAGACAAAAAAGATTTTATACAAATGCGTACAGAATTTTATGATGAGGATAATGAACTAGTAAACATACTTACAGGAGGCGACATTAAAATACTGGGCGGTAAAATGCTTGCATCAAGAATAGAAATGTCACCGGCAAACAAAAGTGCCCAGAAAACCGTGTTGATGTATAATTCGATTGTTTTTGACCGTGAAATAAGTGATACATTTTTTGCTCCAGATCAAATGAAAAACATTAAATGACATGTTGTATCTGAAACTGGCATGGAAGAATATCTGGCGTAACAAACGAAGAAGCCTAATAACAATAGGGTCGGTATTGTTTGCAGTTTTTTTTGCGGTATTCATGCGTTCTATGCAACTGGGCATGTATTCCAGAATGGTTGATTCGGTTGTGAGAACCTATTACGGGTACGTGCAGATTCATGCAAAAGGTTATTGGGAAGAACAATCGCTTGAGAATACTTTCGAAAGAAATGAAAAAGATGAAGAAAAAATTGGTTCCGGAGAGGCTGTTGTGAATGTGATACCGCGGCTTGAGGGATTTGCTCTTTTGTCAGCGGGTAGTCAGGTCAGAGGTATTTCGCTGATTGGTATAGTTCCGGAAGCGGAGAATAGTTTATCGGGGCTTAAATCGAAAATTTCTAAAGGGGGGTATCTCAGCGGGCGAAATGGTGAAATTATTATAGGAGCGGGCATTGCTGAACAAATGAATATTCGGGTTCATGATACTATTGCAATGATTAGCCAGGGGTACAGGGCGGTTTCGTCAAGCGGGAAGTTCCTTGTTAAAGGTATTGCTGTGTTTCCCTCTTCGCAACTGAACAAGTCGGTTGTTTTTGCCACGCTGCCAGCGGTGCAGGAGTTCTATTCCACCGGTAACCGGCTTTCGTCCTATGCATTGCAATTGAAAGAAGGAAGCGATTCGAAACAAACCATACAGGCACTATCGCTAAATGTTGACAATCGTGTCTATGAGATTCAATCTTGGGAAGAAATGTTGCCCGAATTAGTTCAAATTATTCAGGCAGACAGTGCCGGTGGGGAGATAATGGTTTTTATTCTTTATATGGTTATATCCTTCGGCATTTTTGGAACGATTCTGATGATGATGGCTGAAAGGGAATATGAGTTTGGAATTTTGCTTTCGATAGGGATGAGCAGGGCAAGACTGATTCTTGTTCTGCTGCTTGAATCGGTTATGATGACTTTGATAGGTGTATTAAGCGGAATAATTGTTTCGAGACCATTTGTACACTACTTTAATTACCACCCTGTTACATTAACAGGAAGAGCGGCAGACACGTTGCGAAAATTTGGTTTTGAGCCCGAAATGCCCACCCTGCTGGATTGGTCGGTTCCGGCTACACACGGGGCCATAGTTTTAGCTATTGCCATTGCGCTTTCGGTTTATTCTGTTTTTTCCATATTAAAACTGGACCCGGTGAAAGCGGCAAAAAGATAACCGTATGATTACAAAAATTGCGTGGAAAAACATTTGGCGGAACAAACTGAGAAGTTTGGTTTTAATTATCTCCATTGCTTTGGGAATTTGGGCAGGATTGTTTTTAATGTCGATGACCACGGGGCTGAATACCCAGCGCATCAGCAATGCCATTCATACCAATCTTGGGCATATTCAGGTTCATCATCCTGAGTATATAAAAGAGAATAACGCCAGGTTTTATATAGAGGATACTACACGTTTGTTTGCCGCTTTAAACCGTAATGCGAATATTGTTAGCTGGTCGTACCACACCAGCTATACCGGTATGGCAGCTTCGCCTACCGGTGGGTTTGGGGTACAAATTACTGGGATTGACCCTGAACGGGAAAAAAACACAACCATCATCAGCCAAAAAATAAAGGAGGGAACATATTTTGGTTCAAACAAAAAAAATCAAGCGGTTATAGGCGAAAAACTTGCCAGAAAGCTGAAGGTTGAGGTAAACAAAAAAATCATTATTACTTTTCAGGATACTGCCAATAACATTATTGCCGGTTCATTCAGAATTGCAGGAATATACAAGACTTCTTCCTCGCGGTTTGATGAAACCTCGGTGTTTGTTGACAAAAGGGATTTGGAGAGTTTAACCGGTACCGGCACCCTGATACATGAAATAATGGCAATAGCCGATGACGTGCAACAGGTAAAAATGGTTGCCGGTAAGATTTCGAAATCTAATCCGGAATTGATGGTAAGGACATGGGATGAAATAAGCCCCGAATTGGGATATGCCAATGAACTAATGACTATCGCTTTATCGATTTTCATACTTATTATCATTCTGGCGATGTCGTTTGGTATTATCAATACCATGTTGATGGCCGTACTGGAAAGAAAAAGAGAATTGGGGATGCTGTTATCGGTGGGCATGAATAAAGGCAGGGTATTCAGCATGATTTTGACCGAAACGCTCTTTATTTCCGCCATAGGCGGACCTGCAGGAATTGCAGGTGCCTGGCTTACGGTTAGTTACTACGGGAAATATGGAATCAATCTTTCTTCAGTTGGTAAAGGGCTTGATAGTCTTGGAATAGGGAGTGTTATATACACCCGGCTGGACAACAGTACGTATTTCATTATAGCTGTCATCATCATTTTAACCGCTGTGCTGGCTTCAGTATATCCTTCGGTTCGCGCTATGCGAATGAACCCTGCTGAAGTAGTGCGCCAAAACTAAAAACTATGTCGTTAATACATGCAACCAATCTGTATCGCGTTTACAACGCAACCGCTGTTCCGGTAAATGCGCTCAATGGCATTAGCTTGAATATTGAAGAGGGTGAATTTACGGCCATTGTTGGTCCTTCCGGTTCGGGTAAAACCACCCTGCTGAATATATTGGGCGGGTTAGACAGCCCTACCGGTGGCTCGCTGTATGTTGCCGGAAAAGACATTGCCACATTAAGCAGCAACCAACTAATTGATTTTCGTCTTAAAAATATTGGGTTTGTTTTTCAGGCCTATAACCTCATTCCGGTTTTAACTGCGTTGGAAAACGTTGAGTTTATTATGCTGCTTCAGGGTTGGAAAAAAAACGAGCGCGAGCAAAGGGCATTACAACTGCTGGAAGAAGTGGGGTTGAAAGAAAGAATACACAACAAACCTTCCGAGTTATCGGGCGGGCAGCAACAAAGGGTAGCCGTTGCGCGTGCACTTGCTTCGCGCCCAAGGTTTGTGCTGGCTGATGAACCGACCGCCAATCTCGACAGTGTTTCTACCAATAACCTGCTCGACATTATGAGTATGCTCAATCAGGAAGAGAAAATGACCTTTATATTTTCAACCCACGACCAACGGGTAATTGACCGGGCGCGAAGGGTAATAACGCTGGAAGACGGTCAGATAAAATCAGACAATGTAAAACAGTGAATTATCTTATCTGTTTTATCTTCTTCTTTTCGCTTAACGCAGTAAGTTATTCGCAATCGGATTCTGTTGCTGAGATAGCAAACGAAAAAAAGTGGGAAGTAAACGGTTATGTAAAGAATCTGAGCGGTATGTTTTTTTATCCGGATAATAGCTACTCGCAATGGAACTTAATTCATAACCGCGTTAATGTTCGGTGGAATCCGGTTTTGAACCTGACGGCCGCCTTTGAGTTACGCAACCGGATACTGTATGGCGATGCGGTTCAAAACGGTATGTATCCGAGTGTTGCGCTTGACCGCGACAAGGGGATAGTTGACCTTACTTTTTTGCCCTTTGATACCCGGTTTGCCAAAATGGTTACTTCGGTTGAACGTTTGTGGTTGCGCTATAATTATAAAATGTTGGAATTTACGGTTGGCCGGCAACGAATAAACTGGGGCGTAAATTTGGTTTGGAACCCGAACGATATTTTCAATACCTATTCATTTATTGATTTTGATTACGAAGAGCGACCCGGCTCTGATGCGGTTCGATTAAAAATACGAACCGGTGAGATGTCGGATTTGGAAATTGCCGCAAAACCCGGCCGCAGTAAAAATACCGGGGTATATGCCCTGATGTTTAAAACCAATAAAGTTGGATACGACTTTCAATTTTTGGGCGGTGTATATGAAAATGACATTGCGCTTGGAACAGGTTGGGCCGGAAACATCTGGAAACTGGGATTTAAAGGCGAGGCAACCTACTTTCATCCTTTAAAAGGGTTTAAAGATTCGGCCGGAGTAGTTAATGCTGCCGTTGAATTTGATTACACGGTAAACGGCAAAGTTTACATGAACGCCTCGTACCTGCTTAATAGCAAAGGTTTAAAAAAGCCCGATGCCCGGGCAGCGCAACTCTTAAACAGCGCTGATGTAACTGCCCGGTTTCTAAGCCCTTCTATGCATTCGCTGTTTTTGCAGTTTAAAACCATCTTTAGTCCTGTTTTTTCGGTAAGCTTATCCGGAATCTACTTTTTCGGGATAGATGGCATTTATATTTTTCCATCGGTAACGTATTCTGTTAACGAAAGCTGGGAGGTATCTTTGTTTGCACAAACCTACTGGCAAAGAGAAACCAGCATTCTTAATAAAATGAACAACATTTTATTAAGAATGAAATATTCATTTTAAAATCCCTGTTTAAGCCAGTTACGTTTTTTTGGCCAGTTTCCGGCTCTAAATGGTTCTAAGGGGGCAGAACTCCATCGCCCTCGTCTAAAAAGTGTAATAAACGCTGTTTTAACACAAAAAGCGGGTGTTTTTGCCTAAAAGCCATGGCGCGCTGTCGCAACCGGAAGGCGTGCTGCCACACCGCGAAGGCGTGCTGCCACACCGCGAAGGCGTGCTGC
>CAZBPG010000099.1:0-14213 GCA_964493695.1 uncultured Chitinophaga sp. | reverse complement strand
TTTGTGTGGTTTAGTGAGCGGCTTTAGGGGGTAACAAATGAGCCCATTCTATGCCGCACCGCCATGCAGGCAGTACACACAACTGATTTTATGCCCTGCTCCGCTGAGCAGGCCATGCCGACAAGTGTTTTGGTGCCCTGCTCCGCTGCGCAGGCGATGCCGACAAGTGTTTGGGTGTCCTGCTCCGCTGAGCAGGCAATGCCGACAAGTGTTTGGGTGTCCTGCTCCGCTGAGCAGGCGATGCCGACAACTGTTTTTATGCCCTGCTCCGCTGAGCAGGCGATGCCGACAACTGTTTTTATGCCCTGCTCTGCTGAGCAGGCAGTACACACAAATGTTTGGACGTCCTGTAAAAGTGAAGGAGGGTAGCAAAGTAACGGTAGCCAAAGTATTCATCAGCAATAAGTAATTAGCAGACACAAGACAAAAGGCAACACATGATGAAGAACCACAGATTGAAAGGACTGTTTACGGCCATACTAAGAGCAACAGCCACCATGGCATTTGCCCAGCCGGGAGGCGGAGGCGGAGGCCAGGGCGGTGGCGGAAACCCACCCGGCACCGGTGCACCAATAGATGGGGGAGCCATAGGGTTACTGTTTGCCGTGGCTGCTTATGCGTATCATCAGACAAAAGAGAAACAAATTCTTAAAGCAAGGGGGGGAAGCCACGGAGTAACTCACTTGTATCAAATGACGGGTTGTTGTCTTATACTTGTCCGTGAAAAAATATTTCTTGCTTCTTGGTATTTCGCTGCTCATCTCTGCAGCAGTATGTGAATTAGCAGGCGATAGCGCTGAAGAAACTGTTCGCCAGGTTTATTACCGCTACCTTCTGCACCAACCGGTTCCGGTCAACTATACCTTGCAGGTAGATGCCGATGGAATTCCGTTTGTGGAGTATACCCCTTATAACAACGTCCGCCCCGGCAAACAATATATCCCTACCACCATCAGCATTTACGCCATTGATTATTATCGCGAGCTAAAGCGAAGCAACGATACAGCAGTTCGCCAAAAGTTTTTCAACTGCATAGCATGGCTGATAAATAACATTGTCTACCGCGATAGTTACGCGATATATGAATTTAACTGGCAGCAGCCTTTTTATCCAAAGGTAGGCACTCCATGGTATTCAGGCCTGGCATCAGGCAAGGCTATTGAAGCGCTTACGTACGCTTACGAAATTTCAGATTCTTCCCAATACATTGACTATGCAAAGTTGTTGTTGCGGGGTTTTTATCAGCCTATACAACAAGGCGGATTCACGTATCAGGAAAACGATGGATGGTGGTATGAGGAATATGCTGATGCAGATTTGCATACTCCGCATGTAATCAACGGTCACATCTATGCTACACTCGGTGTTTACCGGTTATGGTTAATTACCAAAAGCGATTCGGCAAAGTTTATCTACGAGAAGGGGATTGAATCGCTCAGGAACAATCTTCGTCATTATGATACCGGTGACGGCTGGTCATACTACGATTTGCAGCAAAAAAAATCAGATAAACAGTATCACCGGGTAATGGTTGATTTGATGGAGCAACTCCGGATTATTACCGGTGATGAAATTTATGAGCAATACCATAAAAAGTGGAAAACACCTTTAGAGGAACCCTATCTTTTGAGAGTAGTTAAGGAGAGAAACCGGTCGGGGGCTATTTTGTTTCTGCTGCTAAACTTTGCCATAGCAATATTGTTATATGGAACATACTTTCTGCTGCGCGCTATCGGTCCAAAAATGTAGAATAGTGCACTCCTGTTTTCCGAAAGGTTTATAGAATGATAATAATCATGCTTCGGTTTGCATCTGCTGATGCAACTTTGCGTGCGAAATGCGCAGAGCAATTACATATTTATTTCAAACATTTACAGCTATACTTTTAGTGGCCTGCATTACGGTAGAAAGCACCGGCAAGGGGGGTATCCTGATAAGCTATTTAGCCAACAAGCAATATATAGCCGAAAACCTCTGTGCAAACAAAAGCAACAAAAAACTTCACTGTAACGGTAAATGCTACCTGATAAAACAATTGAAGGAGGCGGAGAAAAAAGAACAGAGCCCCGCACAACCTGTAAACAAAATGTATGACGAAGAATTTGTTATGGATTTGCCGCAAACTTCTGTTAGCAGCCAGAAGTCAGATGTTATTGTTTCTAACGGGGTGACACCTCTCGGCACAAAGTACATCTCACGCTTCAGCAGCGACATATTTCATCCTCCTGCATAGTATACATCTTCCGGAATCACTCCTTACCATTCAATTTAATCAGTCTTAAATATTTCGTGCTGAAGTCTTTCACAGGCAACTGAGGGAATACTGCCTGCACGGCTAAAAAATTAAAATCATAAAATCATGAAAAGAATATTCATAACAGTTGCGGCTGTTCTTATATCATCAACTGTATTTCTGTCTTCCTGCAAAAAGGATAACAATAATGATCCGGATTATACTATTCCGTCTAACTTAAAATTACTGGCATCAGGTTATGCCACCGGTTCTTCAGCCCGTGTAGAAGTTTACGGAACTGACAGTTTTTTTGTCGGTTACAACCAGCTCTACCTGGCTCTTTACGATTCTGGGAGTAACCAGCGTTTGACCGATGCACAGATAACCCTTCATCCTATGATGACAATGATGGGGGGAATGAATCACAGCTGTCCGCTCGAAAATCCGACATCGAACACAGCCATTGATGGGTTGTTTCCTTGTGCGGTAGTATACATTATGCCCAGTGGAAGTACGGGAAGCTGGACATTAAGTGCAGATATTTTAAACAATAAGAATGGCTTGCAGGGAACTGTTGTAATGGCCATTACTGTTTTAAACCCTACCGTGGCAAAAATGAAATCGCTCACGGCTTTGGACGATAGTTCAAAATTGTTTGTTTCTGTAGTTAAACCGGTTCAACCTGTTGTTGGTGTAAATGACTTTGAAGTTACTATTCATAAAAAGATGGACATGATGAATTTTCCTGCGGCTAACGATTACACTACCGTAGTAAACCCGCAAATGCTGGCAATGGGGCACGGCTCACCGCTTAATGAAAACCCGGTTCTACAAAGCAACGGACACTATAAAGGGAAATTAAATTTCACGATGAGCGGTGAATGGCGCGTTTATCTTGACCTGAATCATAACGGTGCAGTCGCTGATTCATCTCTCTATTTTGATATGAATTTAGATTAATGAATTCATTCGTTCATGTATTTGTTCTTCTTACTCTGCAGGTAGTGCTTCTTAAAAGCACTGCCCAGCAGAGTATTGTGTATAGTGATTCCCTGTTGCATAAAACGCTTCACTTAAATGAAGTAATAGTATGCGACCAAACACATCACAATAATGTAGCTGCCAACTTTTACAAGTCAAACAAATTATCTACTACAGAAGATGTAATGGCACGTATGATGGGTGTTTCGTTGATTAAACGCGGAGCCTATGGCATGGAGCCTGTGCTGCGGGTATATTCTGCAGGGCAAATTAACCTTACCATAAACGGGATGCGGATTTATGGAGCGTGCACTGATAAAATGGATCCGGTGAGCATATATATTGAACCTAATAATCTGAATAATATACGAACTAATCATGGCGCTGCCGGAAATGAAACCGGTTCTACGGTGGGCGGCTCCATGGATATGGTAACTAAGCAGGCTGAGTTTTCGCATTGCAAAAAAACATATGCTACCGCTTCTGTTTCGTACAATAGTGTCAACCATGCATTTAATGCAGGCACTGCACTGAACATGAGTTTCGACAAAGTTGCGTTCCGCATAAACGGTACGTATCGTAAAGCACTTAACTATCGGGCGGGAGGCAGCCAACTTATCTCATATTCTCAGTATGAAAAGGTAAACTATGGAACTTCCATAGCATTTAAATTGCCGGAAGGTCATCGCCTGGCAGCTGATTATGTTGGCGACATAGGATGGAACATCGGATATCCTGCACTTACTATGGATGCAGGAAAAGCTATTGCCAACATTGCCTCTTTGGCTCATAGCTGGCAGGGTCAAAACCGAATTATAAAAAGCGTGGAAACGAAAGTGTATTTCAATCACATTTTTCATTCTATGGATGATACACACCGTAGGGATACGCTCATGCACATGGATATGCCCGGATGGAGTTACACGGCAGGTTTCTTTACGGAGTTAAAACTATCAGTTGGGAAAAACAATGAAGTAAAACTGCGGGCCGATTACGCCAGCAATTTTTCGAAGGCCGCGATGACCATGTATCCGCAAAACGCGGCTTCAATGTTTATGCTTACCCTACCGGATAACAACAGACATTTTGCGGGTATTTACCTGTCGGACAGATATACAATTAGTGAAAAACATTATTTGCAGATAAGCGCACGTGCCGAATTTGTGCGGGCTGTATTTACTACCGACTTTGGCCGCAACCAGGCTAAAATATTTGATAATAACGCAGGCAAACCTGTCAACAGATTAACCCCTTCGGTTAACGTTGTTTACACAGCCATGTTTGCCAGGCATTTTTCTTCAAGAATTACACTGGCTTATGGCGAACGATCACCTAATTCCAATGAGTTATTCGGCTTTTACCTTTTCAACCGGTTTGACGGATACGATTACATAGGCAATGCCCAACTTAAAAATGAACGGACTATACAAACCGAATGGAACGGAAGCTTCGAAAGTAAATATGTAGATGTAACCTGTGCTGTATTTTATAATCACATTTACAATTACATCATGGGGGCTAAGCAAAGTGAGTTTTATGTTATGACCTCCGGTGCAAAGGGAGTAAAAAAATACATGAACATGGCCGAAGGCCGAATAGCAGGAACAGAACTCCGTATGTCACTTCATGAACTAAAAGGTATTCAAAGCATTCACACCGTTAAATACAGCTACGCCCAATTGTCGAATGGTGAACCGATGCCCTTAGTTCCGCCATTAAAATGCTATCACTCTGTACGATATTCTATTAAAGGATGGTACATACAGGCTGAAGCCGAATGGGCTTTGTGGCAGAAGAGAGTAAACCAATCGGCAGAGGAGAAAGAGACACCGGCTTACGGATTGCTGCATTTGCGTACCGGTTATAAACTGAACATCCGAAATCACCTGGTGAGTTTGAGTTTTGCCGCAGAGAATGTTTTAGATCGTAACTATCGGGAACACCTGGATTGGGGTAATGTTCCAAGACCCGGCAGAAACTTCATTCTGACGCTCAGCTACGCATTCAGTCAATAGATGAAATCTTCTATGAAAATACTTACCGTAAAAAAACGTGGTTTATGAGCAAGGTCATCCAATCAATCTTTCAATCAATATACATTCATAATATGAAATGGAAAGTTATTGTAACCGTTCTGGCGGTTATAACCGGTGCAACCGGTTGTAAAAAGAATAATACTGATTCGGCTGATCTGCAATTGAAACTGACATACCGGATTGACAATAAACAACTGGAGTTCGATACTATGCAGTATGTGTGCGATGCCGGATACGATTACGAAGTAACGCGGCTCAACTATTATCTGTCGGGTTTTGTGTTTAACATGCAAGATGGTTCCAACTATTCCAGCAACGAAGTATTCTATATAGATGCCCGGCAGGCTTCGATGAACAATTTGTCTTTCGAAAAATTTCCGTCAGGAACCTGTACACAGATTAGTTTTTACGTGGGTCTCGACTCTGTAAAAAATCAGACCGATTCTCTCCCCATGACTTTTGATAACATCAACATGGGCTGGCCAGATATGATGGGAGGAGGATACCATTTCATGAAACTGGAAGGGCACTACCGCGACACGTCCACCAATTATGGATTTGCCATGCACTTAGGCAAGAATAAAAACCTGGTGCCGATTACGGTAAGCAATCCGGTAATTGTTCGTAATGGAAATGATGCCGAAGCAACTCTGAGTATGAATATTAACGAATGGTTGCGCAACCCTCTTATCTATGATTTTAAAGCCGATGGAAGCTATTCTATGAACAACGATACTGCCATGCATAAGCTTTGCACTAACGGCACCGATATATTTAACTGAACATGAAAGTCAGAGCCTATATACCATTTCTGTTACTGTTGTTGCTCGGCTCTTCCTGCAAAAAGAAGGATGACACTCCCCAAACCTCTTTTACACCGTACGAAATACAAATTCCAAAGCAGTTTCCGGAAATGGAAATTCCTGCAGATAATGCTATGAGTGTCGAGCGTCTGCAACTGGGGCGTAAACTCTATTACGATACCATTCTAAGCAACGATGGGAAAGCATGTGCCAGTTGTCATTATCAACCTCAAGGATTTACTTCTGATAATGTTCCTGACAATAATGTGTTGCCGCATCAGAACTTGGGATGGAGCCGAAATTTTTTATGGAAGGGTGAGAAGAACTGTACGTTGGAAGAGATGATGATGTTTGAGGTAAACGATTTTTTCAGAACAGACATCAGTAAACTGAATGCGAATGAAAGCTACCGGGAACTTTTTTACAAAGCGTATGGGGTAAAAGAGATTGCATCAAAAGATGTGGCTTATGCCCTTGCCCAGTTTTTCCGCATTCTTAATTCAGGAAATTCGAAGTACGATAAGTACCGCAGACATGAACTGGCGCTGACCCAGAATGAAAGAAACGGCATGATTATTTTTTTTACAGAGAAAGGTGACTGCTTTCACTGCCACAACGAAATCTTTCTTACCGATAATGTATTTCATAACACGGGATTGGACAGTATTTTTGATACCGGTTACAAAGGACGTTATGATGTAACCGGCAATGCAAACGACATTGGAAAATATAAAACACCTACGCTTCGCAACTGCGAACTGCGCAACAGGTTTATGCATGATGGCCGGTATACAACTTTGGAAGAAGTAATTGAATTTTACAACAGCGGAGTAAAGCAAACTTCTGTAAATATTGACCCTTTGATGACTCTTCCTTATAAAGAAAACGGATTGCAACTCACTCAACAGGAAAAAGATGACTTGCTGTTGTTTCTGAAAACGTTTACGGATACAAGTTTTATAAATAACATAGAACTTGCACAACCTTAGTCTATTTTAAAGAGTCAGTTCAGATTAAGGAAGAGTTGAATGGCGTAAGTAATCCTTATATTAAGTGCTGCCTTTAAGAAATTGAATATTTTGAGTGCAAATTGCGGGGCAAATTTTGAAATTAAAAAGGGTTGCATTGATTGCAACCCTTTGATTTTCATTGGTGGGAGCTACAGGGTTCGAACCTGTGACCCTCTGCTTGTAAGGCAGAAATTTGACCTTTTTTATTTTACCTCTTTTTTATCTTAACCCTTTGGCAAATGTAGTATTTACAGGCATTACAGCAAATGTTTTCTTTTTGTTGTTATCTGTTTTTTTATGGTTTCTGTATGCAAATGGTATGCAAAAGATTAAATTTGCATACAAAACATATAGAAAATGGATAAGCAATATTTTATTTCCCTTTGGTTGGATACACGGAGGGCGAAGGCAAACGGCAAGTTTCCTGTAAGGTTAAGAGTATTTACTTCGACACCCCGCATACAGAAATTATTCCCTACCAAGTTTGATTTTTCCGAAGCAGTTTTTAAAAGCACATGGACTGCAAAGCCGCGAATTGAGCGCAAAGAAGATAAAACAAAATTACAGGCGTTACTTACCGAAGCCGAAAGTGTTGCGGAAAAATTAAACCCTTTTTCTTTGGAAGAGTTTGAGAAAAAACTTTACAGAAATGATGGTGACGGAGCAAATATTTTTTGGCACTACCAACAAGTAATTGCTGAAATGAAAAAAAATAATCAGTTAGGAAATGCCAGCAACTATGAATTGAGTTTAAAATCTTTGCAAGGATATATTCAACACACTAAAGGCAATGCACCCGAAAAATTATTTTTCAAAGAAGTAACTCCGAAATGGTTGAACGGATATGAAAGCTATATGCTGAAACATAAAGAGCGAAGTCACACAACCGTTTCATTTTATGTTCGCGCACTTCGCACAATATTCAACCGGGCTATAAAGGCAAATGATATTGAAAAAACTCTTTACCCCTTTGGCGCGGATGCCTATGAAGTGCCAGCCGTAAAGCGGGTAAAAAAAGTATTGAGCCGGGAGCAACTGAAACAACTATTTGAAGCAAAGCCCAAAACACCGGAGCAACAAAAGGCAAAAGATTTTTGGTTTTTTTCTTATTCGTGTTATGGAATGAACATAAAGGATATTGCACAACTTCGGTATTCACAGTTTGCAGGTAACACCCTGAAATTTATCAGAGCCAAAACACAAACTACAGGTAAGAAAAAACAGAAGGAAGTTGTTGTATATCTTACCGACTTTGCCAAAGGTATTATTGAAAAATACGGCAACCCCAATACAAACCCGAAGCAGTATATTTTTCCGATACTGAATGAAGTTGCCAGCGAAGCAGACAAGCGCACTAAGGTTCAAAACTTCACCCGCTTCATAAACCAAAACTTAAAAAAAATGGCAGTTGCCGAAGGAATTACAGGCGATATTTCGACTTATTGGGCAAGGCATTCTTTTGCCACCAATGCTATACGGCAAGGGGCAAGTATGGAGTTTGTAAGCGAAGCACTAAGCCATACCAACCTGAATACAACACAAACTTATTTTGATGGGTTTGAAGACGAAGCAAAAGCAGAGTTTGCGAAAACTCAAATGATTTTCTAAACTGAAAAACATATAGAGAAATGATAAAACAACTTTACGGCCCTTTGAAACTTGACCAGCTACCTGAAAAAATTTACGCTATATACTTTACAAAGCGCAATGAACCTTTGTTTCATTCACTGCAAATTGACGGGCAAACAATACCAATATTCCGTTTGGTTTTGGACTTAAAAAAAACATACCAACCGCTATTTAAAAAAATGCACCTTACTGAATACGCAAAGGGATTTTTGGAGGGAGTAAAATATCAGTTTGCGCCAACCATAGACACCCCTGAAAACAAAAAGGAATTGATTTTAAATGAAGTTGCAAACGGTTCACAGTTTGGGTTTCCTGAAAGGGTTAAGAATATTAAGAGTTGGGAAAAGTATTTTGACAAAAAAGATGTTTATGAATACGGTTTCAGAGTTGGTAAAATATACAAGGCATGGAGTATAATTTTTGAAACCCCGAAATACTTTGAAAGTGGTTTCTCGGATATTACTACGCCCGAAAATGTGCAACTGGATAGCAATAAGAAAAAAGAGCCAACACACTTACAGCTTGCACTTGCTTATTGCTACATGGTCGAAGCGGACGTTGTAAAAGCATTTGACTATTGGGAGGGAGGAAAAGAAGCAGCATACAAAAAAGTAATTGCCGACTATAAACCCAAAGCCGGAAAAACAGCATGGAAAGAATTTCAACAAACCTATACCAATGTTCAAAGAGAGAATAGAAAAACTTTATGCGATGGCGGTGCTAAAAACTTTACAGTAGTGTGCGAATTGTTAGAGCAATACCCCAAAGCACTTACCATTGCAAAAAAAGAATTGCAGTAAAAAAGTAACCTTTTTAGTAACGGTTACGTGAAGGTTACTACCCCTTTGTTGTTGTTTGTTTGCAAAGCATTTGATAAAACAATGCGATGGCAATATGCAACAACAACAACTTTCTTTCGACCAGCTACCGGCAACCATTTCAGAAATACTGAATAAGGTTAGCAATATTGAAAGGCAACTTTCTATTACTTCTACAAAGCAGGAGCAACCAACAGACCGTTGGTTTTCTATTGATGAACTTTGCGAATACTTACCGGGCAAACCTGCGAAGGCAACTATCTACGGCAAAGTGCATTTGCGCGAAATACCTCACAAAAAATTTGGAAAGCGTTTAGCGTTTCTGAAAAGTGAAATTGACCAATACTTAAATTCAAAGGGGCGCAAAACTGTTTCGGAAATTGAAGCGGAGGCAACTACCTATTTAGGAAAAAGAAAGGGAGGTGAACCATGTTAGAACCACGAAACACCCCCCAAACATATAGAGGCAACAAAGATAATATTCTTGCTATTACTCCGCAATTTGATGACAGCGTATTCAGCATTAAGCCGGACGAACTTAAAGCGCACGTAAACCAGCTAAATGTAAATAATGGCTTCCCGATTGAAGTATTCCCGGAGGCAATACGGGAAATAATAAAGGCGACAAATGAGAACTTGAATTTCCCTGTTGACTTTATAGGGGCGTCTATTCTTTACGCGGGTTCTGTTGCCGTTGGTAACACTTATAGGGTTGAAGTAAAAAAAGGATGGGTCGAAAGTGCCGTGCTATACATTGCTATTGTTGCCCCTCCCGGAACAAATAAAAGTCACCCGTTAAGTTTTGCGCTGCAACCAATAATTGACCAAGACAAAATAACGTATAGAGTATTCGAGCAACAAAGGCAGGAATTTGAAAGGAATGTGACGCTATCAAAAAAAGAACGAGAAGACCAGCAAGTTGAGGAACCTGTAAAACCTGTTTGGCAAAAATTTCTTGTTTCAGATTTTACCCCCGAAGCACTTGCCCAAGTGCATAAATTCAACCCAAGAGGTATTGGGGTTTACGTGGATGAGTTTGCGGGTTGGTTTAAAAATTTCAACCGATACAATAAAGGCAGTGAAATGGAATTTTGGCTTAGCGGATGGAGTAGTAAAAGAATAAGTATTGACCGGAAAACAGGTGACCCCGTTTTTATTCCCTTGCCTTTTATTTCCGTTGCCGGAACTATTCAAAACGGAGTGCTGAATGAACTTGCTAAAGATAGCAGAACACAGAACGGGTTTATTGATAGAATACTTTTTGTAATTCCCGACAATATTCAAAAACCGTATTGGAGCGAAACAGAAATTGAACCTGCTATAATCGAAAGTTGGCAAGGCATTGTTTCAAACCTTTTGAACTTACCAATTCATTTAGACGAAACACTTTGCCCGGAGCCGGAGGTATTGCGGTTTACTCCCGAAGCTAAACGTTTGTTGTTTCAATGGCAAAAGAGTAATGCCGACCAATGCAATGATGCCGAAAACGAAGCAATAAGAGGCATTTACGGCAAGTTAGAAATGTATGCGATTAGGTTGGCTTTAATACTTGAAATGATGCGGTTTGCCTGTAATGAGAGTGACAAACAGGCGGTAAGTATTGAAGCAATGCAGGGGGCTTTAAAGTTGGTGGAGTATTTCAAAAAATCAGCTGTTAAGGTTCATTCAATTATTTCCAACACCAACCCGTTGGATAAGTTACCAGCCGACAAACAGAAACTTTATAACGAATTGCCTGAAGTATTTACAACTGAAACGGGTTTGCAGATTGCAGAACGGTTGGGAGTGCCGGAAAGAACTTTCAAAAGATTTATTACAGAAATGGAATTGTTCAAATGTTTAAGCAGGGGCAACTATGAAAAACGAATTTAATCAAATGGCATTTGGCATTTACGGCACTAACGGCACTAACGGCACTAACAAAATGCACTTGTGCCACAAATGCCGCTTGTGCCAAGTGCCAAACAATATTTTAAAAAATGAGTGAACACAGATACATTTTAGAACCATACAAGGGAATGAACACCCGCTATACTTGCCCGGAATGCAATAAGCATAAATGCTTCACCCGGTATATTGACACCACTACAGGCAACCATATACACCCGTCTGTTGGCAGGTGCAACCGTGAAGCAAATTGCGGATGCCATAATAAACCGAAGCAGTATTTTGAGCAACACAATATTTCTTTTGATGCCATCGCTACTTACCACACTAAACCAGCGATGCCAGAGGTTAAGAGCGCACCCGCTTCATTCATTCCTTTTGAGATAT
The DNA here is from genome assembly GCA_964493695.1 of uncultured Chitinophaga sp. Lineage (GTDB taxonomy): Bacteria > Bacteroidota > Bacteroidia > Chitinophagales > LD1 > Bog-950. Next base: position 2,429 of record CAZBPG010000099.1, on the reverse strand, counting down.
TCCAACAGAGCCGGACGGGTTACTTGCAAAACAACTTTGTGCAATTCCTTTCAACCTTGTTCGATGCCGCTACCGTTGCCGAAGCAATAAGCCGATACCATATAGGCACGTCAAAACATTGGGATGGGGCAACAGTCTTTTGGGAAATTGACCAGCAGGGCAAGATTAGAACGGGTAAAATAATGCTTTACAGCCCCTATACGGGCAAGAGAATAAAAGAACCTTACAACTTCATTACATGGGTTCATACTGCCTTAAAACTGCCTGAATACAATTTGGCGCAATGCTTCTTTGGCGAACACCTTTTGAAGTTACACCCTAAAAAAACGGTTGGAATAGTTGAAAGCGAAAAGACGGCAATAATAGCCAGCGTATATTTTCCAAACTTCATTTGGTTGGCTGCGGGAAATAAGGTCGGGTTAAACAATACGAAATGTAAAGTATTGACCGGGCGCAATGTGGTATTATTTCCCGACCTGAAAGCATTTGATAAATGGAACGCGAAGGCAAAAGAACTTTCAAACATTGCCAGCTTCACCACCTCCGATTTATTGGAAAATAAAGCCAGCGATGCAGAACGGCAACAAGGGTTTGACCTTGCCGACTATCTTATAAAATTTGATTACAGGCAATTCAATAAGCACCAACCCGCAACAGAGCCAGCCCCGAAGACAATAGAACACAAAGCAGATACACCGGAGGCATTCACCAACCGGAGGCAACCGTCTTTTGAATTGTGGAATATAGCGGAGCTTGAAAAGTATTTTGAAAATATTGCTTCACAGCAACAGCAAATAATAATTGATAAATGCGGAACCGTTACCGACTTGAATTTATTTATTCAAAGTCACCTTGCCACTGTAAAGACTAATAACGGCAACCCCACTTACCTGCCATACTTTGAGCGACTGCAAAAGGTAAAACACATATTGACCAATAATAATTCGTAAACAATTTTCTAAACATAAAAAGCAGTAAAATGAAAAAGCAAGTATTAGCAACAGACGAAACAGGAATAGAGCGCGACCTGAAAAAATTAGAAACAAACGCACAAAAGTTTCAGCCGTTACTGGATGCACTGATTAAAAATGAGTATGCACCGGACACGAAAGAATTTCGTGAAATAGTTAACGGTAGGAATTTAAAACGTGATAACCCTTTAGATGATTTTTTGAGGGAACGGACGGTAAAGAAACACCCTGCTATTGATAAGCTACCTATCACAGCTTTTATGAAAAAGACAATGATAGAGCTACCGAAAGAATGTGAAGTGATAACAATCGTTTACTATTCACTACCTGCTCAAACTTCAATTTTATCAGACGTGTATAAACTGGAATTGATAGACGGGAAAGTGTGTATTACAGAAGATTCTAAACAAGCGATAATAGACAACCATACGGTTTATGCGAATGAACATGAATACAAAGCGTTTGAGAAAACGAATGAAGTATTAAACGCGCTGAAAGACTTACAGGAAAATTTCGGGATAGATTTTTTTTCACAGAACATTATTCAGCGTAATGCAGTGGGAACTTTAAAGGGTGCAACCATTCGTGCAGAGGGGGTAAAAATGGTTGTATCACAATTTGCAAAGCACCATAAAATATAGTTTGAATATGGAAATCAGAAACACCAATGGCAGATTTGTAAAAGGTCACAAAGGGCTAAAACCGAAAGGGAGTAAACACAAGTCAACTGAACTCAGAATGCAATTAGATGAAATCATTTCTTCTGAAATGGATAACCTACCGGCACTACTGGCATCAATAGAAAGACCTGAGGTAAGAGCCAAACTTCTGATTGACTTACTGCCATATAAAATACCAAAGTTGCAATCAGTAGAATTTAGCCAGGTATTAGAAAAGCAAATTGAAAATTTAAGTGATGAAGATTTGAACAGGTTATTAGATGCAGTCACAGAAAAAATAAATGAACATGAACAAGGATAGACGCGAAAAAATTAAACAGCTAAAGGATATAATGAACGGCAATAGTGGTTTTAAAACCGTTTACGTCAAACCCGCGAATGATGGAAACTTTTACAAAGAACGCGATATAGTCACAGTTACTTATCAAATTACATTCAACAGTGAAACTGCATTTAGGCAATGGCAATTAGAAAACGGTTTAGAGGGAACTGCTTATTCGCCAAACTATACAACAGGTGAATACACAGTAGTATTGAAAACAGACTATGAACCGGCAGAGGGTGCAAGACCTCGAAAAGGAAAAGTGATGAAATGGGATGAAGAAAGAACACTACCGGAAGCATTCCAAAAAAGAGAGGACACCCGCGAACGGTTATGTGCTGAGTATTTAAAACACCCGCCAAAAGGTTTTACAGTAACGCGCAAACCTTATAGTGTAATGATTTTTTTATGACTATCCGTTTGTTTACCTAAACTCATACCAGGCGGCTTCAACCG
>CAZBPG010000098.1:0-14624 GCA_964493695.1 uncultured Chitinophaga sp. | reverse complement strand
CAGATTGCGGACCTAATTTGACTTGTGTTTTTTGAGAATGTAATAGAACACCAATACAAACCCAACCGCCCACAGCGATGAGAAAACAAGCGACTCGTAGTAAAACGATTTGAGGGAAAAAGCCGCGAAAACCACCCCGGTTATACAGGTGAACGAAACCAGATATACAGCTTTCACTTTCACTTCCTGCAGACCGATAAAGATATTGCGGGTAACCATAAAATGACTGGAAAGCAAAAGCGCCACACACAAAATACCCAGCAAACTGTATCCGTTTAAACTTAGAATGTTATATACCTCAAACGATATCACCGAATCCATTACGAGGGTTTTAAATACCCACCATATCAGCCAGGTATAAGCAAAAACAAAGGCAACATTCTGCAGCCTGATAAAGGCGGTAAGTTTTGTATTCGCTTCGCTCCTGGTGTTATACCGGGTATAAAAAAGCACTAACCAGGTAATGAGAAATGAATTGATGATAAGGTCTCCCAAAGATTTGGTGACCACCGAAGAAGCGTAAAACTTAGGATCGAACAATTCGAGTTTATAAAACTCGCTGGGCTGATCGAAATAAAGCATAACACCACGAACCAGCGCGATAACGATTACCAGAAATGAAAAACCTACGATGAAACTTCTGCCGGTTACCAGTTTTACTGCAAACTGATTGGTGTAATACAGAATAATCAAGAACAAAATTAGCTGCGCCAGCAGTAAAACAACGTTCAAATCAACTTCATTGCTGTCACCGGTTACATACAAACTGAAAATGGTTTCTCCTTTTAAATTCTTCACTGGAACAGAACCCTTTATCTCCTGACCACTCAAAGCTATGTTATGAGGCACCGCTAACCCGAGGGCAAATTCATTCTTGAGAAACCGGTTCTCGAAAGGATATTCATACTTCACCGGCACTACACCAAGGATGGTTTCATTTGTGAGTGAATCAACCTGTTTGCTCACCTGATACCAGCCGTTCCTGAGTTTGAGAACAGAGGTCCCTTCATCTAATGCTCCGGGTGATGTAAAAGGAAGAACCACATTACTGGTCCAGTGAAGTAGAGAGTCGTTGCGGTAGTAATAGAGGAAAATATTCTCTGCTTCCAGTTGCTCAATAACTGCAGCCTCTTCATCTCCTTTAGCAAAAGCATCATGCAGGGGTTTGCCGTTGGCTGCTTTTTCAAAGTCCGCTTCGGCACTGTTCAGTTTATCCTGAATTTCCTGCGCTGCCGAACGAAGGTTACCGGTACTGGGTTTTAGTAACGAAACCGCCAGCGCCACCACTAAAAGCGCGGGCAGGAAATACTTCTTTATGTTTTCGCTGAGAGTCAATTTAAAGCAAGATAAAAGTATTGATGATTTTTAACACTGCTAAAGTCCTGCCAACTTTGCTTCATTCCATATTCCGTCCATTTCTTCGAGCGTCATATCGTTGAGCGATTTCTGCATTTTCTCCGCTTTCTCTTCAATAAATTTAAACCTGCGGATGAATTTAATGTTGGTCCTTTCCAAAGCGGTTTCGGGGTCTACCTTCAGAAAGCGCGCATAGTTTACCAGCGCAAAAAGCAAATCGCCAAACTCTTCTTCTGTTTTTTCTATACTGCCGCTGCTAACTGCTGCTGCCAACTCTCCCTGCTCCTCTTCCACTTTCTTCCACACATCTTCAATCTTCTCCCATTCAAATTTTACCTGTGCGGCTTTATCCTGTATGCGGTAGGCTTTGATTAATGCGGGGAGCGAACCGGGCACACCGCCCAAAACAGATTTCTTGCCTTCGCGCATTTTCAATTGCTCCCAGTTTTTCTTTACATCTTCTTCATTGTTCACTTTTACATCGCTGTAAATATGCGGATGACGGTAAATGAGTTTCTCACACAAATCGTTTATCACGCTCGTGATATCAAATGCCTCTTTCTCCTCTCCTATTTTAGCGTAGAAAACAATATGCAGCAACAGGTCGCCCAGTTCTTCCTTCACTTCTTTCATGTCGCCTTTCAATATGGCATCGCCTAACTCGTACGTTTCTTCGATGGTGAGCGGACGCAGCGTTTCCATGGTTTGTTTCCGGTCCCAAGGGCATTGCTCGCGCAGTTCATCCATAATTTTAAGGATGCGCTCAAAGGCAAGTAATTTTTGTTCTTTGTTTATCATTGCCCAAACATAAGCACCGCAGGTTTATATTCACACAAAATTTCCAACATGAAGAAGCTCATCGAATGCGTTCCGAATTTCAGCGAAGGCCGCGATATGAATATCATCAAGCAGATTACCGATGCCATTGAAAGTGTGGAAGGAATTAAACTGCTGAACATAGACCCGGGCAAAGCCACCAACCGCACCGTGGTAACTTTTGTGGGCGATGAAAACAACGTGGTGGAAGCCGCTTACCGCGCCATTGCCAAAGCCGCTGAATTGATTGATATGCGTAAACACAAAGGCGAGCACCCGCGCTTCGGGGCTACGGATGTTTGTCCGTTTATACCGATTGCGAATGCCACGATGGAAGACTGCATTGCCTGCGCCAGGAAACTGGGCGAGGGTGTAGGAAAAGATTTAAAGATACCGGTTTACCTCTATGAATATGCGGCCACTGCGCCTCACCGCAAAAACTTAGCGAACATTCGTGCCGGTGAGTACGAAGGCATTGCGCAGAAGATAAAACTGAAAGAATGGAAACCGGATTACGGTACTGCCTTTAATGAGAAGAGTGGAAACATTGCTATTGGTGCGCGCGATTTTCTGGTGGCTTATAATGTGAACCTGAATACAACTTCGGTGCGCAGGGCTAACTCGGTGGCATTTGATGTGCGCGAGCAAGGTCGTAAAGTAAAAAATGAATCGGGAAAGGAAGTAACCCAGCCCGGTGCCTGCAAAAGTGTAAAAGGCATTGGCTGGTATATTGCCGAATACGGAGTAGCACAGGTGAGCATGAACCTGACGAACATCAACATTACACCGGTGCACGTGGCGTTTGATGAGTGCGTAAAGAGCGCTTACAACCGCGGTATGCGGGTAACCGGTAGTGAGTTGATTGGTTTAATGCCCTTGAAAGCAATTTTAGATGCCGGTAAGTATTTTCTACTGAAGCAAAACCGTTCAACCGGTGTGAGCGAAGAGGAACTGATAAAGATTGCCGTGAAGAGTATGGGCCTGGATGAACTTACCGCCTTTGAGCCACGCAAACGCATTATTGAATATATGCTGGAAGATGTTGGCTTATCTCCGCTCATTAACATGAACCTGCGGAAGTTTGCCGATGAAACAGCCAGCGAAAGTCCGGCACCGGGTGGAGGTTCTATTTCGGCTTACATGGGGGCACTGGGTGTTTCGCTAGGCACGATGGTGGCCAATCTTTCTTCGCATAAGAAAGGATGGGACGACCGGTGGAAAGAATTTTCGAATTACGCGGAAGACGGTCAGAAAATAAAAGATGAGTTACTGAAGTTAGTGGATGAAGATACCCGCGCGTTTAACCGGATAATGGATGCGTTTGCTTTGCCTAAATCGAGCGATGCGGAAAAGGCTGTGCGTAAAGAAGCTATTCAGGAAGCCACTAAGCACGCTATTGAAGTTCCGTTCCGCGTAATGGAGCTTTCGCTGAAAAGTTTTGATGTAATTAAAGTGATGGCAGAGACCGGTAACCCTAATTCTGTTTCCGATGCCGGTGTGGGGGCGCTGTGTGCGCGCTCTGCCGTATACGGTGCATGGCTGAATGTAAAAATCAATGCTTCGTCTTATACCGATAAACGCTATACTGCACGCAAACTGGCAAAAGGGAAACAGCTATTAGACAAGGCAAAGGAAATGGAAAGGAAGGTGCTGGCGATAGTGGAGAGGAAGATTGATAAGGGCGAGTAGTGAATAGCTAGTAGCAAGTGGTAACAGCCAGCAATAGTAGCAGTAGCAGTGGCAGTAGCAGTGGCAGTAGCAGTGGCGAGTGGTAACAGCCAACAACAAACAAGAAACAAGAAACCAACAACATGATACAACTCATTACCGACATCATCCACCAATTCGGGCCGAGGCCGGCAGCGAGCCATGCCGAGAAACATGCACAGCTTTTTATGCGCGATAAATGTTTGGAGCATACCGAGAACGTTCAGTTGATGGAGTTTGAGGAATACCTGAACGCGCGGTTCGGTAAGCTGAAGTATTACTGCGCGGTGTTCTTCATAGCCATGATACTTTACTACTTCGCTGTTCCCGATATCCTCTGGCTCAAGATTCTTGCACTGGTGCTTTCGCTGGGCAATGCCGTGGCTTTTGTTTTAGATTTTATGACCTACACCGTAGTGTTTCAAAAGTTTCCCGGCCCGCTGATGACCTCGTGGAATGTGGAAGCCACACTGGAACCCAAAGGCGAAGTAAAAAGCACCCTGATAGTTTCGGGGCACATTGACAGTGTGTTTGAATTTAAATGGTGGTATAAACTGGGGCAGTTCGGTTCGCTGCTCACGATTATTGCCGGAGCCATCATGGTGTTGTTTCCGGTGTTTTGCCTGCTGGCTATTCTGCTGCCAACCGGTGTCTGGAGCTGGTGGGTGTTTATGGTTTTTGTGGTGCTTAGTCCTTCTACCGTTACTTACTTTAATATGCACGGCAGCGAACCGGTAGATGGCGCAGCCGATAATCTTTCGGGCATTGCTATTTCGTATAACGTTTTCAAAAGCTTTGCCGACCCGCAGGTACGCGGAAAATCTATTCTGCAAAACACGCGCTTAAAGTTTGTGAGTTTTGGCAGCGAGGAAACCGGACTCTGCGGCTCTATGAATTATGTACTGGCCAAAAAAGATGAACTGCTTGCCGAAAACGCGCACCTGGTAAACATTGACGGGGTGCGCCTGCCCGAGCATATGGCGCTGGTAAAAACAGAACTGATGAGCGGCACTACGCACAGCCCGCTGCTGATAGACCGTCTGCAAAGAAGCTTTGCCGCAAAAAACATTCCGCTGAAAACGGTGACCATTCCTATTGGCGGAACCGATGCGGTAGGCTTTAACCGCGCGGGTATTCCTTCAGTCACCATTATCGGTATTGCTATTGATAAACTGGACCCTACTTACCATACCCGCAGAGATGTGGTGGCTAATGTTAACCCCATAGCTTTAGAGAATACCAAAAACGGTGTAGCGGAGTTTGTAAGGCAGTGGGATGAGGAGCAGTGAGTGATGGCGAGTGGTGAAAGGCAGGAGGTCTCGCAGAGGCGCGGTGAACTTATTTCGAACTGTGCGGTGGTGCCGGGCGCAAAACATTACGGCTGCATAATGACACAAGGCGCTCCGCTGCCGGCATGGATTACTATTAACGATAGCGGCAGAATGGCGTGGACCGAGCCCTCTTCCTTCTCTTTCTTAAACAACGGTTAAGATATTTTAACGGCATACAGAATGGAATGATATTAGACGTTTAAGGAATTAGAATATTTTTGGCAGCGTTTAAAATCCAACTATGAAGAAGAAGATTTCAAGTGTACTCCTCTCCTGTTTTATGTTTGCCCTGGCCTTTGCAGGAACAAACAAAACCCCTATGAACATCAAGATAAGCGTAAAAGGACTTGAAGGTTCAAACATGATTCTTGCGAATTATTATGGCGATAAGCAGTATGTAAAAGACACCATCAACTTCGATAAGAAGGGGGTGATTGTTTTGAAAGCTGACACTACTTTGCCCGGAGGGGTTTACCTGGCGGTGTTTCCGGCATTGGGCAACCGTTATTTTGAATTTATCATCAGCGAATCTGCCTTTACCATTGAAACCGATACCAATGACCTTACCGGCCATGTAAAGATTACCGGTTCCGTTGAGAACGGTTTGTTTTATGACGACATGAAGTTTTTAGGAAAAATGAAAGGAACGTCTGACTCGCTTGGCAACCTTTACAAAGCAGCTAAAGAGCAGAAAGACAAAGACAAACTCCGCGAACAACTGGTTAAAATAGATCAGGACGTAAAAGCAAAGCGTAGCGATGTTGTTACAAAGTATCCCACTTTGTTTTATGCCAAACTTTTAAAAGCTATGAAAGACATTGATGTTCCGGATGCACCACGCGATGCAAAAGGAAACATGATTGATTCATCTTTCCAGTGGCGCTTTTACAAGGCTCATTACTGGGACAATGTTGATTTGAAGGATGAGCGCCTGTTGCGTTGCCCGGTGTTTCATAACAAGCTTAAAACGTTCATGAATCAAACCCTTGTTCAGGTTCCGGATTCCATCATTGCCGGAGGAGAAGAACTGCTGGGTAAGACCGATAAGAAGAACGAAGTATACCGTTACATCCTTACTTATGTTTTTAATGAAATGGCGAATTCAAAAATCATGGGTTTTGATGCAGCTTATGTTCATTTCGGAAAAAATTATTTCTGCAAACAGGATATGACTCCATGGATTGACACCGCTAAACGCTTTAAGATTTGTGACCGCGCCACCCGTCTTGAACCGGTGCTGGTCAACAAACCCGCCCAGCGTTTGATTCTTCCTACTGATTCAACCGAAATGCAATGGCGATCGCTGCAGGATGTTAAGGCGAAGTATACCATTCTTGCTTTCTGGGACCCGGATTGCGGACATTGCAAAAAAGAAATACCGGTGCTGGCGGAAGCTTACCATAACCTGAAAAAGAAAAACATCAGTGTGGAAGGATACTCTCCGGCTATTATGGAAATTGAACATTATGGCGACTGGGTGAATTTTATTAAGAACAACAACCTGGACTGGATTAACGTTTGCGATGCCAAACACCACAGCAATTTCCGTTTTGAATGGGATATTCAAAGCACTCCGCAGATTTATATTCTTGATGCCAACAAAGTGATTAAAGCCCGCAGAATAGGTGCCGACCAGGTGGAAGATTACATTCTTCACTTAGAAGACCCTTCGTATAAAGGAAAACTTCCTACTAAAGTACGCGAAGGGGATGAGGACAAACAGGAAGGAACAGAATAAACAGATTGTAGATTGAATAGAAAAGCGGAAACAAACTTTATTTGTTTCCGCTTTTTGTTTCCGTAAATCTCAACTTAGCGAATATCTTCGGGCGACAATATGCGAAAGCACAACAAAATACTAATCTGTTTTTCGGCTGTGTTCTTTCTTCTCTTACCTGCTGCCATCAGTGCGCAATCTTGGGTAGATACCCTGGACCGTTATGTGCATGAATCTTATCTGCCCGCAAACCAATATAAATGGAGATGGACTCACGCTGCCTTACTTAATACTATGGTAAAACAATATGGGCACAGTTCGGCCACTCAAAAACTACTATATCTCGCTTACATTAAAAAAGCTATGGATAATACGTACGCTGTTGCAAACGGAAAATCACCCAACTCCGTAGCTTCGGGTTTGGGCATGGCTTTTTTGTACCGGATAACGAAAGAAGAGAAGTATAAAGCGAAAGCGGAAAAAATTTACAGCGATTACCTTAAAATAAGGCGGACAACTGAAGGAGCTGTTTCGCACCTGATGCTTTTTACTGAGCTGTGGGATGATACCGTGTTCATGATTGGGGAATTTTTGCTGGAAATGTATCAGGCTTCCGGTGACGAGAAGTACCTGGAGGAGTTCATAAAGCAGTTTCGCCTGCATAAGGAGAAGTTGCAGAGCAAAGAGTACGGCCTGTGGGTTCACGGGTGGGATAGCGACAACAAAAAGCATTGCACTTTTTGCAGCCAGATGAACTGGGCCGACAAACAAAGCAGAAGAAGCGCTGAGATTTGGGGAAGGGGCAACGGTTGGATTGTGGTTACCCTCTCCGATGCCTTAGAAATATTGCCGAAGAGCAGTCCTTATTATCAGGAACTTTCCGGTTACCTGAAAGAAATGATTGTGCACCTGCCGGAGTTACAGGATAAGGCAACCGGACATTGGTTTCAGTTGCCGGTAAGAAACAAAGAACCTGAAAACTGGATAGAGAGCAGCTGTACCGCCATGTTTGCTTACGGAATAAACACGGCTGTCCGTTTAGGGTTAGTAACAAATGCTGTATACAGCAACGCTGTTGCTTTAGCATACAAAGGTTTAAGAGAACAAAGCATTGTTGCTACCGGTAAACATTTTCTTACTGCAAAAAATATATGCACCGGTACCTGCATTGGCAATAAGAGTTACTATTTTAAAAGAGCTCACAAAACAGCAAAGCCCTACGGCATAGGCATGTTTATTCAGTTCGGGCTACAATACGAACTTGACAAGGGGTTACGCCCTGTGGCGCATTAATCCTTATGTAAATCGTTGATGTGATGCTGATAGCGCTCGGCAATTACTTTACGCTTTACTTTCATAGTGGGAGTAAGTTCACCGGCTTCAACCGTCCATTCAGTGCTCATTAAGTGGAACTTCTTTATCTGTTCCCATTTGCCAAAATCCTGGTTGTATTTCTCTACTTCAGCATTGATGAGCGCCTTTATTTTTTCGTTGGTCACTATCTGATCGTTACCGCCAACAGGCACTCCGTTTTCTTTTGCCCAGTCGTGCAGGTTAAGAAAGGAAGGAACAATGAGAGCGGAGATAAATTTTTTGTCATCGCCACCCACTACCATCATTTGCTCAATGTAACGGCTCTCTTTCATCTTCTCCTCAATCACCTGCGGGGCTACATATTTGCCACCGGCTGTTTTAAACAACTCTTTCTTGCGGTCGGTTATCTTCAGAAACTTGTTTCCATGCCGTTCTACCCATTTTCCAATGTCTCCTGTATGGAACCATCCGTCTTTATCAATTACTTCAGCGGTAAGGTCGGGGCGGTTATAATAGCCCTTCATAATATTCGGACCCTTGGCCAGAATTTCTCCGTCTTCCGCCAGTTTAATTTCAACATGAGGAATAGGTAACCCTACAGCACCTATGCAGCGTTCTTTCTCATCCAACCGGTTAGCACAAAGCACCGGTGATGTTTCGGTGAGTCCGTAACCTTCCAATACGCTGATACCAGCGGCAGTAAACAACTTAATCAAACGGGGCTGCATGGCCGAGGCACCGGTAACGATAAACTCCACATGTCCGCCAAGGGCTTCTTTCCATTTGCTGAACACCAGTTTACGGGCAATGCCCAGTTGTAATTTATACCAGAGGTTGTTTCCACCTCCCAGTTCGTATTTAGAACCTAAGTCAATGCTCCAGAAAAACAGCTTGCGCTTAAACCCGGTAAGGTCGTTGCCTTTGGCCATAATTTTTTCATACACCTTTTCGAGCAGGCGCGGCACGGTGGTAAAGCAATACGGCTTTACTTCTTTCAGGTCTTCGCCAATGGTTTCGAGGCTTGTTGCATAATGAATATGGATGCCAAAAGCGAGATAACTGTAAAATACCATTCTTTCGAAACTGTGGTTAAGCGGAAGAAAACTCAGCGACTTTTCACCATCCGCGAACGGGGTTACTTCCTGCACACTTTTGATGTTACTTACAATGTTGCGGTGAGTGAGCATTACGCCTTTCGGGTTACCGGTAGTACCCGATGTATAAAGAATGGTAGCTAAGTCTTCTTCGGTGATGCTCTTCTTTCTTTCTTCTATGGCTGCGGCATTAACCGCAGACAATGCCGGAAGTGAATCCCAAAAAGAATTTGCACCGGTAACCTTATCGAATGTATAGATGCCTTTCAACGTTGGAACCTTGCTGCCTAAGTGACGTACCTTGTTGTAAATACTTTCATCGCCCACAAAGGCATATTGTATACCGGCATCGTTAAAAATAAACTCGTAGTCCTTTTCGGCAATGGTTGGATACATAGGCACATTAATCAACCCAATCTGCATACTGCCCATGTCGGTGAAATTCCACTCGGGGCGGTTGACGGCAATAATGGCTATCTTATCCTCTTTCTTTAAGCCGAGGTTAAGCAGCAACTGGCTTACCCGGTTACAGTTATCCTGTGTTTCTTTAAACGAATAGCTTTTCCATTGTTTGTTGACCTTGGAAGCAACAAAAGGGGCATCGGCATGTTTTTCTATTTGCTCTGTCAGGAAGTCGAAGAGGCGTTTAATTTCCATAGCGGTAGTTTTGATTGTAATGCAAAATAAAAAAAGATGAATTGCCTGACAATATATAAAAAACCAGCCGCTTTCTACCGGATTACCAGAGTCTTGAGCATCTTTTTGGTAAAGTCAACGTACAACTGCTGGTCATCGGGGTAAACAAACAGACGCCACTCCATAATATCTTCAGGGAAAGTGGTTTCGTACACATAATGGGAGTACGTAAGCTGAACAAAAGTAACCGATTTGCCATCGGCACCGGGCAGTAACAACAAACCTGTAAAGCCTGTGAGCTGGGTTTGAATATCATGAATAAAGTAAAGCTCACCGGTGCGCCCCGCATTGGTGGTAAACGGCTCGCTGCTGACAATCATGGCGTTTACCTGATTGGCAAGGTCTTCTTTGCTGACCACCTGTCCCGCTTCTTTATAATAGGCAGCTAAGTGACTTTGCACCTGCGCCAGTACCATTTGTTTCTTTTCGGCAGCGGTTTTCTTAATGGTGTTCAGGTTGATGGTAATCACCTGCACCAGTTTCTTATCGGGCAACGGAAGTGTTTCCTTTACGGGGTCCACATCGCACTTCAACATTTTATATTCAATAATACTCAGCGTTCCTTTCTCTTTCCATACCGGATGCACTTCCATAGACAGGTTATCGTTCACCAGTTTATTGGCGTTGGTATCTGCCGGTGCATCGGGTTGTTTAATCAGGTCTTCGGGAAGGTTCTTTATGGTTTCAATAAACTTCTGCCCTTTGGTTTGTTTTTCGGGTGCCTGGGCATTGAGCATTACAAAAACCGAAAAGAGCACAGTTGTAAGAAAAAGGTGTTTCATAGCGCAAGTTTAAAAGAATTTATACGAAAAAGACTTGCACAACCCGTGCCACGGTTTTAAAACCGTGGCACGGGTAACCGCTTCGACTCCGCTCAGCCTGACATATGCCACCGTTGTGTTTAAACTGCAAACCGTCCTCAATCAACACCCCAACGTTCACTACTCTCCTACTATTTAACGTTAACCGGGTGCACCTTCGCCATACTAAAAACAGGTAACCGAGCGTTACTCTTAAAACAAATACTATGCTACTTCAAATTGTTGTTGATTCTTCAGCCGTGGCAGCTACAGCTGTTAAACAAGTGGAAACACTTAACCTCTTCGACCTGATAATAAAGGGCGGTTATGTGATGATACCCATCGGTATACTTTCCGTAATTGCCGTGTTCCTGATGGTGGAGCGCTTTATTACTATCAGCCGCGCCAGCCGGGTTGATTCGGGGTTTATGGCCAACATTAAAGCCATGCTGGTAGACGGCAAAGCCGAAGCCGCCCTTAGTTTGTGCCGCAGCACCAATACACCTATTGCGCGCTTACTTGAAAAAGGAATCAAGCGGCTTGGAAAACCCATTAAGGAAATTGAAAGCGCGGTAGAGAACACCGGTAAGCTGGAGATTTATAAACTGGAAAAGAACCTTTCTTATCTCGGCATCATAGCCGGTATTGCACCCATGTTCGGTTTTGTGGGAACCATTAGCGGGGTTATTAAAATCTTCTACAACATTTCCTTAGCCGACAACATCAGCATTGGTTTGATAGCCGGTGGCTTGTATGAAAAGATGATAACCTCTGCAGCCGGACTGGTGGTGGGTATTATAGCACACATCGGGTTTCATTACCTGAACACCATGATTGACCGGGTGAGTTTTGATTTGGAAAGCACGACTGTGGAGTTTATTGATTTGATACAAGAGCCGACTAAGTAGTAGCAGTAGCAGGATGAAGTAGCAGTAAATACAAAAGGCAAAAAATACAGGTATGCAACTTAGAAGAAAATCAAGAATGAGTTCAGAGGTCAGCACCTCTTCTCTCAGCGACATCATGTTCTTTCTGATGTTGTTCTTCCTTATTATATCTACGCTGGTGAACCCTTCGGTGATAAAACTGATGCTGCCGAAGAGCGAAGCGGGTAAAGCGGTGGCAAAACAAACCATCACGGTGTCGGTTGATGCGGGTAAGAACTATTTCATCAACAATGCCCCCGTTACTTATGAGCAGCTGGAGCCGCAGTTAACCGCCCAAACCCAAAGTATGGAAGACCCTACGGTAGTTTTGCGTGCCGATAATACGCTTACGGTTCAAACGATTGTAGACCTTATCAGTTTAGGGAATAAGTTGAAGATTAAGATGGTGCTGGCCACAACCAATAAGTAATTAATAATTGATAATTATAAATTATAAATGAATACCAATACAGTTTATGGAAACGTGCGAAGAATGCATCTCTATTTTATAATTATTAATTTATAATTTTTAATTGCTCCGCAATGTTTGCATCATCATTTGAATCGGAAGAAAGGAGTTTTAAAAACCGCAAGACCTCGCTGGCGGCTTTTGTAACTATTGCTTTGCATTCGCTGATTCTGCTTTTTCTTATCTGGAGTATACTTACACCGCCCGACCCGCCTTATACCGACAGTGCCGGTGGCGTTACCGTAAACTTCGGCACCGATGCCGAGGGCATGGGCGATGAACAACCTTTAACGCTTACCCCTATTCAGGCGGACTTTACTCCTGCTCCCGCTTCTTCTCCTACTACTTCGGCACAGGAAGATGTGGCTACACAGGACCTGGAAGATGCACCGGTAATGGAAACCGCAAAAACCAAACCGCAAAGCCCAAAACCAAAAACCGAAAACACAAATTCGAAAGCAGCCGAAACACCGGCACCGGTGGAGCCTAAAGCAGATGAGAACGCCCTGTTTAAAAAAGGGGCGGGTGGAAACCCCAACAACAGCAAGGGCGATGGCACCGGCAACAAAGCAGGGGACCAGGGCAAGCCTACCGGTGACCCCAACTCGAAAAGTTATTTAGACAGCGAAGGCGGTAAAGGAAGCGGACCGGGCAAAGGCGATTTGCGGGGCGGTGTAAGTTTAAAGGGGCGCAAGAGTGCTTCGCTCCCCCCACCGCGTTTTTGTAATGAGAAAGGCAACGTAATCATAGACATTACCGTTGACAGAACGGGCAGTGTGGTAGATGCCAAGTATCACCGCGATGGTTCAACTATTACCGATAACTGTAGTATAGAAAACGCCAAGAAAGCAGCCAAACTCTCTAAGTTTAATCCCGACCCTAATGCCGATGAGTTTCAATACGGCTCTATTAATTATGTTTTTACGGTGCAGTAAGAACTAATTATAAATTGATAATTATAAATGATGAATGATGAATGAACAGCAAACGGCTTACTGATTATTTCGATTAACAACGTTTTGTTGTTTTATAAACTAACTTTAAAATATTCCGTTCGGGTGTAAGCTAAATGCCCATTTGCGGCTTTGTCAGCGTAAGTTACAGTTAGCAGCAATTCGTTTTCATCGGCAGTGGCATTAAATGAACAATTTACACTATCTGCTGCTTTATGTACGAGTGTACACTTTGCCATAATTTGTTCTTTGCGAATATTAAACAGCAAAAGATTGTTCTCTTTTTCCAGCGTGTTAACTATTATACAATCCTTTACAGAACACAGCCCCCACGTTTTATAACCGGTAAAATGTTTTGCAATTATCTGGTCTAACCTAAACTCTTTTCCGTTTTCAAAATCAAGACAATGTATGGTGGCTGCTTCGTAAAAGAAAACAGCATCGAAACTTTGAAAGTGACCAAACATGCCAAAGAAACTTTCGCCTGTAAGGGTATTTTCTGTGCCTGTTTTCAGGTCTACCAATATCATTTGTTGCGAATTCGGGTTCGTGGTATCGTTCACCCGGTTCAATATCATTTTATCAAAACGGTTGCTGATGAATTGAGCGCTGAACAACGTATCAAGAAACATGGATTTATTGCCGCTCCAGATGTTTTTGCCCTGTTTGTCTTTTACAGATACATAATAAAAATCGGGTGCGTAGAAATTACTGGAGGCGTACTCAACGGTTACATCGTACTTAGCCGTAGGTAAAACATAAAGGGTATCATTCTTACTTATTTTTACAAACTTTTGTTCGCGTTTGTAGTGGTGCAGTTGTTCTATTTTCATTTTTCAATTTGCTGTTGCCATATATTTCTAAGTGCCGCAGGAAAAGTATTGTAATCTGCGTTCAGATACAGCAGATTGAACTTCACGGTTTCCCCATCTTTAGTTTCTATGCAAAGGTGAAGTTCAGTGTTAGCAACACTGGTGCTTAAAGGCGATTTCTTGCTTCGCTCCGCTCTTATATCCTGTATTAAGTTCCAACGCAACAATCCTGTTTCAGATGTCCACAGGCCATCGGCATCGGCTTTAATTACCGGTTTGTTGAAAATATATGGCGGCAAAAATGTGCCGGCCATAACAGCGAGTAAACCAATAGCTACCCAGAGGTAATACGGAGGCACCTTAAGGGAAGTGCCTATAGGTGCTGCTATTAAAAAAACACCGATGTAAATAAATATAACCGCCCTGCCTCCGCGATGCGCGGTGATGGTTGAACATTTTTTATCTGTTAATGACATAGTGAGTCATAAGTAACCAAAAGTGTTGAAAATGAAAAGCCCGTTGTAAATAACTCAAGTTGCCAGTACAAAATAGCGGGCTTCAGCCCGCATAAAACAACAATTTTCCGCTTATCTTTTGCTATGCAGTTGGTTTAAACCAACTGCAAATGCAGGA
>CAZBPG010000097.1:0-14695 GCA_964493695.1 uncultured Chitinophaga sp. | reverse complement strand
GGTTTGCCTGGCGTAAGCGGTACGGCAGGTGTTAATGGCTCTCCAGGGTCTAACGGTTCGTTAGGGGCGGTAGATAATACCGGTGTAAATGCAGCAGGAGGAAACGGAGGTGCAGGAGGGGGAACAGGAGCCGGAACTCCGGGTTCAGGCGGCAGCAGCGGGGGAGGAGGCAATGCCGGTACACCGTCTTCGAATGTAAGGGCCGGTGGCGGTGGCGGTGGCGGTGGTGCCGGTGGTTCTGCGGCAGCCGGTGGCGATGGAGGGGCAGCAGGTGGAGTGAACGGTGGCGGTGGCGCGATAGGAGGTAACGGAGGCAGTACCGGTGGTGACGGAGTATTTTCCGGAGACGGAAACCCGGGCGGTAACGGTTCCGGTATAAATGGAACCGGTGGAATGAGCGGATTAGCAGGCAGTGCAGGGTCGTTTGCAGGCGGTTTCTTTTTACCGGGTGGTTTAGGAGGTAATGGAACGGATGGTGGCGGTGGAATAGGAGGCAGCGGGGGAGGAGGAGGAGCCGGACAGACCTGTACATTCTGTATTGATGGCACCGGTGATGGCGGTGGTGGCGGTGGTGGAGGAGGACAGGGCGGCACCGGTGGTACTGGTGGTACCGGTGGCGGAGCTTCGGTGGCGGTTTATGCTTATAACAACGGAGCAAACGGAGTGTTTGATGACAGCGAGATATTTTTAGGAACTGCCGGTATTGGCGGTGCAGGTGGTGCAGGTGGCACCGGTGGAAACGGAGGTAATGGAGGCACCGGGGCTAACACCGGCTCGGAGGTGGGGCGTGGCGGTAATGGTGGCGATGGTGGTGATGGCGGTAACGGAGGAAGCGGTGGTAACGGTGCTGCCGGTTCAGCGGGATTGGTGTATGTGGACGGAGGAGTATTTCCGGTTACAGATGTGGCGTTTAATCTTTCTTCTCAACCGGTTATTAATGCTGCTGATGTAAGCTGTACTTTCCGCGATGTAACGTTTTCTTCTGCTTCGTCAGGCAACTGGAATTTTGACCTGGTGGCGAATCCGCAAACGGCTACCGGTGCCAGCGTGATTACTCAGTATAATACGTTTGGAAGAAAAAATGTTACTTACAACGGAAATGTGTACACCGGTTTCTTCAACGTTCCTATTGATGCCAACAGTTACATTCCGGATATTGCCACTAACGCACATCCATACGGAGTAGATACTTTTATCCTGTGTTTAGGTTCCTCTGCCAGTTTTAATGCTATCATTCCTTCGGCAGATATTTACGATTGGGATTTTGGCGGAGCCGTGACTCCAAGTACATACAACGGTGCTGCTTACCAAAGCCTGAATAATCTTACCTTCAACACAGCCGGTATATTTAAAATCAAGTTAAGAATAAGCACCACCTGCTGCGGTTATTCGCCTTACGATTCTATCTGGATGATAGTTGACCAGACACCCGTGCTTGGCATTAACGGTCTTTATAAATTCTGCCCGGGCGATTCGGTTACGCTTACCGCCAGCGGTGCGTATAATAACTATTACTTGTGGGCACCTTCAGCGGGGTTGAATACCAATCAGGGAGCAGTGGTTATTGCTAAACCATCGGTTACTACTACTTATCTTTTAACCGGTTACAGCCAGTATATCTATTGTCAAGCCGATACCTTGATAACCATTACTGTCTCTAACCCTCCAACGCTTGCTTTTTCTACTACACCGGCTATATGCGGTAACAGCGGTTCGGTAACTGTTTCCCCTAATCCGGCAGGCACTTATGGCTATTTATGGAACGATGCAAATGGCCAGATCACTCAAACCGCCACAAACTTACAGGCAGGTGCTTATGCTGTTACCGTAACGGATTTAACTTCTAATTGTACTGCTTCCGGGGGGGCGGTGTTGAGTTCCGGAGGTAGTGTATTGGCCTACATTGACAGCAGTGTTAATGCTTCTTGTTTTGGTTATTGCGATGGAGTGGCAAGAGTAAGAGGTATAAGTGGTTCGGGGAACTACACTTACCTTTGGAGCAATGGCGCTACTACAGCTACAATCACTAATGTTTGTCCGAATACTTATTCTGTAACTGTAACAGATGCATCTGCAGGGTGCACAGCATCTGCCACCGTTACTATCAGCCAACCGGTGGCGGTAACGGCATTAATTGTAAACACTGTAGATGCCAGTTGTGCCACCGCGAATGATGGCTCTGCAATGGCTGATGCCAACGGTGGAACCGGTTTACTTACTTTTTTATGGAATGACCCTGCCATGCAGGATTCGGCACATGCGGTAAATCTGCTGGCCGGCAGTTATACTGTTACCGCTATGGACCAAAACGGATGTACCGCTTCTGCAACGGCTGTTATTACTGCGCCACCGCTTTCTACCAGCCTTACACATCTTGTAACCGATGTAAACTGTTTTGGCGGAAATGACGGAGCTATAGATTTAACCATTATCGGTAATGCCGGACCGTACAGCATACAATGGAATACACCAAACGGAGATGTAACAGAAGATGTTGCGAATCTTCCATCGGGTTATTATAGTGTGTCGGTTGTAGATACACTTAACTGTGCCGCAGCCGGAGGAGATTCTATTCTGGTGAATCAACCGCCTTTGTTATTGCTTGACTCTGTGGTGCAGCAGATTTCGTGTTTTGGAATGATTGACGGATGCATTACAATCAATGCAACAGGAGGAATTCCTGCTTACCAGTATGTGTGGAGCACCGGTGCCACGGCAACTCAAATCTGTAACCTTGCTTCAGGCGCTTACAGCGCTACAGTTTACGATGCTCATCAATGTGCAGATAGTATTGTCAACATTACCATTGTAGAGCCTCCGGTGCTTACCGTTAATCCGGTTGTAACTGATGTAAGTTGCCCCGGCTTTAGCGATGGCAGCATGGCGGCTAATGCGGCCGGTGGAACTCCGGCTTATACTTATAACTGGGATCCCGCTGCCGGTAACGTGGCAGTGAATTCAAATCTTGCTATAGGGGTTTATCAGGTAACGGTTACCGATGCCGGAAACTGCACTATAACTGCCACCGGAACAGTTACGGAAGAACAGGGAATTGCTATTGATGCTTTTGTACATAATGTGCTTTGCGATCCGATGCAAAACGGTTTTGTAGATATCTCGGTGGTTACGTCAAATCCTCCTGCTTCATATAGCTGGAGCAACGGAGCTGTTTCTGAAGATATTTACTCAGTTGCGGAGGGAATCTATTCGGTCACCATTACCGATGCAAATAATTGTGTGGTAGATACCTCGTTTATTGTGCTGAACGATGATGTATTTAGTCTCGTAGCACTGCCGCATGATACCACCATCGAATTGGGAAACACAGTTGATATTATTGCTGTACCTACCGGTGGAAACATTGCCGGCATTATCTGGCAGCCATCGAATGCACTCAGTTGCAGTGATTGCATTAATCCTAATGCCTCACCGCTTCAGAGTATTTATTACATCGCCACGGCTACTTCCGATTCGGGTTGTGTGGCCAGCGACCGTGTGAACATTACCGTGATACCTAAGTACGTTATTTTCATACCTAACGTGTTTACACCAAACGGTGATGGCAACAACGATTACTTTGAAGTGTTTGGCAATAAAGAAGCCTGGAAACAGTTTGAAGTGCAGGTGTTTGACCGCTGGGGCGAAAAGGTTTACGAAAGCAGCGACATGAACTTTACATGGGATGGTGTTTACAAAGACAAACCGCTGATGCCCTCTGTTTTTGTTTACGTTATTCACATTGTGTATATCGATAATTATACCGATAAAATTTACAAAGGAAGTGTTACTCTTGTGCGTTAGAATTTAATAACCTTTAAAACAAACAGTATGAAAAAAACAATTCTCTATGCTTTTGCTTTTGCCTTGGTTGCTATGATGGCTTCTTGTAAATGCCACACCTGTGAGAGGGATAATTTCCCGGACTCTAAACTTTGCAAGGACGATTTCAATACCACTAACGACTACAACGATGCCGTTGAATTGGCAGAAAGTTTAGGTTATAAGTGTAAGCCTTCTAATTAACCCTAAGGCAAACAACTTGCAAAAGGGCTCCGGGTTACCGGAGCCCTTTTTTTGATAAACAAGGTAATGCACAATCATATCCTTGTATAGTAATTTAGAACATGTGTAACTAATAAGCTACACATTTGGTATACCCTCACCAATGCGCCTGCTCTCTGTTTTCGCTCTCAACAACATAATCTTACCCTGTTAAAAACTAAAAACCGCACTATGGCTCAAAACTTGCTTATTAGCCCCTCAAACAACCAATTTATGAAGAAACTCTTCCTATTGTCTACTACAACTGCCCTGTTCAGCATTACGGTATTTGCCCAGAATGTGGGTATAGGCACTGCCACACCTAACAGCAAAGCCGCAGTTAGCGGTAACCTTTCTGTAGGTTCGGGATATACCGGCACAGCCGCCCCCACCGATGGAGCTATTATTGAAGGCAAAGTGGGTATTGGAACTTCCAGCCCCGATGCTTCTACTGTTTTAGACGTTACCTCCACCAATAAAGGGGTTTCGTTTCCGAATGTAAACCTGTTATCGGCCAGCGATGCCACCACTATTCCCAACCCCAAAAAAGGCTTGGTTATTTACAACACCGGGGTTACTTTATCGCCAGCTGGCTTGTATACCAATACGGGCACTGCGGGCTCACCCAGCTGGCAAAAGTTGAGCGATGCAAGTGGCACGGTGGTAAGTGTGGGAGCTACCACTCCTCTGCAAAATACAGGCACTGTTTCTAATCCGGTTATTGCCTTAACAGGTGTAGTTCCGGTTGATAAAGGCGGAACTGGCTTAACCGCTATTGGTGCAGGACAGGTTTTAATAGGCACAGGCTCTAATACTTTTTTAAATACCACCCTCACAGCAGGAACAGCCATTGGTATTACCAGTGCTTCGGGCTCTGTTACCATCAACAATACAGGAGATACCAATGCAGGGGATGATATTACCACTTCCACCACTGCCGGTGGCGACCTTACAGGCAATTATCCTAACCCCACTATTACTACAGATGCCGTAGGTTCGGCCGAAATAATAAACGGCAGCGTAGCCAATGCCGATTTAACTAATTCATCGCTTACTGTAACTGCCGGTACCGGTATGAGCGGTGGCGGGTCAGTAGCACTTGGTGGTTCTACTACGCTTAATCTGGCCAATACAGCCGTTACTCCGGGGGCCTATACAAACGCCAATATTACGGTAGATGCCCAGGGAAGAATTACCACTGCCAGCAACGGCACCGGTGGAACTGTAACCAGCGTTACTGCCAGCAATGGAATTACATCCAGCGGAGGCGCTACACCTGACATAACTTTGGGAGGAACACTGACAGGTGCAACAACTATTACTACCGCAGCAACCGGTAATAACTTAACTATCAACAGTACGGTGGGAGCCTCAACAACATTAAATGCAGAAACCATAGGAAATTTAGTCATTAACAGGTCAAACTCTTCCGGCACTGGTGGTGAGCTTACCATCAGAAACGCTGCCGGTGGTACCGGTTCTTCGGCTGCACTTGCATTTGAGTTAGACGGCTCTACGGCTTTTGGCGCTGATGGTAGTAATCAAAGTAATGCCGAGATAAGGGCGGTGAATACAAACAGCGCAAATCAATCTTCAGATCTTCGCTTTTCTAACTGGTCCGGTTCGGCAGAGAACGTAAATATGACCATTAAGTCAACAGGTGTAGTTAATGTTCCAAATCTAAGTGCCGGTGGTGTGATAAAATCTACAGGAGGCGATTTGGCACTGGCAACTGCTGCGGATCTTTCCTCGCTGGCTAATGGAACTTTTGTTTTAAACCAGGCTTCACAGCAGGCAAATTCTACTTTTAACGTAAGCGGTGCAGGTGTGGTAGGTACAACCATGACAGCCGCTACCTATCAGTTTCCGGCTCCAACCGGTGACCCCTCTCCGGTTATTACCGCTAGAACAGTTCCTGCAGGGCAGGGAGCGGCTAATGAAAAAACCGAGTTGATTTTGTTTCACAGCAACGATAATGTGGCCGGTGGTGCGGGACCTGACCAGATTACATTACGGGCACCGGCTTTAAGTTTTCAAACGTATAACAATCCCGCAGTGGGCGACATGAACAACAATGCCGGTTATAACGAACGGATGTTTATTAACCCCGATGGTTTAGTAGGCGTTGGAACAACCGGCCCGGTAAGCAAATTACATGTAACCGGAGGCACCCCTACAGGAACACTGCTCAGCCCGCTTACTGCCGGAACTGTTGCCACCATTGAAAACGGAACATCCAACAATTACATTAACTTCAGAAACAGCGTTGATAACTCAACCTATTCGGGATTAGTATTTACGGATAATAATCTGGGCGGGTATATAGCCTTTAAGAATTGCTGTTCGGGCACCAATCCGGATAACATGCTTTACGGATCTTATACCGACCATGTATTTCAAAACGGTACTGCAGGAGTGGTGGATGGTTTGACCGAAACTATGCGCATTAAGCAAAATGGTAACGTGGGTATTGGCGTAAACCCCGGCTACAAATTAGACGTTGCCGGCACTATTAACTCTACCGGTGGTGCAAGATTCAGCGGAACCCTACAGTCTCTTTACGGTGCAATTCCACGCGTTAACGCCAGTGCGGATAATGTTACAGGTGGTGGTATATTGATTGCCGATGACGGAGGCTTTTTTGATTACAACGATGGCTATGTGACCTTTAACGGAAGCACAGGATTGCGCATAGCAGGTAACAACGGAGCAGCCAGTACCGTGGGTAGCGCACTGCGCGTAAACAGCCTTAGCGGCTCGGGTAACCGCCTTGTTCAAACAGATAATAATGGAACCCTGGCGGTTTCTTCTTATGACCCGGCTACCTTCCATACCGGAAGCGGAACGGCTAATTACCTCGCCCGCTGGACTTCGGGCACTAATCTCGGTATAGGTGTTGTTTTCGATAACGGAACCAATGTGGGTATAGGAACTGCCAGCCCAACCGAAAAACTGGAAGTTGCCGGTAATATTTATTTACAGAACGTAACCACCGGCAGACGCGATATTAGAGGCACCATGGGCGACAACGATTTTTGGAGTGTAGGAGCTAATGCTACCGCAAGTAATACCAGTATGTTAGAATTAGCCACCGGTGATGATGGGCAAGGTGCAGGTACTGCCGAACCTATTGTAGCAAGGCAATACGGACCGGGAACACCGTGGAGCGGAACCTTAGTAAGGACTGCTTATTTGCTGGACATTAACGGAAACTCTTCGTTTCCGGGCAACGTAGGTATTGGAACTACCGGTCCTTCATCAAAATTAGATGTGCGCGGAACGCTTGGCGGGCTTACCGATTTTGGCATACTTACTTTAGGCGATAACAGCG
The DNA here is from genome assembly GCA_964493695.1 of uncultured Chitinophaga sp. GTDB lineage: Bacteria > Bacteroidota > Bacteroidia > Chitinophagales > LD1 > Bog-950. The sequence continues at coordinate 7,323 of CAZBPG010000097.1, read as the reverse complement.
CTCAGCAAAACGGGTTGTCGTTTGGCTATGATGGTACTAATAACTGGGCATGGATGTATGCCCGTACCACCGGTTGCTGCGGAAGAACTATTAATGTAAATAATACGGCTTACATACAGGCCGGTAATGGAAATGTGGGTATTGGTACCAGCAGCCCGGGTTACAAATTGCATGTGGCCGGTGATATTTATGCAAATGGCGGATGGTTTCGAGTTTCAGGTAACCAGGGTCTTTACTTTGAATCTCACGGAACAGGAATTCAATCAGTCGAAGGAGATGGCGGTCAGTACGGCTCTGTATCAACTTATGGAAATGAAGGGGGGTGGGAAGGTTTTTCAATTGGGGGACAGTATGTGTATATGGCAAGCGGAAATCAAGTCGGACTATATAATGATATTGACAATAGATGGCAAATGTTGATTGATCGAGGCGCTGGTGATAATGGTTTTCGATTTTTTAATAGTGTGGATGGAGACTTAAATATGAGAATACAGCATACTAACGGTCATAATTATGCAAGTTATGACGGAGATAGTAATTGGGATTTTTATTCAGACAGGCGACTGAAGGAAAATATAGAGAAGGAAGAAAATATCTTAGATCGTGTATTAAAATTAGAGGTTGTGAACTATGATTTTATTAATCAGGACAGAAAACATAAAGAAATAGGATTGATTGCTCAGGAAGTTGAAAAATATTTCCCATCAATAGTTTCTGAAGCAACTGATGATAGATACGATTTCAAGGTAAAAGCTTTGGGGTATTCAAGTTTTGGAGTTTTAGCAGTTGGAGCAGTTAAAGAATTAAAAATTGAAAAGGATAAAGAAATAGCAGAACTGAAAGAAAAGATTGAGCAATTAAAAGGCACCACTCAGCCAACCTCTTCAACCAACGTTCAAAACGAGGTGAACGAGCTTAAAAACCAGAACCGTCTGTTGCAGGATCAATTAAACGCTATTAAAACTCAGTTAGACGAGCTTAAGAAGAATAAATAATTCCCTCGCCATTCAACAAAAACGGGCTGCCGGTTAACCGGCAGCCCGTTTTTATATATTCCCCCTCCGCTTTTTCTTCAACTCCTCCCTTCGTTTTTCAATACCCGCTTCTAAAAGTTTCAGGATATCGGCATGGTCTACACCCATTTCGCGGTACAGGTCAAACTGCGTTCGTGTATTCATTCCTTCTGACTTGTTAATAATGTCGTTTAGTTCCTGAGCTTTCATATCCATGTTGCCTGCTGTTTGCTTTTGCGAATTACCATCATGCGAGCAATAAATACGCAACAGGTTTATAAATTCTTTGTAAAAGTCTTCATAATTCATATTCCGGATTTTTCTCCCGAATTTAAGGCCAACGTAAAAATTGTAGAAATCAAGAATTCTCGGTATCTGCCTACCCCTGTTTGCCCCTATGTTTGCCCCCGTTAAGTTAAAAGCATGGCAACAGCAGTAATTTTTGAGAAAAGCGAGGCGACCGGTAACAGTGGCCACATGGCTGTTGCTGCCAGCCACTTGGCTGGCGGTAGCAGCTATGTGGCTGGCAAGGCTGGCGGTGTAGATGGCACCGGCAGCTACGTGGCTGGCGCGGGTGGCCAATCGGCTGTCGGCACTGGCTATGCAGCCAACACCGCTGGCCGTGTAGCTGGCCTGGCCAGCCATGTGGCTGGTAACACTGGCTGCGTGGCTGGCAGCACTGGCCATATAGCTGTTACGGCTGGTAGGGCGGTTTTTATCATTCAATAGTTTATTATTCACTAATTATAAAACAACAAGTACATGAAACACAATTATTACCTGCCGCACAATGATGCCGGCAAAATTCTCTGGTTCGAAAACTTTTTTGGTAAACTGGCCGGCTATGCCACCCTGCTGGGTATTACGGCCGCCCAAATGGCTGCCCTCGAAAACGACAAAAAAATGTTTACCACTGTAGTAAGCACTCTTCAGCAGATTAAGGACTTCCTTAAATCGCTGGCTACTTTTAAAATTGAAATAAGCAACGGCAAAGCAACCGGTGATAAAAACATGCCCCTGCCGGCCGCTATTGTGCCACCGGTGGCAGTGGTAGAAGGTATTTTTAACCGCGTAGGCGAATTAGTAGCTGCCATTAAACTAAACCCTGCTTACACCGATACCATCGGTAACGATTTAGGAATAATAGGAACAGAAATTAATCCTGACTTTGCTACGGCTAAACCGCTTCCTAAACTCAGCATCCGCAATTCGCTGGCGTATGTTAAGTGGAAGAAAGAACATACTGATGCGGCTGATGTTTATGCTGACTATGATGATGGTGGCGGCTTTAAATTCATTGCGCGCATTACTGTTAACCATTTTGCCGACCCGCATCTGCCCGCTGCCGGCATTACCAAAATCTTTAAATACAAACTGCGCTATGTGGTAGATGACCATCAGGTAGGCTTTTGGAGCGATGATGAAGAAATTACCGTAACGGGTATTTAAACCAACCCCGAAAGGGTTTAAAACCCTTTCGGGGTTTTACAAACCGCGCCCCCCGATTTATCGGGGGCGCGGTGTTTTTTAGCTACACCCCTGCACACTTCACTCTAAGGTGTACCTTGAAACGGCTCTGACTTTTACAGGATTGTTCTGATATTATACAAGCGCTTCTTGTATTTTATGATTCGCCAAAAGCAACCCGTCTTGTTTACCTCCGTAAACGAGGAATCAAAAAACAATACCCCTATGAAAAAACTACTGTGCGCAGTAACGGTGTTATTCAGTCTTGCTTCCTATGCTCAAAACGTAGGTATAGGCACTAATAACCCGCTTACTAAATTAGATGTTAACGGAGCGCTTTCTGCCCGCATCACCACAAAACCGGCAGATGTCGCAGTAAGCATACCTGATGACGTAACGCTGTTCAGGTTAACCAATGTAACCGGAGGAACCACTACCACATTATCTTTAGCCAACCCTAAGGATGGTCAGTTTCTTACTATAATTAATGAAGACGATAACACCGCCTCCTTTAACGGTTACTCTATACCCGGAGGCAGTACTTCAAACCCTAACGTGGCCAATTTTGTTAATGTAGCAGGCGCAGCCAGCGGCTGGAAACTATCAGGTATACAATACATCACCGATATAAGTGCCGCTAACGGCTTAACACACCAGGGCACCAGCGACAGACAAGTAAAACTTGGTGGTACCTTAAGTGAAAATACAACCATTGCGTTAAACAGTTATAATATGAACTTTACCGGCTCCGGTAATGTGGGGATAGGACAAGCCACACCAACTCAAAAACTGGAAGTTAAGGACGGGAACATATTAATCAGCAATGCCAACGGCACTGCCGGCCAACTGCGTTTGCAGGGCACCGGTACCGGTGTAAGTATTTTGAAGGCAGGTGCACAGGGTGCTGCAGATGTAACTTACACTCTTCCTTTGGCACAGGCAAGTTCTAACGGACTGGCTTTAATCAACGATGGCACCGGGAATCTTTCCTGGGGCGACCCTACCAGCGGAAGTACTTTCGCTTCCGCTTCGCAGGATAACTTCGAAGATTTTCTGTTCGACAGCTATTCGGGCAGCGGCAACAACGATAACCAGTATGCCTTTACAAGAGCTACCTCGGGCTCAGGCAGCAGATCAGATGTGGACGGAACCGTTGAACCCAGCGGAAATAATTATGCAGGTATTCATATTTTAAACACAGGTACCAGTAGTAGCGGTAAAGCTGCTGTAGGCTCTTTCAACCTGATTAACCGGCTGAAACTGGGAGGTAAACAGGTAGCTTATGAGGCGCGTGTAAGAATTGAAACACTTTCTACATCCGCACAAACCTTTACAGCTTCTTATGGATTAACAAACACCGACCTTGCAGCCGCTGCTAACGGAGTTTACTTCACCTACACGCATGGAACCAACTCCGGCAACTGGACCTGTAATACCCGTGCAAGTTCCACTTCTACCAATCTTAACAGCGGTGTAGCCGTAACCGCTAATCAATGGTACAAACTAAAGGCAGTAATAAATGCCGCAGGCACCCAAGCCGATTTTTATGTAAACGGAACCCTGGTTGGCTCAAGTACCACCAATATTCCTACAGCCGCGCTTAAGTTTGTATTCAAAATCGAAAAATCGGCAGGTTCTACAGCACGTACTACTTCTGTTGATTACATTTCGTGGAGAATGGTAAGGTAGGAACTTTTTACCTCTAGGTTACAGGCCAGATTAGATACAGATAGACAACTATTGGTCATTTCTTAAAGCAGGAAAATATAACGGTTTTGTGTAAAAGCAGATAATCTAAAACTAAAATGCTCCGTCAAGCGGAGCATTTTAGTTTATGTTGAGTAGATTCTTTCTGGTTATCTGTTTACTCCGTTTGGCTTGACTACCGGAGATTTTTGTTCGCCCTGCTTAGTTTCTATGGCCGGAGCTGCCACACAAGGTTGACTTTGTTTGCCTTCTTCCTTACTGAAGAAAAGGTTTGTCAAATCAGCCTGCATTTTCAGCAGCTTGTTGCTTTCTTTTACTATTTCTTCGAACGATGTCATGCTTGATTATACGCCTGCTTTGACGTACCTGTTACACATTTGCCCGAAGAAAAAACAAAGCCGGGAATGTAAAAAGCGGGTTTTCAGCAAACATTAGTATCTGGTTTTCCGTACACTGCACGTGTGGATACGTTAGCGGATTCGTAATGGTAAATAGCTATTTTCATAGTCGCTAAAAATTCAAAGCAATATGCAAGGCAACTTTTCACGGTTTATTTTCATAATAGTTATGCTTTTGGTTGTGCAGACAATCTCTGCGCAAACAATTCCCGGCAAGTATTCTTCCATTCCGCAGTTTAAACGTCTTGCTACTACCGAGCAGGTTGCTGTAAATGAGTTTGGGGCATGGATGAGTCAGCAATATTCGCTGCCATCCGGAAACAGATTTAAGTTGCTCTCTACTGAAAAGGATGCGCTTGGCATGGTGCATTACCGTTATCAGCAAACGATAAACAGTATTCCCGTTGAAGGTACCATGTATATAATACATACGAAAAACGGAATCATTCAGAGTGTGAATGGCGATTTGTTAGATAATCTTAGCGCACCGACATCACCCGCAGTTAGTAAAGCTGTGGCCGTAAATGCTGCACTCAGTTTTGTAAATGCAGCAGAATATAAATGGCAATTATCTGTTGCCGAAGAAGCGCTGAAGGAAAACACCGGAAACACAAACGCTACTTATTTCCCTAACCCCGAATTAGTTTATGTAGCAGAGAGGAATAAGTTTAGCTCCGGCAACTTTCATCTGGCATATAAAATGGATGTTTATGCAGTTAAACCGTTTTCGCGTCAATATGTTTTTGTAGATGCAACTACCGGTGCTGTTTTGCATACCGAGAACCGGATAGAGCATGCCGATGCACCGGCTACGGCTCACACACAGTATAGCGGAGTAAGAACCATTACCACCGATAGTTACAATGGAGCCTACCGTTTGCGCGAAGCGGCCCGAGGAAACGGAATAAGAACATATAATGCTCAGCAGTCTACCAATCCTCCTAATACCGACTTTACCAACGCCACTACCACCTGGAATAACGTAAACGCAAATAAAGATGAGTATGCTACCGATGCTCATTTTGCCAGCGAAATGACTTATGATTTTTACAACGATAATTTCAACCGGAACAGTTTAGATGATAACGGGTTGATACTGGCGGCCTATGTGCATTACGACCAGGATTTGGATAACGCGTTTTGGGACGGTGGTGCCATGTATTATGGTGACGGTAACGCTACTAACGGAACTACTCCATACACCACCCTTGATATCGGAGGGCATGAAATTACACACGGCTTAACCCAGTTTACTGCCGACCTTAATTATCAGGATGAAAGCGGTGCGCTCAACGAATCGTTCAGCGATTGTATGGGCGTTGCTATCCGCCAGTATGTAAAGCAACTGGCGGCTAACCAGATTAGTTATCTGGTGGGTAATGACAATGGCAATGCTTTCCGTTCGCTCAAAACCCCTAAAACATACGGTCAGCCCGACACTTATCTAGGCCAGTACTGGTATACCGGCACCGCTGATGATGGTGGTGTTCATACCAATAGCGGGGTGCATAACCACTGGTTTTATATTGTAGCACAAGGCGAAAACGGAACTAATGATAACGGAGACGTTTATAATGTACCGGGCATTACCATTGAAAAGGCTCAGGCAATAACATACCGCTCGCTTACCGTTTATCTTACTCCAAGCTCAGAGTATGCCGATGCGCGCATGTATTCTGTACTGGCGGCACAGGATTTATATGGAGCTTGCTCGCCAGAAGTAATCACCACTGCCAATGCCTGGTACGCGGTGGGTGTGGGTGGTCCGTTTGACCCGGCAGTGATATCCGATTTTAAAGCACCGGTTACTTCGGCATGTTCGGTGCCGGCATCCATCTCTTTTGCCGATGCAAGTTCCAATGCCATTTATTACGTATGGGACTTTGGCGATGGAAGCACCAGTAACCAGCAAAACCCATCACACACCTATACTGCTTATGGTGATTTTTCTGTTAAACTAATGTCGTGGAGTCCTGATTGCGGTGCAGATTCTATTGTAAAAACGCAATTGATTCATATTGAAGATAACCGGCCGCTTGCAACTGATACATCTGTTTGTCAGGGAACCATAGCTACTTTAAGTGCTTCGGGTACAGGAAACATTAATTGGTATGACGCATCTACCGGAGGTACGTTATTGCATAGCGGAACCATGTTTAATACTCCCTCCATTACTCAGACCATAACTTATTATGCAGAAAATTTGATTCCCGGTCCTGCGGGCATTGCCGGTCCTGTAACAACCGGTTTTGGCAACGGGAGCTACAATAATTATGATCATTACATGGTGTTTAATAACACCAAGCCGCAGAAACTGATTTCTGTGTTGATAGATGCCAATACTACCGGCAACAGAGTTATTGAGTTGCGAGATGCGGGTAACAACGTCTTATCCAGTGCAACTGTTCCTCTTGTGCAGGGTAGCCAGACAGTTACACTTGATTTTCCGTTACCTGTACAAAACGGACTCCGCTTAGGAATCTGGAGCGGTACGAAAAATTTGTATCGTAATAGCTCAGGAGCTGTTTATCCATATTACTCAACTGATAGCAGTCTGTTGATTACCTCCAACGATGTTGGGGATTTAGACCGGTTCTACTTTTTCTACAATTGGCAACTACAGGAAGATCCGTGTGTATCAGAGCGCGTACCGGTTACGGTAAATATGTTAACTACCGGTTGCGCCTTGGGCATTGCAGAAAAAGAATTGCTTAACAGTGTATCTCTTCAGCCCAACC
>CAZBPG010000096.1:0-14861 GCA_964493695.1 uncultured Chitinophaga sp. | reverse complement strand
GGTGTTTGCATAAACCAAATATAACACAGCACATCAATTATGGATTAAGCCGTAAGGTTGGGTGCACCTACGGCACAGAATTAACATTTGCATTTCTTCTATTTCCGCGTTTTTATACATTAGCACATTCTTAAACCAAACACTATTAATAAAATGAAAAAGATTTTACTCGTTTCTTTTCTGTTTGCGTCCTTCAGTTTCACGAAAGTGAATGCGCAGATTCTCAATGCCGGTTTCGAAACATGGAATAACAACACCGCCTATTTCGATGGCTTCGGAGGATTTTTCCCGGCTGATACTTTTCCTTATTCCGACCCCGATTTGTGGACCACTACTAACGCACTCACCGGTGCCGATACTTTGGGGAATTTCTTTTTTGTTACCGAAACTTCAACCGCTCATTCCGGTAGTTCAGCTATTGAGCTAACAACCGATACAATGCAAACAGTGGGCACACCACTCGGCCCCCGCAGATTAACCATCCCCGGATTAGCATTAAACGGAACATTTCCGCTCGACCTTGGCTCTAATCTATTAGCCGGTGGAATTATTTCACCTATAGCCATTCCCGGTTCCGGTCAACCATGGACAAAACGTTTAGCCGCTGTTAAAGGTTATTACGATTACAACCCGGTACTTAAAGATACAGCCAACAACTATATGGACTCGTGCATGATTTGGGCTGTGCTGCGTAAAGGCGAAACAGAAGTAGCCAGTGCACAGTTCAGCAGCAATATTACTACAGGGGGCTATATAGCTTTCTCCGCAAATTTCGAGTATAAATCATGCGAAGAACCCGATACATTAGTAATTCTGCTTGCAGCGAGCGTTCCTAATTTCGGAAGTATCCTGACAGGTGTTACCGGCTTGGTTGCCGGAAGTATTTTACGTGTTGATGATTTAGATTTTGATACACTTCCTGCGAACTTCAATTATCCACCAATTGCGCGTAAGGATGTAGATACTACCAGCAAAAATGTAGCGAAAAATGTTTTAGTAAAACTCAATGATGACGACTGTAACGATCCGGTACCGGGTTTAACTTTAGCAGTAACCACTTCCCCGCTTCATGGTACAGCCACAGTTGCCGGAACTACACATATCGTTTATACACCAACTACTAATTATGTGGGTATAGACAGTTTCTCTTACTCTTTGAGCGATGGTGTTGGTATGGGTTATGCTGTGGTTCGTATGGTTATACTGAACAGCACAGGTATTAACGAAGCAAACCAGATACCGGTAACTATTTTCCCTGTTCCGGCTTCAAACCAGATAAACATTCAGTTTGAGAACAACGGAAAATCAACGCTTCGCGTTTACGATATGTTGGGCAACCTGGTGCTTACTTCAGTGCTCAACAAAAACAACAATGCGATTAATCTCGAAACACTTGCTAACGGTGTTTACGGAATTCAGATTGCCGATGAAAACAATGCAGTAGTTGCAAGAAGCAAATTCACCGTCAGTAAATAATTAATCAATTTAAATCAAATGCCTCCGCAATTTTTTTGCGGAGGCATTTTTGTTTTATGTCAGTCCATTTATTCAAACCAAAGGGCAAGGTTGCCGAGCAATAATTGAAAGATTTGCCTTAAAGAGCTTCTGACTTTAACTATGAAAACATCTTTAAAATCTTTGCCGTAAAACACCCATTGGCATTTTAAGAGTGGCAAACAAAAGGGCGCCCTCGAAATAACCCTCATAAAAGATACCGGTGAAATCATCTTGTCCGTCCACCAAAACAGGAGAAGAGGCTGGGAAGAAGAAATAATGAACCGGTTATAAACCCTGCTTTAGCTTATCGCCAAAAAGCGGAGTCATTCCTGCCTCCGACCCGACCCGCGCAACAATCTCTTTCCTTTTCTCTCTAACGCTCTCTCCAAAACTCCCTGCATTTGGAAATGCCAAAAGGACATTACTTTCGGTTCTCATAGGATTGATGGAGAATACCTCCAAAACTATCTTAATGAAGTTTGTTACAGACTGAACAGAAGGTGTTTTGGTAATCAGCTCGCTTGCAGCCTTAACTTGGTATAACTAAACGGACAATCATTTGCAACTAAAACGTAAATCGGGAAATTTGCGTTAACGGTATATGTCTTCCTTTCCGACTAAATAGTAAATGATATTTTAGCACCATGAGCAAACCCCTGATATTGGTTGTAAATGACGATGGAGTAACAGCACCGGGAATAAAAGCGTTGGTGGAAGCAGTGAAGGATTTGGGAGAAGTGGTAGTAGTGGCACCTAATTCCCCTCAATCGGGAATGGGACATGCTATTACTATTGATAAACCGCTGCGCCTTATTCCGGTAAACAATTTTGACGAAGTAAAAGCCTATAAGTGCAGCGGCACACCGGTGGACTGTGTAAAACTGGCGGTTGATAAAGTATTACACCGTAAACCTGATTTGTGTGTGAGCGGTATTAATCACGGTAGTAATTCAAGCATCAACATTATTTATTCGGGCACTATGAGTGCTGCGGTGGAAGCAAGCCTGGAAGGCATTCCTTCGGTGGGTTTTTCGCTCTGCGATTATAAAGAAGAAGCTGATTTTACAGCCTCTGTTCATTACGCGAAATTGATTGCAGAACAAATACTGAAGTACGGCATACCCAAACACAGTCTGTTGAACGTGAACATTCCCAAACTTTCGCTGAAAGAAATAAAAGGCATGAAGATTGGAAGGCAGGCCCTGGCCAAGTGGGAAGAAGAGTATGTAGAGCGCATTGACCCTTTCGGCAGGCCATACTACTGGCTGACCGGTAAGTTTGTAAACTACGACCAGGGGCATGATACCGATGAGTTTGCGCTGGCGAATGGCTATGTAAGTGTAGTACCGGTACAGCATGATTTAACGGCACATCATGTTATTCCGTTTATTAACGAGAACTGGAACCTGAAAGCCACCGGTGGCGGTGAAGGCACCGTACCCGGAGTAAGCAAAGAAGAGTTCAATCTTTAAAAATAACAGCCATGAGTTACACGAATTTCACAAAGCTTTATTCTTAGTTGTTTTTGATTCTGGAAATTAGTGGCGTATCTTTAAAATCATATCACAGCAGGTAAAGTAGATTTGACAGATATACTAATGAAAATGAATCTGTGTTATTTGTTTAATCTGTTGTAAAATATACAATCAATGCTTGACAGATATCTGAATGCAACGCCAACTTTCTATAAATGGGATAAATTCCGGGTGGGCGCCATACCGGCTGTTGTTGTTCCGTTTGCAGGTTTGGCAGGCGTGTTCCTGATAACCTTTCTGAATGCAAAGTATAACCATCATCAGGATTTTACACCGCACATGTTTTTAGTTTCACTGCAGTCAAAAGTGGCGTTTATGCGTATTTCTACTTTGTGCTGTATGCTGAATGGCTTTGTGTTTTTCTTCTTTGTAAGAAAAGATTACAACAATGCATCGCGCGGGGTGATGGTAACTACTATGCTCTTTGTTCTCGCTATACTGATTAAAGAAATATTATAACCCTGATGCGCTATTACATTATAGCAGGCGAGGCAAGTGGCGACTTACACGGCTCTAATCTTATTAAAGAGTTAAGACAGCAGGATGCCAGCGCTGATATCCGCTGCTGGGGTGGCGACAAGATGCAGGCAGCTGGTGGCAAAGTAGTTAAGCACATTAACGAGCTGGCTTTTATGGGTTTTTTTGAAGTGTTGAAACACCTGCCAACCATACTCGGCAATATTTCCTTTTGCAAAAAAGACATACTGGAGTTTAATCCCGATGTGGTGATACTGATTGACTACCCCGGTTTCAATTTCCGCCTGTTTAAATTTCTGAAGCAGCACCGGTTCAAAATATTCTACTACATCTCTCCGCAATTATGGGCATGGAAGAAGGGAAGAGTAAAGCAGATAAAGAAATACGTAGACCGCATGTTTGTCATATTTCCTTTTGAAAAAGAGTTTTATGCCGGGTCCGGAGTAGAGGTGGATTTTGTAGGACACCCTTTGTTAGATGAAATGCAGAGGTCAGAAATCAGAAGTCAGAAGTCAAAAAACACAATAGCTATTGTGCCGGGAAGCAGAAAACAAGAAATCTCTTATCTGTTACCCGAATCTTTGAAAGTGATAGATGAATTTCCCGATTACAAATTTGTGGTAACCGGTATGAGTGCCATAGGAGAGGAGTTCTACCGGAATATCATTGGCGATAAAAAAGCAGAACTGGTATTTGATAGAACATACGAAGTGTTGAGTAAATCCTCAGCAGCTATGGTTACATCGGGTACCGCTACGCTGGAGACAGCCTTGCTCCGGGTGCCGGAAGTTATCTGTTACAAAGGAAGCTGGATTTCGTATTACATTATCAATGCGCTGATTGATAAAAGTATCGGCTTTATCTGCATTGTTAACCTGATATGCGGAACCAAAGTTGTGGAGGAACTGATACAGGCCGATGTAAACAAAGACCGGTTGGTGAAGGAACTGAAAACAATACTAAGCGAAGAAGGCAGAAACAAGATACAAACCGGTTACGATTTACTGCAAAGTAAACTAGGCGAAGCCGGTGCATCTAAACGCACGGCTGAATTGATGATTAAGTATTTAACTACTTAATCTTCTTGTAAATCTCCTTGTAGTTAAAGAAGTCGATGTAATGTTTGGTGCGCAGGTGAATTTCCGCAATTTCTGCTTTGCTCAACTCCTTCGCGGTTTTAATGTTTACTTCTTCGGTTGGTATACGGATGGTTCCCCACGGATAAACCTCTTTCAGTTTTTCTCCATTCCAGCTTGGGTTTTTGAGCGTGTCGCTGTATTTAATGCCGACATTTTTAAACAAACCGGCAAGCGCCTTCTTCCGGTCTGCCAGTATATCTTCATAACGAACAATAAAGCAGTTATCCGGAAATTTTTGCTGGTAGATGTTCATGTAATACTGGCAGGTAACCCAACCGGTGATGTAATGATTGATGGAAAGCGGAACCGCGCGTTTCTTGGTATCGGCATAAGCGGAAAACGGATTGCGCACAATGTGCAGCACAAACCCCTTCTTCTTTCCCATATCCTCTACAATCTTTTCGCCATCTATACCGATGATAGGGCTGTAGCCTACATAAGCCTTTTCTTTACCGGTGCGCTTGTAGTTTTTCCAGGCGGTGAAGGTGGCATAGTAAAAAGCCTCTACCAGATTGCCTTTGGTCATTTCTTTGCCTTTCATAAAAGCCACAAACTCTTTCTTGCGGTCTTTGTCGGTCAGGTTAAAATCTGCTGTGCGGAACTTGCTTACGTAAGGAGTCTTTGACCGCACCTTGCCTTCTTCATCAATAATCATTTCATAAGCATCTTCCACGCTTACACCCAACGGGAAAACCGGCCAGCGGTACTTTAACGGATACATGCTCGACAGATGGTCGTTCACTAACTTAGTCCCCGGTTGCGATTCGAAGGGATACACCATTAACTCCGGGTGTCCGTCCAGTATGCGGTGAGTGGTATTACCACCGTTTTCGTACATGGCCGAAATCATGATGAGTGACATGTCAGATTTCATATTTGCTGTTTGTTTTTCAGTTTATTAAAGGTTGCAATACTAAAAATTCTTCGATAACCCTTCGACTACGCTCAGGGGGTCATAGTCTAAATAACATGGCGGAAGAAAAACTCCTGTGCTTCTTTACCGGTAGCACCGGCTTCGGTAAAAGGGAAACCGCTCGATACTTTGGCATCGAGCCATTCAATGCCGTATATCTGGTTCGCTAAAGGCCACTCTATGCTTCCCAATATTTTCTTCTGCTTAATGTCCACCGCATACACTGCGCATTGCTGCACATCGGTTTTAAGGCCCGGTGCATAAACCCTGAACTTAGGAATGATTTTAGAGATGCCCACAAAAGCCACATCACCGAAAAACGAAAGCCCGCGCGTCCAGCCGGGGAAGTCCATGAACGGCTGGTAAACTCCTTTTTCAACGAAACCCAGTTCACCGTAGCCGCTGTTGTTTACCCAAAGTTTGTTGGCGTGAAGTTTAGCGGAGTGCGGACGGGTTAAATCTCTGACCACCACTTTTTTTGTTTTGCCCGAAAAGATAACCCCCTTTTTATCTACAGGAAAGTTAAGGTCACCGGGTTTGTATTCACCTGGCTTTTCGGCAGAGGCAGAAAAGTAAGAACCGGCCAATGTTTTACCGGCTGCAATAGAGTTCAACTGCAGGTGATTGGCATTTTGCTGCTTAACCGGTAAAGGCGACCAGACGGTTTCTTCGGAAGCAGCAGCATTAAAATTGATTTCAATGATTCCGTTTTTGCCTACGGAGTTGGCATACAACTTTCCGCCTATAATAGCTAAGTCGTGAAAGTAATAGGCACCGGCATAATACTTGGTGCGCGATGGCACCAGAAACTTTCCGCTGTACGGCTTTGCTTTGTAGCCGGCACGGGGCATCAATTTACTCACCGGGCTTAACTCTACAATCTGATTCGGACTGCGGGTAGAAGCAACATAAACTTTATTGGTTTTTCTGTCGGCAACAATACCGTTAGGGTGGGGGAGGTGCAGGAATGACTGGCGCACCTTTTTGTTCTTTACGTTCAGCGCCACCACCAAATGCTCGTACTCGCGTGTAACGAACAAAGTTATTTTCAGTTTTTCTAACAGCGGCAGAAAATTTCCCTGCACGGTGTAATCGAACAACTGCGGCACAATGCCGCTTGTTTCGTAGTTGCCGCAGATGACCTGCGCGGGGTCGCGCAGGGTGCTGTTCTGCGTTTCTCTCAGCTTTTCGAAATCGGGTTTCTGCTTACTCATAACAGTTTACGCAACCGGAACAAACCCCGGTACATTTTAAATGCCGATTTAAAACTCGTAGTGCTTCTTCCGCTGATGCGCTTGGTAGAGAGAACGAGTATCTCCACTATCTGTACCTGTTTGCGGTAAAGCCGCGCCATTACTTCGGCATCAATCAAATCATCTTCGCTTACTATTTCCATACCGGTGAGGAATTTTGCCGGTATCACTTTCGGAGTGCCGTTTACGTCCCACAGCGGAGTGCCCAGCAGCAGCCGGTTCTCGTAATTATAAAGGATGGAGCCTATTTTGCGCATAAAGCTTTCGCGGATAACGCGCGTGGTTTTAATTACCGTTTTATCGTTGGCAAGAGCGTAAGTGAGTATCAGTATTAAATCGTCAATAGACGTTCTGGCCGAGTTGGTATAACAAACCAAATCGCCTTCGGCTTTCGATATGCCGAACTTCACGGCTCTGCCCCAGCCGCCCAGTTCGAGGTTGAATGTTTTTACGTTGGGGTTTTGCTGCGAACACTGCAAAGCTTTTTCGTGCGAGTTATCTTTAGAGCCGTTGACGATGAACAGCAGCTCCCACGCTGCGTTCAGTTCCTGCAGGCGGGTGGTGTATTGTTCATACAGATAATCTATCTGTTCGCCCTGATTGTAAATGGGCAGTATGACAGAGATGCGGGGTTTCATAGTTTCGATACGACCAAAAATAAATTTATTGCTGAATTCAATTTAATTGCAGTTGCGGCTTAAAAGTATTTGAAAGAATGAATTTGAAAAATAGATTTGCAATCCGTTCTTGTAAATATTGGGGGATTAGCTCATTTGGCTAGAGCGCTTGCATGGCATGCAAGAGGTAACCGGTTCGACTCCGGTATCCTCCACTACACAGCAAATGGTAATGTATGCCGTTTCATGTTTATATTCTTTATTCGACAACAACTGATAGATTTTACGTAGGACAAACAGATTGTATTGAACGTAGAGTAGAGCAGCATAACACAAGAAAAAACCTTGGCGCAAAGGATTGGAAAGTTGTTTATAGTGAAACATTTGAAACCCGAAGCGATGCTGTGAAACGTGAGTTGGAGATAAAACAGAAAAAAAGAAGAACTTACATTGAATTTTTAATCAAAGGGGGATAGAGCGTCCCGCAGTATTGCGGGAAGGTAACCGGTTCGACTCCGGTATCCTCCACACACTTTTTCACTACCTTGAAATCTCTCCGCCCTTTCTTTTTTATTCTTCTCGCCCTCATTGTTGGTATAGGTATTGGGGTTTACCGCATTGCCGGTGTAGAAAGCAGCGATGCCTTTTTCCGCAACGGAAGCTGGACCGGCAGCCGCGATTTGCCGCTGGGCAAAGATAAACTGATAACCGCACAGGTTACGGTGTTTGCGCTGTTTGCCCTTCCTTCTAAGGAAGCTATTTACCTGTTTGCGCGCAGAGACGAAAACAAAGAACTGCTGCACTCCGCCAACGATTATACCATTACCGGTAACGTGAACCAGATAAAAGCGAAGTACTGGAGCATTACCGCTTACGGCAAGGATTTGTATTTGATACCGAATAAAGATGACCGGTACTCGTTCAACCACACGAACCTGCAAACCGACAGTGCCGGTAATTTTACCATCACCCTTTCTCACAAGCGAAAAGGAGCCAACTGGCTGCCCACGCCTGAAGAGGCTAAGTTTAATCTGGTGCTGAGGATTTATAAAGGAGAAAGCGAATTTCTTTCAGGCCTGGAAGAAACACCGCTACCGGTTATTAAAAAAGTAAAAGCATGAGGAAAATTGCTTTTCGCCTTTTGCTTTTTGCTGTTTTGGTTTTTACCGTGCAGTATCTGTTTGTGAGGTATGTGCCGGCTATCATTTTTGGCATTGCCCAATACCGCAAACCGGAACCGGTGAACACTGTTTATCACGCGGGTAAAACCGATGCCTCTTTGCGCAAAGTGGTATTGCCCAATCCCGATTTTATTTACAGTGCCGTGTTTTACGATTTAAGCCATAACGATTTGCTGATTACCGGTGAGCTCCCCGATACCTCGCAGTATTGCTCGCTGGCGTTTTATGACGATAACATGCAGCCTTACTACGTGCGCAATAACCTGCAGGGCTTTAAAAACAAATACACCATCCGCCTTTCTTCGGTTAACCGGGTGGTGCGCACCCTGCGCGCCAAAACTAAACAGGGCTCGGTGCTGATGCGTGTGCTGGTAACCGACAGTGCACAGGTAGCCAATGCCAAACGAATACAGCAAAGTTTTAAGGTAAAGGTGGTGGGGCAGAATGAATGACCCCTGAATAGTCATGCCATTAAGTTACGAAAGTTCGACCGAAGGAGTCGAACACAATTAGCGCTTAACTTAACTGAAACCCCGAAAGGGTTTAAAACCCTTTCGGGGTTAAACCAAACAGCCCCTGCAAAATTTGCAGAGGCTGTTTTACCGGTACCGGTACCGGTTCCTTGTGCGCTTACTATGAGTTAGGTTTAAGGCCGGCCCTTATGGTAATTTCCTGTGCACCAAGGTTGGTGATGATAACATAACCGGGGTCGCTGCCCAGGCCCAGGTCGTTAAAGAAGCCCAGAAATTCTTCGCCCTGCACAATTACCCGCGGTGGAGCGGTGCAGTTACCCACGGCAGTGGGCTGTATGCAAAGCCCTATGCTCGAAGGTCCGTTGTTCTTAATATACACCTTTTCGTTTTGGGCAGGTGCAGTGCCAAACGAAATACTGCTGCCACCCGGTATGGTATAGGTTTGCAGATCAAAACCGCTCAGTTCGCTGCGGCTGCCGGTATCATCAATTAAGCGGTCGCTTTTATAATACTCAAACAACTGCTGGTTACCGGCAGCAAAAGTTGCCATGGCAATATCCAGTTTTTCAACCAGCAGTTTATCGCCTTTTATTAAAAGCCGGTCGGCTTCTTTATTAAAACTGCTGCGCTGGCTGCGCGCATCCTGCGGTGCTTCCAGCACTTCAAAGTAACTTTCGTTAAGCGTTTGCAGATTGGTTACATCGGCATCGGTAAAATCGGGGGCTACTATCAGGGTTTTAATAGGGTCGGCAATGGTAAACAGTTTTTTTACGCGGGTGTACAGGTCGGTATCGCGCATGCCGTCAATTTCGCTTTTCAGCAGGTCAACTTTTTTAAACTTTACAGGGTCGGGTGAGGTAAAGGTAAAATACAGCGCACTGGCCCGGCCTACTTTAAGTGCCTGCTTAAGCACCAGCTCGTGCCGCTCTTCTTTCAGGTCGGTATAGCCGCTTATGTCTTCGCTCGACTCGCCTTCGGCATCTATTGTGGCGTTGATGATGGCGACCAACTCATCGCGCAGGGTGACTATAAGTGCCAGTACCGAAAGCGCATCGGTATTGTTAAACAAAAAGGTGCGCACCTTTAAAAACATGTTCAGCTTATCTTTTTGCGGGGTATTCATAACTAATAGGTTTTAGATAATGAAAAAATATTTGTATGTAATTTTGGTAGACAAATATATAACACAAACCAGTATTTGTGCAAGCCAAAGGGCAATTTTTTTTACATAAAGTGCTGATTAACATATTAATACAAATCTAAAATATGACTTTAACGAAACAGGAATTAAGCCTGCCTATTTTACTGAAAAACACACCGAGCAACATTATAACGCACATTTATACCATTTTTGCATACATTTGTAATATTATTACATACCACTATACTATATTTACATACTACACTACTAATAATACATACCATAGCAACAATATAACACAGCACACCAACATAAAAACATACTTTTGTAATAATTTTACATATATTTGTAACAGAAAAAGAAATTTTTTAGCTACTAAAACCAATAAATATGCTGAACCTGCGCGTAAAAAAGCTGATGCTGGCCAAAGGAATTGCCAAACCACATGCTTATTTGACCAAACTGGGTATGAACCCCACCACCGCTACACAAATTTTAAGAAGCAATTGCAAGAATTTGAAAGTAACGCACCTTGAATTGCTGTGCTGGTATCTCAGTTGCACGCCAAACGAGTTGTTCGACTGGACGCCCGATAAAAAATATGCCGACCTGCCCGGTCATGCCCTCCAGAAAATACGCGACCAGCTTACCGAAACCGAACTGCCCAAACTGCTCAAACGCCTGAACAAAGAGCAGATAACCGACCTCAGCCGCCAGGCTGTAAACATGCTGATAGAAAACGAAGGCGGAAAACCGATAGAGAAATAAGGAGAAGAACCGGTAACAGGTGTTGTTATCCGTTGTCCGCCATGTTCCGCGGCATGACGACAGCGGGTCTATTTGGGTGGAGTGACTGTTTTTTTTAGTATAATGTCTACCATTGGATAAAAAAAACCTTTACTGAGCATGGGATTTATCCGGGTTAATAATTTATGAAATTTACTATCTATAGAAAATGGAATTAAAAAGGGTTTTAAATACGACACTACCTCACATTTTTCTGCCGGTATATTGAAAGCTATTTCTAATTCATGAAAACTAAAGCCCCTGCCTCTTCTCTGAAAATGCAAAAAAAGCTCATCCGAATACTTATGATACAATTCTTTAAAATTACTTCTGTTACTGAATTTAGAATACTCGAATGCTGCCCTATCGGGTAACCAGTTAAAAAACGGTAAACGCGAAGTATGTCCGTCAAAATACCACAACCTGTTGGGTGTTTCAACAATGCTTAATTGAGGGAGAATGTTTAGAAAACTATCTCAATTTAGGAAATCGAAGTCATTGTTCAAACCGGCACCGTCAAAAGAGTTAACGTTCAACTACAACCGGTATAACAAAAAGCCCTCCGAAAAAAATCGGAGGGCTTTTGTATCGCTTGCCTTTTGCTCTTTGCCTTTTAGCTCTTGAGTTTTGCCTTTCACCACTCGCCACTCGCTGGTTGTTACAGCTACACTCCCAAATAGCTTTTCAGCAGTTTACATTTATCGGTACTCTTTAAGCGCAGCAAAGCTTTATCTTTTATCTGCCTTACGCGCTCGCGCGTAAGGTCATACCGCGAACCAATATCTTCCAGGCTCAAAGGCTGCTCAACACCTATACCAAAATAAAGTTTAAGCACCTGCGCCTGCTTTTGTGGCAAAGCCGCCAGTGACCTTTCCACTTCTAGGCTCAGCGACTCGCAGTAGCTAACCCCTTTATCTGCCTGTTCCGAATTCGGGTTCTCTATTACATCCAACAGCGAGTTTTCTTCACCGTTTACAAAAGGCGCATCCATCGAAACATGCCTGCCCGCCACTCCTAAAGTGGAACGCACTTCATCAATTTCAATATTCAGCAAACTCGCTAACTCATCGGGCGTAGGTTCGCGCTCATACTTTTGCTCAAGGTCACTGAACGCCTTATTTATTTTATTAAGCGAGCCCACTTTATTCAGCGGCAACCGGATAATGCGCGATTGTTCTGCCAGTGCCTGCAAAATCGCCTGCCGAATCCACCACACAGCATACGATATAAATTTAAAGCCCCGCGTTTCATCAAAACGCTCAGCAGCTTTTATCAAACCTAAGTTGCCTTCGTTAATCAGGTCGGCAAGTGTCAGTCCCTGGTTCTGGTATTGCTTGGCTACTGAGACTACAAAGCGCAGGTTGGCTTTAGTAAGCCGTTCAAGGGCATTGGTATCACCCTGTTTAATTTTTCGTGCTAATACAACTTCTTCTTCTGCTGTAATCAGGTCAACGCGACCTATTTCCTGCAAATAACGTTCAAGGGAAGCGCTATCACGGTTCGTGATGCTCTTCGAGATCTTCAGCTGGCGCATGGTGAGTGTAGATTTGTTTCGCTAATGTGAATTTTTGTTTACTCTAAAAAAATAATTTTTCTTCTCACAAAAAAATTATTGGCCATTTATTTTATCCGAAAATTAAGTGGCTCAACAACTATTGTCACGAGCAAAATCTCCAACCCGCTTTTCTTATAGCTGGTTATATTAGCGCCCCAAATTTTAAAACCAAAATTCGCTATGAAAAAAATCCTTTCCATCGTTTTTGTCTCGGTTCTGTTTCTTTCTGCATGTAATACTAACAAGGCGCATCAGGTAGATGCCGGGTTCGAAAAAGAACTGCAGGAAAAATTCATTAATGCTAAGGAAGGCGATGTAATCGAATTACCCGAAGGAACGTTCACGCTTAACCGTTCGCTTATTCTTGACGGGGTTAAGAACGTAACTATTAAAGGAAAAGGAAGAGATAAAACCATTCTCTCCTTTAAAGGGCAGAAAGACGGAGCAGAAGGTTTGCGTGTTACTGCCGATGGAATTGTAATGGAAGATTTTACCGTGCTCGATGCAAAGGGCGATTGTATAAAAGTACAGGACGCTATCGGTGTTACATTCCGAAGAATGAAAATGGGATGGACTTCTCTTCACGATACCAAAAACGGTTCTTATGCCACATATCCTGTTGGCTGTACCAATGTGTTGATTGAAGAATGCGATGTGTTTGGCTCCAGCGATGCAGGAATATACGTAGGTCAATCAAAAAATATTGTTGTAAGAAGAAACAACGTGCACGATAATGTGGCCGGCATTGAGATTGAAAACAGTACCGATGCTGATGTATATGATAATATTTCTACCAGCAACACCGGTGGGGTTTTAATTTTTGATTTACCCGATTTGCCCGTTAAAAACGGAAGCCGTTGCCGCGTTTACAACAACAAAATAATCAACAACAATGTTCCCAACTTTGGTGTTAAGGGTACCACCGTAGGAGAAATTCCTGCCGGTACCGGTATCATTGTAATGGCTACTAACCAGTGCGAAGTTTTCAATAATGAGATTGGCGGCAACAACACAGTCAGTGTAGCAGTGGTAAGTTACATGGCGTTGAATAAACCTTTTAAGGATTCTATCTACGACCCTTACTCCGGAGGAATTTATGTGCACGACAATAAAATTGCCCGTGGCACCGGTGGAACCGACCAAAGTGTGGTGTTTGGAAAAATGTTTGCTGCTATGTTCGGCACAAAGGTTCCGGATATTGTTTATGACGGCTTTGTAAACCCGGCCTACAAAAACCCTGACGGCTCTATAAAGGAAGACCAGAAAATCTGTGTAAGAAACAACGGTGACGTTACTTTCAGTAACATGGATTTAGCCAACAAAGGAAAGAACCGCAACAGCGACATGAGCAAGTTTGATTGCACCACTCCGGCTTTGAACGAGGTAAAGTTGATTCAATAGAGAAACAGTAAGCAGTAAGCAATTGTTAGTAGGCAATAAAAACACGCAATGAAATTTGTTCTGCGCACTATTCTTTTT
This sequence comes from uncultured Chitinophaga sp., assembly GCA_964493695.1. Lineage (GTDB taxonomy): Bacteria > Bacteroidota > Bacteroidia > Chitinophagales > LD1 > Bog-950. Next base: position 815 of record CAZBPG010000096.1, on the reverse strand, counting down.
TTTTTACTACCGGTTCTGTTTTCAGTTTACATCATCAGTTGCAATTTAAAACAGTCAACTTCTGTGGTGCTGGACGTTGCCGCTAAATCTTTCGAAAAACTTTCGGAGTATAACTTCTTCAGCGGGGTGATGAACGAATTAAAACCTAATCCACGCGTTCTACCTTACGATTTAATTACTCCACTGTTTACAGATTATGCTCATAAAGCCCGTTTCGTTTACATGCCTGAAGGTGAATCAGCTGAGTATGATACTTCGAAGGTAATTAACTTACCGGTAGGTTCCTGCTTAATCAAGAACTTCTATTATCCGGAAGATTTTCGCGTGAAAGATGGCAAGCGAAGAATTCTGGAAACCCGGTTGCTGATTCACCGCAAGGAAGCCTGGGAAGCTCTGGATTATATCTGGAACGATGAGCAGACCGAGGCACATCTCGAAAATGCGGGCGATATAAAAAAAGTAAGCTGGACACATTATGACGGAACAAAGCGCGAAGCCGATTATGTTATTCCGAATAAGAACCAATGCAAGGGTTGCCACTGGAATAACGGAGTAGCCATTGTTCCTATTGGACCCAAAGTGCGCAACCTCAATCGCGATTATGAGTACGCTGATGGGAAAGAGAATCAGTTAACCCGATGGAGCAAAATGGGATTTCTTGAAAATGTGCCGGTTCAGCAAAGTATACCTCAAATTGCCGACTGGGTAGATTCTGTGCATTACACTACCAACAAGCGTGCACGGGCCTATTTAGAAATGAACGTAACCATCCGGTAAACCACGGTCTTTCGATGTTTTAGGAGGATTTATGCCCC
>CAZBPG010000095.1:0-15012 GCA_964493695.1 uncultured Chitinophaga sp. | reverse complement strand
CCCCCCCCCCCCCCCCCCCCCCCCCCCACCCCCCCCCCCCCCCCCCCCCCCCCACCCCCCCCCCCACCCCCCCCCACCCACACCCGGGGGGCGGGGGTACGCGCGTAGTATAACTTCCGCCAGTCAATTTTCCAATACTTTACTCAGAATAGTTTATAGCTGTCATTTAACGGGTCATCCGTCAAGCCTCACGAACCATCCGTTAAGCCTTATGAATCATCCCTCAAGCCTGACGGGTCATCCGTTAAGCCTCACGAACCATCCGTCAAGCCTGACGGGTCATCCGTCAAGCCTCATGAACCATCCGTCAAGCCTGACGGGTCATCCGTTAAGCCTCACGGGTCATCCGTCAAGCCTCATGAACCATCCGTTAAGCCTCACGGGTCATCCGTCAAGCCTTACGAACCGTTCGAAAGAGTCGATTTTAGTCAAAAAACATACAAAAACTCATTTCTTAACCAAAATCCCTAATTATCTATGGCAACTTACATAGAAAGAACAGACGAAGGCTACCTGATTCAGGTAACCCGTTTCTGCGAAAGGGTGGATACGCATGCAGGTGTTCTGGGTTTAGACCCTGCTAAGGTAGCCGCCATAAAAGCAGACAATGAATTTTTTCGTAAAACCTACTTGTATATGGAAAACTTCCGCGGCTTTGCCGAAAGTTTTACCAATTACAAAGAGCTGCTTCGCCACGGCAAAGGCGATGAAGTGCTGGGGCCTTTTCCGGTGGCTCCGGTTATCGAAACACCGGCACCCACGCCAACTTTTGCTAACGCTCAAAAACGCTTTGCCGGTATAATTGGCGACTGCACCAATAGCAGCAATTACACTAAAAACATTGGCGAAGATTTGGGCATTGAAGCGCCCGTTACTCCGTTTAACCCGGCCGATGGGCAGCCGGTGCTTAAACCGGGCATGAGCACCGGAGGGCATCCGGAACTGAAGTGGAAAAAAGGAAAGTTTGATGGTATTGAAATTTGGATTGACCGGGGCGATGGCAAAGGTTGGGTGTTTCTGGATAAAGATATGCGCCCCGACTTTACCGATAAAATTACGCCACTGCCGGCAGCCGGAGCAAGTGCGGTATGGAAATACCGCGCTATTTACCTTTACAAAGGCGAACAAGTGGGGCAGTGGAGCGCCACCGTAACGGTAACGGTGCACGGTATTGAGTAAGTAAAGTTTAGCAGTCTCGGCTAAGTCGAGACTGCTTTTTAAAACAATAAACCCCGGTTGCCGAAAAGGGGATATAGAGTAGGCAAAAATTAAATCTGACAAGTATGAAAAAATTATTTTTTTGTTTTTACAGTATTCATTGTTTCTATTTCAAGTTGCACTAAAAAAGCAGTGACACCCGATTCGAATTTAAAGGTTACTGTTTCGGTGCCTTCTAGTGGTTTTTACTTGCAGAATAAAGTCTACGTTCATCTTCAAAATTCAAATACTGGAACATTAACAACGGATTCAACTACCAATGGCGGCTCGGTTTCTTACAAGTTAAATACTGGAACTTATAAGGTTTCCTGTAGTATTCAGACAAACGATCCAAATTATGCTAATGCTACCGATAATTATCATCCAGCTTCTGGCGGTAATGGTCAGGATGTGCAAATAACTGGTTCAGATCTACAAACTATTGATTTTTCAAAATGGTGTCAACTAGGGCCTACACTTACTTTCCATTGCAATTAGTATTGTATTAATTTTTACCGCTGTTCCCAAATTGGCGCAAGAATGAAGCAAGGCAAATGAGCAAAGCTTCTTGTGCCAAACAAAAACAGCCCCAAATTGGCGCAAGAATGAAGCAAAGCAACTGAGCCGGGCTTCTTGTGCCAACAGCAAACACCCAAAAGCAAAAAAGCGCGAAGGGCAACCCTTCGCGCTTTTTTATTTAGCTTTGTTACAATAAAAAGAGAGGCCATGACACAAATTGTAATTGACAAAAAGAAATACTTCTTAATTCCCGAAAAAGACTACCTCGTTCTTCAGCGGCAAGCTGCTTTAAAAACAAAACCCGAAAAAACTTTATCGGTGCAAGAAGCAAGAGCGCACTCAAAAAAGCTGATTAGAAAATGGGCAGGCGCAAAATAGTAATCCGCGAATCGGTTGCCGAAAGTATAGCAGATGCAGCATGGTTTATAGAATCGAAAGGGTTAGTGGCTACCGCTGAAAAATTTTCTGATGCGGTTTATGATTTCATCGAAGCACTTGCAGAGGATATGGTTGTTCACCCCTTATGTAGAGAATCAGATAGAAACTCGATGGGAATGAAATGCCTTACTTTTAAAAAATACACGCTTGTGTTTATTGAAACAGAAACGGAAATTACTGTTTGCGAATTTATTCCGTCTAAACTGATTCACTGGTAAGGAAATTGATAAAGTACCTGTTCCCTGCTATTCCCAAATTGGCGCAAGAATGAAGCAAAGCAACTGAGCAAAGCTTCTTGTGCCAAACAAAAACGCCCTCTCGGTTAAACCGAGAGGGCTGTTTTAATTCCGCACCGGAAGAATTATATTTGATGAAAATTAAGCGTTATGAGCATTTTAGAAAAAGCAATTATCAAGTTGCGCCTTTTGCCTAAAAAAGAGCAGAACCGTTTTGCAGCTATGGTATTAGATGAAGTAGTATGGCAGGAAGCATTTGAGCGCACACAGGATAAACTCGATAAATTAGGCAAGTCAGTTCTCGGAGAAATTCGTGCCGGTAAATTTAAAAGCATGAGTTAATGCCTAAGTTTAAATCGTTTGTCAACGAAAAATTCTGGAAAAGCTATCACGCCTTGCCGGTTAAGTCGCAGCAGGTTCTCCGTTTCGGGAACCTGCTGCCTTCTTTTTATCAACCAATCAACTGCTTCTTCAACGTCTTCGCCCTAAAATCTCTTCCATCCGGGTACCAACCCGGTGGCGTTCTCTGCACTTTTTGCAGATGAGAATATGTTTTTACTTTTAGCGTTATCAAACAAACAAAACCCACGGTAATGCGAAAGTTGCTGTTTTTGTCCGTCATTATTGCCCTCATTTCTTTGTGCAGCAAAATAGAGGATGTAAAAATTCTGAACAACGTTCCACCGCCCTACCCAAAGATTGATCTGTTTTAATGTTTATGTAAATCAAGGTATACATTCTTCTTCGCTCACTATCAATAAATGAATCTCGCATCCAAAATTGACCATACGCTGTTAAAAGCAGATGCCTCTGAAAAAGAGGTAAGGAAAATTTGTGCCGAAGCCAAAGAATACGGTTTTGCTGCGGTGTGCATTCCACCCTATTTCGTACGCAAGTGCAAGTTGTGGCTGAGCGGAACAAACGTGAAGGTAGCAACAGTGGTTGGGTTTCCCTTAGGCTACGCCCACACACCGGCTAAAGTAGAAGAAGCGCGAAGAGCTATTGATGAAGGTGCCGATGAAATAGATATGGTTATTAATATCATTGCCCTCAAAGCCGGTGACTGGAACTATTTGAAGAATGAGTTAACGAGTGCAGCAACTATTATTCAGTTGCGCGGAGGCAAATTGAAGGTAATTTTAGAAACAGGGCTGCTTACAGATGCCGAAATTATAAAGGCCTGCGAATTGTGTAAAGAAATGACCGTTGATTATGTAAAAACTTCTACCGGATTTGTTCAACCCGGTGCAACGGTTGAAGCGGTAAAATTGTTACGGGCAAATCTTCCTAAAGCAATTAAAATAAAAGCAAGTGGCGGAATCCGCAATAAAGAGTTTGCTTTGCAATTGATAGAAGCAGGTGCCGACCGTTTAGGCTGTTCTGCGAGCGTAAGTATAGTTTCATGAGAAGACATCAGACATCAGACATCAGACATCAGACCCGGGTTTTCGCAATAATTGTTTTCCTGTTTTCCTGTTTTCCTGTTCTCCTGTTCTCGCAGGATAGCACAACAGTTTCAACCAACAAAAATTTTACTGTAAAGCAGGATCCCCAAATTGCTTCACTGCTTTACAAATACAAAGAGTATAACCGTAAGCGTGAATTTGCTGAGGGATTTCGCATCCAGATTATGTATACAGACATTCGCGATGATGTTTACAAAAGCAAAGGTGCGATGTATAAAGAATTCCCTGATTTGAGTTCGTATGTGGAGTATGAACAGCCGTATTACAAATTGCGGTTGGGCGATTTCAAAACAAGATTAGAAGCCACCTATTATTTACAACAGGTTATTACTTTGTATCCCGGAGCTTTTATTGTTCGCGATAAAATCAAGATTAAATAGCTCGCGTTATGCAAGAAAGAATTAAGCAGCTTTCCGAAAAGTATTTTCCGCGGGTTGTTGAACTGAGAAGGCAGATACATGCAAATCCTGAGTTGAGTTGGGAAGAAGTTGAAACATCGAAATTAGTTGCCGAGGAGTTAATGCGCTGCGGAATTGAAGTACAAACCAAAGTGGCGAAGAACGGAGTGGTGGGAATTTTGAAGGGAAGAAATCCTGAATCGAAATGCATTGCATTGCGTGCTGATATGGATGCACTTCCCATTCAGGAAGAAAACAAAGTCGATTACTGTTCAAAAAATGCCGGTGTGATGCACGCCTGCGGACATGATGTGCATACAAGTAGCTTGTTAGGTGTTGCAATGATTCTCTCAGAATTGAAAAATGAAATTGAAGGGACTATCAAATTCATTTTTCAACCAAGTGAAGAAAAAATTCCCAGCGGTGCAGAGGCAATGATTAAGGCAGGTGTTTTGGAAAATCCGAGGCCTGATAAAATTTTTGGCTTGCACGTTTCGCCTGAATTGGAAGCAGGGAAATTCGGCTTTTGCTCCGGTAGTTTCATGGCAAGCAGCGATGAAGTTTATTTAAAAGTAATTGGCAAAGGTGGCCATGCTGCACGAATTGAAGAGCTGAAAAATCCCTTGCTGATTGCTGCTGAGTTACTGATTGAACTGAAAACATTAACTGACCTGCAAATTCCGGTGGTGCTTTCGTTTGGAAAGATTGAAGGCAAAGGGGCAACCAATGTAGTTCCCGATGTAGTTGAAATTGCGGGAACTCTTCGCTGTTTTGACGAAAACTTTAGAGGGCAGCTTCATAAACAAATCGAGTTTATCTGTGAGCGGGTAACTGAAAAATATCTTAGCCATTGCGAAGTAAATATTCTGAAAGGGTATCCGGTTTTAATCAATAACGAAATAGTAACAGTAAAAGCAAAATCTCTTTCACAGGAATTTATAGGAACAAAAAATGTTCTGGATTTGCCAACACGGATGGGCAGTGAGGATTTTGCTTATTACACGCATTACGTTCCCGCATGCTTTTACCGTCTTGGTGTTGGAAATAAAAAACTTGGAATTACTTCCGGCATTCACACTCCCACTTTTAATATTGATGAAAGTGCCTTGAAAGAAAGCATTGGTCTTATGAGTTACATCGCGATTAGCTCATAATTTATTCTAACACCAACTTTCCACTCTTCAAAATTTCGTTTACAGAATTCTTTAACTGATAGAAGTAAACTCCACCCGTTAACTCACCCACCTCAACCTCAGATTTTATACTTTGGATTTTAGAGTAATGTACAATCTTTCCACTTACATCTGTCATAACAAGATTGCTTCCCACTAAATCATTGCCCACAGTAAACTGCCAAATGCCAATCGAGTTAGGATTTGGAAAAACAGAAACCGAAGTTTCATTTTTCAAATCTTTAATTGGTGTAGGTGCAGCGGGAGTAACTTCAAGAATTCTCACCGGGGTGCCATCGCTCCAATTGCCCATGCCGTGTTGTTCGGGAGTATCTCCAAAAGCGTATTCGCAATTCTGATTATGCAGTGCACAATCCATCAATGCATCTTGTAACTTCCAGTAAAGGAAAAAATCAACTCCATCCACTGGTCCGGTGCCTGAAGCGAGAATGAAGAGATTCGATTCACCGTTGTCAAACGCAACATCACCTGCCAGCGGTGCAAAGTGAGTTGCTTCAGAAGCCGGTGTGCCATGACCATCAGCGTATTGAGTAATCAGATTTTTATGAGAAGTAGGAACATTCACCGTTTGATTGTAAAGTGTAGTTCCCGGACCGGTGCCCACAATGATATCATCCACTCCAACAGCAATCAGATACTTCACATCAGACGGAAAGGAAGAATAGTCATTCATCAAAAAACCGGAGGCGCCCGGCTGCATTGAAAATGCAGTAAGTGGTTTTGGCAAACCATATTGACCATGCAGCATGGTCATATTGGCGGTTAACACTCCACCTACTGAATGGCCGAGGATAAAATAATTCTCTATTCGGCCTTTTACGTGTCCTCCTTGCTTAACAGTATCAAGTGCCCGTTGAATTCCTTTCGCGCAGCTATCGTTAAAGGTAGTGTTGCTGGTATTCAAATCTTTTTGGTAACGCGGGTAAATGACAATGTTCCCTTTTCTTACCAAATGTTTAATGAATGCCCCATACAGTTTCGGATTAGTTTCACCTAATCCATGAATAAACACAACAACGTTGGCAGAGTCGGGCGTTGGCGTGTTTGGTTCGTACAGCCAAAAATCCGAACCGCTTCCGTTAGTGGCATAATCGTACTGGGTTACTCCTCCATAGGTATAGTCAGCCCCTCCCGGGCCAGACGCAGGTTGAGTGGGTTGGGTAATTTGTGCTGACAGAGAAATCGACAGAAGAATAGTGAGTGATTGTACAAGTTTCTTCATGGTAATTGTTTTGTAGTTTGAAAATAGGATTTCTTTATTCAAGACTAAAGTCAATCGCTATATACTAAACAGGTTATAAGCGGAACAATTATATTCGCGCTCCGTTTTATGAATTCTAAATCAGATAATATTCATCCGTTCAATCACCTCTTATCGCGTGCAAGCAAAGAGCATTTTCTGAATCAGCATGCGAAAGTTTTTTGGCTTACAGGGCTGAGCGGTTCAGGTAAGAGTACGATTGCAAAAGGTTTGGAACAAAAACTTCATTCAAAGGGGTTCTTCTGTGTGGTTTTGGATGGCGATAATGTCCGTGCTGGCATTAATAGTAATCTTGGTTTCAGCAATGAAGATAGAATTGAGAATATTCGAAGAATAGCAGAAGTTGCAAAATTGTTTTTGCAAAATGGGGTAATTGTGATTTGCTGTTTTGTTTCCCCAACAGAGGAAATCAGAAACCTTGCACGAACAATTATCGGGGAAGAAGATTTCAAAGAGATTTTTGTGAATACTCCGGTTGAAGAATGTGAAAAGCGGGATGTGAAAGGACTATACGCAAAAGCAAGGAAAGGTGAGATAAAAGATTTTACCGGTGTGAATGCACCTTTCGAAGTTCCTGCAAATCCAGATTTGGAAGTCTTGACAAAAAATAAATCTGCCGAAGAAAGTGTGAATGAAGTTTTAACGTTTGTCATTAGTCAAATACAGAGTTAATTATGTCTTACACTCTCAATCATTTAAAAACTCTTGAAGCTGAAAGTATTTTTATTCTGCGTGAAGTAGCTGCACAGTTCCAAAATCCGGCTATACTTTTCAGCGGAGGCAAGGATTCAATTCTGGTTACTTATCTCGCCAAAAAGGCATTCTATCCTGCAGCTATTCCGTTTCCATTAGTTCATATTGACACTGGCCACAATTTTCCTGAAACACTTGAATACAGAGATGGGTTAGTAAAGAAATTAAATGCAAAATTGATTGTAGGCTCAGTTCAGGAATCTATTGATAACAGCCGGGTAGAAGAAGAAAAGGGTTACAGTGCTTCGCGCATTCGTCTGCAAACAACAACACTGCTTGATACTATTGAGAAATATAAATTTGACGCCTGCATTGGCGGTGCAAGGCGTGATGAAGAAAAAGCGCGGGCTAAAGAACGTTTCTTCTCACACCGCGATGAGTTCGGACAGTGGGACCCGAAAAATCAACGACCGGAGCTTTGGAATCTGTTTAATGGAAAAATGCAAGTAGGCGAGAATTTTCGTGTGTTCCCTATTTCGAATTGGACAGAATTAGATGTTTGGCAATATCTGGCAGTGGAAGGAATTGAAATGCCTTCTCTTTATTTTTCACATAAGCGGAAAGTGTTTGACCGTGATGGAACTTTGTTGGCAGAGTCACCATATATTCCAATGAAGCCAACTGAAAAAGCCGAAGAACGAGTGGTGCGCTTTCGAACGATTGGCGATATTACTTCAACCGGTGCCACACTTTCTACAGCCGCAACACTCGATGATATTATTCAGGAGGTTGCAAGTTCAAGAACGACAGAACGCGGAGGAAGGGCCGATGATAAAAGAGGGGAAAGTTCGATGGAGGACAGAAAGAAGGTAGGATATTTTTAAAGGATTGAAAATGGCAATGCAAGATTCAATGACAGTTAATGAAGATAAGTTTGATTCAAAAAGCTATTTGAACATGGAGTTGTTGCGATTTACAACGGCCGGTAGTGTAGATGATGGTAAGTCAACTCTGATTGGAAGACTGCTGTATGATTCAAAATCTATTTTCGAAGACCAGTATGAAAGCATCAGGGCAACCTCTGAGCGCAGGGGAGAAACAACCGTAAACCTTGCTTTGTTTACCGATGGCTTGAAAGCAGAAAGAGAACAAGGAATTACGATTGATGTAGCTTACCGGTACTTTTCTACGCCCAAAAGAAAGTTCATTATTGCTGACACTCCGGGGCATATTCAGTATACACGAAATATGGTCACCGGGGCATCTACTGCAAACCTCGCTATTATTTTGGTTGATGCACGCCAGGGAATTGTGGAGCAAACAAAACGTCACAGTATTATTGCTTCGTTACTTGGTATACCTCACATTGCACTTTGCGTAAACAAAATGGATATGGTGAATTATGATGAAGCCGCTTACAACAAAATTGTTATGGAGTATCGTGAGTTTGCCACTCGATTGAAAACAAAAGATATTCACTTTATTCCCATTTCTGCCTTGAATGGCGATAACGTGGTTCATCGTTCAAAAAATATGAACTGGTACGAGGGCGTAACGCTGATGTACCTGCTTGAGAACATTCACATTGCATCCGACATTAATCATATTGATTTGCGGTTTCCGGTTCAATTTGTTATCCGCCCGTACAGCGATGAATTTCATGATTACCGTGGTTATGCTGGAAGAATTGCTAGCGGAGTAATTCGCAAAGGCGATAAAATAACCGTACTGCCTTCCGGTTTTTCTTCTAAGATAAAATCGGTTGAAATAGATGGGAAAGAATTGCAAGAAGCTTTTGCACCGCTTTCGGTTAGTGTTCAATTAGAAGATGATATAGATATTTCTCGCGGAGATATGCTGGTACGTGAAGGAAATGTTCCCAAACAAAGTCAGGATATTGAAGCCATGATTTGCTGGATGAGCGATAAGCCTCTTCAGTTGAATGGGAAGTATTTTTTGAAACATACTACCAAAGATGTTCGTGCAGTTGTGAAGGAAGTGAAATACAAGCTGGATATTAATTCTCTTCACCGAATAACTGATAATGTTTCTATCGGGATGAATGATGTGGGAAGAATTACTATTCGCACTACTGCACCTCTCTGCTTTGATGCCTATACCAAAAATCGCGACACCGGAAGTTTTATTATGATTGATGAAGGAACGAACGTAACAGTAGGCGCCTGCATGATTATTGACTAACAGAGAAAGCTATGAATAGTAAAACGGTAACAGAGCTAAAGCAAATGCTCGATAATAAAGAAGACTTCCAGTTGATTGATGTTCGCGAAGAACATGAATTCGAAATCTGCAATCTGAACGGGGAGTTAATTCCTATGGGAGAAATTGTACATAACATTGAGAAAATTTCCAAAGATAAACCTGTGGTAATTCATTGTCGCAGCGGAAAGCGCAGTGGCAATGTTATTCAGTATCTCGAAAGTAATTTTGGATGTACTAATCTCTACAACCTGGAAGGCGGTATTTTGGCCTGGGCCGATGAAATAGATAACTCTATGCCTAAGTATTAATTTTTGGGGTTCGCACAAAAGATTAAATTCGGTCTTGATCTCATGCTGAAACGACTTAATCAGATTTTTGCCGAGTTAGTTAATCACGAGTTACGAACCGCGCAGTTTCTTTTCCTTTTTCTTACAGTAGGCTTTACAACATTTTTTCTATTTGGCGATAACCTTCCGGTTAAAGGTCCGATTAGTCATGAAATGCTTAACATAATTGATGCATTAACTGCGCTGGTGATTTTTATTGGATTGTTATTCTACAAACCAATGCAGAAGAATTACCGGCAGTGTGCTTACGTATTCATTTACGTGATGAACATTATCAATCTTTATTTGCTGTTTGGAACATCCTTCCGTATTCAATACGCCTATCAGTTCATAATTGCCTATACTATTTCCGGCTGGTTCTTTCGCGATAAGCGAGGATGGGTTGTGCATACGTTGATAATGAATATCCTCTTGCTTATTGTTACAGTTTTTTCGATCCGTACCGCAGAGGCAACCTTCGATTTTTATGCCACCTACATCATTGCTTCGTTTGCGCAGGCAGTGTTGATTCATTTTCATTTTTCCATTGAAGATAAACTAAAGGAAAGCGAAAAAAAGTACCGGTTGGTTACTGAAAATTCTTCTGATCTTATTTGCATTCACGATGCAAAAGCGAAGCTTGAGTTTGTGAGTCCTTCTGTAAAAAGACTTTTGGGGTACGAGCAGGATGAACTGATTGGCAAATACCCTATTTCTGTAGTTTATCCAGACGATGCAGCAATCATGAAAGGGCTTGATTTCAGAGGCAACACACATCCTCTTATTTTTAAGCCAACTCAATTTCGCCTACGGCATAAAGAGGGGAATTACATTTGGTTTGAAACAATCTTTTCAGTAATGGAGGGTTCAAATGGAGTTTCAAACGTGGTACTCAGCCAGTCGCGTGATATCAGGAGAAGTAAAAAGTATCAGGAAGAGCTAGAAGAAAGAACCATTGAATTGGAGCGAAGTAATGCTGATCTTGAAACGTTTGCTTTTGTGTCTTCGCACGATATGCAGGAACCCTTGCGTATGATTTCGAATTACATGCAGCTTCTGAAAAAACGATATGCAGGAAAATTAGACCAGCAAGCAGATGAGTACATTGAGTTTGCCAACAAAGGTGCTGTCACGCTCCAGCAATTAATACGCGATTTGCTCGCTTACTCGCGCATCACTCGTTCTCCCCTTAAGAGTGATGTGGTAAATACAAAAAAATTGTTGGAGGATGTATTGAAGACTATTGACTTAGAGATTAAGGAAAAAAATGCAGTTGTTGTGAGCAATAGTATGTTAACCACTATTGGGGACAGAAACCTACTCCAACTGATTTTCCAGAACCTGATTTTAAACGGAATTAAATACAACCGGAGCCCAAAACCCGAAGTTAAGATTACCGGCAAGCAGGAAGGAAGAACAATTGTTTTTTGTTTTCAGGACAATGGCATTGGTATTAAACCCGAGCATCAGGATAGAATTTTCGAACCATTTCACCGGTTACATACAAAACACGAATATCCGGGAACAGGCTTAGGACTATCTATCTGTAAAAAAATTGTTGACCGTCTGGGTGGAATAATCTGGGTGGAAAGCGAATTTGGAGTTGGGTCGAAGTTTTATTTTTCTCTTCCCTTACCCTGAAATTTCTGCTAACCTTTTTTCGAGGGACTTTGTTTTACTCCCTTCTTTAGAAGGAATGTTCGCCATGGCATACTCGCTCAACGCGGTAATTGTAAGAGAAGGGTTTACTCCTAAATTACACGGCATAATTGAACCATCGAGGATGAAGAAATTTTTGTACCCATGTACACGAAAAAATTCATCTACCACTCCATCTTCTTTTGTTGCTCCCATCGGGCAACCACCCAGAATATGTGCAGTTGAAGCAAGGCCAAGTGTAACTTCTGTGAGTGCGTTCATCGGAATGCCGTTCACTTTTTTCGCGTAACGATAAAGGGCGTCCTGACCAACAGGAATAAAAGTGGGAACTTTCTGATTGCTATCGTTTGCCATAGTCATAGTCGTTCCGAAAATTCCGCTCTTCAATTTTAATCGCATACTGTTCTCTAGAGTTTGCATAATCAGAAAAATAATCCCCCGGTCAGCAGGCGTTATGGTGAAAAACAATTTGCAGAATGAAAGAGGTTTGGAAAGAATCTGACCTATCAGTTTTGCAGTGCGCACGGCCGGAGAGCCATTTCCTACTGCTAAAGTACCCAGGTGCATCATCGACCCGCTGCCTTTTGGAAACTTACATACTTCAATGTTGGTGTTTTCATCGGGCGAAAAAATTCTGGATATGGCAAGGCCGTTATTCAGTTTTCTATCAGCGCCTCCAACACCACTCAGCATCTCGCTGTTGGTCAGAATATTCTCTCCCAGTTTGTCAGAAAGATTGCTGAGTGTTTTGGTAACGTGTTTCTGTTTCAGTAGCAAATCCATCGTTCCTAAAACTCCCCCGCTTACTACTAATCCTTTTGAGCGGAATACTCTTTTGTTTTTTGAGAAGAAGGAAGTTGAACTTTCAGTATGTATAAGATACTCATCTTTGATATTCTCTACTTTTGTAACTATCGTTTCCGGTAACACTTTTGCTCCAAATTCATTCTCTGCCAACCACAAATAGTTTTTGTCAAGCGTGTTTTTTGCGCCATGTCTGCAGCCAACCATACAAGCTGCACATTCGGTGCAGCCTTTTCTCAATGGCCCAAGCCCGTTGAAATACGGATCGACTTCTGTTTCGGTATCGCCCAGATAAACACCAACGCCATCAACACTAGTGAAAGAATTTCCATAGCCCATATCTTCCGCAACTTCTTTCAAAACTAAATCTTCAGCATTATCTTTTAAATACTTTGCTGAGCCGAGCATGAACTGCGCTTGTCTGTAATAGGGAGCAAGCACATTTTTCCAGTCTTTTATTCCGCCCCAAATTTTGTTAGTATAGAAACTGTCTTTTGGTACCATGAGGGTGTTAGCATACACCAAAGAGCCGCCTCCAACCCCAACACCACTTATCACAAACACTTCTTTAAAAAAAGTTAGCTTCTGAAAGCCAAACCATTTAAGCATTGGTACCCATAAATATTTTGGCAGGTTCCAGTCGCTCTCTGGAAAATCGTCCGGTTTCCAGCGTTTCCCTTTTTCGATTACAAGAACCGAATAACCTTTTTCTGCCAGGCGCATGGCACTTACACTTCCTCCGAAACCGGAGCCGATGACTATATAGTCGTAAACTTGTTCGTTCATTCATCAAAAATACAATTATTAGAATCTGTTGTACCGTAGTATTGAGCAAACGTTTACTTTCGCATCTGTGGCAAATAAGTTTGAGATAACTGCGATTGCAGATTGGGCAAAAGTAACCTCCCATCCCTTTGTGATTTCAGGTCCTTGTAGTGCGGAAGGGGAAGAACAGATGATGAACACCGTGAAGGAAATTGTGCAACATGCTAACGGCAAAGTGCAAATGATTCGTGCTGGAATATGGAAACCCCGGACCCGGCCTAATAGTTTTGAAGGTGTAGGAGAAATTGGATTGCCGTGGGTGAAAAATGCAGGGCGCGCAGTGGGGTTACCGGTAATGGTTGAAGTGGCAAATCCCGAACATGTGGAGGCCGCTTTGGAAAATGAAATTGATGTATTATGGATTGGTGCGCGCACCACCGTTTCGCCTTTTGCCGTTCAGGAAATTGCTGATTCATTGAAGGGAGTTGATATTCCAGTGCTGATTAAAAATCCAATTAACCCCGATTTGGAGTTGTGGATTGGTGCGGTCGAAAGATTTTATCAAAGCGGCATAAAAAAGCTGGGGGTAATTCACCGCGGATTTTCTTCGTACCAAAAAACTATTTATCGCAATCCTCCCATGTGGGAGATTCCAATTGAGTTGCGAAGACGCTACCCTGAAATTCCGATTATTGTTGACCCCAGCCACATGGGTGGAACCCGTGATTTGATTTATGTTTTATCGCAACAGGCAATGAACATGGGTTTTGACGGATTGATGATTGAAAGTCACATCAATCCGGATAAAGCATGGAGCGATGCCAAACAACAGGTACCACCCGAACAGTTAGGCGAAATTTTAAACGCATTAATTGTCCGTCAGCCAAAAATTTCTACCGATAATCTTCAACCGCTGCAGGATTTACGTTTGCGCATTGACCGTATAGATGATTATATTATTGAACTGCTCAGTGAACGGATGGGAATTTCGGAGGAAATTGGTGAGCTGAAAAAAGAAAACGGACTTGCCATACACCAGGCGGAGCGTTGGGCACAAATTGTAAAGCGTGCTGTGGCCAAAGGCAAAACCGGTGGACTTACTGAAGAGTTTATTCTGAAGTTATTTCAACAGGTGCATAACGAAAGTATCGTTCACCAAAGCAAGGTGATGGGGAAATAACAAACCTTGTTTCCGGTGATTCACCTTCAGATTAATTCTCGGGTATCCAGTGTCCTTTTTTATTACTTCTGTTCCGTTATTTAGTTTACAAAGAAGTAAATCCTGGTTTCCCACTTAGCGGTATCTTTTTCACTCATCGGGTCGCTCACATATTCCTCTACTACCATTTGAGGATTTTCCTTGCCCAGTTCTTTCAATTTAGCGTCCATCGCATCATAAGCCGGTTTCATTTTAGCGTAATCGCCAAAGTAGTCTATGAGGTATGCTTTACCTGCAGGCAGGTTCAGATTTGAGAAACCTTTTGCCAATACCTTTGCTCCTTCGTATGGAATAGCTGCTGCCATATCTGCATTCATTGCCTCTTCGTCATACTTGTAATATACACCCATTGGTATGCCGGGTTTTCCACCGGCACCTTCAATTGCCTTACTCATAGCAGGGAAATTAGTTCCGAAGAAATTGCCCATATCCTGAAACTTCACCACCTGACGGAAGCTTAAACAATTCTTCTCCGCCCAGTCAACTTCCTTTACTTCATATGCACTACCGGAAGCAGCCGATGCTTCGCAAAAAGTTTTCAGTTGGCCTAACCCTTTTTCATAATAGACCTCTTCGGAAAATCATTTTATAGCAAGATTATGGATAGCTGCAATT
>CAZBPG010000094.1:0-15045 GCA_964493695.1 uncultured Chitinophaga sp. | reverse complement strand
GCTCTTCCTCTAAAACAAAAAGCCGTCTCAAATTGAGTTTTGAGACGGCTTCTTTAGGAGAGGTGGCTGTTACCTCACTAAAGTCACATTCCCTTTCCTCACAATGCGCTCGCCATCTTTGCCATCGGCAGTTACCATCCACACATATACCCCCAGCGGCTGGTCGAGCCCGTTGTAGCGGCATTTACGAATAATCCATCGTTGCTGATATTGGCCTGTTTTAATTGGGAAAATATATTTTGAAGTTGTAGTTTGAATTGGTAGGCATCGTTGTGTTGTCCGGCAATAACTGGACTGCAACAAAGCGGCACCCCAGGTTGTCAGCCAGAAAAAGCAGGTTGCTGGTCTTTGTTTTCTTTCTGTCCCCCCCCCGCTGTTCGTCTCCGCGCTTCACGGGTGTATGGCTGCCATCTATCTGAATACTTGACAAATCAAGTTGTTGACGATGCTTATCCAACAGATGAATCCACACCGTTTGCCACGCACCTTTTCTGATAATGATGAAAAACTCTATTCCTGCTATACTTTTGTTGAGGGAATAATTCCTGCATAGGCAAATACCTCCACTGAACACCTGATTTTAGTTTGTATAAAACAGCCCGTACAATTAACCATAAGGAAACCTGGCTCATATAGCCTCTCTGAGCAGTAGGTAACTTTGGAACAATCCCTTTTTATAGTAGCTATCGCTCGATAGTTACATTTTTAGCGGGGTAGGTAGTTTCTTTTTTTCTACACTATCCCGCTTTTCTACCACTTAAATTTCCTCTGTGTAAAAAGTATAAACAACTTGAATATATGATTCACTCAATAGAATAAAAATGACTAAATGTTAAGCGGGTAGGAAAAATGCTTATAGCTCCCTTAATCTTCCATCATTCGGCTGGCGGCATGTTTGTAGTATTGCCAGTAAGAGATAATGAGGCGCACCTGAAAAGCCGAAAGCATAATGAGCGCACCGGTGCCGAAGAGCACCAGCTCGTTATACAGGTAGCCGAACAGTTCGTTCTTCATATCTTCATATATAATCATCTTCGGAAAGCCGAAATCTTCAATGTAAAAGTTATCGGCCATACCTATAAACTTTTGCAGGTTGTACATAATGTAAATAAACAGGCTAAGGTTAACTGAAAAAAGAATGAACCGGGTTACTGCCGGGCGCAAAAACGGCAGGCTGCGGAACGTAACGCTCCAGCGGAAATAGGTGAGGGCAATGAAAATGAATAACACATTTATCTTCCAGTAAATGTAGTCAAGCTTGCTGGTAACCGGATACAGAATAGCATAAATAGCCATGGCGGTAAGGGTTATCCAGATGGTTTCCTTAATAAAGTAAAGCAGGTTTTCGCGGGTAAATAAACTCATGTTCAGCGCATATAACTAGTTCGGTAATAATCTTCCAGGGGCATTTTGCCGTTCAGTACTTGTTTAAATGCCGGGGTGTCTTTTAGCCCCAGCGTAACCGCCTCTTCGTACAGCCGGTTGCTTTTTCCGGCTTCTTTCCATTCGCAAAAAACAAAACTTAAGCCGCTGCATACTATGGGCAGGGTGTTACCTTTAGTATAAGCCGAATCGGCAAAGGCAAAACTTTTTTGCCGGTTGCCGGTTTTAGCATAAAGCAAAGCCACATTCAAATAGGTATAGGGCGAAGAATCCTGAAGCGCAAGCGCTTTCATCAGATACTTTTCTGCCGAATCTGTTTGCTGCTGCACATTGTAAACCGTGCCCAAAGCCGAATAATAAACCGCCTGTTGCGGCTGAAGAGCAATGGCAAGGCGGTAACTGGAAATGGCTTTTTCGTAATCGGCCAGCGAGTAAGCCAGGTTTCCGGCCAGCATCTGTGCAGCTGCATTTTCGGGAAACTCTTGCAGATAGGCGTTTAATTTTTGCCGGGTTGAATCGGCCGGCTCTTTACCCCATTGGTTGTAAATTTCGTTGTAAAGGCGGAAGTAACGGTTCTCTACAGGGTCGGCAGAAGCCGATGGTTTGTTTTTACAGCCAGAGGCTGTTGCAAAAATGAGGAGAAGAAGAAAATGCAGTTTCATTCGGAACGCAATTCTATCATTTAATTCTTGCTTCGCTCAACCAACCTTTACACAACGGTTTTCGTCTGCCAAAACCAATTCAACAAAAACACGGCTTGTTGTAGTCGAATTGGCTCAGATTGTTATTTTAGCGTCCTCTAAAAAATCAATATATAGTTCGATGAAAAAAATCCTACTCCTCCTTGTTGTGTCAGGTTTGTTTTTTGCCAGCAACGTATCTGCTCAGTTTCCCGGTTGCCCTGCTGTAAGTACAGCCACCAATGTTACCATACCTTGCGGCCAAACCTGCACCAACCTTACAGCCAATGCTTTTGCAGGGGCACAGACAACATCTTATTCTGTAACAGCTATACCTTATACTCCGCCATTTGCATTTAATACCGGCACCCAGGTACTGGTAAATACAGATGACCTTTGGTCGGGGGTAATCAACCTTCCGTTTCAGTTTTGTTTCTTCGGAAACACCTACAGCCAGGTAATAGTTGGTTCAAACGGAGCCGCTTCTTTTAATGTTACAAATGCCGGAGCCTTTAACAGTTGGAGCATACCCGGTGTTATTCCGTCAGCCGCACCGGCAGATATGACCAACTGTATCATGGGCCCTTGGCAGGATATTGACCCTACCAATCAGGGGCAAATTTTTTATGAAATTGGCGGAACAGCCCCTTGCCGCTATATTAAATTCTCGTGGTATAATGTGCCTTACTATGGCGACCCGAATAGTGTGAACACTACACACTGTCAGGGCCAGCAATTACGTGCTACACAACAAATTGTTTTGTACGAAACCACCAACGTAATTGATATGTACATTCAGCAGAAACAAATATGCACCGATTGGAACAACGGTTACGCCACACAAGGTATTCAAAATGCCAACGGAACAGTTGCTTATGTAGTAGCCGGAAGAAATGCCTCAACCTGGACAGCAAACAACGATGCGCACCGTTTTACCCCGGCCGGTGCGGCTAACTATACTATTGCCTGGTTTCAGGGCGGTAACCAAATAGGAACAGGAAGCACCATAAACGTATGCCCCGGCTCAGCAACTACCTACACCGCACAGGCAACTTACACCAACTGCGGTGGAGCACAAGTAGTAGTTACCTCCGATGTTTCGGTAGGTTTCTCCGGAACCTCTGCAAACATTGATTCTATTCATGAAATTAGTTGCAATGGCGGCAGCGATGGTGCCGTTTATGCATCCTATAATACCGGCTCTGCCATTCTTTCTTACGGATGGTCACCGGGCGGAGCAGGTCAAACGCATTTAGATGGAATACCGGCAGGCACTTATATTTTTTCGGTAACCGATGCCGCCAATTGTACGCTATACGATACGGTTGTTTTAGTTGACCCGCCTTTGTTAGTAGTCACAGTTTCTGACACTACGCTTACTTCTTGTGCCGCCAACCCCGTAACATCGCTTACAGCAACACCTTCGGGAGGAACACCGGGCTATACTTATGTATGGGACAGCGGTCCGACTTCTCAAACCATTACCGGAGTGGGAGCAGGAACCTATACGGTTACTGTTTCCGATTCAAAATTATGTACTGCCAGCGATGCTGGAACTATTTCTGTAGTTGCCGGAAGCATAACGTTTAATCAACCGGTAATTGATGATGCTTCTTGTTTGGGCAATGATGGAAGCATTACCGTGAGCGTAAGCGGGGCAACCCCAACCGTTAACTATACCTGGTCTAACGGATTGCCAAACGGTGATACGCAAACCGGTCTTAGTGCAGGAACATATTCTGTAACGGCAACCGATGGAATTGGATGTACAGCTACTGCATCTTATACTGTTGGCCAATCTGCACCAATATCTTTCGGCACACCGGTTATTACCGATGCCACCTGTGCCGGTAATAACGGAAGCATTGTGGTTAATGTAATCGGAGCAACCCCAACCGTTAACTACACATGGTCAAATGGCTTACCAAACAGCGATACACAAACCGGCCTTGCTGCCGGAACCTATTCGGTTACAGCCACCGATGCTAACAACTGTTCGGCTACGGCCGCTTATACTGTAGGTCAGGGCGCTCCGATTTCCTTTGGAACTCCTGTAATTACCGATGCCACCTGTGCCGGTAATGACGGAAGTATTGTAGTTAATGTGGTTGGCGCTACACCAACAGTTAGCTACACCTGGTCAAATGGTTTACCAAACAGCGATACGCAAACGGGTCTTGCTGCAGGAACCTATTCGGTTACAGCCACCGATGCGAACGGATGTACAGCTACAGCATCGTACACAGTAGGCCAGACCGCACCAATATCTCTTAGCACACCGATAATTATTGATGCCACTTGTGCCGGTAATGACGGAAGTATTGTAGTTGATGTTATAGGAGGAACAGACCCTGTTGATTTTGCCTGGTCAAACGGACTTCCGGATAACGATACCGTTACCGGCCTTGCTGCCGGTACTTATACGGTTACCGCTACCGATGCTAACAACTGTTCGGCTACTGCCTCTTACACCGTTGACCAGGGAGCTTCATTCACGTTTGGCACACCGGTAATTACCGATGCAAGTTGTGGCGGCAGTAACGGAAGTATAGTAGTTACCACTGTGGGAGCAACAGACCCTATAACATTTACCTGGTCTGGTGGTTTGCCCGACAATGATACCGTTACCGGTTTAGCTGCCGGCACCTATACAGTAACCGCTACCGATGCCAATGGATGTACGGCTACCGCCTCTTACACCGTTGGCCAGGGAACATCCATCGCCTTTGGCACACCGGTAATTACCGATGCCACTTGTGCCGGTAATGACGGAAGCATTGTAGTTACAACCGTAGGAGCAACAGACCCTGTAACATTTACCTGGTCTGGTGGTTTGCCTGATAATGATACCGTTACCGGTTTAGCCGTTGGTTCATACAGTGTTACTGCTACCGATGCCAATGGATGTACTGCGAGTGCCACTTATAATGTAGCGCAGGGCTCTTCTATTGTCATCACCAATGCCGTTGTTACTGATGTTTCCTGCTCGGGTGATGGTTCAATAACCATTACAGCAACAGGTGGAACCGGAACACTTACTTATACCTGGACAGGGGGATTGACCGGAAACCCATTAACCGGTCTTGCTGCCGGAACGTATGTTCTTACTATTACAGATCAGGGGGGGTGCAGTGTAACAGCAAGCTACATAGTGGGCAATACACCTTGTGGCGATTGTCCGGCTGTATCTACCAACAACAATGTTACTATCCCTTGCGGTGAAACCTGCACTACGCTCACGGCCACTGCCATAGCAGGGGCACAAACAACTTCTTACACCGGTTCGGCCATTGCTTATAATCCGGCTGCTGCCTTTAATACCGGCACACCTATTCTTGTAAATATTGATGATACATGGTCGAATGTCATCAACCTGCCGTTTAACTTCTGTTTCTTCGGAAATACTTACGGGCAGTTGATAGTTGGTTCAAACGGAATTGTTTCTTTCAATACAGTTAATGCAAACAATAATAATAGCTGGCAAATTAACGGATCTGTTCCTTCAGCTACTCCGGCCGATTTAAGAAATTGTATTATGGGCCCATGGCAGGATCTGGATCCCACTTTCCAGGGCGATATTTATTATTCTATTATCGGAACTTATCCGTGCCGCCAGTTTGTGGTTTCATGGTATCAGGTGCCTATGTATGGCGACCCGAACAGTTCAAGTACCGGTTCGTGTACGGCTCAGTTTCAAACCCAGCAAATTGTATTGTATGAAACAACCAACGTAATTGATATATACATTGAGAATAAAGGAACTTGTCTTGGATGGAATAACGGATTAGCTATAGAAGGAATACAGGATGCTACAGGTAGTGTTGCTTATACTGTTCCCGGCAGAAATGCAACCGTATGGACAGCTACTAATGATGCTTACCGCTTTACACCGGCCGGAGCACCGAATTATGTAATCAATTGGTTTGATGGAGTTACTCAGATTGGAACCGGTGATAACATTACCGTTTGCCCTGCTAACACAACTACTTACACTGTTCAGGCTGTTTATACCAATTGCGATAACTCCACTGTTACCGTAAGCGATTCGGTTTATGTAACGGTTCAGGGAGGGTTAACGGTTACTATTGATTCAATTGATAATGCAACGTGTTTTGGCGGAAACGATGGTGCGGTTTATGCATCATACACCAGCACCGGAGGAGCAGTAACATCTTTCGGATGGGCTCCGGGTGGCGCTAATCAAACTTCGTTAACCGGCATACCTGCGGGAACATATATTTTTACCGTAACTAATTCTGCCGGATGTACCATTTCAGACACTGCAACGGTAACTGAGCCGGATCAACTGGTGGTAAACGTACCGGATACCACTCTTTACAATTGTGTGGCAAGTGTTGTTTCTGCATCACTTACGGCTACTGCATCAGGCGGTACTGCTGGGTATACTTATGACTGGGGCGGTGGAATAACCACTCCAACCATTACAGGCCTGGGTGTTGGAACTTATACAGTAACCGCTACCGATGCCAACGGATGTTCAGCTACCGGTGCCGGAACCGTAAATCAGGTTATTGCAAACCCGGTGTTTAACCAACCGGTTATTACAAACGTTACTTGCAATGGAGCGGATGATGGAAGCATAGTGGTAAGTGTAAGTCAGGCAACAGCTCCGGTAGATTATACCTGGTCAGGCGGCTTGCCAAATGGCGATACTCAAACCGGTTTAGATCCGGGAACTTATAACGTAACCGCCACAGATGCGAACGGATGTTCGGCTACTGCATCTTATGATATTACAGAGCCTGCACCAATTGTTATCGGCCAGCCTGCCATTACCGATGCTGCTTGTAATGTGGGAGGAACAATTACTGTTTCTGCAACCGGTGGAACAGGAACAACACTCACTTACGATTGGTCAAACGGAGACAGTGGAAGCTTTATTGATAGCTTAGCTGCCGGCCCATACGATTTAACGGTAACAGATGCCAACGGATGTACTGCCACCGCTTCTTATACAGTGAATGCAACACCTAATACTGTTGCATTTGACGCACCAATAATTGTTGATGCAACCTGCAATGGCGGAACAGACGGAAGCATTACCGCTTCGGCAACAGGCGGAACAGGAGCGATTACTTATACCTGGAACACCGGACAAACAACACCGGCTATAACAGGCTTAACAGCAGGTTCGTACTGTGTAACTATCAGCGATGCAGTAGGTTGTTCAGCTTCTACCTGCTATACGGTTAACGAACCGGCAGCTATTGTTTTAGATAATCCAACTATCAATCCGGCAACCTGTGTGGAAGGCGGAAATGTTTCTGTTACCGCAACCGGTGGAACCGGCACACTTACCTACTCATGGAGTAACGGTGATACCGGTAATACGGCCGACAGCATAGCCGGAGGATTAACAGTTACATTAACTGTTACGGATGCTAACTTGTGCAGTGTTACGGCATCATATCTTATCCCTGACCAAAGCGGTATTTCTTTTGGTAATTCAATTGTTACCAATATTACTTGTAATGGAGACGATGATGGAAGTATTCACGTAGTTGTGGTTTCTGCGATAACACCAATTGTATATACCTGGAACCCTCAGGTAAGTACCGATAGCTTAGCTACCGGATTATCAGCGGGAACTTACTCCGTAACCGTAACTGATATTGATTTTGTTTGTTCTGCAAGTGCAACATTCACTATTACCGAACCTGTCTCTGTTGATTTAGGTAATGCAACCATTGTAGATGCCACTTGTACGCAGGGCGGTTCTATTACTGCTTCAGCATCCGGTGGAACAGGAACCCTTACTTATTCATGGTCGGGGCCATCGGGTCCGCTCAGTGGCAACCCAATCACCGGTCTTGCGGGTGGAACCTATGACCTCACTGTAAGCGATGCAAACCTTTGCAGCATCACGGCAAGTTATACAGTGGCTGCTACCGGCAACGTAATTTCGTTCGGAACACCTGCTTTGGTACAACCAACTTGTAACGGAGGAACCAACGGAAGCATTACTGTAACAACCAGTGGCGGAACCGGAACAATTTCTTACGCATGGGGCGGCTCAGCAAACATAACGGCCACTTTGAGCGGTATAGGTGCAGGAACCTACACGGTTACCGCTTCTGATAATGCGGGATGTTCTGCAAGTGCTTCTTATACGTTAACCGAGCCGTCTGCTATCAATTTAGGGCAGTCGATTATTGAGCCGGTGACATGTACCTCACAGGGAAGCATTACAGTATTCCCTTCAGGCGGAACAGGCACGTTAACATTAAACTGGTCGAACGGAGATACCGGAAACTTTGCCGATAGCCTGGCTGCCGGTGTAGTTACGGTTACGGCAACGGATGCCAGCAACTGTAGTGTTAGCGCTTCCTTTACCATTACAACAGGAGCCGGAACTTTGGTGTTCGACAATCCTATCATCAATAACGTTTCCTGTAACGGAGCTGACAATGGAAGTATAAGTGTAAGCGCCACAGGCGGAACCGGAACTATCACCTTTACATGGAACACTGTACCTCAGCAGGTAGGCGCCACTATTACCGGTCTTGAGCCGGGAAGCTATACAGTAACTGCCAGCGATCAAGGCGGTTGCACAATAAGTGCAACATATACTGTTACTGAGTCAGATGCATTATCGGTTACCGTTGATGCAAGCGCGTTTATATGCTTTGGAGGGACTGATGGAACTGCAACTGCGGTAGTTACAGGCGGAACGGGAACCTATACTTACGTATGGAACCCGGCTCAGAGTCCATCGACAAATACGGCAAGCAACCTTGCTGTAGGAATTGTTCTGGTAACGGTTACCGATGCCAATGAATGTTCTGCTACCGGTTCAGATATTATCGGTCAATCTCCTTCGTTGTCTTACAATTCTCAGGTGAATCAACCTAACTGTTCAGACCTTGGTTTTGGAACAGAGATTTTAACTCCACGGGGAGGAACCGGTGCTATCACAGTTTCAATTCCCGGCTTAAGTGTTAATACCACTCTGTCAATGGTTGGCGCTGATACAGTGTTAACTGTTCCGAACGTGCCAACCGGCAATTACACATTTACATTGACCGATGCGATTGGCTGCACAACCACCGGCAACTTCTTTGTAAATGCAGGAGCAGCTAACGAAAGTTTTGATGTGAATGTAGATTCAACTTCATGTTTCGGGCAGTTTAACGATGGAGCAATTACAGTTACTCCGCTTACTCAGGCGAATGCTCCATATACTTATTCATTGAATGGCGGAACTTTCCAAAGCGATAGCGTGTTTAGCAACCTTACTGCAGGAACCTATACTATCATTACCAGAAATACCTATGGCTGTTTAGATACACTGACTGCCATAGTTGAACAGCCGGCACAATTGTTTGCAAATGCAACACCTGATACCATAGTTACAGGAGTGGGGGTGAGCAATCAAATTACAGTGGACGCGCAGAATTTTACAAGCAATCCTGTTTATGCCTGGTCGCCTGTTACCGGCTTAAGTTGCGAGGATTGTGCTAATCCTACGGCTACGGTTAGTGCAACAACAGTGTTCTATGTTGTAGTGACTGAAGAATCCAATGAAGGATGCAGGGCTTCTGATTCTGTAATAATTATCGTGAATGGTCAGCTTAAAATGCCTAACGCTTTTAGTCCAAACGGAGACGGCAAAAACGATACTTACGGACCGGTAAATGGTGGAGAGAATTCAGCACTCACGGTTACCGATTTCAGAATTTACAACCGTTGGGGACAAATAGTTCATAATTCCCCTGAAAACTGGGATGGTAAGCTTAACGGCAAAGACCAGCCTGCAGATACTTTCATTTATTACATCTCGGTTAAAACTCCTGATGAAAACAATCCGGGAACCGATAAGATTGTAAGCGAGCAAGGTGCGTTTACCTTGTTGAGATAAGATTTTCGAACAAGCTGTATTTAATACAATCCTCCCGGCTCAGCCGGGAGGATTTTTTATTTACGGAAAAGCAAAGAGCCGTCACCGTAGCTTAGGAAACGGAAGTTATTTTCCAGAGCATGAGTGTAGATTTTCTTCCAGTTATCGCCAACAACTGCTGCTACAAGTAAAAGCAGTGTGGAATTAGGTTGGTGAAAGTTCGTAACGAGCGCAGTCGCAATTTTTAATTGATAAGGAGGCGCAATCATGATTTGTGTTTTGCAAGTTAATCTCGTCAAATCATTTTTTTTCATCCACGTCAGCAACGAGTGAATTGCGTTTGCCGGTGTTTCGTTGCCGTTTAGTTCATAAACATCCCATTGTTTTATCTCCAACTCCTCTAAAGAAGATTCAATCGTCAATTTTGCTTTTACACCCATCCAGTAAAGCGATTCAATGGTGCGGAGAGATGTAGTGCCAACAGCAACAATGTTATGTTGTAAAGAGTCCAGAACATGCTGAATAGTTTCAGTGTTGACATCAATAACTTCCGCATGCATTTCGTGTTCCTGCATGGTTTCGCTCTTCACCGGCTTGAAAGTTCCCGCGCCCACATGTAGTGTTACTTCTGCTTTCGAAATATTTTTTGCCTTTAGCTTTTCGAAAATACTTTCGGTGAAGTGTAGGCCGGCCGTTGGGGCGGCTACAGAACCCTCATGTTTGGCATAAACAGTTTGGTAGCGGATTAAATCAATTTCTTCACACACTCTCTTTAGGTAAGGAGGGATAGGCATCATGCCTGTCCGGTCAAGAATTTCTGCAAATGAAAGTTCCTCAGGAGTCCAGGTGAATTCAATTACAAAGGCATCACTTGTTCGTTCAACTATTTCTGCCGTCAAATTGAAGCTGTCTGTTTTATGTTCCAGAATTTTTTCTTTCCACTTGCTTGCCTTCCCTACCAGGCAATTCCACCGGACAGATTTTTTTCTGCTCATCACTGAAGCCATTTCTGCATTTTCTTCAGCCGGTTCAAGGCAGAAGATTTCAATTTTGGCACCGGTAGAGTTTTGAAAGAACAGGCGCGCCTGAATGACCTTGGTGTTGTTGAAGATGAGCAGTGAGTTCTCAGGAATGTATTCACTGATGTTTCGGTAAATATTTTCTTCAATCTTTTCATCCCTGTAAATAAGCAGCTTGCTTAAATCGCGTTCTGCCAAAGGATACTTAGCAATTTTCTTATCGGGCAAATCGTAAGTGAAATCTCTTATCTGAATGTTTTTCGGGTGCATAGAACAATCGAAAATAAAAAGCCTCTCGGTTTAACCGAGAGGCTTCAATTAGTTGCAGGAAGCTACGCCATTGTAACTCCTGCGATTTCTTATTCCCCCTTCGGGGGTTAGGCGGCTTACGAACAGCCCATGCTGTTTCCGCAGTTAATACACTTGTAACAGGTTCCGCTGCGGATAGTGATGTTTCCGCATACACTGCACGGAGGTGCATCACCCATCATATCTCCGGCTGCTTTATTAAAAGCACTCATCGAACTGGTGGCAAGGGTTATCTTCTTCTCTATTTTAATTTCAGTTACTTCTTTTTTAGCCACAGGCTTAGTCGGCTCTTTCATTTCAGGGTGAACCGGAGTGGTTTTCTTTTGTTCAATCGGCTCGTCCGAAATTTCAGTAGTTAAATCCATAGCGCTGCGCTCGCGCATGCTCAGTTCGCTTGGAGTTACGTGCACCAAATCAGTTCTGCCTAAGTATTCGAATGCAAGAAGACGGAAGATGTAATCAACTATCGAACTTGCGTTCTTGATATTCGGGTGGTCAACCATTCCGCTTGGTTCAAAGCGGGTGAACGTAAATTTGTTGGTGAACTCTTCGAGAGGCACACCGTACTGTAAACCAATAGACACCGAAATAGCGAAGCAGTTCATCAATGAGCGGAACGAAGCTCCCTCTTTGTGCATATCAATGAATATTTCTCCCAGTGTATGGTCATCGTATTCACCGGTACGAACGAAAACAGTTTGTCCGCCAATTTTTGCTTTTTGTGTAAAGCCTCTGCGCTTATGCGGCAATTTCTTGCGTTCAACAATGCGGCTAAGTTCACGCATGAAATTCGTATCAGTTGACTCCTGCATCAACACACGTGCAGCTTCAAGAACCTGCTCCGGTGTCAGTTTGCTGAACACATCAGCCGGTTGCTGGCTCGATTGAGGAGCTGATGTGGCGGTTTCCTTTTTGTCTTCCTTGTCTTCGTCTTTCTTGTTACTAAGCGGCTGAGAAAGTTTACATCCGTCACGATAAAGTGCGTTCGCTTTCAGGCCAAGGTGCCAAGATAGCTCGTAGCAGTTCTGAATATCTTCAACAGTTGCTTCGTTAGGAAGGTTAATGGTTTTTGAAATAGCACCGCTGATGAACGGCTGAACCGCACCCATCATGCGGATGTGACCATGTGCATGAATAAAGCGCTGACCTTTGGTTCCACATTTGTTAGCGCAATCAAAAATCGGAAGATGTTCGTCTTTCAACAAAGGCGCACCTTCTACGGTCATCGTTCCGCAAACAAATTCGTTAGCAGCTTCAATTTGTTCTTTACTGTAACCTAACTCGCGGAGCAAATTGAAGTTAGTGCCGTTGTATTGCTGTGCAGTAAAGCCAAGGCGTTGCAAGGTTTCTTCTCCCAAACTCCAAACGTTGAAGGCAAAAGTAATATCGAAAGCCGCCACAAGCCCGCCTTCAATTTTTTCAATATCAGAATCATTAAATCCTTTTGCCTTTAATGAATCGGCATTGATATGCGGGCAACCGGTGAGCGTTCCTGTTCCTTTTGCATACTTAACAATCGCATCAATTTCTTTTGCTGTATAGCCCAGATTTTCTAAAGCAGCCGGCACACACTCATTTACAATTTTAAAGTAACCTCCGCCTGAAAGCTTCTTGAATTTAACCAAAGCAAAATCAGGCTCAACACCGGTAGTATCGCAATCCATCAACAAGCCAATGGTGCCGGTCGGTGCAATAACGGTAGACTGAGCGTTACGGTAGCCGTATTTTTCTCCAAGTTGTAATGCCTCATCCCAGGCAGTAGTTGCTGCCTTCAATAAATAATCAGGGCAGAATTTAGGGTCAATTCCCTGCGGCTTAATTTCAATTCCTTCGTAAGCAGTAGTATCAGCATTGTATGCAGCCAAACGGTGATTACGCATTACACGCAGCATGTGTTTCTTGTTTCTCTCGTAGGCAGGGAACGCACCAAGCGTTGCCGCCATCTCGGCAGAAGTTTTGTAAGCCACTCCGGTCATGATAGCGGTGATAGCTCCACCAATGGCGCGTGCTTTATCGCTGTCGTAAGGAATGCCGCTTACCATTAATACAGAACCGAGATTTGCATAACCTAAACCAAGCGTGCGGAACTCATAAGAAAGTTGCGCTACTTCTTTTGAAGGGAACTGCGCCATCAATACCGAAATTTCCAACACGGTTGTCCAAACACGGCTCATGTGCTGGAAGCCGGCAACATTAAACTCAAGCGTTTTATCGTTGAAGAATTTGCGCAAGTTGAAAGACGCTAAGTTACAAGCGGTGTTATCTAAAAACATATACTCGCTGCACGGGTTCGATGCGCGGATTGGTCCGTCTTCCGGACAGGTATGCCACTCGTTAATAGTAGTGTCATACTGAACACCCGGGTCTGCACAACGCCATGCGGCCATGGCAATTTTATCCCAAAGTTCCTTTGAAGGAACGGTTTTCATCACCTTCCCGTTGCTGCGCGCAACCAGGTTCCAGTCTTCGCCTTTCTCTAATGTATGGAAGAAAGAATTCGGAATACGAACCGAGTTATTGGAGTTCTGTCCGGCAACCGTTTTGTAAGCTTCGCCTTCGTAATGCGAATCGTAACCGGCTGCAATCAGCGCGGCAACTTTATCTTCTTCTTTGCTCTTCCAGTCAATAAAGTCAACCACTTCGGGGTGGTCTAAATCCAAACAAACCATTTTAGCGGCACGTCTTGTCGTTCCGCCACTTTTAATAGCACCGGCAGCGGCATCACCAATTTTCAGGAAACTCATTAAGCCTGACGAAGTTCCTCCGCCCGAAAGCTTTTCACCTTCGCCACGAATGTTAGAGAAGTTAGTTCCAACACCCGAACCGTATTTAAAGATACGTGCTTCGCGGGTCCACAAATCCATGATTCCACCGCTGTTCACTAAATCATCATCAACCGAAAGAATAAAACAAGCGTGTGGCTGCGGTCTTTCGTAAGCTGAAGTAGATTGCTCCAACACTCCGGTATCGGGATTTACAAAATAGTGACCTTGTGGTTTACCGGTAATACCATAAGCGGTGTACAAACCGGTGTTAAACCACTGCGGAGAATTCGGAGCCGCCATTTGGTCCAGCAATGAGTAAACCAATTCATCATAAAATACAGTGGCATCTTTTGCCGTAGCAAAATAGCCATAGCGCTCGCCCCAGCTTTTCCAGCAATCAGCCAACCGGTGAACCACCTGTTTAGCCGAACGCTCGCCACCCAACGAACCATCCGGTTGGGGCACTCCGGCTTTACGGAAATATTTTTGCGCGAGAATGTCAGTGGCAACCTGACTCCATCCTTTCGGCACTTCCACGTTGTGCATCTCAAACACCGCATCGCCCTTCGGGTTGCGGATTACGCTCGAGCGCAAATCATACTCAAATAAATCAAATGCCGACTTCTCCTCCCGGGTATAAAGGCGGTCGAACTTCAACCCTTTCTTTTCGTTCTTTCTTGCCATAACAGTTTATTGTAGAAATTTTAAAATCGTAGTAGGTGTTTTGCTAAAACGTAGACGAATATATTTTTCACAACCTTTAAAAACCATCCCATTTTTCCACACCATTTGTGCAAAGGGGTGGGCGATGTTTCCAAACCCTGTGTGGGCTTGCTTTCCTTGTGTGGAAAAAGAATTGTGAAATAAAATTAGGAAAAATTGAAGGCGTTTCGGGTAAAAATTTTGTCTGATTTTTTGGGCGGGAAAACCTGAGCAATTTGCCTTGCCTGCCGAAACTTTAGTGTAGGCAGGGGGTTCTGTACTAACCCCCTAAAGGCTTGGACAAAATTGTAAAAACAATTTTGTAACCA
>CAZBPG010000093.1:9548-15433 GCA_964493695.1 uncultured Chitinophaga sp. | reverse complement strand
AATCCCACATTAAATGTACGAACTATTTAGTCCACTTTATGCTGACAACTTACAGGCAGCCTCTAACAAGGGTAGCAGTTGCACAACCCTCAATTGAGTGCCGCCACTGGCCGAGCGTCCAAGGTCCGGGCGGATGCTCGAACCAGTAGGTGGAAGTTCCTAATATACCTCATCATGTGAGCCGATGTCAATTAATAATACTTCGTTTGTTTCTTTAAGAAATTTAAAAACTATCCGGCAATCATAGTCAACACTTAAAGCCCATAAACCTTTTAGCTTACCTGTTAGTCGGTGGGTTTTAAGCCGTGTGTCGAACGGGTTTTCGGTAAATAACTCCAACGCTTCCCAAAACTTTTTTTTAAGCATAAAGTTGTTACTTACCCGCTTTTTGTAGGAACGTTTAAACGATGCATCCCATATCAGCTTAGCCATTCTCTAAATCTTTATAGAGATCATTAATGTTTCCCCGCTTTACTTTTCCTTTTTTCAAATTTTCGACCGCCTTACGCGCTCTTGCAGAAATGGCATCACGCGCTGCTTCTGAATAAACCTTTCTTATGATGTCGACTGCAAATTCCTTTTCTTCTAAAAGCAGGGAATTAAAATTTTCAATCACGGTATTAATGGTTGTATTTTTCATTTTACTATTTTCAGCAAATATATGCTGCTGTTCTTTATAATACAAAAGCCCACTGGCGAGCGTCCGGTCGTGCCGGTAAGGGTTTAGTGCTATACCGATTACTATCGGAACCCGCCATCGCCCCACCCTGAAACGTTAACAGTTGTCAATAAAAGCCGTACATATATTCAACTGCACAACATTAAAGCAGATAGTTTGTTACTTTACCTTGAAGACAAAAGTTCCAGTAAAAAGCAAACAATTATGAAAAAAAGACCCTCACTTTTACTCGCAGTTTTTATGCTTGCCGCCTTTGCAGCCGCTGCTCAAACCATGGAAGATGTGATGTATTTAAAAAATGGCAGCATCTACCGCGGCACTATAATAGAACAGATACCCGGAGAAAATTACAAGATACAGATAGCCGGAGGTACCGTATTTTTTGTAACGGTGCCCGAGGTGCTTAAAATAACTAAAGAGTCCGCTCAGTCAGAGCCATCGGGCTACCGCTCATACCAAGGTAATGAAATGAAGTTTGGATGGCACCACACCATGCGCGACACTTCTAAAACACCCGCCTACATGAAAAACCGCAGATTTTTTGGTAGTGTAGAGTTTCGTCCGGGTATAAATAACATAGGTCTTCGTTTTGTGCGCGGGTATAAATTCAACCGGTTTGCATCGCTGGGTTTAGGAGTAGGGTTCGATGGGGTCTATATGGGCAGGGGAGTATCTTTTGGTAAAGATGTATACAACAACCGCAGCATTAATAACGGCCTTTACATTCCCGTTTATCTGCAACTTTCGGGCGATATATTTAAAAGGCGAATTACACCCTACTACTTTTTAGAAGCGGGTTATGCTTTTCATCCTCAAAATCCGTTTGTTGCCAAAAACCCGACTGATAGAAGTTGGGGTGGCCCCACAGGCACTGCCGGCATGGGTGTAAAGTTTCATAGCAAAGGCAGGGTGAGCATGGCACTGAATGTAAATGCTACGTACCGCTCCGATTTTTCGCGCAGCACGCTTTCATATATTGATGTTAACGGCAACACGGTAACCAGCTCCACCAATTATTTTAAAGGCAAGGTGTTCGGCAGCCTTGGCTTGGTTATAGGTTTTTAGCGAAAGTTCTTGCGCCTGTAACCAGTAACTTGACTCAGTAAGCGGTAAAAGAAGTAATCAGCTATATTTATATCACTAAACTCAAAACAATGGAACCATTTCCTTCCGACAAGTTTCCCTTTTTAATAGGTGTAGCCGTTTTGGCATTGGCGTTAGTGGGCTGGCTGGTCTACCGCAATCTGAAAGATGAGGATGAATTTGAACACGACCTGGACGACCCGAAACAAGAGATAGAAAAGCACAGCAAGGACGATAAAACCTGATTTAGACAGATGATACGGCTACCGGTGATGTTCTTGCTCACGGTTTTGATGATGTGCGGTTGTAATAGTACACCTGATCATTCTACAACATCCAACAACAATATGAGCAACAAGAAAGTAGTGGAAACATACATGGATGGTTTCCGCGTAAGCGACCATGAGAAAATTTTATCCTGCCTTACTGATGATGTTGTTTGGGATATGCCGGGTTTTTTCCGTAAACAGGGCAAAGCAGAATTCGACAGCGAAATTGAGAACGAAAATTTTATCGGCAGCCCCGACATTACCATCATCCGGCTGGTGGAAGAAGGCGACATTGTAATAGCGGAAGGCGAGGTAAAAGGCAAAATGAAAAACGGTGGTGTTTTAGATGCCGTGTTTTGCGATGTGTTCCACTTTAACAATGGCAAAATAAAACAGCTGACCACTTACCTGATGAATAAAAAGCCATAGCGCTTTCCGGATGTTTGTTTCCCGAAACTTATTTTGGTAAAGTCTGCATTTTTTTAATCGCATACTGTCTTCTTTCGTTAATCTATCGTCTAACAAGTGGATAAAAGCAAAGAGCATTAAATGCTTCTTTGCTGAAATAGATTTACCTTTCAAACACAAAACCTGATAGCATGAAACGAAAAATTTACTCAGCAATTTTCTTCCTTTTTGCAATAGCAGCATTTGCCCTAGCGCAATCCGTCCGCGCTCCGCAGGTACAGTCCTCTTCACCGGTTAAGGAAGTTTCTTCGCCAAGCCGTTCAAAATTAGACCTGCGTTTGTTCAAGCGACTAAGTTCAGGTGACATAAGAAACACGAACATGCCTCTGCTGGTGAAAGGCGATCTAAACGAGATTGAAGCCCTCACAGAAAAATTCGGTGGCATTTATAAATATGGCTACAACAATATTTCATCGGTAGAAATTCCGGAAAAAAATCTGATAGCCTTTGCCCAAAGCAAAGCGATTGAAAGAATTGAAAATACCGGTGGCCGGATAACTTTCCTGATGGATACTTCACGAATAAGAAATAATGTTGACAGCATACACCGTGGCTTTCTTCCTCTTCTTGATAGCCTGAAAGGAAAAGATGTAGTGATTGGAATTATTGATGGCGGTATTTACTGGCAGCATTTCGATTTTAAGAAACCGACCGACAGCACCACCCGGATCAAATACATCTGGGACCAGGTAGCCAGCGGTAGCGGTAATATCCCGGCCGGCTACGGCTATGGAAGAGAATGGACTTCCACCCACATCAATAACGGCACCTGTACACACACGCCTCCTAACAACGATTTCGGTCACGGCACTTGTGTGGCCGGTATTGCAGCGGGCAATAGCTTATCTACAAAAGGAACAGCGTACGAAAACCAACTGACCGGTGTAGCACCGGAGGCAGACATTATTGCGGTAAGAGTAAACAATAACAATTTTCAAACGGCTGTTTCAGATGCGGTGGACTATATTTTCAAAAAAGCCGACTCACTGGGCAAGCCTTGCGTGATTAATACCAGTATTGGCGATTATTACGGCTCGCATGACGGAAGAGATTTAACCACACAGTTGATTGACGATCTCATATCCGCTAAGAACGGAAGAGTATTAGTGGCAGCTGGCGGAAACGGAGGCCATATTCCTTTTCACTTAGGATATACTTTACCCGGTGCCGATTCAGCTTACACACTTTTCAAATACAGTAATTGGTTTGGAGGAGTTTACTTCGATTTCTGGGCAGACACTGCCAATTTCAACAACGCCTATTTTGCCATCGGTTGCAATAATTCAACCGGTACCGATTTAGGAAGAAGTCCATATCTTAATGTTCTTACTGATTTTGGCACCGGAGAATCTCATCCTACCGTAGCAGGCGAAACAGTAGATATTTATTTAGAAGAAGCAGAAGGCAGATACCATGTTGAGGTGCTCGTTTCACCAAGCAATACATCTAATCTGTGGAGGTTGCAAACCACCGGAACCGGTGTGCTTGATTGCTGGGCTACCGAATCGCTTATCGGAACTTCCGACATTGTAAGTACTTTGAATTCTGTTTTTATAACCGACCCCAAATACCGCCACTCCGATTACTTGAAAACAATGGTTAGCGGCTGGCAAAACAGCGATAAGGTGATAACTGTAGGAAACTATTCGAACCGAGCCAGCTATCTTGATTATTATGGCAATACGGTTAACCTGCTTCAGTCGCCTTACTTCGAAGTGGTGGGTCAGCGCTTTGCCACTTCCAGTTTTGGTCCTACACGTGATAACCGGGTGAAACCCGATGTAATGGCAAGCGGCAGCACAACTATCTGCACCGGTGATGCAAATTATATAACAGCCTCTATTCCTTCTAACAGCCATAAACTTTCCATCACACATAAGCATGTGCGTAATGGGGGAACCTCTATGGCATCTCCGGTGGTTGCCGGAATTGCTGCATTGTATTTGGATAAGTATCCGAATGCTTCATACAGCGAAATTAAGCAGGCGCTTATCTGTACTGCTAAGTCTGATGGGTTTACGGGCACTACACCAAATGCAGAATACGGTAACGGAAAAGTAGATGGCTTTGCCGCTATTGCTCATTCCTGCATTGTGTACGGCACAGACGATACATCATGTACTAACTATAATCTGGCCGCCAACACCGATACCGGATGTGTGGCCAAGGTTTACGGAGTAACAGACACCGGTTGTATAAACTACAATCCTTTAGCGAATGTGAGCGGTGGCATTT
Source organism: uncultured Chitinophaga sp. (assembly GCA_964493695.1). Lineage (GTDB taxonomy): Bacteria > Bacteroidota > Bacteroidia > Chitinophagales > LD1 > Bog-950. The sequence continues at coordinate 10,699 of CAZBPG010000093.1, read as the reverse complement.
GTGTGCCTAAAGTTTACGGAGTAATGGATACTGCCTGCATGAATTATAATCCGCTTGCAAATGTGAGCGGTGGTGTTTGCGTGCCTAAAGTATATGGAGTGATGGATACAGCCTGCATCAACTACAATCCCCTTGCAAATGTAAGTGGTGGTGTTTGTGTGCCTAAAGTTTACGGAGTAATGGATACCGCTTGTATGAACTATAATGCGTTAGCGAATGTGAGTGGAGGAGTTTGCATGCCCAAAGTGTACGGAGTGATGGATACGGCTTGTATCAATTACAATCCTCTTGCAAATGTAAGCGGTGGTGTTTGTGTGCCTAAAGTTTACGGAGTAATGGATACCGCCTGTATGAATTATAATGCTTTAGCGAATGTGAGTGGCGGAGTTTGCGCACCCAAAGTGTATGGAGTGATGGATACAGCGTGTATTAATTTCAACTCCTTAGCAAATGTAAGCGGTGGCATTTGTGTTCCTAAAGTTTACGGAATAATGGATACTGCCTGTATCAATTACAACTCTTTAGCGAACGTAAACAACGGGACTTGTGTTTCGAAAATTTATGGAGTAATGGATACTGCCTGCACGAACTACAATGCTTTAGCCAACGTAAGCGGGGGTACATGCTCCCCTAAAGTTTATGGGGTAATGGATACATCCTGCGTGAACTACAATGCACTGGCCAATGTAGCTGGCGGTGCATGCGTTGCAAAGGTGTACGGAGTGACCGATACTTCTTGTATCAACTATAGCGCAAACGCAAACGTTGACAACGGTGCCTGTGTAGCCAAAGTTTACGGAGCAACAGATACCGCTTGCACTAATTATAATCAGCTGGCAAATGTGGACGATGGCAGTTGCATTCCTAACTCTATTTCAAATTTGAACAGCGATAAAGTATCTGTTCAGATTCTTCCAAATCCTTTCTCCAACCAAACTACTTTTGTAATTGACGGTTTGCAATTCAGAACCGGTAGTATTAAAATCTTCAATCAGTTGGGGGCTTTGGTGGATGAAATAACCCTGACCGGTGGAAAGTATCAATACATCTACCGAAACGATAAGTTGGCTAAAGCCGTTTATCAGTATCTGTTGCAGGCAGACGGCAAAAACATCAAGGCAGGCAAGTTGGTAGTGGAATAAACAAAAGGA
>CAZBPG010000093.1:0-9538 GCA_964493695.1 uncultured Chitinophaga sp. | reverse complement strand
CTAGAAGGGCGTCCTCCTTTTTACATTTACAGGCAATTTTATCTACCCTGTTTTGATGCCTCCCGCCTTCAAAAGGAGTTTCGAGAAAAGAGGCAACACATTCTTTAGCCACATCGAGCGAAATAAAGCGGGCGGGTAAGCAAAGTATGTTTGCATTGTTGTGCTGGCGGGTAAGTTTTGCCAGTTCAGCGCCCCACGCAATTCCCGCGCGAATTCCCTGATGTTTGTTGGCTGTCATGGCAACTCCGTTGGCACTTCCGCAAATCAAGATGCCGAAATCGAATTCCTTTTTCTCAACCGCATCCGCAACCGGATGAACAAAATCGGGATAGTCAACACTATCTGCTGTAAACGGACCAAAGTCTTTTGATTCAATGCTTTTTGATTGAAGATACGAGATGATTTCCTTTTTGTATTCGTAACCGGCATGGTCACCACCAAGTGCAATTTTCATAAGATTATTTTATGCTGAGATAATTCCTTCCTTTTCTCTGCGTTTATCATTACGCGCTGCAATAAATATACTGAACTCATACAAAAAATAAATAGGCACAGCTACGAGACATTGCGTAAAAACATCGGGCGATGGAGTAAGTATTCCGGCCACAATCAAAATAACCACCACTGCATAACGCCTAACACTCCGCATGGTTTTTGCCCCAAGTATGCCGAGACGGGAGAGGAAGTAGACTATCATAGGAAGTTCGAACACAATACCGATAGCAAGCAGCATGACCGTAAAAAAATCAATGTAGTTTTCGATGGTAAAATTGTTCTTGATTTTACTGCTGATGGAAAAATTCACCGCAAAGTTTACTGAGAACGGAATGATAATGAAATAGCAAAACAATACTCCGATGAAAAAGAAGAAAGAACAGGCCAGAATTATTTGTGAGGTTTTCTTCTGTTGTGTTTCGTTTAGTGCCGGTGCTACAAAACGCCACAACTCAAAAATGATATACGGAAACGCCAGTACAAAACCGATAATAAGAGAATATTGAAATAACAACGTCACTTGCCCGAACATGGAAATATTCTGTAACTCAATCGGAATGTCTTTATCAATACAGATAGATTCTTTGAGATGAAGTTTCTCACCAACATCACACATTATCTTATAGGTGGGGAAATCCTTTGAAGTAATGCCGAGAATAATTTTGTCGAATACCACATCGTAGTAAATACCGACAAGCGAAGCGCAGATAACAACAGCAATAACCGAGCGAAGCAAATGCCAGCGGAGTGCCTCCACATGATCGAAGAAGCCCATCTCAGCCTCAGGATTATCATTGATTTTTCTGCCAAGCATGGCGCGAATGTAGGAGAAGAAAGGAAGAATGAAATAGTTCCGCTAACAGCAGCTACGAACTCAATTCGTTCCGTTCAAAATATTCATTATTCCTTTCATGTCGGGCTCCAGCACAATATCAATTCTGCGGTTCTTGCTTCGTCCTTCTGGGGTATCATTACTTTCTACCGGAAAGTATTCCCCTCTTCCGGCAGGAGTAACGCGCTTGGCATCAAGTTTATTCTCCTCAACCAGAAGTTTGGTGACACTGCTGGCACGCATTACACTTAAATCCCAGTTACTGTTCACGGGTCCTGTAGTACTTGAAATGTATGGTTTGTTATCTGTATGCCCTTCCACCATTATCGAAATGTCTGTCTGCTTATTGAGCACTTCTGCAATTTTTTTCAGGGCTTCCTTCCCGCGGGGTTCAACCGAGTAACTACCGGTAGTGAAGAGGAGTTTATCGCTGAGTGCTACATAAATCTTTCCGTCCTTTTCATACACGGTTAAATCACCGGCATTAAAACCTTTAAGAGCTTCAAGCATTTTGTTCTTCAACGCCTGCACCGCTGAATCTTTCCTTGCAATTAGTGATTCCATTTCACGCAACTTGGCATCGCGGTCGTTCAGCTCTCTGCCCAACTTATCCAGTTCAGCCGCCTTCGCCATCAATTCCTTTTCCTTTTCAGCTAACTGTTTCAACAGTTTATCTTTCTCTGCTGCTGATGAATTGGTGATTTGATCTAACTGCTCTTTTACTTTCTGGCAAATAGCATCGCTTTCATTTTTCAGTGCTGTCAAACGTTTGTTCTTATCTTCCAGCGAAGCATTCAAATCTTTCCATTTCTGAATCTCGGCACTCAGGTTCGCAATCTGTCTGTTCAAATCATCAATAGTGGCATTAGCCACAGTTAGTTTATCGTTACAATCCTGTTTCTCGGCCTTGTACTTATCTGCCAGCGCTACCTGCTCATCAAATTTTTTCTTGGAAACGAGGCAACCGGAGAGCGAAATCATGGCAAATGCCGTCATCAGCAGAATCAAATTCTTCTTCATGGTATTTTTTGTTTATAACGAATGTAGGTAAGCGGGTATCGGTTTACACCCAACTACTCAACCTGATTTTTGTGGACGTATGTTTTTGTAAACAAGAAATTCATCCTTTTGCGGCCTATATCAGAGTTTGCAGTTTATAATATCTATCGTATCTTCATGCCTCACATTTTACGCTGACACACAGCATGAAAAAAATCGGTTCCCTGATATTGATCTTGATAGTGGTGTACACTCCTGTTGACGCTCAGTTGTTCTATAATAACGGAACTGATGTGGCAGTGACAGGCGGAGGTGTTTTATATGTAGATGGCGCGGTTGAAAATGCTTCGGGCTTGTTCAGCAATGCAGGACAAACATGGGTAAAAGGATATTTCCGCAACGGAGATTTAGCTACGGGCGGCAGCGGTGCCGGGGAGTATATTGTTTATGGTGATTGGGAAAACAATGATTTGTTTACTGCCGACCAAAGTCGGGTTCGTTTAAACGGCAATACACAATACATTACCGGAACATCCATAACTACCTTTCACGATTTAAGTTTAGAAACACCCAATGCCTTAAAAATTCAAACTCTTGATGCCAACGTAAAACACCTATTGGCTTTGAATGACTGCGAACTTGCAACTCGGGATTACCGGATGACGGTAACCAATCCGGTTTCAGCTTCCATATCGCGAAGTAACGGCTTTGTCAGCAGTACCGGTCCGGGTCGTTTGGTTCGTTACACCAATTCTACCAGCAACTACCTGTTCCCAATGGGTTGGAACGATAACGGCAATGTATTGTATCGTCCGGCAGAAATCAAACCTTCAGTCAATGCTGCTCAATCTTTTGAGGGCAGAATGGGCTTTGGTGATGCCAGCAATGAAGGTTATGATGTGAACTTCAAAGCTGCAAATGTGACGGATGTTAATACAAAGTTCTTTCACTTGCTAAAACAGGTTGGTTCCGCTGCTCCGTCTGATCTCTCCATTTACTACGACCAATTGCAGGATGGAGTATTTAGCTCGATCGGTCGCTGGCAAAATATTCCCCGCTGGGAAGACTTAACCGGAACCTCCTTAACACAAGGTAATCCACTGTCGCGCAGAACAAAAACCTTATGGACAGATAATGGTCAGGAACCTCACATTCTTATCAATACACAGGAAATCAAAAACCTCTGGAATTTTCCGAATGTGTTTAATCCCAATAGTATAGAACCGGGCAATAATGTATTTCAGATTGTCAATCACGGTGAGTTAGTAACACTTCAAAGTTTAGTAATTTACAACCGTTGGGGAGAACCGGTGTTTGACAGCGAACGCGATGGTAAAGATTACTGGGATGGAATGTATATAGGAAAGTTACAGCCTATGGGCAATTATGTATTTGTAGCTAATGTAAAAGTGAATGCCACCGGTGAGGTAAAAGCTGATGGCGGGAATTTATCGTTGTTGTGGTAAGCTGAATGTAGAAGTTGAAGTATGAAAAAGATTTACGCATTGATGATTACGGTTTGTTACTGTGCGGTGGCACTCGCGCAAGACATTCACTATTCTCAATTTTATAATGCCCCGCTCTTGCTTAATCCTGCACTTACCGGATTTACACAGGGCAATGCCCGTATAGGAGTAAACTACCGTAACCAATGGTTTAGTGCCACACATGATGGTTTTTTTAAGCCCCCATTTATGACAACCGCATTGAATGCGGATATGCCCATTAAAGTTAAGAACGACATTCTCGGTGTAGGGTTGGTCCTCGCAAATGACCAGGCAGGTGCCAATACTTTTACTACGGTAATAGCCCAGGCATCGGTTTCGTATATCAAAACATTGGGGAAAGATGATAACCACCGGTTGTCTGCAGGGTTTCAAATCGGTTATACTTATCAATCTATCCGAACCGATAATTTTCAGTTCTATAACCAATTCGACCAGACTAATCAGTTTCAAAGCACAACTTCCAGCAACGAAAATATTTCAAACACTAAAACCGGATACCTGAATCTGAATTTCGGTTTACTGTGGTATGGAAAAGTAAGCGAGAGATTTGCTATGTATTTTGGCGGCTCATTCTACAACGTAACCACCCCAAAGCACAGTATACTCCCAAACCAGAAACGCGATTTGTATTGGCGCTGGAATCTGCAAAACGGATTGGATATCAAGATTGGCGATAAAAGCCATATACTTCCTTCGCTCATGTTCATGATGCAGGGAGTAAACAACCAGATGAATACCGGTCTTGGATTTGGATACGATATTAATGACGACATGGCGCTGACTATCGGGCTATATAACCGGATTAACCCGCACAAAAAGATAAACGACTTCAGAGGAACAAATGGTGATGCGCTTATTCCGTATGGTTCGTATGAAATAAAGGGATTTAAGATAGGCGTAAGTTATGATGCTACTATTTCGAAACTAAAACAAGCCGGAGGTGGTGTAGGGGCGTTTGAAATTATGCTGGGCTACACCATCAGGAATAAAGATTATGACTACGGGAATTCATTAGTTTGTCCTCGTTTCTGATAAGGTGTTATCCTGCTTTCATCTACCGGTACCGGTTAGCAGATAACCCAATTTTGTTATTTTCGGACGCCTGTTAAAAGCCCTGATATGAAGACTAAATTTTTACTGTGTGTAACACTTCTGTTTGCGTTTCACCTTGCAGCAATAAACTCGCTTAAGGCACAAACCAAGCAGGAGTTGGAAGAGTTGATGAATTCTAAATCTTTAACTATAGAAAAAGCAAAGCCTAAGAAAAAGAAGAAGCAGGTTATTGAAGAGCCTCAGCCACAACCGGTGGTTCAAAAGAAGGAAGAGCCGAAACCTGCAGCTAAACCTGAGCCGGTAAAAGTTGAAAAGAAAGAAGAACCAAAACAAGAACCTAAAGTAGAACCTGTAGCAGTTGAGCAAAAGAAAGAGCAGCCAAAAGCTGAACCGGCAGTTAAAAAAGAAGAACCGAAGCCGGCAACTAAAGCCGAACCCGTAGTAACTGAGAAAAAAGAAGAAGCAAAGCCACAACCTCAAGCAGAACAGAAAAAAGAAGAACCTAAACCTGTCACCAAAACAGAGCCGGTAAAAACAGAACCAAAGAAGGAAGAACAAAAACCAGCAGCTAAATCCGAGCCGGTAAAAGTTGAAAAGAAAGAAGAACCAAAGCAGCAACCCAAAGCTGAACCGCTGAAAGCAGAGCAAAAAAAAGAAGAACCAAAACCTTTAGCCGAGCCGATAAAAATTGAAAAGAGGGAAGAACCAAAACAAGAAGGCAGACCCGAACCCATAAAGACTGAGATAAAAAAAGAATTGCCCAAGCCCGAAGTGGTGGTAATCGAACCCAGAAAGACAGAAACAAAACCTCAGGATGATGTAAAATCAGCAACCGGTGAGCAACTAAAAGAACTTCCGGATCCGCAATCTATAGGTTTCGGGAAGAACAAGAAGTTGGGAAAGCAGTTGTATGACCGCGGTAGTATTTACAACGGACTCAGATATTATGAAGCTGCACTCAGCAAGAAGCCAAAGAAAACTTTCATTAATCAGCCTTTAGCCGATGGCAATTTTTTGGTCCGTGATTATGCGACCGCTAACAAATATTATAAAACGCTGGTGGACCTTGATTCCGTAAAACACAAAAATCTTTTCGCGCTTTATCAATATGCCTTAACAGAAAAGTACCTGGGCAATTACGAAAAGGCAAAAGAGAACTTCAACAAATTCAACAAACTGGCAAAGGATGTGGATGAGTTAGCAGAACAAAGAAAAAATGCCAACCGTGAAGCACAGGGCTGTGATTTGGGAATTTCTTTCCGCGACAGCAAAGACTTATTGACTTATAAGGTTGCTCATCTCAACGAAAGTGTTAATCAACAGTTTACTGATTACTCTCCGTTTTTGAAAGACGCCAACACACTCTACTTCGGTTCATGGGTGTCTGACAAGGTAATTCTGGAAAACAAAAAGGAGAAGTACGGCACCTTCTCCAGAATTTATAAAGCGATTAAGAAAGGAAACGTATGGGCAAAAGCCGAAGAAGCCAAAGGGGAAGTAAATACGGTACAGGCACACACCGGTAACGCCACTTTCAGTGAAGACGGTAATACGATGTATTACACCCAGTGCTTACAGGATGACCAACAACGTATGCGCTGCAATATTTATAAAAGTAGCCGTGGAAATGATGGATGGAATGCCGGTGAGAAGCTGGCTGCACTGAATGCCGAAGGGTTTACCAGCACTCATCCTTCCATTGGCAAAAATGAATCGGGCGACTATGTGCTTTACTTTTCGTCAGACAGGACTGCCGGTAAAGGCATGGATATTTTTTATGCAAAAATCAACCCGGATGGGTCGGTGGGAAAACCTAAAAGCGTTAGCGGTGCTGTCAATACAAAAGGAGATGAAATGACACCTTTTTACGATTTCAAAAATCAGGCGCTTTACTTCAGTTCAAACGGACATGTAAATATTGGCGGAACCGATATTTTTAAAACATCTGTAAAGGGCAATGAATGGAGCGTTCCTGAAAACATTGGTATGCCGGTGAACTCGAGCGTAGATGATATGTATTTTATGTGGAACAGTGAGGCAGAACTCGGTTTCGTAGTAAGTAACCGGGCAGGCGGTTTTGGATTAAAAAGTGCCACCTGTTGCGATGATATCTATACGGTGGATCTGAATAAAATTTATCTGGCTGTAAAAGGAGAACAGTCAAACGCAGACAATAAAAATGAAGTTATCACCAACGGGCTTGTTACATTATACGATGAAGGAACCGGGAACGAATTAAAAACCTTCTACGCTACAGATGGAAGTTACTTGTTCGATTTAGAACACGATAAAAACTACAAGATAACTGCCCGTAAACAAGGGTTCGAAGATATGTCTCAATCTGTTTCAACCATGGGCAAGCGGGCTGATGATACCGTCACCATTAATTTTTCGATGAAGGAAATTCCGGGAATGAAAAGTAAACTGGGAGAGCGCATAGGAATTGTTTATTGGGAGTTCAATAAGGATAACTTAACCCAAACCGCACCGGATACCTTAAATGCTGTGGTGAATTTCATGAACGAATATCCGCAGTATGTAGTGGAAGTAGGCTCGCATACCGATGCCAAAGGAAGCGATGAATACAACCTCAAACTTTCGCAGCGCAGAAGCGATGCAGTGCTGCGTTATTTGCTGAGCAAAAAGGTTTTCAATTTCAGGTTGGAAAGCAAAGCGTATGGCGAGAGCCAGCCGGCTGAGCTAAATGAAAATCCTCCGGGAACAGACAACCCTGAAGGAAGGTCAAAGAACAGAAGAACCGAATTCAAAGTTATCAACGAGCTGACGCCTGAAGTACAACAGCAAAAACAAGCGGAAGAAGAAGATGCTAATGCAAAAAAGAATAAGAGAAAAAAAGCTGCTGCAGTTCAACCTAAATAATTTTTAGTAAGAGAATTCTTCAAAAAACCCGAACGCAGATACATTGCGTTCGGGTTTTTTATTTTGCAGTCAATTACAAACCCGTGCCACGGTTTTAAACCGTGGCACGGGTAATAGCACTATGAGTAAAAGCAGAACCGTCTATTTCTGTCAGAACTGCGGCAACCAGTCGCCTAAGTGGATTGGCAAATGCCCTGCCTGCAATGAGTGGAACACGTATGCCGAAGAAGTAATTGATAAGGACGAAGAGAAGCTGAAAGAAAAGCGCGGCTATGCGGTAAAGAAAAACGAACAGGCAGTACCCGTTTCTATTAAAGATGTTCATGAACTGGAAACCAAACGCATTGACACTAAAGACACCGAACTGAACCGGGTGCTGGGCGGAGGAATTGTTTTAGGCAGTTTGATTCTGATTGGCGGAGAACCGGGTATTGGTAAATCTACCCTGATGCTGCAACTGGCACTAAACCTGAAAGGATTAAAGGTGATGTATGTAACCGGTGAGGAAAGCGACCGGCAGATAAAACTGCGAGCCGACCGGATAGGCATTAAAAATGATGATTGCTTTATTCTGACCGAAACCAACACGCAGCAGATTTTCAAACAGGCCGAAGCACTGGCACCGGACATTATTATTGTAGATTCTATTCAAACCCTGCACACGGTTTATGTAGAGAGCACACCGGGCAGTGTTTCGCAAGTGCGTGAATGCACAGCCGAGCTGATGCGCTTTGCCAAAGAAAGTTCTATTCCTGTTTTCTTAATCGGGCATATTACCAAGGACGGTATGATTGCCGGACCGAAAGTTCTCGAACACATCGTTGATACCGTTCTGCAGTTTGAAGGTGACCGCAATTACACCTACCGTATTCTGCGCACTACCAAAAACCGTTTTGGCTCTACCAGCGAAATTGGTATTTACGAAATGGTGGGCGAAGGCCTGCGACCGGTGCTGAATCCTTCCGAAATTCTTTTAACCCAGCGCGATGAAAACCTGAGCGGTATTGCCATTGGCAGTATGATGGAAGGTATGCGCCCTTTCCTCATCGAAACACAGGCACTGGTTACACCCGCTTTTTACGGAACACCGCAGCGTTCGAGTACCGGTTTTGACGGAAGAAGAATGAGTATGCTCCTTGCCGTGTTGGAAAAGCGCGCGGGTTTCCGCTTCGGCACTAAAGATGTTTTCCTGAACATTGCCGGTGGCCTGCGCGTGGAAGACCCCACTATTGATTTGGCAGTGATTGCCGCGCTTTGCTCCAGTTACAACGATATTGCCGTTACCAACAAAGTGGCTTTTGCTGCCGAGGTGGGTTTAAGTGGCGAGGTGCGTGCGGTAAGCCGCATTGAGCAGCGCATTGGCGAAGCCGATAAACTGGGTTTCGAAAAAATTTACATCAGTAAATTCAACCAGAAGATTGACACCAAAAAATTCAACATCGAAATTGTTTACCTCAGCAAGGTGCAGGCGCTGATGGAAGAGTTGTTTGGGTAATTCCCGATTCAGAGTGCATTTTGGAGGGGTATGTAGTTATTCCGTAACGGTAATAGACTTTTTTCGCAATTCCATTCCAAATTTGTATTGATTTAAGGTTCAGTTGTTAATGGTGTGAAAAAGATTTATGAAAGCTGCATTTAAAACCTTAGTAGAATTAAATGCTATTGTCAAAAAAACCTTATAAACCTTATTGCACAGTTAATGCAACGATTGCTGAAAGATTTTCATGAACCGCCTGTATTCTTCATCAAAAGTTACTTTCTTATGGTGTTC
>CAZBPG010000092.1:0-15652 GCA_964493695.1 uncultured Chitinophaga sp. | reverse complement strand
TTGTCAGCAACATTCTTATCAAGTTCATCTTGTGAATTATGAAAGAGGTCTATTTAACCGTAGAGGTTGTTGCGCACCGGAGGTGCCGCCTTGTATTTTGTATTGGCTGCTTGTATTGGGTTAGCGATAGGAACGGAAATCTCCCGCACCGGTAGGCATTTGCGCGGGTGGGTGCGGGAATTGGAGTGTATAGCGCGACCCCGCTGCTCTGAGCGGGGTAACCCCCAAATGTTTTTATTATCCCTTAGGCAAGGTAAAGAAGAAAGTGCTACCCTGGTCCTTAACCGACTCGGCCCATATTTTGCCCCCGTGCTTTTCTACCACCTTGGCGCAGATACTTAAGCCTATACCGGTGCCCTGAAACTCGTCATCGGTGTGCAGGCGTTTGAAGATTTTAAAAATCTGCTCGGCATACTGCTGGTCGAACCCTATACCGTTATCGGCAATGCTGAAGAGCCATTCGCTTACTTTGTCCTGCACGCGCACAGTTACTTTTTTGGCAGGGGTAAGGTTATACTTCATACCGTTTTCAATCAGGTTCTGGAACAACTCGCTCATCATGGTTTCGTTGCAGGTAATTACGGGCAGGTCATCGCACTCTACGGTGCCGTTGTTCTTTTCTATAATGTCTTTAAGGCCGCCCAGCACTTTTTTCACCATATCGTTCAGCGATACATCGGGGGCCATAGTTATTTCCTGCTCCATTTTAGAATACTGGAGAATGTCGCGGATAAGGTCGCTCATTTTGTTGGCGCCATCTATCGAGAAGTTTACAAACTCCTGACCGGCTTCGGGCAGCACCTCAAAGAATTTCTTTTTTAATAACGTGAGATACGAAACAATGGTGCGGATGGGCTGTTTCATATCGTGGCTTACGATGTAAGCAAACTCTTCCAGCTCCTTGTTCGACCGGGCCAGGTTTTTGGCTTTTACTTCCAGTTCGGCCTGTGCTTCTTTCAGGTCGGTGATATCACGGATAATGAGGAGATACTCGTTGGCCTTAAACGGAGCGATGATGACTTTAAAGAAATTGCCTTTGTGGTAAGTGGTATCGTTATACTCGAAGGCGGAAGATAAATCGGACTCCACCACGCTCTCCAAAGTAGCGGCAAAAAGCGGTGCGGCATCGGCCGGCAGAAGTTCGCTAAAATTTTTGCCCATTAAGCTCACATCCTGCATAAAAGGCTCGAGGGTGGTAAACTCGTTGCCACCGGTAAACTGCCCATCTTTATTAATGATGTATAACCAGTCGGGCAAGGCGCGGAGGATAAACTCGTTGGTCAACTGTGCCTCGTGTAAGCGCATCTCCGTCCGCAGACGGGTAAAGGCATTAGCTACCATGTTGCCGATAAGCCCGAAGAAGTTCGACTGAATCTGCTTCACGCCCTGGTCGAACACAAACACCACAAAGCCGTTTACAATGTTTCCGCTTTGCAGGGGAATAAGGTAAAACAGTTTACCGGTAACATCAGCCGTGCTTATTACCTGAATTTCGTGCAACTGCCCGGGCAGAATGAAATGCCCGCGCGATGATTTTTCGCCCCGCATGGTGCGCAGAAACAAAATCAACTGCTGGTTAATTTTTACCACCAGGTTAAAATGCTGCGCCAGTTTCTGCTGAGGGGCAGAGAACCACTGATTGGTAGAGCGGAACTCATCGCTCAGTTTGCCGTGCATCCGGTATACCAGTACTCCGTCTGCTTCCAGCAAACTGCCGAACTCGCCCAGCGCCACATCAATGCCCGATTGTATTTCGGCACGGTCCACATTAATAAACTGGTTGGAGTGGCGGATGAGCATCTCCTCCACAATCATCTGCTGCCGTATCTCTTCCTCTTGCTTTTTGCGCTCTTCTACATTTCGTGTTTCGGCAAACACCAGAAATTGCGAACTGCCCTCGCGGGCAGAAAAAGAACTGAAAATACTCTCCACCCATATAAAGTTGCCATTGGCATTCTTTAACCGGTACTCCAGTCGTTCACGGCTATCCTTATTCGAAATAATTTGTGAGGTAACTTTCTGTATCTGCTCAAAATCGTCTTCACTCGTCAACTCCTGAATAGATTTTTTCTGAATCTCATTCATCCGGTAACCGGTCAGCTGACCGGCAGCGGGGTTAATATAGACCAGCCTCAACTGGCTATCCATAATAATCTGCGCATCGCGCGCCTGCTCGCTGATAACTTTAAACTGGATACTTACATCTGACGAAACCTGCGAATACTGCATGCGCTGCACATTCACCATAAAATTACCGCTCAGCACAATCGCAAAAACAACAATGTGCATCGGGTCTTTCAGCAGCGGGTCGAACGACCAGTTGAGATACACTGCCGCTGCAAAGAACACTACTTCGCCCAACGAGAAAATAATCAGCTCTCTGCGCGAGTCGAGGGCAAAGCAGATGATGACAAACAGGATGTAACTGAATATCATGTAAAACATCTCGCCCTGCAGGGCTTCGGTAAACTCGGCTATGGGCAGCGTGGGGTTAACATGCAAAAACTGTGTGTTGCTGGCGTACGCATAAATTACATTGAAGTTTAAGTAGAACAGAAAAAACTTAAAAGCGGCAGAAGTGTATTTTCTGTATTCCGGATTCTTGACCAGCGAAAGTATAACCACCACCGTACCTATGATAACTCCGGCAATCCAGATAATAGCCGGATCCTTCGCTTCCACCCCGCTCAGCATTTCCACCACATTACCTATCAGCAAAAAGGTAACCATGAAACCGGTGATGGCTCTTTCCTTCCAGTATGATTCGCCTTTAATGCGTGCGAAAATAGTTTTCAGGGTGCAGGTTTTTTTGGCTCTGTAATGATATAGCTCTAATCGAATACTTTGATATAACATCTACACAGGTGTATATAACATAAGCGTAATCGAGTGGACACTCCTCTATACGTCCGTTGATATTTCCGGCCACAGTCCAAACTTGTATCGGTAAAATACAAGTTATTTCCGTTGCCGCACATGCATAATTCAACCGGACACAGGATAGATTTGTTGTCCCGAATTTGTTCACCTGACTGAAAAATGAATCCACATGAAAAAAGAATTCACTGACGTTATCAACAAAATCTTCAACAAGAACCGCGAGCTGGGTTTGATACACGGCTCTACACAAGATGAAGTACTGGACGGCAAACACGTTACCGTTCGCGGCAACAAAATGGTTTACTACGGCTCGTGCAGTTACCTGGGTCTGGAAACCGATGAGCGCTTAAAGAAAGCCGCCATTGATGCGGTTCAGCGCTATGGTTCACAGTTCTCCTGCTCCCGCACTTTCCTGCAAATGGGAATGTATGAAGAAGTAGAAAGTATGTTAGGCGAGATAATGGGTAAACCGGTGCTGCTTGCGCCCACTACCAGCTTAGGCCACGTTTCCGCCATACCGGTTATGATTGGCGAGCGCGATGCGGTGATTTGCGACCAGCAGGTACATAACAGTGTCCGCAATGCCATTCAAATGGTAAAAGGTGATGGCACTTATGTAGAGACGCTTCCGCACAACCGTATGGATTTACTGGAAGTTCGTATCGAAGCCCTGCAAAAAGAGTACGACCGCGTTTGGTATTTTGCCGATGGTGTTTACTCCATGTATGGCGATACTGCCAACTTTAAAGAGATATGGAAGTTGCTGGATAAGTATGAGCAGTTCCGCTTTTATGTAGACGATGCACATGGCATGAGTTGGGCGGGCAAGCACGGCCGCGGACTTACCTTAAGCCGTATGCCTCACCACCCGCGCATGGTAGTGGCCTCGTCACTGGCTAAAGGCTTTGCCAATTGTGGCGGGGTTTTGGCCTTCAGCAATGAAGAAGAGAAAGTTACCGTTAAAAACTGCGGTAGTTCGTTCATCTTCTCCGGTCCTTTACAACCGGCTGTGCTCGGTGCTATCAAAGCCACCTGCCAGATTCACCTCAGCCCTGAAATTGAAACCCTGCAGAACGATTTATATGAGCGTATGCTTTTCTTTGTTGAGAAATCGCGGCAGTATGAATTGCCACTTATCAGCAGCGCACTTACACCTATCTTCTACATTGGCGTAGGTAAACCCGAGATTGGCTTTAAGCTTTCAGAGATACTGAACAGGGAAGGTATCATGTTTAACCTGGCGCAGTTTCCGGCTGTATCGGTAAAAAATGCCGGTGTAAGAATTGCACTCACCAACCACCATACCCTACAGGATATTAATATGCTTTTAGAATCCATAGCGCATTACTTACCTAAACTGGTAGAAGAAGAAGGATACAGCTACGAAGAAATTTACGAAGCCTTCGGTATGAAACGACCTGAACCGGTTACCATAGAATACCCTTTAAAGAAGTCAGCTTAAACAGAGCTTTCCTTAATAAAAAAAGACGCTCCCCGGAGCGTCTTTTTTTGTACCAGTCACTTTCTATTCCGGTACCGGTATGCTATCCTGTGGCTGTGTTGGAGGCACCGGTGCTTCTACCGCAGGAGTTTCCTGTGCCGGTGTTTCAATTGTCTGCTCTTCTTCCTTCGCCTTTTTCTTGTTCTTCTTTTTAGGCTGCTCAGCCGGTGCACCTATAATCTGCTCTTCCAGTTTTGGTTCTTCCTTCGGCTTTTCCTTAGGAGTTTCCTGAACCGGCACTTCGGTATTCGGTGATTCCTCTACCGGTGGTTCTGCGCTCTGCTCTTCCTCTTTAGCCTTCTTCTTCGATTTTTTCTTAGGCTGCTCCTCCTGAGGAACTTCTTCCTGAGGTGTTTCTATTTTCTGCTCCTGCTGTTTAGGAGTTTCGGGTTTCGGTTCTTCCTTCGGTTGCTCTTTAGGGGCTTCCGGCTGCGGAGTTTCCTGAACCGGTGTTTCCGGTTTTGGTTCTTCCTTAGGTTCTTCTTTCGGCTTGTTCCGGTCTGGCGGTGGAGCGCTGAATATACTTCCCCCTCCGCTCTTCTTCATCTGCTCAAACTCTTGCAACTCCTGCTGCATCTGCATTTGCTCTCTCTGGCCCGGAGTCAGCAACTTCTGTTCAGGATTCTCCTCATCAAAAATAGAATCGCCATAAAACATACTCGAATCCGGTGGAAGCACAATGTCTTTCGGCTCCAGGCGTTCGCGGTAAATTCCGTTTACGCGGTCAGTCATGTATCCTACAAAGTCTGTTTTATTCATAGAAGAGCCGAGCGTATACATATAGAAACGCTTGTGCTCGCCCGTAATTTTTCTTTTCTCCGGTGCTATTGCTCCAATTGCATTGTTGATATCGTCATAGGAAGTAAGCACCCCGAGCGTACCGGGCCGGTACTCCAGATAAATCCAGTCTTTGGTTCCGGTTACCAGATAAATGGTCAGCACATCTGCACCGCCCTTGTACTGAAACTCTATAAAGCCATCCAGCTTTTTATTGATTGCCTTTTTACCAATCATCGCCAGTCCTATCTTACCTACGGAACGGAGAGAAATATCAAATGAATCGTAAACGAAATTCACATCGCTGAAAACAAGGTTGTAGTTAAAATCTTTAGGATGCTTACTGAACACCGGCATCTTTTCAAACTCCTCGATCCATTTTTTGTCGTCCTTCTCATCGGTAAGCATAGCAATGGTTTTGCGTTGCTTTTCCGTTTCATAGTTAATATCCGCTAAGTCAACATTATCACCGGTCATGTAAAACTCCAACCGCTCCTGAACTTTCGGCTCAAAGTTGGCGTCTATGCCCATCGTAAGATTGAACTTGTACTTCGAACTGTCTAAGAAAACCTCAGCGTAACCAACTGCCTTAGTTCTGATAAGCCCGAAATTAGTGCCGAGGTTAATGCTGCCTTCAGCTTTGGCAATTCCCTTTTTATCGTCATAGCGCAAAAGGTTTCCGCGCGAGGCATTGTCTTTTATTTTCTTTTCATCACCATACAAATACTCACCAGCTGCGTTCTGTGTTACAATACCGGTTGTTTTAAACAAAGTGATATCGTTATTATCCTTTTTAGAACCCAGAAAAGTAGCATACATTTCAGGGGCATCTTCAATAGGGTTCAGATGAATGCCGGTATTCACATAATTCGAGTTGGCATTTTTTGTTTCCGTACCATACTTCAACTCCAGCTTATTCGGGTCAACATCCTGGTCAATAAAGAAATCGGAAGTTTGAACGTTGGGATATTTTAAACCTATGGCAGCATACCCCTTAAAGTTGAGAAACTTGTTTACAGACAGTAAACTCACATCACCGGTGAAATTCACGTTCGGATAAATCACAAAGTTTTTCTCCTTGTCTATAGAAGCCTTAGCATTCAACTGCCAGATGTCGTGCGCCTTTTTGCGCTCTCCTTCCTTTTCCTTTTTGCAGAACACATCAGTAAAGTTGATAATCTGCTTAATGTCTTTTGTGTTATACTGGTATTCACCAAACCCTTTTAACTCTTCCTTGCTGTATATATCAACCGTGGCGTGCTCAATTTTATGAAACTTAGTAAGCGTATCGGCCACAATCGTTGCATTTATAAACTGATGCATCTTAGCTCCTTCTTCAATGATTACCACACCGCTATCCGGTACTACACCGGCATCCGCCACCCGTATTTCGGGAACCTGCTCCACCCGAAGCACCGATGTAATCAAACTATAGGTAGCCCGTTTGCCTAAAAACTTCAACCCTTTCTGGTCCGGTCGTGTAGAAGTAAAATACTCGCCCGGTCCGCCCGGTGGTGCTTTAAAATCGAGAATTTTTTCATCCATAAACCATTTAAACTCGTTGATGGCTGTGGTGTATTGATTGTAAGAAAACTCGGTAGGAATATTTTTTTGATTCGAAACGAAATCGCCTATGCGGGTTTTAAAATCAACCTTGGCATTAACGTTAGGAGTTTTAAACGTAACCTTATCACCGGTACTCTTAATGTTCAGTGCCGCTGTATCTGCCGACAAGTCCATGGTATGAAAAGCAAAATCTTTTGATTCGAGTGTTGCTTCGCTCCAATCGAGCAAACCATTGCCCCGCAAATCTTTTGCGGTAAGCAACAAGTTTCCTTTAAACGAGGTAGTACTATCATCATACATGGTAAACGGCTGCTCTTTGTTCATCATATTGATGTGCATGCTGTCCGCCTTCGGTCTCCAGAAAATTTTCTCTGATGTTCCAAATACCGAAGGAGTCTTTACTCCTTCAAAAGTTTTTGCAATTCTAATCGTATCGGTTGTTCCCAACATAGAATCGGGATACAACTGAATATCGTGTGAAGTAAAATCAGCCGTGCTGTGCGTAATTCTTCCATCGGCTTTCATACCGTTGTAATTCAATTCAAACTTTCCCCAGTACTTTCCTTTGCCCTTGTATAGCTCATAACCACCGGGAGGAGTTTCTGATTTAAAACCAAGAGAGCCATCGCCCTGCAAATGCACACTGTCTTTTATATCCGGAAAAATTCCACCGGACTGCAACTTCCCTTTCCAGTTGATAATATCTACACTGAAACTGTTTAAGCTATCTAACCGGAAAGGTTCCAGTTCGAAATAAAAATCCTTTCTGGTGTAAGCTCCCTTTGCCACAGTAGGGTCATCGTAATAGATGTATGATTTTTCGCGGCTGTATAAGCGCGGAAACTGCGGCAGCTTCGTCCTTCCCGATTTGTTGATGGGCGCATCAATCTCCAAAAGCCCTTTCATGTTTTCAATACGCGAGCGTATAGGCATCAGAAACGGATTTCCGAATTCATCGGTTTTACCGGAGCTGTCCGGCACATTAATGCGCAGGGTATCTACCTTGGTTAAATCTACCGTAAAGGGCGCATATTGAAATTTATACTTCTCTCCATACAAATCCATTCTACCCGCATAAATCAAACCGTCAAATTCCATATTGCGGTCCTTCTGCAAACTGATGGCATTATTCTTCGGCTGGAAATAAACAAATGCTGTATCGCTGATAGGAACTTCCTTCACGCCCTTCAAATCAATGTTACTGCTCTTTAAATCAATGTAGTCATTACCCGATTGGGGGGCAGACTTGATGTGAATGATATCGTAATCAATTTTCTTAGCGTTCGCCAAAACATAATTGAGCGTTTTATCTCTTACCGTTACTACTCCCAATTCTTCGTTGTAAAGAATAAATCCATTCTCCACCAAGGTGTACAACAACGATTTTAGCTCCCCTTCTTTCAAGTTCGGGTCGAGCGCACGCGCTACTTCAATGGAGTTTAAATCGCGCGAACCACTTTTCTCATACATTTTCTTGAGAATTGAAAGAGGCTCATAAGAAGCATAGCCTTGCGTTTTACGAATCAGCTCTTTCTGAAAATAATTTACCGATTCATAAATACCCGGCTTTTGACCGGCACCGGATAGAATTTTAAGATTGAGAATCGAAGAATCAAGATTCCAGAAAATAGCATCTGTCTGAAACTCATGATTGTGATACGAGTCGGTAAACTTTGCTTTCCCCATACCGGTTTCACCGCGCAGCAGGCGTATCTCCCGCTTCTGAATTTTATACACTACACTCAATTGCGGGTGATAGATTGAATCCGTACCAAAATAGATAGCCACCTCGGCTTTATCAGCACCTAACTCTTCTCCTTTTTTAATGGAAACTGTCGCTGCTTTAGCCGAAAGCACTTTTGTTTTTCCGTCACGGGCATAAAAACTAAGCAGGGCTTTTTCTTCCGGTGTACCGTAGCCAAGCACTTTTAGTCCATTCAAACTGAAACCACCGGTGTAAGAAACGTTGGGCGCAATTTCCTTTATAGTCATTCCTGTCCCGTACGACTGAAAACGCGGGTAACTCATAGTAGCCGAGTCTGCACTCGAAACCATTTTATCAATGAGTTTACCGGTAAGAGGTGTTTTAAAATACTCGGAATGAACAAACGTAACCGTATCAACAACGTAATTGAAATTAGAAGTATTGATGGTGTAGTTTTTAAATGTGCAGTAAACTTTACTCGCATCAAGGCCTGCTCTCCCCCAATCAACCTTTCCTGATTTTCCTTCCCACTTTGTTTCGAGCGGATAATAGTCACCGGCAGTTTGCTTAATAGAAAGCGTATCGCCTTTTACACAACCAAGGATAGTTGTGGTTGGAAAACTTACGTAAGGGCGAAGGCCTCCGCTTTCAAATTTGTAATCGGTAGCGAGAATCTTCCATGATTTAGCCGGTGTGCTGAGCAGTGAGCCGTCCTGAAAAAAACCTATAGAAAAATCCATTGCTTTCAAAAAGCCTGTGTTATCTCCTTTCTTCTGTCCGTCAATTACATCTGTAACAAAATCGGCCCAGGCAATAAAGTGTGCATCGGTTTGTTTGGTCTGCGCAGCATTCATCACCGCAGTAAGGTACGGGATAAAATGCGAGAAAGGAGTCATGTTGCGTTCGCTCATGCTGTTGCAATTCATCGCCATTTTCTCAAACCAGGCATCGGGCACTTTGCCATCCTTTACTGCTTTCTCAAAAGCATTCATGGCGTTTACGTTCTGCTCCATCTTATTGCTCGTCATAAAGGCATTCAGGTCTTTTACAAACTGGGCCTTCTCTTTCGAAAAAGTAATAAGCAACTGTTGAGCCTGCAAACTAAAAGTGAGAGAAAGCAGGATAACCGGTAACAGGAATTTCTTCATGCGGTATGTTTCTTAATTAAGTTCAAATGTAATAGCCACCCAACCGTTGTTTCTGATAACATCTTTAACGCTCAGGCTGTTTTTCTGCGCTTCGCTGATAACATCCTTTTCATCGCTCTGCAAAATTCCGCTGACCATCAAAATGCTTTTAGGATTCAGCAGATTTTTCCAGTGCGCCATATTTTTAAGAATCACGTTGCGGTTGATGTTTGCCAAAATAAGGTCAAATTTTTCGTTGAACACGAAAGTATCATCTCCCTTTATGGTTTTTATACAAACGCAGTTATTCCTTTCCACATTCTCCACGCAATTGTTGTATGCCCATTCTTCATTATCAATAGCCACAATGTGTTTAGCTTTCAGTTTTTCAGCAAGAATTGCCAACACACCTGTTCCGCTTCCGAAGTCAAGGACAGTTTTGCCGGCAAAATTCTCTTTCAGCATTCCCTGCACCATCGAAGCCGTAGTGGCATGATGCCCGGTGCCGAAACTCATCTTCGGTTCAATAACAATTTCAAACTCGGTCTTAAAGGGTGTATGGAAAGGAGCGCGGATAGCCACTTTATCAGCAATAACCACCGGTTCAAAATTCTTCTCCCATTCTTCATTCCAGTTTTTCTCTTCCACCGGATGTGAGGAAAACTGCAAATGGTGAAGTTCGTTATCGTACAAAATCTCTTTAACCGATATTCCGGTTACTTTTTCTGAAGGAATATACGCTTTCAGAGAATCAGAAGTCTCTTCAAAACCTTCAAAGTGATAATCGCTCAGGATAGAAATTAGCCAGTCTCGCTCAATTTCATCACGGGTAAAGAATTCATAAAGGGTGTAAGTCATTATACTGCTTGAACAATCGCCAGAAAATCTTTTGCTTTTAAAGAAGCTCCGCCAATCAATCCGCCATCTACATCAGCACATTTGAAAAGCTGTTTAGCGTTATCGGGCTTACAACTTCCGCCATAGAGAATACTGATTTCGTGCGCCACATCTTTAGAATACTTACAGGCAATTTCATGTCGGATAAAAGCATGCATCTGCTGCGCCTGTTCGGGTGTGGCATTTAAGCCCGTGCCGATTGCCCAAACAGGCTCATAAGCAATCACGGTGTTCTTTGCCTCATCGGGAGTGAGCTGAAACAAACTTTTCTGCAACTGATGCAGGACAAACGATTCCTGTTCGTTATCGTTCCTCACTTCCAATGGCTCACCACAACATAAAACGGGAGTTAGCTTATACTTCAAAGCCAGCTTCAGTTTTTCAAATACAATATGATTCGACTCTCCGTGGTGTATTCTGCGCTCTGAGTGGCCCAGAATAATATACTCCACACCCGCTTCGGAAAGTTGTTGTGCTGAAATAGAACCGGTAAACGCACCGTTCTCATGATGGCAGCAATTCTGCGCTCCTACTTTTATTCCGCTTCCTTCCACCGCTTTCATTACACCGGTCAGATATATATAAGAAGGAAACAAAATCACTTCGGTTTCCCCCGGTGTAAACCCTGTTTTCACCTCTTCTGCCAGGCGCAATGCGTCTGCTAAACTCAGATTCATCTTCCAGTTACCGGCAACTATCTTTCTTCTTTTCATAATTATGTCATGCTGAGCGAAGTCGAAGCATTATCTCTTTCTGTATTTTTCTTCTCTGTCAAAGACTGTTTTCAAAATATGTCTGTCTGCTTCTTCCAGTTTAATGTTTCTGCGCTGCATTACGCGCTCGGCTACTTCCATACTCTTCTCAAAACTGAAAGTCAGCAGCCACCGGTTCCCACCCCAACTGTATGAAGGAATAAACTTGGGCGGAAAATCAGCACCAAAAACATTCGCACTTACACCGACCACCGTACCGGTGTTAAACATGGTATTGATTCCGCTCTTGGAATGGTCGCCCATCATTAAGCCGCAGAAAGTAAGGCCGGTATCCACTGCTTTACCTTCGCGGTAATTAAATACGTCCACACTGCCGTAGTTATTTTTCAGGTTACTGTTGTTGGTATCAGCACCCAGGTTGCACCATTCACCAATAACCGAATTGCCGAGAAAACCATCATGTGCTTTATTACTATAACCAAAGAAAATCACATTATTCAACTCCCCCCCTGCTTTACAATGCGGACCGAGTGTGGTTGCTCCGTAAACCTTCGCACTCATCTTCAATGTTGCATGCTCGCCTAAAGCAAAAGGCCCGCGCACGGCACAGTTTTCCATTATCTCGGCATCTTTGCCAATATATACTACACCGGTGGCAGTATTCAGCACGCTGGCTTCTACCACCCCTCCTTCTTCAATAAAAAGATTCTCAGCAGGACCAATAAGTTTATTGGTATCGCTCAGCTTCTGAGATTTTCTTCCTTTCGTCAGCAAATCGAAATCTGCCTTCAGCGCATCTCCGTTCATTCCAAAAATATCCCACAAGTTCTTTACCGAAGTAAGTTCCTCTTTGTATTCAACAGCGGTAAAACCTTTGGCAATAGCTTCGAAGTTCTCGTAGTTCAGGTGGTGCTTTTCGCTTTTAAAAGCAATCAGATTACCGTTATGAGTTAAAGATTGAAGCGCACCTAACCTGTTTATTGCGGCAATTAACTTCTCATCGGGCAGCACAGAGCCGTTTACATAAACAGCAGGAGAAGAATCAGCAGCAGGGAATTTTCCATACAGGTATTCCTCCGTTAGCGAGTAAGATTTCTTACCGAGCAGTTTCTCCCATTTCTCACGAATTGTCAGAATACCGATGCGTATATCTGCTACTGGACGGGTGAACGTAAAAGGCAGTAGATTGACACGGGTTTTATGGCAATCGAAAAGAATCAGATTCATGCGGCTAAAATAAAAGTTTACAGTTCACGGCTGGCTGTATTCCTTCTCCTTCGGAGAAGGTGCCCGAAGCGCGGATGAGGTAAAACAAAAACGTCCCGCATTTCTGCGGGACGTTTTGAAGCTTATTCAGCGGGTTTTTCTTCCGTTGTTTTCTTGGTATAACGTTTCTTGAATTTGTCAATTCTTCCTGCCGTATCTACCAGTTTCATTTTACCGGTAAAGAACGGATGGCTCTCATTCGAAATTTCCAGCTTAATAAGCGGGTATTCGTTACCGTCTTCCCATTTAAGGGTTTCCTTAGTATTAGCAGTGCTTTTTCCAAGCCATGTTTTATCAATCGAAATATCTTTGAACACAACTGTTCTGTAACTTTCAGGATGGATTCCTTTCTTCATATCTTTTAATTTTTGGGACGGCAAATATAGGTTTTGATTCGTAAAATCAAAATACTACTCCTTCTCTGATGAATTTGCCTTGTTTTTCTGGGTATAATAGCTTTTTGCCGCCTGTTCTATAAAATTCAATACCCCTTCTCCCCCCACCTTCCTCTCCGATGAAGTAACAAATATCACCGGCAGTTCTTCCCATTCTTTAAGCAAAGCGTTCTTAAATGCCTGAATATTGCTGGTGGCTTCACGGTTACCCGGCTTATCGGCCTTAGTAAAAACTACAACCAGCGGCACATGGTTTTTACCCATCCAGCCTATAAATTCCAAATCTATTTTTTGTGGCGGCACCCGCGAATCAATCAATTGAAATACATACAGCAACTGTTCGCGGTGAAGAATATAGTTGCGAATCATGTTGTTCCACTTGTTCCGCATTTCTATCGAAACCTTGGCAAAACTATACCCCGGCAAATCCACAAAGTTGATATTGTCGTTTATATCAAAGTAATTGATGGTTTGCGTTTTGCCCGGTGTTTTTGAAACCTTCGAGAGTTTAGTCCTGCCGGTCAGGTAATTGATAAGCGAACTCTTGCCCACATTCGAGCGACCGATAAAGGCAAACTCCGGTACCTCGGGCTTCGGACATTTTTCTACATCTACATAACTCGCGGTGTACTCGGCTGATTTAATCTTCATGCGGCAAAGATGTCAACTTTATCCGATTACATTTGCGCGCTTTTATGAGCAATACCGTAACACCATATAACGATACGCGCAGCAAGAAGGCTCAGGTGGAAGAAATGTTCGACAACATTGCCCACCGCTACGACTTCCTCAATCATCTTCTCTCCTTAGGCATTGATATTACCTGGCGCAAAAAAGCGGTAAAGTATATCGGCAGTATTCAACCAAAAAAAATTCTGGATGTTGCCAGCGGCACCGGTGATTTTGCTTTTGAAGCACTTACGCTCAAGCCAGAAAAGATAGTTGGCTTCGATTTGAGCGAAGGCATGATGAAATACGGCAGAGAGAAAGCCATTAAGCTCGGTGTTTCGAATATAGTGGAGTTTGTAAAAGGCGATTCAGAAAAAATGCCTTTTGCAGATAATTCGTTTGATGCCGTTACGGTTGGCTTTGGTGTTCGCAATTTCGAGAACCTTGAAGCTGGCCTCAAAGAAATGCACCGCGTCCTCCGCACGGGGGGCAAAGTGGCAATTCTCGAAGCCTCTATGCCCCAGAACGCAATAATCCGTTCGGTTTTCAGTTTATACTTCGGAAAAATTGTTCCGGTGGTAGGAAAACTCTTTTCAAAAGACGCCCGGGCTTACGATTATTTGCCCGAAAGTGTCATGGCATTTCCGCATGGTTTGGAGTTTGTGAGAATATTGGAGAATATTGGCTTTCGAAACGTGAAATGGCAACCCTTAACTTTTGGAGCCTGCGCATTTTACACAATGGAGAAATGAAAAAAATAAAAGGTATCCTCTTTTTAATGGTTTTAGCAACAGGGCTCAAAGCGCAATTCAACGTGCATGAGTTGGGGCGGAAGGATATTTACTTCGGTATTGCCATGGGCGTGAATGTGGGCGACTTTAAAATCATTCATTCCAAGAAGGAACCGATTAACGATTCCATCCGCTATTTCAAACCAACTTTCGGACCGGGCTTCAATCTGGGCATTATCTGCAACTATCAGTTCCACCGGTATTTCGACTTGCGTTTTATTCCCACTCTTTCGTTTTCCGACAAGGGAATTATCTATGAGGATTTGAACCACAACATGATTAAGAAGACCATCTCTTCTATCTATCTCGATTTCCCTTTACAACTGCGCTTTAAGAGCGACCCTATTAAAGACTTCCGCATTTATGTAATAGCCGGTTTGCGTTACGATTTCGATTTGGCATCGAACGTAAAAGCGCGTAAGGCCGATGATATCATTAAGCTCGGCAAAAACGATGCGGCTGCCGAATACGGTCTCGGCTTTATGATTTACTTCCCCTATTTCATTCTCTCGCCCGAAATAAAAGTGAGCCACGGCTTCCTGAACATTCATTCTTCCACACCGGGCTTAATTTATTCGCGCACCATCGAGCGCATGTATTCGCGCACATTTACCCTTACCCTTAACTTAGAAGGGTAATTTTACTGCTACTGCCACTGCTACTGCCTGTTTAAAGAATGTCTTTATATAAAGAAATAAGCCAACTCGATTTTAAGCTCGCCCTGTGGCGTTTGGAAGAAGACCTCTCTTTCTTCGAACCGAAATTCAATTCGCATCCCGAAATAAAAAACGAAAACAAAAAACTGCAGTGGTTTGCCACCCGGCATCTGGTGAACGAAATGCGCGGAGAGTTTTCGGATATTGAAAAAGACAAAGCCGGTAAACCTTTCCTCAAAAATTCAGCTCAGCATCTTTCTATTTCGCATACACCGGTGTTTGCCGCGGCTATGCTAAGCAACCATTCACCGGTGGGCATTGATTTGGAAATGGTGAACCCCAAGGTCGAGCGCATTGCCCACAAGTTTTTGCGCGAAGATGAAATCAACTCTATTGCGTCCGATGAGAAAATTGAAAAACTGATTTTATACTGGAGCGCCAAAGAAGCCCTATACAAACTGCACGGCAAAGGCGAAATAGAATTTATGACTCAACTGCTCATTGAGCCTTTTGAGTTAAAACTAAGCGGAACATTAAAAGCAGAAATTGCCGGTATTGATGAGCCGCTGAAAAACTTACAAGTCAACTACAGCTTTTTCGAAGACCATGTGTTGACATGGGTCATGGAAAAATAACGCCAAAACCATCAAAATCAGGTTCAGTCGTTAATCGTGTGAGAAGAAACATAGCGTTAAATTCGAAGGGCGAT
>CAZBPG010000091.1:0-15675 GCA_964493695.1 uncultured Chitinophaga sp. | reverse complement strand
TTTTACTCAACAACATTCACGTAAGTTGACTAAAATTTTGTCCGAAGTATTATTCGTACAAAACAATACATAATGAATGAGAGTTTACGTGTAAGAATGGAGGACATGTTTATGGAGGCCGACCGCCTGATAAGTGAGCAGAAGATAGGCGAGGCGTTTACTAAGCTTACTTCTATTATTCAGGAGATGCCCGATTTTGGGAAGGCCTACAACCACATAGGCTGGATTTACGAAACCAAGTACAAAGATTTTCCGAATGCCGAGAAGTATTATAAGCAGGCTATTGATTACATGCCCGATTATCTGGCAAGTTACTATAACTACGCCATCGTACTTTCAACTTTAAAAAAATGGGATGAACTGACCGCACTTCTCAATAAAGCATTGACCATTCCGGGTATTAACTCCTCAACCATACAGAACGAGTTTGCCATTATGTACGAAGCACAGGGTAATTACGATGAGGCTATTAATGCCTACAAAAAATATGCGGCCTCCACTTTTGATGATAAGCAGTTAGAGACGGCCAAGGCTTCTATAGAGCGTTGCAAAAAGAAGAGAGACATCTTCAACAGCTAAGCGAATTTTTCTTTTCTGATTTTTTGAAGAGCCATCGAAATATTTTCGGTGGCTCTTCGTCATTCAGACGCAGATGAATTTACCTTCGCACATTCTCCAAAAAAATTAAGCCTTTTAGCACCAATGAAAAAAACCTTTCTGTTCGTATCCGCCCTGCTCCTCTCTACCTTTCTTTTTTCCCAGATTACTGCCAAATACAATGTTGAAATAGTACGCGATAGCTTTGGTGTGCCACATATTTTCGGCAAAACCGATGCCGACTGCGCTTACGGTTTGGTGTATGCCGAATGCGAAGATGATTTTAAAACCACTCAATGGTTGTTGCTGGCTTCAAAAGGGATGATTGGTCGCTTGTTGGGTGTTGACGGTGCCCGAATTGATTATGCAGTGCAGCTTTTGCGCGTACCCCGCTTTGTGAAAGAGCGTTATGAAAAAGACATATCACCGGAGTTTAAAAAGATACTGGAAGCTGCTGCTGCTGCCGGCAACCGGTATGCCGAACAACATCCCGAACAGGTGCTGGTAAAAAAAGCTTTCCCGATAAAACCCGAAGATTTTGTTGCCGGTTACATGCTGGGCATGGGTTTAATGACCGGTGTGGATGGCGCTCTTAACGCTGCCGTAAATGGAACCGCGCCTCAGGTTCCCTTTTCCGAAACCGGTCGCGGCTCAAACGCCATGGCTATGAATTCTAAAATTACTGCCGATGGAAATGTGTACTTAGATGTGAACTCGCACCAGCCGCTGGAAGGGCCAATGAGTTGGTACGAAGCCCATTTGCACAGCGAAGAAGGACTGAATATACATGGCTCTACTTTTCACGGTGCGGTAAGTATTTTTCACGGAGTTAATGAAAACCTGGGCTGGGCACATACTACTAACGGGTTCGATGCCATTGATGTTTATCAGTTGCAACCGGACCCTGAAAAGAAAAATCATTACATCGTTGACGGTGTTTCTTACCCGCTCGAAGTAAACCGCGCCAAACTTTCGGTGAACCTTGCCAAGCATCCCGATAAACGAAAATTCATTTTAACCATTGGTAAAAAAATATGGTGGAGCAAATTCGGAGCAACGGTGGTAAACAAAAGAGGAATCTTTGCCGTTCGCCTGGCTTCGAACATGACAGTAAAAGCACCGGAGCAGTGGTTTAAAATGAATAAGGCCAAAAACTTTACCGAGTTCCGCCACATTCTGGATATGCAGGGCATAGTGAACCAGAACATTACTTATGCCGACAGATTCGACACCATCTTCTTTATCAGCAACGGTGCGTTCCCTAAACGTAGTGACGATTACGACTGGACCACAACCGTGCCCGGTAACACTTCCAAAACCTTATGGACTGAGTTTTTTCCCGAAACCGATATTCCGCAGGTGCTGAACCCCGAGTGCGGTTATGTGTTTAATGCGAACAACACCTGTTTCCGTTCTACCTGCCCCGAGTCAAACCCGCTGTGCACAAAAAAAATTGCCACTATGTGTCATGATACTACCATGACCAACCGGGGGCTGCGGTTTGAAGAAAATATTGCGCAATACAACAAAGTTACATGGGATGACTTTCTGAAAATAAAATACGACAGCAAGTACCCCAAGGACATGGTGTTCCTCCGCAAATTCGGTATCAACGATATTTATGAATTGAAGGAAACCGAACATCCGGAAATTGCCGAAGGCATCCGCATCATAAAAGCCTGGAACAAAACCGGTTTCCTCAACGACACTAATGCCGCTTTTGTTTTCAAAACCCTCTACGAAATTTATAACCACAGCGGTGGCGATATCGAAGCCAAATTAATGACCGACAAAAAAGCGAAATTCGAACTCTACGTTTCTTCCATTAAAAATGTGCAGGACGAAATGCGGAAGCACTTCGGCAAGCTCAATATTCCGCTGGGCGACTACCAGCGCCATGTGCGCGACACCGTTGACCTGCCCACCGATGGAGGACCGGATATGTGGAATGCCAAGTACGGCAACCCTTATGGCGACCAGGGAAGAATAAAAACCTTTGTTGGAGAAACCTTTATTCTGTTAGCTAAGTTTACTAAAGACGGGCCTGAGTTCCGGACCGTTTCGCCTTACGGCAGCAGCAATACACCGGGCGCTAAACATTACACCGACCAGATGCACCTGTATGTAAACCACGAAACCAAAGAGGAAAGCCTGAAGAAAGAGTGGGCTTATAAACATGCCGAGAGAATTTATAAGCCGGCAGAATAGAAACAAAAAGCCCCCGACCAATTCGAGGGGCTTTTGTTTTATGCTTCTTCTCCTTTGTCCTTTTTCTTTTTTCCACCGGTAGCTCCTGCAGAAAGTTTTTCAAATTCTTTATCTACATAATAAAGCGATTGCGGGCCTCCGCCAATCAGTTTAATTTTATCGAGTATGCGCTTAAACTGCACCTCTTCTTCTTTCTGCTCATCAATAAAAAAAGTAAGGAACACCTCGGTAGCATGGTCGCCTTCTTTTTTGGTAAGAGTGGTAATCTGGTAAATAGCTTTGGTTACTTTCTGTTCGTGTTCCAGCGCCATCTCTACAGCTTCCTGAATTGACTTGAACTCGTACCTTGGAGTTTTAAGTGCCGGCACCAAAGCGTGCCCGCCCACTTCGTTGATGTAAGCGAAGAATTTCATGAAGTGTGTATTCTCTTCGGCACTCTGCTTATAGAAAAACTTAGCTGTGCCCTCGTAGCCTTCGCGCTCGCACCACGATGCAACCGAGAGGTAACTATACTGGGCATTCATTTCCAACGCCAAATGTTCGTTCAGCGCTTTTTCTACTTTCTTGGTAATAATCATACTGTTTGATTTTAGATTTTAAATATACAACGAATGTTTAAGAATGTGCCTCGGCATAGCTTTCGATTGGAGGACAGGTGCAAATCAAATTTCTATCACCCTGACTGTTGTTTACACGACCCACCGAAGGCCAAAATTTATTTTCGCTCACAAACGGAAGCGGGAAAGCCGCTTCTTCGCGCGTGTAAGGATGTGTCCAATCGCTGGCGGTAATTACACCGATAGTATGCGGTGCGTTCTTCAGCGGGTTATCAGTAGCATCAATTTGTTTCTTCTCAATCGCATCAATTTCGCCCTTGATAGCAATCAGCGCATCGCAGAACCGGTCAATTTCTGCTTTGTCTTCGCTTTCTGTTGGCTCAATCATTAGCGTTCCGGCCACCGGGAAAGAAACCGTTGGTGCATGGAAACCATAATCCATTAAACGTTTTGCTACGTCTTCTACCTCCACTCCTACGGTGTGCTTGAACGAACGGAAATCCAAAATCAATTCGTGCGCAACTCTGCCATGTTCCTTACCTACATACAATACCTGATAGTATTCTTCGAGGCGAGCCTTCATGTAATTGGCGTTCATGATAGCGTATTTGGTAGCATCGGTAACACCGGTGGCACCTAACATGCGTATATAGCCGTAAGAAATTAAAAGAATATTCGCACTGCCGTAAGGTGCAGATGAAACTCCGTGTATCGCTTTCTCGCCACCGGTCTTTGCCACAGCGTTGCCGGGAAGATAAGGTGCCAAATGTTTTGCCACACAAATTGGCCCCATGCCCGGTCCGCCACCACCGTGAGGAATGGCAAATGTTTTATGCAGGTTGATGTGGTTTACATCGGCACCGATAATGCCCGGTGCGGTTAAACCCACCTGTGCATTCAGGTTGGCACCATCCATATATACCTGTCCGCCATTGGCGTGAATTACTTCGCAAATATCTTTAATGGCACTTTCAAACACACCGTGTGTAGATGGATAAGTAACCATAAAGCAGCAGAGGTTGTCTTTGTGCTCTTCGGCTTTTTTCAGCAAGTCGTTGAAATCAATATTGCCATGAGAGTCTGTTGCAACAACAACAACTTTCAATCCCGCCATTACAGCCGTAGCCGGATTGGTGCCGTGAGCCGAAGCAGGAATCAATGCTACATCTCTATGACCTTGACCGATATCTTTTTGATAAGCGCGAATTACAAGAAGACCGGCATACTCACCTTGTGCTCCTGAATTTGGCTGAAGAGAAGTAGCTGCAAATGCGGTTATCTCGCTCAGATAGTTTTCAAGCGCAGTGATAATTTCCAGATAACCGGTGGCCTGCGACTTAGGCGCAAACGGGTGAATGTTGGCGAACTCCGGCCAGCTGATTGGTTCCAGTTCTGCCGCAGCATTTAACTTCATGGTGCAGGAACCAAGTGCAATCATTGATTTTGTCAATGACAAATCTTTATTCTCCAGACTTTTGATATAACGCATCAACTGGCTTTCGCTGCGGTGGGTATTGAACACCGGGTGCGTAAGAAATTCAGATGTTCTTTTTAAAGCAGCCGGAAGTTCTACCGGTTGCGGAGCGTAACGGTAAATGTCGAAGGTGTAATCATCTTTACCAACGGCACAGGCGAATACGTTCACAATATCCACTACATCTTCGGGTTGCGTAGTTTCATCAAGCGAAATCGAAATTCCGTTTGCATCGTAGTAGAAATTCATCTCCTTGTTCAAAGCCAGTTGATGAATGAAATCATGCTTCTGGTCCTGACCGGTGGTATCAATCTTCAGCGTATCGAAATGATACTGATTAGAAATTTTGAAACCGAGGTGGTGCAATTCTTTACGAAGAATAGAAGTAAGCGTGTAAACGCGCTGCGCAATATTCTTAACACCGGTGGCCCCGTGATACACACCATACATGCCGCTCATGATAGCGAGCAATGCCTGTGCCGTGCAAATGTTTGAAGTAGCCTTCTCTCTGCGGATGTGCTGTTCGCGGGTTTGCAAAGCCATACGCAAAGCAGGCTTGCCCTGGCTGTCAACACTCACACCAATTATACGACCCGGTAAAATTCTTTTGTAATCGTCTTTAGTGGCAAAGAAAGCGGCATGAGGTCCGCCAAAACCCATAGGCACACCAAAACGCTGCGAGTTTCCCACCACACAATCGGCACCAAACTCGCCCGGTGGGGTAAGCAAAGTAAGCGCGAGTAAATCAGTAGCCACACACACGTAACATTCCAGCGCGTGACACTTTTCGGTGAATGCTTTATAGTCTAACACGCTTCCGTCCATTGCCGGATATTGCAGCAGGGCACCGAAGAAATCTTTATCAAGAACAACCGTGTTGTGGTCGCCAATAATTACTTCAATACCCAACACACCCGCGCGTGTTTTAATAACATCAATTGTTTGCGGAAAGCAGAGATTGGAAACGAAGAACTTGTTGTGCAGGGCATCTTTCTTATTCTTCAAGCCCCAGAACATGTGCATGGCTTCGGCAGCAGCAGTTCCTTCATCTAACAACGAAGCGTTGGCAATGGGCATACCGGTGAGGTCGCTCACCATGGTTTGAAAGTTCAACAAGGCCTCTAATCTTCCCTGTGCAATTTCTGCCTGATAAGGTGTGTATTGGGTATACCATCCCGGGTTCTCTAAAATGTTTCTGCGGATGGCAGCCGGTGTAATGTTGTTGTAATAACCCAAGCCTATGTAAGAACGGAACACTTTGTTCTTCGCAGCTTTCTTCTTCAACTCGCGCAGGTAGTTGTATTCGCTTTGTGCATCGGGCAGGTTCAACTTTTCTTTTCTGCGGATGTTGGCGGGAACGGTTTCAGAAATTAAATCTTCCAGACTGTTTACTCCAATGGCTTTCAGCATTTCGGCAGTTTGGTTTTCATCGGGGCCAATATGGCGGTTTACAAAGTGGTCGGTGCTGCGCAGGTTTATCATGTTATTAGCTTGTTGAATTTGTGGCGCGAATATAATTATGCTGTTGTAACCCCGAAAGGGTTTCAAACCCTTTCGGGGTTTTGTTCATTCGCTGTTAAAACTTCTGAACTAAAACAGAGCGGTACAATATTTAGGCAGAAATGAGTTCATGATTGATAAATTCGCTTCGTGAAAAAATTAACCCTTCTTGTTTTTGCACTCTGTGCTTTAGGTTTTACTTCTTTCTCTCAAAAAGCCGACCGGCTCATTCAGTTCTCCGGTTATGCTTTAACAGCCGATAGCTTAATGGGCGTTCCGTTTGCCCACATTACTATCCTCAACCGCGGAAGAGTGGCTACTGCCGGGCCGGATGGTTTCTTTTCGTTTGCCGCCCGCGAAGCCGATACCCTTTACTTTACCTGCGTAGGGTTTACACCGGTGATGTATGTAATACCTGCGAAGTTAGAGAGTGAGAAATTCTCGGTTATTCAGGTAATGACGAAGAGCGAGATTTATTTGCCCAATACCATTATTTACCCCTGGGGCAGCCGCGAAAATTTTCCGCAGGCCTTTAAAGATTTACGCTTGCCCGATGACGATATTCAGCGCGCCAAACGCAACATGGACCGCGAGCGCTTAGCCGAACTGGGCGAGAGACTGGAACAGGACGGAGGCGAAGCCACCAACCAGGCCCTGCGCAATTCTTCTACCAGAACCTACTACTACGGCCAAACCCCTCCTCAGAATATTTTCAATCCGCTGGCATGGGCCGAGTTTATACGCGCCTGGAAACGCGGAGACTTTAAGAAGAAGTAAAAACTTACTGCAACACAAAAGTCCCTCACGGTCTTTTGTCATGCCGAGGAACGAGGCATCTTGTATTTGCTTCATCATAAAAATACAAGATACCTCACTCCGCAAAGCCTCCGTTCGGTATGACAAAATACAAAAAGCCCCTCTTCGGGGCTTTCTGTATTTACCTGCCTACCGGCAGGCAGGCTGTGAACTGCTAACCGCGAACTGTTAACCCGCACCCTACAAACACAAAATACTTTTCACTTCGCTTAGCTGGCTTACACCGGCAGTGTTACCGGCATAGAAATAGATAAAGTATTCTACCCCTTTTACCAAACCGGTGAAATGTTTTTTGCGGCCTTTGGTAACATCGAGTATTACTATCTGCACCTGTTCGGCTGCGGCTGCCATGGCAGGCGGTGGCACCGGATTGCCTGTGGCTATAATCTGACCGCTGGCGGTAAGCGTTACATTACCGGGCAGGGTTTGGGCTGCCACCAGTATACAGCCATAATAACTTACACCTGTTTGTGCCGCACATTCGGCAAATAGTTCACCGCTTGCCGCCCCGTGGGTTAATTCTATGCCGTCAGGCACACCCGGTGTTACCGCACTGCTTTCACCTGTTTTAGTGGGCGTAAAACCCGCCAGCAAAATCATATCGTCATCTACCCCCGGCAGGGTATCTACATAATCACCGGTGGTATCCATAGCCGTAATAAGGGCGGTGCGGGCGGTTTGGTAAGGACCTTTTTGCGCTTTACCACCGTTTTTATAGTCTTCATACTTGTCGTGGTGGTTGGTCACCAATACCTCAAAGTCAACTTGTGGCATTGGTGGTGCAGTAAAAGGCGGGTTGTTGGTGTAAATACCTTCGCTTACCAGGTGCGCCTTGGTATCGAGGTCGTTACCGTTAAATTTGTGATAATCTACACTGCAATGTGGTTTAGGATCTGCCATAAGTGTTTGTTTTAATTGTTATTAAATAGTTTACTATTTCTTTAAGTTCAGTCTGTCGGTGGTTGCAGAACCCCCACCTTCTCGATTATTGCCTTCACCTTCACGTTAATCGGGTTCACCGGTTCGTCATAGGCTTTCACCTTCCCGTCAATCGTGTTCACTGCCTCGTCAAAGGCTTTCACCTTCTCGCTAATCGCATTCTCTGCCTCACTAAAGCCTTTCTCCTTCTCGTCAGTTGCGCTCTCTGCCTCGCTAAAGCCTTTCTCCTTCCCGTCAGTCGCGCTCTCTGCCTCGTCAAATGCCTTCACCTTCCCGTTAATCGCATTCTCTGCCTCGTCAAAGCCATTTACCTTCTCGTTAGCCGCGTTCACTGCCTCGTTAAAGCGTTTGTCGAACTCGTCAGCATTTTTAAAGAACGTTTTGCCCTAAAGCGTGTGCAATTTTAATGGATATGCAGGTTCCTTAGCTGTCTGATTAGACAGTCTCGCAATTTATTTGAACGCCATTTTTGGGAGTATGAAAAAAAATAAGAACCCACGCAAAGTAAAAAAGCCCAGTGCTTACGAAACTGTTTTTCTACAGGCGCTTTATAACGAGATAAAAGCACTGGTAGAGAAAAATAAAACCACCCCTACCCAAATGGCAGGCGACTGCGATATTGATTTTCCGAACCTGTGCCGTTACCACCGCCAGGCACCCAATGCCCGTATGCTGAGCGCCCTGCGCCTGGTAAAACCAATGGGCCACTCGTTTGGCGAGCTGGTTACCATAGCCGAGCGCATTGCCGATGAATGGCAAAAGCAGGAGGATGAGAAAAAGAAGAATGGGAAGTAGCTGAGCTGAGGTGTCTATTGTTTGAAGAAGTTTTATGAAAGAGTGGGGAAGTGAGAGAAGTAAAAGGAAAAATCTTTGCTCGCAGACCCGATAGCTATCGGGTCCGAAGGGACTCTGCGAAAATTAAAGACTGAGTTAACTTAGCGCAGAGAGTCCCCGAGGCGGGAGACTCTCTCAGGGGGGGAAAAGCGAAACCTTAAACTTTCGCTTTTTGCCCCCTGTAAGGACAATATGCGAAAGTTTTGAATAGATTTGAGAAGAAAACTTTCGCACATTTATAAGTTAGCAGAAACCCTATTGGCGACCGTGCAACCTTCAACTGACGAGCTTTGAATAAACAGTTTTGGACTTCAGACGGACAACAACCGACACTGCTTCTAATGGCAACGCAGGGAAATAAATTTTTTAAAAAAGCCACCGCACAAAAAATTCTTTGCCTACACA
Source organism: uncultured Chitinophaga sp. (assembly GCA_964493695.1). Classification (GTDB taxonomy): domain Bacteria; phylum Bacteroidota; class Bacteroidia; order Chitinophagales; family LD1; genus Bog-950. The sequence continues at coordinate 6,345 of CAZBPG010000091.1, read as the reverse complement.
CATTGCACACATTTGCCTTTGCTTGCTGACACACAAGCCGACCCAAAAGCAAAGTCAAAAGAGTGCAATTTCCCAACGCTTTATTCCTACATTTGTTGAAAATCTGTATCGCAATTAAAATATGAACATTACACTTTTAGGACAGGGATTTGAAGCGACATCACAAAATTCAGTAGGCAATAAACTCATCAAGTTTTTTGCGGACAAGGACTTTCACACATTTACAGGTATTTCGGCTTTCGCAAGTCAGGCGGGCATCAGAGGACTTTCAAAACACATCAAGACAGCCAAAAAGCATCTCAATATTATTACCATCGTTACAGGCGTTGACCAAAAAGGGACTTCAAAAGAAGCCCTTGAAGAACTTTTGGCTCTGAATATTGACGCTTATGTTTTCTACCAACCTTCAATCACAATTTTTCACCCGAAGGTTTATCTGTTTGAGGGTGCCGACAAATCAGAACTGATTATCGGTTCTTCAAACCTTACATCACAAGGACTATTCACTAATGTTGAAGCATCGTTGCTTGTTTCCATTGATAACAGTGTAGAAGCCGACCGAAAAATTGTTGACCAACTCAAGGATTATTTCAAAGGTATTTTTGACTTCACCGACCCGAACCTTAAAAAACTCAACAAAAAAATTATTGCCGACTTAGTGAAAGCTAAAGTTGTTCCGACAGAGGCAGAAAGAAAAGCGGCACAGGACAAAGCGGAGAAAGCCGAGAGAAAGGAAACTGAAAACATCATTTCAAAAATCTTCCCGAAAAGAGCAATCGCAAAAATTCCAAGCGAATTCAGAGGAACAAAAAAACCAACAACCAAAACAGCCGCAGCTACCGCTGCGGCTGCTGGTAGTGCTTCTGCTAAAGGCAAGTTGGTTTGGACAAGAAAGAAACTTCCTTCTTCAAGCGTTCAGGGAGGAGGTTCGGGAACTAATCCTACTGGTGGACTTCGTTTGGTTCAGGATGATTTTATTTCAGGAGGCAGCAAGATTGACCAAACAAGCTATTTCAAAAATCTGTTTAGTAAATATACATGGAAACAAGTTCGGGCAACTCCTTATGTTGAAGCCGCCAAAGTTCCTTTTGAAGTCACTGTTAAGGGTGTTTTTCACGGACAGTTTGACCTTGAAGTGCGACACAAACCAAGTGGTGAAGCAGGACAGCATAACTACACAACTTCTATTTCGTGGGGAGCTGTTGGCAATATTATCAGTAAAGCCAACCTCACAGGTTCACGGCTTGACCTTTATGCACCAAAGGGAAAAGGCAAGCCATTTCAAATAGTAATCAGCTAATTCCATTTGAACTGAGAGTTGTTGAAAACTCTTTTCAAAAAAATTCTTGTCGGTTCATTTTAAGTGCCTACCTTTGGACTGAAGTAGTCCAAAATGAAATTTGAAAAAACATTCGGTGAAACCGTAAAGAAACTCCGTGAGGAGAAACAACTTCCCTTGCGTGAGGTTGCAGAAGCGTTGAAGATTGATACTTCTATGTTAGGCAAGATTGAAAAGAACAATCGCAAGCCGACTAAGCAACTGATTGAAAAATTTGCCAAGTATTTTAATGTAAGCGACAAAGATTTGATGATTGCCTTTATCAGCGACACAGTTGCTTATCAGGTAATGGACGAAGAAGATTTTGCCAGTGAAGTTTTCAAAGTGGCAGAGAAAAAGGTGAAGTATTTAAAAACCAAAAAATCCAACCAATGAAATTAATCACTGAAGCATCAGCCGAGAAATTAAGAGGTGGTTTTTATACACCTGAACCGATTGCAGAATTTGTTTTGCGTTGGGGCATTAATGGTAGCAGCGACTTTGATATTCTTGAACCGAGTTGCGGTGATGGAGTTTTTTTGGAACAATTAGCGAAACACAAATTCAAATACAACACAGTTACCGCAGTTGAGTTAGATGAAGCGGAAGCAGAGAAAGCAGAGCAAATAAATTTGAAGCACAAAGAAATCATCAATGCTGACTTTCACACTTACTGCAACAACACTCACAAGCGGTTTGATTTAGTTGTAGGCAATCCGCCTTACATCCGTTACCAATTCTTTGATAGGATGCAGCAGGTAGAAGCGGGAGACATTTTCATCAAAGCGGGTTTGACTTATTCAAAACTCACAAACGCTTGGGTTTCTTTTGTGGTTGGTTCATCGCTTCTGCTTAAAGACAAAGGCGGTAGAATTGGTTTTGTTTTGCCTGCTGAAATTTTACAAGTTTCGTTTGCACAGCAGTTGAGAAATTTCCTTGCACACTTCTACAACAAAATCAACATCATTTCTTTTGAGAAACTTGTTTTTCCCGACATCCAACAAGAAGTTGTTTTGCTTCTCTGCGAGAAGAACGAAACGAAAACTCACAACATTGAACATATTGAATTAAGAGATGCAAGCGAGTTAGCCAGTTTGGATGTTGCAAGATTAAGAAGCCCGAAAAAGAAAATTGATTTCAAGAGTAACAAATGGACTTTTTACTTTTTGGAGCAAGAAGAAATAGACTTTTTGGAAAACATCGCCAAAGACAGAAATATTCCGACACTTGGGAAGTTTGCAAATGTTGAAGTTGGGATTACAACGGGTTCAAATGATTTTTTCACCGTTCCGCTTTCAACGGTTGAAGAATATGACTTGCACGATTACGCAAGACCAATGGTTGGCAGAAGCGTTCAAGTGAACAGTGTAATCTTCACAGAAAAAGATTGGGAGAAAAATAGAAACTCACCTGCTAAAGCACACTTGCTTGTTTTTCCTGAAGGAAAAAACTTGAACAAGAAAAACGGAGCAGTGAAATACATTGCTCACGGTGAAAGTTTAGGAATTCACAAAGGATATAAAACTGGAATTCGTGATGATTGGTTTGTAGTTCCTTCTTTGAAGATTTCTGATGCTCTTTTCATTCGCAGAAACAATCTTTATCCAAGATTGATAATTAACCAAGCAGAAGCATATACAACAGACACAATGCACAGAGTTTTTGTTCATCAAGGAACAAATATCAAAGCATTGACAGCGAGTTATTACAATTCACTTTCACTTGCTTTTACAGAAGTTTCAGGCAGAAGTCATGGAGGTGGCGTTTTAGAACTAATGCCAAACGAAGCAGAAAGGGTTTTACTCCCCTATCACAAAGACAACGCTACTTTGCTTCCACAAATTGACAAGCTCATTCGCAACAAAACCAACATTGAAGATGTTTTGAAAATCACTAACCAAATAATCTTGAAAGAGCATTACGGTTTGACACAAAAAGAAATCAAACTGGCTCATAGTATTTGGAAGAAACTTTCTTACAGAAGATTGAATAGGGGAAAATAAAATTATGTTTAGAGAAAGATTTACTGTATGCAAAGAGAGTATCAAAATAAGTCATGGGTATCTGAAAAGCTTGAAGTCCGAAATTCGGTTATTCATGGAAGCGGAGTTTTTACCAAAGAAAAAATTTCAAAAGGTGAGGTAGTAATTATCTGGGGAGGAGAGGTTGTTTCAAGGAATGACTTTGACAATGGCAACGGACAAAAACACACAAATGTTGGCATAGGCGAAAATCTTTTTTTGGTTACACCAAACACAGAAGAAAAAACAGTTGATGATTTTATGAATCACAACTGCGATGCAAACCTTTGGCTTGATGATGAGGTTACACTATCAGCAAGGAGAGATATTGAGGCAGGCGAAGAATTGTTTATTGACTACTCTATTGAATTGGTTGATGAAGATTACATAATGAAAAACCCTTGCTATTGTAATGCTGAAAATTGTCGCAAGACAATTACTGGCAAAGATTGGAAGTTGCAAGAAGTTCAAGAACTATACAAGAATCATTTTTCTCCATTCATAAACGATAGAATTAAAAAACAAACCAAATGAATATTTTGATAACAGGCGGCAGCCGAGGCATTGGTAAAGCCATTGGAAAAGAATTAAACAGCAACGGACATAACTTAATGTTAGTTGCAAGAAGCAGTTCTAATTTGGATAGAACCAAAGCTGAATTGATGAAGTCAAACAAAAATGTTGACTCATTCGTGTGTGAAGTTGGCATCGAAGAAGAAATTGACAAACTTGTCTCTTATTGCGGTAAAAAGAGTTTTCAGCCAAATGTTTTGGTGTTGAGTGCAGGAATTTTCATTGAAGGCTCTCTCACAAACTCCAGTGCAAAAGACTTTTATGAGACAATGAATGTTGACCTGTATCACATCTACCACATCGTGAAAAAATTTATTCCTATTCTAAAGAAACAAGAGAACGCAAAAATTATCATCATCGGCTCTACAGCAAGTTTGGAAGCGTATCCAGTTGGTGCATTGTATGGAGTGGCAAAGTGGGGATTAAAAGGTTATGCGATTAATCTTAGGAAAGAGTTAATGAATGAGAACATTGGAGTTACACTAATAAACCCAGGTGGAACTTTGACAGACCTTTGGGAAGGAGAAGAACTTGCACCAAATAGATTGCTTGAACCTTCCGACATTGGGAAACTTATCAGCGTAATCTTAACGCTTAGTCCGCAAGCGGTAGTTGAAGAACTTGTTGTTAGACCGATGCTTGGAGACTTTCACGAATAGAAAAATGAAATGGCAATCAACTTTGACCTTATACAAACAATCTTAGCGTTATTAGGCGGTAGTGGGCTGCTTGGTGGAGGAACATACTTGTTTAATAAGTTCAAAGGCAGAATCATTGTAAAATTAGTTACGAAGCAAAACGACCCTGATATTGATGATTTCATTTTGTTGTATGATGAAGTCATTGAAGAAAACACAAGAATTACACCTGAAGAAATTATCAGGTTTATTGGTTGCCATGAGCCTACAACCGAAAGAAGTGTTTGCGACTACTTATTTCTATGTAAGAAAGACGGAAACCTAATTGGCTTTTTAAAAGCAATTTATTGTGTGCAGAAAAAAACCTTGTTCATTGCATACTTAGGTATTGATAAGGAAAGTGAGGAAGCAAGAAAGCAAGCAACTTTTAGTTTGTATTACGAACTTCATAAGCTAATGAAGAAAAAACTAAAGGATTGCAAGGCAGTTGTTTTTGAAGTAGAAACAAGTAAACTGATAAAGTCAAATGCAAAGTTGAGATTGTTTAAGAATGCAGCGGAAAGGTTTAAGTTTCCTTGTTACAGATTTGACATAGATTATTTCCAACCCGAAATGCCCTCTGATAGTGGCTCTATTTCAAAAGAGCAAACTGCATTGATGTTTATTCCGTTGGGAGGGCTTCCAAATGCTAAAAGGGAAATAGATAAACCAACGATGCTTTACTACTTGGATTTTATCTACACCAAGATTTACGCACGGGTTTATGATGACAGTGAAATGAATCAGGTCTATAAGATGTATTTGGGCGACTTAATAAAAGAATATGATAGGAATTTGCCAGCAAAAATAAAGTTGATATAAAATGAAATTTGATGGGCTCACAATTTTGCTACGGCATTTTCCTACGCAGGACGAGGTTGAGGATAAAGTTTCTGCGGCAACGGATACACCACCAATTCTTGACACAGCATTGAGTGAGTTACCAAATTTGATTGCACAGTTAAGTGCATTCATAAAACGAGTTCCAATTGAAGCAGTTTTTTCTTCTGACAGCCATCAAGCAGTGCAGACAGCCAAGTTACTTGCAGAGAAATTGAATTTGAAAACAAAGCAGTCAAATCTTTTGAGAAACATACAACGACCATTTTGGGAAGGGCTGACAAATTCAGAAGTAAGAGCAAAATTCCAAGAGGAGTTTGACACATGGACTGAAAGACCGGGAGAAGTTCATTTTAAGGACGGTGAAAGAGTTACGGATGTGAGACAACGAGTAATTGACTTCAACAATCAATTTGCTGAACCGAAAATTGTAATCACTCATACTACAACATTTCATTCATTCTTGTTAGAGAACTTTGATTTGGACAGTAATAGAGCATGGGATTTCAAACCTGAAATGTATGCGTTCACAGTATTGTATAATGGAACACTTTGGGGATTAAACACGAGAAGTTTAGATTACTTGACATTGCATTACCGATGAGAGAAAAGGCAACGCACAAAAAAATACACTCTTACAAGCCGCACAAAGCAACGCTGAACCAATGCTTGCAAGAGAGTATTTTTTTCTCCCACCCAAGAAGAATTTTTTCCCACCCTTCTTTTTTAAAAAATTTATTTCCGCCAACGCACGGGCTTAGTCGTAAACCGACCATGACAGCTACAAATGTAAATCGCTTCGTTGACAGGTTTGTGCTTAACACGACAAGATACCAGCATCGGACAGACAGAAGGGCATCTGCTAATCGAGTAGCCCGCCCCGCCAGTTGTAACTGACGGGGAGAGGCTCTCACAC
>CAZBPG010000090.1:0-15730 GCA_964493695.1 uncultured Chitinophaga sp. | reverse complement strand
GCATCCTATTTGCGTTCCCTTTTTTATTTAGGTATGCAAACGGACAGTCATTGAAATTTTCTGTTTAAGGCGACTAAAGTCGCCAACAACTAGCAACTTGGGTTAGTTAGTGGTAAATACAGAAAGAGATTGGGTATCTTAATTAGCAGAAAAAGAAGCTACTTCTACCAAAAATTTCTCATCCACAGCACCTAAGTCCTGTGCAGCCTTACTGCTCAGTTTAACGGTAATGTCGCTGCCGGCATCTACCGGAGGAACCTTACCTATTACTTTTACAAAAACAGTTTTGTGATTCAGCAGATTAGTAACACGGATAACCGAACCCGTTTCAGCATGGCTGTAGAAAGCAAGGTTCTGATTGCCGGAAGTAGCTTCATCTAAATAGTTGGCAGCTCCTTTGTTTCGCTTTATCTTATAACCGTGCGAAGCATACCGGTCAAAAATAACCGGATACTCAGCCGCATTACCCGATGAAGTCCTGAGGCCATCTGTAACCACCACCGGAGGCTTAGGCATTATCTTTTCTTCTGCAACTACCGCCTTTGCCCTTTCAGTCATAACCGCCCGTGGACGAATATCTTCTTCGCGCCAGGGAGTATCAGGTGTAGAGGGAACAGAAACCGGTTTGTAGCTGATGGTTTCCGGTTTCTGGTTTTTTGTTGGCACTAACAGGTATTGCCCTATCCTTACATTCGATTTGGCAGTTAAACCGGGGTTTGCCTTCAGTATATCGTTTAGCTTTAACCCGTATTGTCTTGAAATAGAATAAAGCGTATCGCCTTTCTTTACCTTGTACTTACTTGCAGGTGCAGTGGAGTTTAACCAGAACCCACCAACAAGAAACAAGAAACATGTTATTAAACTCTTCTTCATACTTTCATCATTTACTTTAGTAACGCAAAAGTATTCGCAGTATTATTGCCGCATGAAGCTAAGTCACCACATACTAACATCTTTAATGCTCGTGTTGTGCAGTATTGTAAACGTACCGGCACAATCCAACATTGTTTACCAGTACGAAATGCACGAAGAGATTGGCCCTTCGATGAGCCGGTTGACGGAAACCGCCATTAAAGAAGCCGAAACCATGAAAGCCGATTACCTGCTGATTGACATGAACACTTATGGCGGCCTGGTGCTGGATGGCGACAACATCCGCACCGCTTTACTGAAAACAAAAATCCCCACCATTGTTTTTATACGCAACAATGCCGCCAGTGCCGGTGCCTTAATTGCCATTGCCTGCGACAGTATTTATATGACACCCGGCTCTACCATTGGTGCAGCCAGTGTGGTGAATCAGGAAGGCGAACTGATGCCCGAAAAGTATCAAAGCTACATGCGCAAAAAAATGCGGGCTACTGCCGAGGAAACCGGCCGCAACCCTTTAATTGCCGAAGGAATGACGGATGAAAACCTAGTGATTGATTCCATTAAAGAGAAAGGAAAGATTGTAACCTTCAGCACTAAAGAGGCTATGAAATACGGCTACTGCAATGGCGAAGTGGAAAAGCCCGAAGATATTCTGCCCAAACTGAAAGGCGGAACTTATACCATAGTAAAACACGAAAGCAGTTGGGTGGAGGCCTTTGTATTATGGCTGGTGAACCCGGCAGTAAGCGGTGTTTTTCTGCTCATCATTTTCGGTGGAATTTATTTCGAGTTTAAAGCACCGGGCACTCTTTTACCTATTGTGGTTTCGTTGGTAGCTGCCATGTTTTACTTCGCTCCGCTTTATCTCGAAGGCCTTGCCGCTAACTGGGAGATTTTGCTTTTCATATCCGGTGTTATTCTCATTGTGCTCGAGATATTTGTGATACCCGGTTTCGGCATTGCCGGCATCAGCGGTATTGTGCTCACTATTGCCGCGCTTACGCTCGCCTTGGTGCGCAATATCAATTTCGATTTTTCTTTTGTGCCCAAAGGCAGTGTAAGCATGGCGTTTTTAATGGTGAGTTTGGCTATGGCGCTTCCGCTGGTGTTGCTGATTGCTTTCGGGCAAAAAATATTCTCTTCTGCCCTCTTTAAGAAAATGGGCATAGAAGCCGAAATGAAAACCACCGATGGTTTTTCTATCCGCAACAACACCCTGCATAATTTGGTTGGCAGCACCGGAACAACGGTTACCAACCTTCGCCCCTCCGGTAAAATTGAAATTGCCGGTGAGCAATACGACTCTATTGCCGATGGCAGTTTTATAAGCACCGGTACCGGTGTAAAAGTAATTGCAGTAAGGTCAACTTACCTGGTGGTGAGGGAGGGTTAGGCTGCGGGAAAGCAAGCCTTGTAAAAGTGAAAAGGCTTATTTACTTTAGCCCGGCAGCTCTTTAAATTTATTCGATATGAGTATGATAAAGAAAAAGAAACCCCGGGCCAAAAAGAAGAAGGTTCCCGAAGTGAGCCTTAAAGATTCACCGTATGTGCATTTGTTTTCGGTTTTTTTGAAACGCATTAAAGAACTGCAGGCCGAGCACGATAAGGTAAACAGGCTGTTAAGGGAGTACGTAAGTACGGCACAATTGCAAGTAACGTATACCCTTTGTTTTGGTGAAGAGGCTTTAGCCGAAAGCACCATTGCTTACCGCTTGCACCAGATTAAGCCTGAAGAGTTTCCTGATGATTTTCTGAAATTGGAAGATTTAAACAAATGTTGGGAACCCAAGTATTTTGTTAACCGGTTGAATGCCGAACTGCTTCGCCAAATTTATTTACCCCAAACACCGCATGTTCTACGGTTAATTGCCGAAAAAACAAAACCGCTTGACGACATTTTCCGCTGCCACACAGACCTGACCGATGAGGAAGATGATTGGTAACCGATAATTTTACTTAATGGTTGATGTGTCTCCAACCATCGGATGTTTCGGTCGGTGCTGTCACCACAACTGTTCGGAAGATTACTACATAGCGGCTTTAGCCGCCATGAATAGATATAAATTCCTTTTATCAACCACTTGCAGTCCGATTAATCGGACTGCAAGCAATGGATAAGCGGAAAATATCTGTTTATAAGCGGGCTTTAGCCCGCCATCATATTTCTTCCGAACAATAGAGGTGCTGTCACCGACCGATAAGTAAAGGTGTTAAGGTTGTTACCGGTGCCACAGGTTCCCGCAAAGCCGGAGAACCCGTGGCGACTTTAAACCGCCTTCAGTGGTATTTCTCAAACAATAACCGCTGCTGTACTGGCCATAACCTGTGTTGTTAAGCCCATATCCCATACTTAACAAGACATATTTTATGCTGTACTCGACATATTTTCTACTTAACTTCCCATATGCCTTACTGTTCAAACCATAAGCAATACTGTACTGCCCGTATTTCTTTCTGCACCAGACATATTTTCTTCCGGACAAGACATATTTTCCTCTGTACTCCCCATATTTTATACTGTACACCCTATATTCCGAACGAACCAAGCGGTATATCACTTCGCTTTGGGCTTGTATTAGACTAAACCTTACAAAAAAGCAAAGGCACGAACATCTGCTATTCGCGCCTTTGCCTTTTCCCGTTTAAAATATTCAATACACCACCACCCTCTTCACCGTTTCGCCTTTGGCATGGCGCAGGTTAATCAGGTAAATGCCCTTTCCGTATTTAGTAAGGTCTACGGGCTGGTTGTAAGTGCCCGTAAAGTCGTTAAGCCTTTGCTCATACACCGGTTGCCCAAGCGTGTTGCTTATGTCTAACCCATAATTTGCTTTAGCGGTCACCGTAAACGAAAGCGTAAAGTTTCCATTGCTTGGGTTCGGGAAAATGGTAAAGAAATCTTCGTTCTCCTCATCCGGCACATCGCTCACCACTACACTGGTAGCCTGCGAAGTACAGCCACCCGCCTTTACGGTATAACTGCCGCTGGCGGTAGCCGTGTAAGTAACACTCACTGCCCCGTTTATAAGCTGCCCATTCAAATACCATTGGTTGCCGGTAGTCGAACTGGAAGTAAGCACGTTGCCAACTTTCGAAATAGTGGGAATCGGGTTCACCGTCATGGTTACAGTATTGGAAGTAGCCGTGGTGGGATTGGCACAAGCCGAGTTTGACGTAAGCACACAGGTTATTACATCACCGGTTACAAAGGCCGAAGAAGAATAAGTGCTGCCGGTGCCGGCATTAGTGCCATTCTTTTTCCATTGATACGAAGGCGAAGACCCTCCGTTGGTTGGCGTACCCGTAAAAGTAATCGCTGCACCCGTGCAACTCGGGTTTGCACCCGAGGTAACAGCAATGTTAATCGTAGGAGCAACCGTTGAACTTACCGATACGGTAATAGCATTTGAAGTAGCCGTAGTTGGATTAGCGCAGGCTGCATTAGAGGTCAACACACAGGTAATCACATCGCCATTAGCCGGTGAACTTAAAGTATAAGTAGAACCGGTGCCTACATTGCTGCCTCCTTTCTTCCACTGATAGGCCGGGCTGCTTCCACCGTTGGTAGGCGTAGCGGTAAACGTTAAACCCACACCGGTGCAGGTAGGGTTCGAACCCGAAGTAACGGCAATGCTGACGGTAGGTGCCATGGCGGTACTTACCGTCATGGTAATACTGTTGGAAGTAACCGGTGTTACACTCGCGCAGGTGGTAAGCACACAGGTTATTACATCATTGTTAGCCGGTGAAGACAGCGTATAAGTAGTACCGGTGCCAACATTGCTGCCGTTCTTTTTCCATTGATACGAAAGATTGGTTCCGCCATTGGTAGCAGTAGCTGTAAACGTTACCGGTGCGCCCCCGCAGGTAGGGTTAGTGCCGGAAGTAATAGCAATAGAAACCGCAGGGCTTAGTACAGCCGGTGAACCGTTGTAAGCACAGTTGAGGGTTGTGTTGCACATAAAATGTTCCAGAAAGTTACGCATAAGGGTGGCAACAGTATCAACATAAGCGGTGTTTGCTGGTGTATGGTCCTGCCCTATCATAGGTGTAAAACAATATTTTGTACTAGTGCTGTTGCATTTGGCAGCAATAGATGAACTTCCGTAAACAGGAAAAAAGCCTCCAAAGGTACCGCTTCCGTAAGGAACTGTGCCGTCAACTGTTCCGTGAGCCATACACACCGGCACATCGTTATTACCTATCCAGTTCAAATCGCGTATGCCACCCGAAATACTGATGATAGCCGTAACTGCAGAAGAAACATTCAGGTTATTGCTAGTCCCCTCAATGCTTCCGCACTCCGAACCCGGCTGATTATTGCAACTCATGTTCTGCTCGCTTTGCGTGTTCTGGTAAGCAAGATGCAAAGCCATAATACCACCGGCAGATACTCCGCCAAAGAAAATTTTGTTGGGATCTATTCCATAGGTATTACCTCCGGTTAAAGCGTTGTTGCGCAAAAACCGCACGGCTGCCCGTGCATCATGAACTCCCCGCATAATAGCCGAATTAAACCCCCACTGAGCTGCAGGCAAAGTGGTTTCAAAACCTAAGCGGTAATTAATGCTTGCCACCACATAGCCCAATTGTGCCAAAGCAATGGCGGTTGCAGCGTAACCCGCATCCGCTTTGTCACCGGTCATAAACGAACCGCCATGCGCAAACACTACTAAGGGGCGGTTAGTAGCAGTATCGCAGGCAGGGCGGTAAATATCCAGTTTCAAAGAAACAGTTGCACCGAGATAGTCTGTATTACTTCCATAAACCACATCCGAAGTAACGGTAGGTGCACCCGGAAAGATAAGACTGTGATAGCGCCCACCGCTGCACTGGGCATTTAAGGTGGCTGAAAAAACAAGTAACAGAAAACTACTGATGATAGAGGCGTACATCTTTTTCATGTTTGTAATTTTTGGTGTTAGTAAAATTTAAGCGTCCGCTACCAAGGAAATAGCAGATAGCCGTTAGTGTGTTTGGTAAATGTAAAAGAAATTTTTCCGGATAAACAAAGCGAGGGTTCCGTTACTATTCATTCAGAAAATATAAATTTGCTTACGCTCATGAAAATAACAGGCATCATCCCCTCCCGTTACGCCTCTGCCCGCTTTCCCGGTAAGCCGCTGGCCGATATTGGAGGAAAAACCATGATACGCAGAGTGTATGAACAGGCCACGCAGGCAAAATCGCTCAGCCAGGTAATTGTAGCCACTGATGATGAACGTATATTTAAGGAAGTAGAAAGCTTTGGCGGCAAGGTAGTAATGACCTCTCCCGATCATAATAACGGAACCGGGCGATGTGCCGAAGTAGCTGCAAACATTAATGCCGATGTTATCATCAATATACAGGGCGATGAACCTTTCATTGAACCGGTGCAGATAGATTTACTGGCCGAATGTTTTAACGACCCCGGTACGCAAATAGCCACACTCATCCGCAAAATAGACTGGGACGATGAGCTCAAAAACCCTTCGCGGATAAAAGTAGTACTGAACAAAAAGAGTGAGGCCATGTATTTCAGCCGAAGCATTATTCCGAACCCTATCTCCAAACAACATTTCGATGAGTTGGAGTTTTATCTGCACATCGGCATCTACGGTTTCCGTAAGGATGTATTGCTGGAGTTAGTTAAGTTACCTCCTACCCCACTCGAAGGCACTGAAAGTTTAGAGCAACTCCGCTGGCTCGAAAACTGCTACCGCATTAAGTGCAAAGAAACCAGCCACATCAGCATAGCTATAGACACCCCGCAAGATTTAGAGAATCTGCAATTGTAAACACAAGTCAACGCGTAAGTCACTCTATTCCTCTTTATCCTGCCCGAAAAGATGATGTAAATCTGTGCTCTGTTTTACACATTGTGCGCGTTGTAAACAAGTCCTGACTTTTTACAACCTTTCAAACACCGGTCGCGTTAAACTCTCATATCACGAAACAATTAAATCGTAATCATGAGAATTTTAACTTCTACTCTGTTATTTCTAACAATAACTCTTTCGGCATTTGCTTCGCAGGACAAAAAGCAGGTGAAAATCCGCTTACAGGCACAGCAGGGTGGTAACCTTGATGAAACTGCCGTTTACTTTGACCACGGCATTAACCCCACCTACAACTTTCAGGAAGATGCTCAGAAAGTATTGAGCGGTGTAGCCGGTGTTCCCGTAATCTACAGTATTACCAACGACAACATTCAATGCTCTATCAACGGCTTCGGAACGCTTTCTACTTCTGAAGTTGTAACTATAGGAACTGTAGTAGATGTGCCCGGTCAGTATGTTTTTACCTGCCCCCTCTTAGATAACTTTGACCCTACATCTATCGTCACTTTAGAAGACAGAACAGTAAACCGCTTTATTGATTTGCGCACAAACTTTTACTCGGTTTACTTAGATACTACCGATGCACCGGAAGGAAGATTCTTTATTCACGTATCTTATCCTTCTGCTTTTTCTTCTACGGTTGCCGGTTGCGCTAACAACGATGCTGAGATACAAATTACCACCGACCCTTCAGTTACCTGGGATTCTTATCAGCTTTTCGATGCGTTGAACAATCCGGTAGGCGACCATACCAACGTAAACACCACCGTAGGTTTCGATAGCCTTTCAGAGGGCGATTACTACCTGGTTCGCACCTACGGTCAGTATACCACTACCGAAAACTTTCATATCGATGGCAATTACATAGTAGCAAACATTGGTGCTACTGCTACACAGGTAGAAACTTTCGAAAACATTACTTTCAGCGCCAACGCTATTAACACTAACCATTTTGAGTGGGATTTCGGTGACGGCACTTTGATCTCGGGTGTAGCACATCCTGACCTTTCTTACTACGAGCCGGGTGTTTATACCGTAACCCTTATCTGCACTAACGACTACGGATGCACTGACAACGCCACTATTCAGATTATCGTTTCGGAATCTACTTCAACCGGTGTTCAGGAAGAAACTTCAAAAGATATTACCGTAGCTACACAAGGCAAAACAGTAACCTTAAACATGAACAATCCGGTTAACGGTGATGCACGTGTGCAGATTTATAACCTTATCGGACAAACGGTTCACAACAGCATCGTAACCTCTGAAAGAACAACTATAATGTTAGATGAGCAGCCGGTTGGTTACTACCTGTTAAGCGTAAAGAACAACAACAAGGTCAGCACCAAGCGAATCTTCTTAGGCAAGTAAAAATATTTCAACTTAATTGTTTTCATAAAAGGTTGCTCTGGGAAAGAGCAGCCTTTGTGATTTTATACGGGGCCGTAATCACGTTCATCTTTTTATTTTCACCCCGTTATGTTCAAAAAGATTAAGAAGTTCCTGCTCCGGTTGATGCTGTTCTTCTTTATTTCCACTATTGCCGCTGTTATCATCTTTCGTTTTATTCCGGTTCCTTACACTATCCTCATGCTTCAGCGGTGTGTGGAACAAAAAATGGATGACAAAAAGATGAAACTGGAAAAGGATTGGGTTCCGCTTTCTCAAATTTCGAATCACTTACAATTGGCCGTAGTTACTTCCGAAGACCAGAACTTTCTCTTCCATCATGGTTTCGATTTTGAAGCCATACAGAAAGCCATGAAGTATAACGAAAAGCAGAAGAAGCGTAAGAAACATCCCCGTGTTCGCGGGGCATCTACTATTTCGCAACAATGCGCCAAAAATACTTTTCTGTTTCCTGCCCGAAGTTTTATCCGTAAAGGGTTGGAAGTTTACTTTACCGCTTTAATCGAAGTTTTCTGGAGCAAGCAGCGCATTATGGAAGTTTACCTGAATGTAATTGAAATGGGTGATGGTGTTTACGGAGCCGAAGCAGCAGCACAGGAATATTTTCACACGCACGCTAAGAACCTTTCAGCCGGTCAGGCGGCTTTGATAGCTGCCTGTCTGCCCAACCCCCGAAAGTTTAATGCGGGAAGGCCCACCGGTTATGTTATGAAACGTCAGGCAGCAATTCTGAATCAAATGAACTTATGGGGCGGACGGCTTGATTATAATATGAAAGAAGAAGACGATGAGTAGAAGTAGCAGGTATAATGGACTGTAGATTATCCGGTTTACTGCCTAGTGCTGCTGCTACTGCTACTTTTTAGTTATTCTCGCAACCTAAACCCAAACCAATGGCAGATTTATTTCGCAAGAAAACTGTAGGTAAAGTACTACAGGATGCAGAGCAAGGACTGAGCGATGCAGAGTTATCGGGAGGCATGCACAAAACACTTGGTGTGCGCGACCTTACCTCTTTCGGCATTGCAGCTATTGTAGGAGCCGGTATCTTTTCCACTATTGGCAAAGCCAGTTTTGACGGTGGACCGGGCATTATCTTTCTCTTTCTTTTTGTAGCGGTTGCCTGCGGGTTCTCGGCACTCTGCTATGCCGAGTTTGCCAGTATGGTTCCGGTAAGCGGAAGTGCTTATACCTATTCTTATGTGGCCTTCGGTGAACTGATTGCCTGGATTATCGGTTGGGATTTACTAATGGAATATGCCATCGGCAACATTGCCGTAGCTATTTCGTGGAGCGACTACTTTACCTCGTTACTACTCGGTTTCGGCATTCATCTGCCAGATTACATCACCATGGATTACTGGACAGCAAAAGCGATGGGCAGCGAAGCCGCTACACTTGCCTGGCAAACCGCTCCCAGTATTGCCGGTATAAAATTCATCTGCGACATTCCTGCTTTCTGTATTGTATGCCTTATCACTTACATCACCTACATCGGGATAAAAGAGTCGAAAAACTCAGCCAACTGGATGGTAGCTTTAAAACTGGCGGTAATCTTTCTGGTAATTGTAATAGGTTCCTTTTATATACAACCGGCCAACTGGAATCCCTTTTTGCCAAACGGAATTGCCGGTGTACTGAAAGGAACGGCCGCTGTGTTCTTCGCTTATATTGGTTTCGATGCCATCTCAACCACTGCTGAAGAATGTAAAAACCCTCAGCGCGATTTACCAAGGGGAATGATATACTCGCTCATCATCTGCACGGTGATTTATGTGCTCATTGCTTTAGTAATTACCGGTATGGTAAGTTACAGCAAACTCGATGTGGGCGACCCTCTCTCTTTCGTTTTCGCTGAGTTAAACCTGAACTGGATTGCCGGTGTGGTAGCAGTAAGTGCAGTAATTGCAACGGCAAGCGTTTTACTTGTTTTCCAAATCGGTCAACCCCGTATATGGATGGCGATGAGCCGCGATGGTTTGCTGCCAAAGATTTTTTCGAAGTTACACCCGAAGTATAAAACCCCTTCTTTCTCAACTATTCTAACAGGTATTGTTGTAGCGGTTCCTGCACTTTTCCTGAACATGAATGTGGTGATTGACTTAACAAGCGTAGGAACACTCTTCGCATTTGTGTTGGTCTGCGGTGGAATTTTACGCTTAAGTCTGTTCCCGAATCCTCCGCAAAGTAAATTCAAAGTCCCTTACGTTAACTCAAAGTTTATCATGCCGGCACTTTTTATTCTTACCGGTGCTTTGCTTTGGGTTTATAACAAAGAAGGGGTTTTGAATTTCTTTACTATGAACAGTGCAGATGCCAATGCGGGACCATGGGATGTCCTCCGAACTAAGATTCCTTACATCGCCTTCTTTATACTTTCTGTAGCAGTAACTATTGTTTCGTTCTGGAAGAATCTTTCGCTGATACCGGTGCTTGGCTTGCTGGCCTGTAGCTATCTCTTATGCGAATCGGGTACCTCCAACTGGGAGCGTTTTCTGGTATGGCTGCTCGTTGGCTTTGTGGTTTACTTTCTTTACGGGTATAAGCACAGTAAACTGGCAACGAAGTGAGTTTCGTGTTTCGCCTTTTTTGTTTTTTGTTCTGCATCTTGCTTAGTCTTGATGTTTCAGCACAGGATACTATTGCCAATTACCAGTCACCAATCACTAATTACCCAACGGACCTTGACTCGGTTGCAGTGGATTCATTTTTCAAAACGCATACGATAGATTTAAACAAATGCGATAACCCGCAGGTTTACTACGAAATTTATCGTTGGTATCGTACCTGCTACCGGTATGGAGGTAATTCGACAAAGGGAATTGACTGTTCTCACTTTGTGAACATGCTTTATGAAAAAATTTACGGCAGGAAACTGAACAGCAGTTCATCTTCCATTTTTACACAATGCAGAGTAATAAAAGAAGGAATACCCGAAGCAGCCGAAGGTGATTTACTATTCTTCAGAATTAAGAAGAAAAGAATTTCGCACATCGGCATTTACCTCCAGCATGGCAAATTTGCACACGCCTCCACACAGGCAGGTGTTATCATCAGCGACATCAGCGAACCGTATTACAAGCGGCATTTCTATAAGGTGGGAAGAATAGAGTAAAATTTATCCTTTCAGCAAAGTAATCTCCGCTACCTCCGGAAGTATTCCCACCCTGCCCGGATAGAAAAGAAAACCAAAGCCCCGGTTGACATAAAGAAACTGCTTTCCCTCATTATACAAGCCTGCCCACTGTTTGTAGATGTATTGCGAAGGACTCCATCTCAGCCATTTGTTTTCCACCCCAAACTGCGCACCGTGCGTGTGCCCGCTTAAAGTTAAATCTGTCTCTGGATAATCAGGAAGAACCTTGGCTTCCCAGCTGGAAGGATCATGGCTCATCAGAATCTTGAACGGAATTTCTTCTGTGCCCTTATAGGCTACATCAAACTTACCGTACTTGGCAAAGCGACCACCTCCCCAATTCTCCACACCGATAATGGCAATCTTATCTCCGTTCCTTTCCAGAATACGGTTTTCGTTCAGGAGCAAATCCCATCCTAAACTTTTGTGCGTATCAACAAACCTTTCAAAGTTTTCTTTCTTTTCTGCGGGTGTATCCCAATTCACATAATCGCCATAATCATGATTGCCGGTAATGGAAATCACCCCATGCTTTGCTTTCAGTTTATCAAACACATTCATAAAAGGTTCCATCTCACTGGTTACGTTGTTCACCATGTCACCGGTAAAAACAATAAGGTCTGCACCGGTGGCATTTATCTTTTGGATCACTTTTTCAATCGGCTCAGTACGGGTAAAGCTTCCTGAATGAATGTCGGACAGGTGAATGATTTTAAATCCGTTAAACGCTTCGGGCAGATTCGGGAACTTGACTGACACTTTTCTAAACTGATAGTTATACGCGTTGGCGATTACACCGTATATCAAGGTACCTGCCGGTATAGCTGCGGCAATCAAAGCTGCTTTACTTAAAAACTCATTGCGCGAAATCCCACCGGCAACCGGTGGTGCTGAAGAAAATTTGGAAACAACAAACCGGAAAAAACGGATAATGTCTTCAGGAAACAAAAACAGAAGCACAATAAGCTTAGATATCAGAATAACTACAAAAATCAAAGCGAAATAGGTGGCAATAGACTTTGGGAGAAACTTGTAAAGAAAAGGACGATAAGAAACAAAGAGTAGAAATAATGCGGCAGAAATACCCCAGTACAACCATTTTGCACGCTTTATGTTTTCCGGCTGAAAGGCAGTTCTGATGGCCTGCCATCCGTAATACTCAATAGTTCCGTATATAGAAAGGATAATAGTGAAAAACAAAATCGGCTGTAACATTTCTTAAAACATTTTAGTTATCACGAATAAATCGGCAAAATATTTCATTTTAGACTTCGGGCGAATAAAATGAAAGCTATGTTTTTGAGATTAACTTTTCTTCTGCAATTATTAATTCTCAGTTCTCAATTCCTGATTGCTCAATCGCTCATTGACCAAAAGAAACAATATACCCGGGCCGATACCCTGCGTGGCTCTTTACGTCCCGAGCGAACCTGTTATGATGTTACTTTTTACGAATTATATGTAAAGGTCGATACGGCTGAAAAATCAATTACCGGTAAAAACAGGATTGTTTTTAAATCGGTAGAAGATTTTCAAACCATGCAGATTGATTTGTTCGAGAACATGAAAGTGATTTCGATTACAGCCGATGGAAAGGAATTAAAGTACAGGAGAGAGTTCAATGCAATTTTTGTAGAGCTGAATGAACGTGTAAAAGCCGGACTTACCGGAGAAATAACGGTGAACTATTATGGAAAACCAACAGTTGCCAAACGCGCACCTTGGGATGGCGGCTTTTCCTGGAGTTACGACAATAATGGCAGACCTTGGATTGCCGTATCCTGCGAAGGAATGGGTGCCAGTTGCTGGTGGCCATGCAAAGATTATCTGGGCGATGAACCGGACAGCATGCGTATATCCTGCAACGTTCCGGAGGAGTTACGCTGCGTGGCAAACGGTAAGGAAGAGATTGCCGATGTGAAATTAGATGGAACAACTACTTACAACTGGTTTGTAAGTTACCCAATCAATAACTACAATGTCTCGCTGAACATTGGCGACTATGCAGAGTTTCACGATGAGTTCGAAGCTGAAGATAAAAGCAAACTCGCCCTTGATTATTACGTGATACGTTACAACCTTGATAAAGCAAAGCTGCATTTCAGGCAGGTTAAGCCTATGTTGAAATGTTATGAAAAGTATCTCGGCAAATATCCTTTCTGGAATGACGGTTATGCGTTGGTGGAAACTCCCTACCTCGGCATGGAACATCAAAGCGCAATTGCTTATGGCAATAAGTATCTCACCGGTTATGCCGGAACTGACTATTCACGAATCGGCCTTGATTTCGATTACATTATCATTCACGAAACAGGACATGAATGGTGGGGCAACAGTGTAAGTTGCAGAGATATTGCAGATATGTGGATTCACGAAAGTTTCTGCACCTATACCGAATCTATTTACGTGGAATGTCTGTTTGGCAAGGATACAGCACTGAAGTATATCAACGCGCATAAAGCGCATATCAGAAACAGTCAACCGGTAGTAGGAATTTACGGAGTAAATGAAGAAGGTGCCCGTGATATGTATTCCAAAGGTTCCTTGTTTTTGAACACGTTGCGGAGTATCGTTAACGATGATGAACTTTGGTGGAGCCTGATTAAAGGCATGAGTGACACTACTTTTAAAATGAAGAACATCGGATATGAAGATGTGTTGAGTTATTTCAATCATAAATCGGGTAAAAACCTTAGTGCGGTGTTTGAACAATATCTGAAGAATGCAAAGATACCGGTGCTGGAATACAAGTTAAAGAAACTAAAGAAAGGGGAGTTTGAATTGAGTTGTCGCTGGGTAACAGATGTACAGGGTTTTAACATGCCCTTAGCGGTATCAACAAAAGAAAATGCTCAACACTGGATTGATTGCTCAAACAATTTCCAGACCACCACGATTAAACTGAATAAAGAAACTGACTTTAAAGTGCGTGATGATTTGGAATACATTGAGGTGAAGAAACTTTAAGTAATATTCAAAGAGTAAAAGAAACACATGTCCCACAAAATTTCATTGACGCATCTGGATGAAGACAAATTCGACATTCTTCAAAATCGTAAAACCATTCGAATTGATGCCGCAGAAGAAACCCTTTCAACCGGTGTTCGTCCAAAGGCATTAATCCTTTCTTCGCTTGCCGGCTGCACAGCCATTGATGTGGTGGATTTACTTCGCAAAATGCGTGTAGAGTTCTCGGATTTTAAAATTGATGTGGAAGGCGAACTTACCGAAGATCATCCCAAAATTTATCACACTATTCATCTAGCTTATTTCATTAAAGTAAAAGAAGAAGACAAAAGCAAAGTGGAGAAAGCCATTACCCTTTCACAGGAGAAATACTGTGGAGTGAGTGCCATGGTTAAAAAATTTGCAGATTTAAAAGTGAAGATTGAGTATTTGTAAGTGGTGTTCCGGATTTCTTTTTACACTCCTCTCCTATTAAGGCAAAAAGGGCAACTAGTTTTCACTAATTGCCCTTTTATTTGTCAATCTACTATATACCTACTTATTCGAAGTCTTTCCGCTGTATGTTTTGTCTCCGTCTGTTATTTTGAAAATATACATACCGGTATTAAGCGATGTAGCAACCGTGTTTAAAGAAGCGGCTGAAAGTTTTTCCTTCAATACCACTTGTCCGGCTACATTCATCAGTTCCACAATAGGGGTGTTTAAAGTTGCACCGGTCAGGTCAACCACGAAATCGTTACCGTTCCAGTAAGCCTTTATCAACTCTGTTCCTGTTTCTCCTATACCGCTTCCTACAGTAACCACTATGGCCACATCCTGCGAGGTAAGCACATCGGTAGCTCCGTTGGTGGCTTTGCAAACCACATAATAGGTACTCGGCAGGTTAAAGTTTGGAGTATAGCTGCTGCCTGTTTGTGCAGGGTTAAAAGCGGCATACAGCGTTCCCTGAACTTCGGAATACTGCCATTCGTAAGTGGCGGTTTGAGTAGTGCTGACTGTAACAGCGGTACCATTGGTACCGGTAAGAATATTCTGCGGTGTGGCAGGAGCTATTGAAATTTCGAACGGATTCACCGTAAGATCGGCTCCGTTATCGCTACCGGTAACTGCAGGGTCGCTGGATACTACACGGATACGGTAGGCTGTTCCGCCCGGTGTTGAACCCGGAATGTTAGCGCTGACAGTGCCGATAGTTGCTCCATTCAATGTTCCTATCGAAACAGGGTTGGCAAAACTTCCGGTATAATCAGAAAGTTGCGCGGTAAACACATTACCGCCATTAAACACCACATCAGAAGTAAAACTCACACTTACCGGTGCATTCATACTCGGTGAAACATCAAAAGGCGAACCGGTAACAGCCGAGGTAGCAATAGTTGTTCCGTTGGTTACATCTATCTGCACTTCGTTGCTGGTTACTTCATCGTTGTAGGTATTTTTCGAAACAGCTACCACATAGTAGGTTCCCGGTGCAGCAAAGTTCGGGGTATAAGAACTGCCGCTTTCTGCCGGAGCAAAGCCG
>CAZBPG010000089.1:0-16688 GCA_964493695.1 uncultured Chitinophaga sp. | reverse complement strand
CTACAACTTTCTGAAAGAAATTGCCGCCCTGCTCCCAGCAGATATGCCACCGGTTACCGAAAACCCCTTACAGGCGCGCATCACCGAACTCGAAAAACAAAAAAGCGATTTAGAGCTACAGGTAAAAACACTGGAAAAGGCTATTGAGTTGATGGGAAAGAGGTGAAAAGAGAATAGTAAACGCTGTTTTTTAACAGCGAAAACAGGGTTTTTAAGAGTATACAAGAAAATGGTTGTTTGGGGAAGGGTAGACTTGCCAGGTTTTTGCGCCATCGCTATTTCTAAGGCGGCACGCGGTAAAACTTGGCAAGTCTCTTTAAATACAGGTTAAAACTTTGGAAAAAGCAATTGAGTTTTAGCTCTGTAGGATATTGCTATTATAAATGAAAATACCGTCTACAAGAACTTAGAGACGGTATCAAGCTTTATGCGATTTGCAGCTTTCTGTTCTTGACAGCTTTTATTTCATCATGATGGCTATCAGTAAGACCAATCATAGGACTGGTTAGTATTAAATTATCCTTTAAAAAAGATGGAAGAGCGTTCAAAGACGTATCATCATCAATGATTATAAATTCCTCATTGACATTGTTTAAGTTAAACCAGTTCACAATCTCATCTTTTCTGCTCACACAAGTAGTATTATCCTCCAAAGAATTTAGCTTACTAATTTGCAAACCTCTTTTTTCAAAAATACTTTTCCAGTCTTCTATTGTAAACCTAGATTTATGGGAAGTTGTAAGCATAACAGTAGTATCTTCAGAAATTAAACTCTGAAGCACACAAACAGCCTTTGAACTAAAGGCAGGAAATCCATCGTTGAGTAACTCTGGGCTTTTCCAACTTTTAGCAGGAACCATTACACCATCTATGTCTAAGAAGATTAACATGGGCACAAAGATACGATTTATTTAAGTTGATTGGTAATTTCCTCAAGGCTAATGTTATTGTATCGGGCATCTTCCTCATTTAACATCCTTATTTTGGCTTCAGTATCCCAGTCCTCATTATCAATAACAACTGCATTCCAGTCAGTTATGATGGTAGCGCATGTTTTGTTTGAAGGAGTTCTTTCGAGTTCAACTCTTGCCAAAAGAGAAGCAAGATACCTATGATGACCATCAACTATTAAATCCCCATCAACTTTGATATTTGAAAACTGTATTCCTAGTGACATTTTATTGTAAATCCGATTTATTATAGGCAAACACAATTTGCTGTGTGTTGACTTTAACTCAATGTTATTTGCTTTAAACAAGTTTGATACGTCTAGTGATGTGAGTTGTTTCACTTTATAAAAATTTTGAAATACAAAGGAACGAAAAACAAAAGAAAAAAGAAGGCAACAGGACATTCCGTCCTTGTTGCCAACACAGTAAAAGCTGAAAACTAACTCTCGTTTCTAAGCACACTATAACAGCACCGCGCCAAAGCCACCGGCTTGCCAATTTTTTCAAACTAGGCAAGCCTAAAAACTCCCAAACCAGCCTTTTTCAGCTCTCTCCCAAAATTTATCAAAATTTTTTCTCCCTCATTTTCAGTGCTTTATAAACCATTTTGTAAAAATATACTATTATGTCTTGCATAATACCATCCGTTGCATATATATTTGCATCGTCAAGTAGCTTATTAAACAACATTAAAAAATAAAACAATGAAAAAATCAATCACCACCAGCGCCTTTATCATCGGATACTTTATCCTGATGAGTACTTTCGGAATTATTGCAGCGGTTCCCGGAAACGTAGAAAAAGCAGCCAAAGAAAATGTTCGCAGAGAAATCATCCGCAACATCACTTGTCCTGAATTTGTAACCGAGAACACAGAAGCCAACGATGTGAAGGCCCTTGTTCAGGTAGACGAAAACGGAAACGTGAATTTGTTCGAAATCAATTCTGCCAACGTTGAGCTGAAAAATTATGTGGCCAACACTTTAAAGGAAATGAAAATTAAAAATGCAGTTCCTACCGAAAAGTTTGTGCTGGTAGTAAAATTCAGAGTGGCGTAACACCTCACCCCAACCCCTCTCCAAAGGAGAGGGGCTAAAACCAAAAAACAGAAATCATGAAACCGAAGGTTCACGAATTCCACTTTATAAAAAAACTTAGCATGAGTAAAGCAAATATCATCATCCTTCTTCTCGCTGTTCTTCCGCTCTTTGGCTTTGCCGGAAATGGCGATAAAGACAAAAAACAAGTTGACATAAAAATTACGCTCGATAAAAAGGGCAAAGTAGAAGTGAGCGGCTTAAACGGAGATTTGAAAGAATTGGAAAAGCAGATTAACGAAGCCCTCGAAAACGTAACCGTTAAAGTAGACGGAGGAAAGAAGAAGCACGAGATTCACATTAAGGCAGAAATAAAAACGAAATAACATGAACATAGAAAACACAAAAGCGCAAATGCGCA
Source organism: uncultured Chitinophaga sp. (assembly GCA_964493695.1). Lineage (GTDB taxonomy): Bacteria > Bacteroidota > Bacteroidia > Chitinophagales > LD1 > Bog-950. Next base: position 14,280 of record CAZBPG010000089.1, on the reverse strand, counting down.
AGGGGGTGCTGGAGTTCTGCATTCTCTCTATCCTATCGGACGGAGAACATTATCCTACAGAAATAATTGAGCGGATGAAAACCGCCAAACTTTTAGTAGTGGAAGGAACTTTGTATCCTTTGCTTACCCGGCTAAAGAATGACGGACTGCTTATTTACCGGTGGGAAGAATCTACCTCCGGTCCGCCACGCAAATATTTTACGCTGAGCGAGGAAGGCAGAAAATCGCTGGCAGAACTGCTGAACAGCTGGACAGAACTTACCGACTCTGTAAATCAAATCATTCAACAAACCAACAAAACCAACTAAGATGAGAAAGACATTAAACATAAACCTGGGAGGCATGGCGTTCATTATAGATGAAAACGCTTTTGAATTACTCCATAACTATCTGGAAGCTTTAAAGCGAAAGTTCAGCAATGAAACCGAGCGCGAAGAAATTCTGAACGATATTGAAGCGCGCATTGGCGAATTGCTCAACCAGAAAATTGCTGACCGCAAAGAAGTGGTAGGCGTTGACGAAGTTCAATCGGTAATGGATGCCATGGGTAAGCCGGAAGATATTGCCGGTGAAGAAAGTGAACCGGTGGCAGGCGGCAGTAGCAGTCAGCAGCCGAACACAAATACAGTATTTGCCGAACCGGTGAAGAAAAGATTGTTCCGCGATGCCGATGATGCAAAAGTAGCCGGTGTTATTGCCGGGCTTTGTCACTACTTCGGTATTAACGACCCGGTTTGGATGCGTATTGCGGCTATCATTTTAATTCCGCTTACATCGGGTTCTATTATTCTCCTTTATCTGTTGCTGATGATTATTGTGCCTAAAGCTTTAAGCTCTGCCGAAAAATTGCAGATGAAAGGCGAGCCCATTAACATCAACACCATTGAAAAGGAAATTAAAGATGCTTACACCCGCACCGGTGAGTCGGTAAACAAGTTTGTAAAAGAGCAAACCTTTTTCGAAAAATTTGGAAGCATACTGCTTTCTGTTTTAACCGTTTGTGCTAAGCTGGCTTTGGCGTTGGCAGTAGTAGTTGCCGTTGTTTCGCTGATTGGTGTTTTCATCGGCTTTGTGATGTTCTACGTTCTCGGTAAATCGCAGTTTAACGATGTAACCGGTTTGCTGGTTGACAGCCCGCACATCATTACTTACTTTAGTTGGGGCTACTTGTTATTCCTTGGTGTTCCGTTGCTCGCAATTATTTATGGCGGATTAAGAGTGTTTCTCGGAAACGGTACGCGCATCAAATGGCTGAAGTGGGTTTTCTTAGGCGCGTGGATTATCGGTATCTGGCTCCTTGCGTTCTCCGGTTATAAAACGGCTGTAAATTTCAGACACAGCAAAACCAACAACAAGCAATTAGTATTAATGCAGCCTACTACCGGAACTTTGCTGGTTCAACTCACCGATTCTACCGGTAAAAAAGTAAACAAGGATGACGAAGAGAACATAGAGAGCTTCAATATAAATGATGAAGGTGTTTTTGTAAACGGAGTTAACCTGCGCGACATGGAGCAGATACCGGTGGCAAAACCTGCGTTGGAGATTATGCCTTCGGAAAGCGATTCGTTTTACATACAGCAGATAATTACCGCACGCGGCAAAAATCAACAGGATGCGGGCCGGAACGCAGAGGTAACTGCTTACCGGTTCAGCCAGACAGATACTATTTTGAACCTGAGCCCCTGGTTATACATTAACAAGAATGGAAAGTGGCGTGTGCAGAACATAAAAATAAGAGTTGCCATTCCGGAAGGAAAGAAGATAAGTTTTGCCGATAACATTGATTTGTGGGCAGCCACCGTAAAAGCCGACAGGAGTTTTGATGATACCTATTTTGCCAATACCACCTGGACGGTAGAGAACGGAAAAGTAAAATGCATTGCCGGTGAAAACCATTTTAATGCCGATAAAGATGAGGAGGTGATTCAGGAAGAGATAGAGAATGTAAACGGCCAAAAAATGAAGAAGCAAATCCGCATAATGAAAGAGAAGGAAACCGAGTTGGAGAAACCGGAGGCACCGGAGAAACCGGGCAAGCCTGAAAAAGAGGACTTTTAATTCACCACACTAAAACCAACCAACATGAAAACCATTATTGCATTAAGTGTTGTTTCACTGGCCGGACTGTTCTCGCTGAGCTCGTGTGACGGATGCGGCAGAAGAGGAAACGGACATGTAGTCACAGAAAACCGCGCGGTTTCTTCATTCGACAGAATTTCTATTGAAGGCGTGTTTCCGGTAGAACTTTCACAGGACGGGAATGCAGAATTTGTAAAAGTAGAAACCGATGAAAACCTGCAGGAGTACATTACCGTTGAGAACGATGGAGATGAACTGATAGTAAAACTGAAAGATGAAGCTTCGGTTCACAAATCGAAGAAGATGAAAGTGTATATCAATATCAAAAAACTGAGCGAGCTGAATTTTAAATCGGTGGGTTCCCTAACAACTGTTAGTCAGTTGAAATTAGACTCACTTGAACTGAATTCAGAATCGGTAGGTAAACTGAGCTTAGATATTGATGCTGCCTTTCTTCGCGCCAATTTAAGTTCAGTGGGCAGCAGCAAATTGAGGGGCAGGGTAACCGAAGTGCGCATCAACAACAAAAGTGTAGGAACCCTTTCGGCTTACGATTTAAAAGCCGGAACGCTGATGATTCACAACACCGCCATAGGCACAGCCGAGGTTTATGCGGACAGTGCTTTCTACATCCGTTCATCGGCTATCGGAACGCTGTATTATAAAGGGCCGGGTGTTGTAAAAGAGTTGAGCAGTGAGGGCATCGGCAAAGTAAAAAAGGTAGAATAGTAGAATCCGTAAACAGTAACCACAAGAAACAACTAACCAAAAACAAAAACCATGCAGGTAATATCAATCAACAATCAGTATTCATCGGGTATGCGGAGGCTGGGTGCCTTTTTCATTGACCACCTTGTCATTAAAGTAGTGCTCGGTGCTTTTTTCTGGCAAATTTTCGATTGGCCTTTCGATTACGACTGGTTTAATTATCCCTTTGAATGGAACGACTGGAATTTCAACTTCAGATTAATGAGCCATAATTTTTTGAAGGAAGTAATCATCATTATTTATTATGCGCTGATGGAATCTTCAAAGTATCAGGCAACGCTGGGCAAGATTGTAATGGGAATAAAAGTGGTGAACAAAGACGGACAGCGTCTTGACCTTCCCAAAGCCTTGCTGCGCAATCTTTCTAAAATCCTTTCGGCTTTAATTCTGGGCATTGGCTACATCATGATAATTTTTGACGACCGTAAACAGGGGCTGCACGATAAAATTGCCGACACGTTTGTAGTTAAGCAATAAAAATACCTCACCATACAAATAGGTTATCGCAATTTTCTCTTTGTTGGTTGGTTGCCCTTCCCGGTTTCGGGAGGGGCTTTTTAACTCAGATAGAAACAACAAATAGGTTATAGTCTCGGCTAAGCCGAGATTGGTTGGTTGCCCTCGTCAGTTTTGGCGGGGGCTTTTTTATTCCTCCGAAAGCTGCTCGGTATAATCCTGCCAGTAGCCGGCTTTGTATGGATAGCGTTGGAGGTAAAGTTTCTTCACTTTTTGAAAAAGCAGTTCACGCAACTCGGCTGTGTTGCGGTTTTGTATAGCAGAAACAAAAATGCAATTGTCATGCGTGCGCGCCATCCAGCTTTCCTTCAGTTCGGTAAGCATATTCTTCTTCACCTCATCAGGCAGGTATTCGTCAAACTGCTTTTGTTCATACAAATCCATTTTATTGAAGATGACGATAACCGGTTTGGTATCGCACTTCAGCTCTTTCAGAATCTCGTTCACCACATTCATCTGGTCCTGAAAAGCGGGATGCGAAATATCAACCACATGCAAAAGTATATCGGCTTCGATAGCTTCGTCCAGGGTAGACTTAAAACTCTCCACCAGATGATGCGGAAGTTTGCGGATGAAACCGACTGTATCGCTCAGTAAAAACGGCACGGCATTGAAAGTTACTTTGCGCACCGTGGTATCTAGCGTGGCGAAGAGTTTGTTTTCGGCAAACACATTTTCTTTCGCCAGCAAATTCATGAGTGTAGACTTGCCCACGTTGGTATAACCCACCAGTGCCACGCGCGTCATTTCGCCACGGCTTTTTCTGCGCACCATGTTCTGCTTGTCAATTTTTTTCAGGTCTTCTTTAAGCGCGGTGATTTTGCGCTCGGCAATCCGTCTGTCGGTTTCAATTTCCTTTTCACCGGCACCACCGCGCGTTCCGGTTCCTCCTCGCTGCCGCTCTAAGTGGGTCCACATACCTTTCAGGCGAGGGAGCATGTATTGCAACTGTGCCAGTTCCACCTGTGTTTTTGCCTGCACGGTACGTGCGCGCTGGGCAAAGATGTCGAGAATCAACATGCTTCTGTCGAGCACACGCTTCTTTAAAACTTCTTCGATATTGCGCTGCTGTGACGGAGAAATTTCATCGTCAATTAAAATCAGGTCAGCATTCTTTTCTTCAACGTAGGCTTTTATCTCCTCCAGCTTTCCTTTGCCTACATAACTTTTGTTATCGGGGTGCGCCAGGCGCTGTGTAAAACGTTTGAGTGTTTTTACGCCATCGGTTTCGGCAAGAAATTCCAGCTCATCTAAATACTCTGTGGTCTGCTCATCGCTTTGCTCCTTTGGAACAACCGCTACAAGCACAGCTGTTTCAATGTGTATGATGGTATTATCTGTTCCGAATTTTACTTTCTCTTTCATAATTTATCTATTACCCGTGCCACGGTTTTAAACCGTGGCACGGGTGAATGGGTGCGCAAAATAGAAAATCCCCTCCTGTAAAGTTCAGAAGAGGATTTTTGTAACCCCGAAAGGGTTCTAAACCCTTTCGGGGTTGAAGATTATCTCACCAATGTAGCCGTTCCTCTTTCGGTGGCGTGCACTCCGTTGATGTAGGTAACATTAAACACCCATATATAAGAGCCCATCGGTTGCTCCCTGTTACGAAAGATACCGTCCCAACCGTCACCGGGCAGCATGTTGCTGTTAGTATAAACCTGTTCGCCCCAGCGGTTAAAAACCGAGAACTCCAGTTTCTGCACGTTGCGCATAATGGCCACCAGTTTATCGTTGATGTTATCACCATTAGGCGAAAAGGCCGTAGGCACCAGCACCACAAACTTATCTGCCTTGCAACTTTCAGGATTGGTAGCCGGTTCACTCAAAACTGCCTGACCGGTGCTTTGGCATCCGTTTACATCGGTAACGGTTACACTATATGCACCGCGCGGCAAATGTTCAATGTACGATAAATCATCACTGGGTGAACTGCTCCATACATAAGTATACGGACCGGTTCCACCGGCAGTGCTGGCAACAGCCGCGCCCGAGGAATCACCAATACAAGTAGGGCTGATACCGACTACCGAAACGGTAAACGATGAAGGCGCGTTTACGCCCGTACTTTCGCTCCCGGTACAGTTGTTGGCATCGGTAACGGTTACACTATATGAACCGGAGCCTACCTGCGGGTTTTGTTGGGTAGAAGTAAATCCACCGGTGCCGGTCCAGTTATAACCAAACGGAGACGTTCCTCCCAACACAACCGTTGTAATGGAACCATTTCCCGAATCGGCACAGAGCGGTTCAAAGGCGGTTAGCTGTATATCAATTTCACCGGGCGAAGTAATAGTAGATGTAACAATCGTGTCGCATCCGTTTACGTCTTCAATTACTACCGAAAAAGGACCGCCATCTAAACCGGTTATACTTGGCGCAGTAGAAAAATTACTCCAGAAATAAGTGTAAGGAGAAGTTTCACCGCTCACAGTTACAGACGCTGTGCCATCGGTTGCACCATAACAAAGAAGATTAGATGTGCTTAAAGCGATATTGTAAGGAGTAGGTTCGGTTAATGTTGCCGTAGCTGTAGCGGTACAAAGGCTTGCATCGCTTACTACAACAGTATAAGTATTAGCAGTTACGTTGTTCAGATTTTGAGAAGTGCCATTGCCCGGGCTCCATAAATAAGAGTAAGGTTGTGTTCCGCCACCAACAATAATATTTACAATGCCATCGCTGCCGGCATTGCAGCGCGGATTGAACGTAAACGAAACAGCGGTGGTTAGCAAAGTAGGTTCAGTGATAGTGTAAGTATTGCCAGCAGTGCAGCCAATGTTATCGGTTACGGTAATAGTATAGATGCCCGGCCCGAGGTTCGGGTTGTCTTCGGTAGTTACACCGGCATTGCTCCATGCAAAGTTGAGTGGTGATTGACCACCGGTACTGGTTAAATAAATTCCACCGTTAGCTGCGCCAAAGCATTGCACATCTTTTAAACTATCGAGAGCAATAATAACTGTGGTGGTATTAGCTACCGTTGCATTATCGGTAACGGTGCAGAACTTACTATCGGTAACGGTTACAATATAATTAGCAGCACAAAGGAAAGTCGCATTTTGCAATTGCTGCGGGGGTTGTGAATTCCATGCATAAGAATAAGGGGGCGTTCCGCCCTGTGCAGTAACGGTTGCCGAGCCATCGCAGGCTCCACCACAGGTAACCGGTGTGGTGGTAGTAGATGCCGTAAGCTGTGTAGGAACATTTATTTGAACGGTTGCTGTTGCCTGACAGCCTTTTGAATCAGTCACGCTGATGCTATACGTTCCACCGCTTAAACCGGAGACAGAATTTACATTTCCCTGTGCGGGGTTCCAGGTATAAGTAAACGGAGCAAGGCCCCCCTGTGTAACAGCAGTAATTTGTCCATCGCTGCCGCCAAAGCAGGAAACATCCTGAGCATTCAGGTTAACCGCAAAAATGAAACTCGGATTGTCCTGCACGGTAAGGGTAAAGGTTCCTACATCGTTGGCGGTTTTTGCGTCTACTACCAAATAGTAATCACCTGCCTGGCAAATGGAATAGGCAAGAGTTGACTGGTTGCCGCAGCCGTCATCGTTAGCGGTGTCGGCAGTTACAGCACCGCAAGCGCTATACAAATAAAGATAACTGTCAAACTGCGCCCCGCTTACCCCGCAAAGCGAAGCGGTAACACCTATCGGTTGGTTCACATGAAATTTATACCACACATCATTACCGGGCGAAGCAGCATGGGTATTGGCGTAGCAGGTATTGCTGTTAAAATGCGAAAGCGAACCACCTGTATTGAGCGTTCCTAAATCAATGGCATTAGCGCAGGAAGTGCCATTGGTATAACGCCAGAAAGTTTCGATGCCGGGCTTAAAATCGTTGGTGCAGTTTCCGGTAATGTAACCCTGGTCAAACCATTCACAGGGCGGGCCGTTGCGGTAAGGCAACGAGGTAGCATAAGAATTACCTGTGCAATGTTTATCGTCACCCTCGGTTAAGCCCACACAAAGACCAAACAAACCAAACCCGCAACAGGTAGGGGCATCGTAACTGCAAGCCGTTCCGCTGTTGCATAAGCAAACCCCAATAAGTCCGATACACAATTGGTCTGAAGAGTTATCATCCTCAAAGCACTCCGCCTTCAATTCGTAAAACTGAGGTACAGTACTAGTAGGGTAGGTGTAATTAAAAATCATCTCATTGATATTGGGTGTTATACCCGGCAAACCGATGGAGGCACCGGTACCCATTGCATAATTATGGCAAGCACCGCCCTGCCAGCCCAGCCCGCTTACATTGGCCGCATCTCTTGCCCAAAAATGCACCGTTGGTTCATCCGGTGCAAAACCTACACCTAACAGTGAAGCATCTGTTTCATTAAACCCAACACTCACATCGCGCAAGCGCACCTGCAATTGAATGGGGCCATCGGTAAATGTTTGTGCAAATGTTTGATGGAAAGAAAAAAGCGTAATTAAAATGAGCAACGCCCTCGAGTAAATTTTTTCCATGTTATAATTTTAGATTCGTAAATGTAAATTTTTTCTGCTCATCAGTAAGATTTGAAAGCGTTGTTTTTGGTTGTGTCGGCAAACGTTAAGGCTGTTTTTCTTTTATTAGAATTTATTACTAACATTATCGGCTCAAAAAAATCTGTCACATAATTTTCAATTAAAGTAAACATCACATGAGAAAATTTTCCGCTCTTGTACTTGTACTCATTGCTCTTCAGTTTTCAATTAAGGCCCAGGTGCCCAACGGCCAGTTAGACGACATTAAGGAGTTCAGCACCAAGTATACCGTTCCGTTTGTAATGCCCGATGGAGTTAAGCTTTTTACGGACGTGTATATTCCACGCCTTCGCGATTCGCTGGTGGTAGACCTCGGCACCCTTAACCTTTTAGGGGTTGAACTGGTAACCAATCCGGTAACCTTTATTCCGCTGGGGGCGCAGATACTTATTTACGATACCATTAACGGACAGCCCAATCCCAATCCTTATCAGTTGCCTACCATTTATACCAGAACCCCGTATGACAAAGGTGATTTTGACGAGTTAGGCGGTATTCTTCCTATTTTGGGTTACAACTATATGCTGCAGGATATGCGCGGAAGATATTCATCGGAAGGCGTTTACTTCCCCATGTATTCTGATAGCTGGAATAAGAATCCTTACCACCCGTTCGGCCACGTGTTAGACTACCTGCCTACCACTGACCCTAAATATTCAAACAAACATGAAGACGGTTACGAGTCAGTAAAAATTATTTCAACTTTTGACTCGGCTTATTGCGCCAACGTTGGCGCCACTACACTATCGGAGTTGTATAACGGATATCCACATGCGGATACGAAGATAAATAACGGAACCATCGGAATGTTCGGGGCTTCTGCTTTGGGTAATACGCAGTTGCAGTTGGCCTTGGCTCACCGTTGCTCTGATTCGTTACCGCACTTAAAATGTTTGATGCCGATAGTTGCCACCACCGAGCACTACATCTCTACCGGTTACAACAATGGTGTATTCCGCGATAGAATTGTAACCGGTTGGCTGAAGGGGCAGATTTTCAGCGGCACGGATGATGATTTAACGCCCGGAGAAATATTACTTGGACCCGGTGCCAGACAAAACAGTATCCACTCTTCATACGACTATAACCTTCCAGATACAATCATGTTGAATGGTTTGCAAAAAGTATTCCAGCAAAATAAATTTGATGCCGCCAATCTTTCTATTGACCACTTTACGGCCATGCGTTATTTGAATAATAGCGGGGTGCTTGGCAATGCCGGTTTCTACCCTAACTCAACCGGACGCCCCGATATGGACGGTAGTGCTGCACCGGTAAGCGCCAATGGCGAAGCGGTTGACCCGGTTACACAATTGCCTTTACCCGGCTTAACACACAGCCGTTATGAAAATCAGGACATTCCTGTTTTACAAATTCAGGGCTGGTGGGATATTTTTACAGAAGGCTCAGTTAACAACTTAGAGTATGCCAGACTTGCCCTTGCGGGAAAAGATACGCTTAAGAAAATGCAGAAGCTGGTGATAGGCCCCTGGGCGCATCAGACGATTGCCAGCCGCGCATCGGGTGACCGTGTTTATCCAAAGAATGTAACCGACCTTACTAAAATAGACCTTTCGGATTTTGATATCAACAGCGTTCCTATCAATGAAATTGTTCAGTCAGATTTGGTAACCTGGTTCCGCTATAACCTGAACTATCATCCGGATTATACTATTGGCGAGCCTAAGTTTGTTATTCGCGAAAGCCAAACCTGGCAGTTGTTGGGTAATGCGCCCACTATAGGTGACATATTTATTCGGGTTCCGGCAGAAGATTACAAAGTGCCTTACGTTGATATGGTCAACTTTTTAGGGGGTAACGGTACGTTGGGCGGCTTAATGATACAATTTATGGTAGGTGGCGTTCCTCTTCCTGCTGTAGCCCAGGACGTTCCTGTAATAAGCAACGGATTGAGTCAGTTTGCCGGGCACCCGCTCGAGGCGATTCCTTTTCGCGATTTCTTAAACGAAACTCCTAATTACAGATTCTACGTTGCCGGACCGGATTCGGCAGCCGATGCAACAGCCGGTTACCCCGATAACTACCAAATGGGAAATTACTGGGTAGGTTCAGATGTGTTTCCGCCAAGCGAGCATATTCAATGGCAGAAAATGTATTTTCACCAGAACGGTTCTTTGAACTTTAATGCACCGGTGCAGGATGAAGGTTACAAACTGTATGTAACCGACCCGGATGATCCCATTCTGACAGTAGGTGGAAGCAATATGATTGTTCGTTCACCGGATGGCACCAGAAACTCGCAGAGCCAGATGGAAATGACCGATCCTACCAATGCGCCATATACCATGGACCGCGAAGGGGTAATTCAGTTCAACAGCGACCCTATTACCGATTCGTTCACCATTATGGGTTTACCGGTTTGTACTTTGTATGCCAAAACAAACCCTACCGGTGTTGCCAGCGGCCCTACCGACTGTGACTGGAATTTCCGCTTATGCGATGTATGGCCTGACGGACGCGTTTACTTCGTACAGGAAGGTATTGTGGGTGCCCGCGGAAGAGAATGGGCACGAGCTCTGGTAGACCAGATGGGAACCCCGGGAGCAGCTACTTATGTGAACGGAGTGGAAGACCCTGGCGATAAAGACATACCTTATACCAACATTAACATTGGCGAAATTTACGAGTACGTGTTTAAGATGATGCCTATAGGCTACAACTTTGCCAAGGGGCACAGAATCCGTATACTGGTTAACTCTTCCAACTATACGCGCTATCAGGTGAATCCGAATTTGCCTTTAGAAGATGGTGAGTTTTTCCGCAGAAAACCTGGCGATGGACAGTTTTATATGTTCGAAGGTCAGCAGATGTTTCCACGGGTAGCGGTTCAGCGGGTTCACTTCTCGCCCGATAATCCTACCAGCGTCAACTTCCCGGTTTATTTGAAAGACTTCCAGTACAATCCGGTTAAGCCAATAGCTGTTGACCCGCAGTTTGATATTTCGGTGTTCCCCAATCCGGCTTCGGATAAGGTGCAGATTTTCTCGAACATGCCGGGCGACCACGAGTTAGTAATTACCGACATTACCGGCAGAACGGTGCTTACCGGCAGGTTTGACGACAACATTATTCTGAACACCTCTACCTTTGGCAAAGGAATTTATTTTGCTACCGTTACTGACCGCAGCAGCAAAACTGCCGATAAAGTAACCAGAAAGTTTATTGTTCAGTAATTAAGCTTATAACTCAGCTAAGCCCTCCAGACAAAGTCAGGAGGGCTTTTTTGTTTGGGCCTGTAAGTAAAATATTGCTTTCGCTCCACCGGTATGCAGAAAAAAATGCAGGAGCGGAATGCAGGAATTTTTAACCACCACCCACCGTATAGCCCGCCATAACCCCTTAACATTTTGCAGGAACGGCAATAATCTGTCTTTGCGCACCGGTGCAGTAGTGCGTAGCGTTGCACCGGATTCTTCAATACCGTAATGTTTAGACAACCGCAGGCGCCTGTCCGGTACGAAGAAGCCGATTTTATAACTGCCCCGCAAGGGGCTTAAAACCTAACCAAATGAAACGGATTCTAATCGTATGCCTTTTAGGCATGGGGCTGCTGTTGCCTTGCAACAAAATAACAGCAAAGGAGTTTTCGAAAAAGCTTGGCTCGGCCGAGACGAAACGAATAGTTGACGTAATGCTTGAAGGACATATTCTCTTAGCCACCTCAGATGCCGGCACCGGCACACTAAGCACTGTGAAAATATGGGATACCGGTAAGCATTTAGTGCTACAACAATCGGTAAGCGGGTACGAAGATGAAGTGGACCTGAGCAGTTTGCCAGACGGCTATTACAGCGCACAGGTATTTACTACGCTAACGGGTTACTCCGAGAATTTTTATTTGAACTAGAGCACTTCGGCTACACCTACTGCTTAAAAAAACCCGTTCGCAAAGCGAACGGGTTTTTTGTTTTTAATGCCGAACTTTTCAATTAACCATGGCCTACCTACAAAATGTTCCGTTTGTTGCAAAGCAGAAAGGTTTGCAAATACATCTTCGGCAGTTGATGTAAGTAATTTGTAACTGTAGTTTATAAAAATTTTGTATACCGGACCAACGTATTGCAGTTCTTTGCCATGCCGATGCAAATATTTTTCGAACGACTGCAACTGATTAAGAAGTGTGTCCGTATCATTAGCATCAAAATCATACGTACACATCCATTGCCAACGCCTGATACTGCTATTAAACACCGGGTCTTCTTTTGCCTGTGCCTGCATAAACAATTGAATGGCTTTCTTATAATTTTTGTTCGTGTATTGCTGAAGTGCCCATGCAAAAGCCAGATAAGTTTCTGAATATTCCTGCGGCAGATATTTGCCATAGTGGTTAATCAGCCGTTCGATTTGTGCCGGAGTTTTACGGTTAAGCGAAGCAGCAATTATGTTTCTAAAGGTAATGGGTAATAATTTATTGTCTTCCAGCAAAAAATTATGCTTCATTTTCCATTCCATCCACCACAAGTATTCATCACCGGTTTCTTCGTAGCCTTTATTATACCAATTGAGTAAACAATTGGCCGCATACCCCATGGCTTCGCGGCAGGTTTGTGAAGGGGTACCCTGCTTTTGGTTTATTAGTTTTTTAATAAGCGCATAATAGAGCTTTGCATCTTCATAGATATCTGATGCGAGCAACCGGTACACATTCAAAAACAAATACCCGTAGGGGTGTTGCGGGCTGGTGTATGGCTCCAGTGTTTTGAGCAAAGCGGGTATGTGCTGCTCCTGCTGCTGCACACCGGTGCCAAAAAATTGTTTCCGGTTAATGGCTTCGCACAAGTACCTCAGTTTTTTCAACGCATGAAACTCATCGAGTGTTTTTATTACCGGCATAATATCGTTACCGGTGGTGCGGTTTAGTTTGGCATTAAAGCCATTGAGCGAAAGTTCGGTGAGCAGGTGCTTTTGATAAAGTATTTCAAAGTTCTGCTCGCTTTGTTTCAGCCCTTTCATTTCTTTTTCAAACTGCCTTTCAAATTCATCGGTTAGCTGCTGTGCTTTGTAGCCGGTTAGTTGGTAGCGCTTTACTTCGATAGGGTTTTTCTGCCATTCTTCCTGTGCCATAAATTTTTCTACTGCCCGCAGCAGGCGCACACCGGCTGTTTCCTGCAAACCTACGGTGCTTAATTTTTTATGAAATGCGGCTACTTTTTTAAAGGTAATGTGGGGCGACTCAAACTGCGGGTGCAACGGGGCAAGGTAGTTAAGCAAGGCAACCGAGGGTGGATAAACCCCAAAGTAGGCCGAGTGAGCAAATTTTTGCAGCCGTTTTAGTTGAGCCGAATCGAACGTTTTTAAAACCTTAATGAGCTTGACGTATAACATGGGTTGAGTTTTTTTGCAGGAATTTTGTTTTTGTTCAGCCACCGTAAAAGCACAGTGTACATTGGGCTTAGCAATAAGCCTTGCCGCCAATAAAGCTAAAACAAAAACCGAAAAACTTGCAGGAACTTGAAAAATTTGTCTTTGCGCGCTTTTGCCCCCTGCACTACACTCGCGCATTGCTTTTTTAAACCTGATGTTCTTTTAAATAAATGTGGCATACAAAAAAGTGCCGCCAGCCAATGACCGGGCAAGCCCAGCCGGTGACTGAGCAGCCCCAGCCAATGGTTCGGCAGGCCCAGCCAATGACTGAGCAGCCCCAGCCAATGGTTCGGCAGGCCCAGCCAATGACTGAGTAGCCCCAGCCGGTGGTTCGGCAGGCCCAGCCAATGACCGGGTAGCCCCAGCCGATGGTTCGGCAAGCCCAGCCAGTGACTGAGTAGCCCCAGCCGATGGCTCGGCAGGCCCAGCCAATGACCGGGCAGCCCCAGCCGATGGCTCGGCAAGCCCAGCCAATCGTTCCGCCAAAGCAAAAACGGAAGAAAAGAGGAAGAATGGGCGCAAAAACGTGTTTTTATTAACTAAACCATAAAACAATGAAAAAGTATTATCTCCCAAAAGAGGACGCCAAGCTCGCACTTTGGCTCCAAAACCTTTCAACCAAAATTGCCGCCTATGCCGCCAAGTACGGCATTACCGCAGCCGAGGTTGCCTTTATACAACAGGCAGCCGCTTACTTTGCTTTCTGGCTCAACGCCCTTAACCAGCTAAACGCGGCTATGCAAAACCTTACGGGTTTTAAAAACGAAATACGCGATGGCGTAAAAGCAGGCGGCAGCCCCAGCGTAACGCCTGCCGATATTCTGTTTGGCGTACCGCCAGCAGCCGTGCCGCACGGCATACTGGCTGCTATACGCAGTATAGTGGGGCGCATTAAAAAACACCAAAGCTACACCACTGCCGATGGTGAGCAATTATACCAATTAGACTTTAATAATTGACTAATATTTGTATATTTGCGATTCTA
>CAZBPG010000088.1:2030-16762 GCA_964493695.1 uncultured Chitinophaga sp. | reverse complement strand
AGAGCCCAACCGCTAAACGCCTTAGGCAGGTGCTATGCAGCAGTTTTCAGATTAATAATTTCTAACTCTGCACCGCTCAAAAAAGATTCGCTGGCTTTAGCGTATAACTCTTTGGTGGTTTTAGCATCAAAATAGGCCTCGCCACATTGCGAGCAAATTTGCGCAGGTACACCTTTTACAATTACAATTGAATTGTCTTTTTCAAGCATAAAGCTTTTAATGCCCGGTGCAGTAAGCCCGGTTTTGCAGATTACACAATTCATGGTTTCGCTTTTTTAGTTTTAAAATCATTTTCCCAAATATCGGTTTCAGGAACATAAACGGTTATAATGATGCACTCATTGTTTTCGCTCTTTGCCATTACCACATGCACCGGTGTTTTGTTCACCATTTTAAATATCAGTTTGCTGGCGCATAGGGTTTATCGTCTGGATATTCTTTAATCACTTCTCCGCTTATAATCACATTTTCTACATCCTCATCCGATATATTCCTCTCCAGCATTCTTCTGAAAGCATGAAGCGAAGTAATAATTCCATTACAAACTTCCATCGGTTACAAAACTAAAAAAAATGAAGCTAAAGTGCTGGGTATTCAACTATCCGGTATTCGCATCTCGTTCTCCCTGCAATTCTAAACTCTTAAATGCTTTAGGAAGATAGTAAACAATATCCCCGGCTTTCATACCGGTTTCGCCAAGCACCTCTTTGGCCATATCTCCGGCCAGGCCGTGAATATAAACTCCAAGTATCGCTGCTTCTACCGGTGAATATTTTTGGGCCAGCAACGAAACAACAATACCGGTGAGCACATCACCGCTTCCGCCTTTTGCCATACCGGGGTTACCGGTACTATTGAAATATACCTTGCCTTCAGGTGTAGAAACAGAAGTATGTGCGCCTTTAAGCACCACCACCACTTTATATTTTATGGAGAATGCAGTTTGCAAAGCCAGTTTTCCCATATCATCTTTCCATTCCCCAACCAACCGTTTAAACTCACCGGGATGAGGAGTAAGGATGGAGTTTTCGGGAATGAGTTTCAAAAATTTCCGATGCTCTGCAATAATGTTCAGCGCATCGGCATCAATTACCATTGGCCTGCGGTAAGAGTTGAATAGTTGGTTTATAAAGCCGTAAACATTGCTATCCAATCCAATTCCCGGACCAACAGCTAAGGCGTTAAAAGGCTTTAAATCGGGCACATCATTTAAATGCGAATCGCCACTGATGTTCACCATGGCTTCGGGGTTAGTGCTTTGCATTATTTCATAACCCGAAACCGGAATAAGCGCATTCACCAACCCTGCACCGCTCCGCAAAGCGGCTTTAACCGCCAGAACCGCAGCACCAATTTTGCCGAAACTCCCTGCAGCAATCAGGGCATGTCCGTAGGTGCCTTTGTGCGAAAACTTTTGGCGCTTCTTAAACAAAGGCTGCACGAAATCTTTATCCATAAAATAATAGGGCGAAGAAAACTGCGAGGCATATTCTTTATCGAGGCCAATGTCGAGCACTTTAAAGTCGGGCACATACTTTTCGTTACCAGGCATCAGAAACGAAAGCTTGGGCGAATGAAAAGTAAAAGTGAGAGTGGACTGCACAATGGCATCACCGGTGGCGTTAGTTTTGTCGCAAAACAATCCGCTGGGAACATCAACGGAGTAGACTGTGGCTTTTGATTTATTAATGGCGTTGATGACTTCAGCCGCAATGCCATCGGCTTTGCGACTAAGCCCGCTACCGAAGATGGCGTCAATGACAACGGCATCTTTAGGGATTTTGGGTATGTCTTGCTTTGTTTTGATGTAGTGAATCTTCTTATTGCGCAGCGCTTTTTCACTTGCCTGAAAGTCGGGAGATTTTTTGGTACTGTGGTCTACTACAAAAACTTGTGCGCGGCCAGCGGCATCTACATTAAGCGCAGTAACCATGTTGAGCCCATCACCACCGTTGTTACCCATTCCGCAGAAGATGAAAACTTCCGGCTTATCGGCCAACCGGCTAATAATTTCGCTGCTAACCATACGTGATGCATGCTGCATTAATTTGAGCGAGGTAATTCTTTGCTGCGCGATGCTGTATTCATCGAGCGCCTGTATTTGTTCAGCCGATAGAATTTTCACACGCTAAAAATACAAAGCAGAAAGAATAAGTGAAAAGTTTTCCTGTTGAAGTTGCGGGAGAAATTAGGCGACCAATAGAACTAGGCTTCGACTCCGCTCAGCCTGACATTGTTAGAGAATAAGCCTTAATCGTTCAGAAAGACGCGAAACGATTTGTCGAAGGCGTTGAAACTGCATACGAGCGTATTGATGAAATCTTTGCTATAGAAAGGAATAAAGCTCTCTCTCCTCTCCTGCGGTTCGCCATCGGGAAAAAGCGCAGCGTGTACGCTTCGTATTTGATTGACGGAAGTTTCCTGTCTGCGCTTTTCGGCCTTGAGCATTTTGGCTTCGAGGTTTTCGAGCGAGGTAATGGCTTTTTGTTTTTCGGCAGAAGCGGTCTGCTTGAGCGTAACATCGGCAGATTCTGCTTTGGTTAAAACAGAATCGAATAGTTCTTCGATGCGTTTCTTTTCATCAGTGAGGTACAGGGCACCGTTCATGTTCTGCTGCACATACCGGTTGATGAGCTGCTCTACATCGCCAAAGAAATCAATAGCGGTAAGGTTAAGCTTCTCCAATTTCTTTTGCACCTGAGCATTAACAACAGCGCCAGAGCTGCGCATTACTTGCATGGGGTAATTGACTTTGTAATAATCAAACAGAGGTTTCAATTCCAGCCAATAACTCAATTCACCTGCACCTCCGACAAAAGCAAGGTTCGGTAAAATCATTTCCTGATAAAGCGGACGGTAAATTACATTCGGGCTGAAGCGCTCAGGGTGAGTTTCGATTTCGGCAGCCATTTTATCTTTAGTAAATGAAAGGGAACTGTTGTTCACTTCAAACTTACCGGTGGAAGAATTGAAGACAATCCGCTCGCGTGTGCCTTCACCTAGATAAAAGAAATTGATATCGCGAGGCTTGGCTTGCGCTTTATAGTTGGCTTCGAGGAAATCGATGTTGCTCTTTAAAACTTCAATGGCGCGTGAGTTCAGCACTTCGTCTTTAATCACCGCGGCAAATTTCTTTTTCAGGGAGGCATTGTCTCCATCTAACACCACAAGACCATGCTCCTTAAATATTTCGTGCACAAAATACTGAGTGAAAGATCCGAAGGTTTGGTACTTGCTTAAACCGTTTTCGAGGATGGAAATAATTTCTTCGTTAGGAGAAAGTGATTTCAGTTCTTCTACCGCAGCTTTCATGGATGCGATGTACCACTTACCCGAAGCACCGGCACCGGTGTGCTGCCATTCAATATTCTTTCCGTTTACATACACATGGCTGAGTTCTTCTACATCGTGATCTTCGGTACCCAGCCAAAACACAGGAACGAAGTTTTTATCAGGGAACTGCGCCTTTAACTGATTAGCAAGATTAATGGCGCAGGAAATTTTGTAAACGTTGTAAAGCGGCCCTAGAAACAAACAGGGCTGGTGAGCTGCTGTAACGGTGAAAGTGTTTTCAGAAAGAAGGGATTCAATATTTTTTGAAACTGAATCAGAAATTGCCATACCCGAGTATTGCGATTGCAATACTTCCACTAATAGCTTGCGATCTGTATTGTCTTTTGCCTTATCGGCAATTACATTTTTGAAGGCAGAAAGGTTAAAAGGGTATTTGGTGAGAAAGGCAAGGGAATCCTTTTGAAGAATGTACCCATTTATTAAAGCGGGGAGCAAATTAGTATCAGAAAGGGAAACGGAGCTAAGGGTTTGCATTTACTTTCTCTTTTGCCAGCGGCCTGGGTTTCGGCTTTGGTGATAAACGGCAAGTATTGCTGCTCCGTTTTTAAAAATCCGAAAGTAAACTGAATAAGGAAACCTTCTGAGATTACATTTCCTTATGGAAGGATATTTTTCTTCGAAGATTTCAGGCGTGTCAGAAACGCTAATCAAGGCGTCTTCTACTGCCAACAAGAACTCCTCTCCTAAACCTGCTTTTTGCTCCTCATACCAATCGTATGCTTCGCCAATATCCGCAACAGCGCGTTTGCGAAGTTTTAGAGAGTGCGCCATTTGCCGCTTCTAATTTGATTCTTGGCTTCATCCCAGCTTATTCCTTCGTCAGGATTCTTTTCGAATTCCTCATTTCGTAAAACCAAATCGCGCTTCTGCTCATCACTAAGAAAATCTCCCTGTTTTGATTCCATAGCAATGCTATCCCAAAGTGTTTCAACTAAATGAATTTTTTCATCCACCGGTAAATCGAGTAATTCTTTTAAGTGTTTCATGTTCCAAATTTACACTAACTCACCGTACAAATCAAACTCTTCGGCACTGGTAATTTTCACATTGGCAAAATCTCCCAACCGCGCGAAATATTTTTTTGCATCCACCAGCACTTCATTATCTACTTCCGGTGAGTCGTATTCTGTTCTGCCAATAAAATAGCCGCCTTCTTTTCTGTCAAACAAAACTTTGTAGACATTTCCAACTCTCTTTTGATTCAACTCAAAAGAAATACTTTCCTGCACACCCATGAGCTCAGATGCACGTTGCTCTTTCAACTCTTGAGGGATATTGTCTTCCAAACCATGTGCGCGTGTATTTTCCTCGTGCGAGTAGGTGAACACACCTAAGCGGTCGAAGCGCATATCTTCAATAAAGTTTTTCAGGGAATCAAAATCCTGTTCTGTTTCATCCGGAAAACCAACCAACATGGTGGTGCGGATAGCAATAGAAGGAACGCGTTCTCTTATTTTATGAATCAGTTCACGTGTTTCTGCATTGGTAATGTTTCTGCGCATGGCGGTAAGAATATTATCAGCCGCGTGCTGCAAAGGCATATCGAGATAGTTGCAAACCTTTTCATTCTCTGCAATGGCATCAATTATCTCCATCGGAAACTGAGCGGGATACGCATAATGCAATCGAATCCATTCAATACCATGTACTTTCGAAAGCTCAGCAAGCAATTCAGGCAATCTTCTCTTCTTATAGATATCCAAGCCATAGAAAGTGAGTTCTTGTGCAATCAGCATCAACTCCTTTACACCTTGCGCAGCTAATTTCTTCGCTTCGTTCACCACTTCTTCAATCGGGCGTGAAACGTGTTTGCCACGCATTAGCGGAATTGCGCAAAACGAACAGGTACGGTTACATCCTTCCGAAATTTTCATATAAGCATAATGAAGCGGAGTGGTAAGAAATCTTTCCCCAATCAATTCATGTTTATAATCAACTTTTAAGGTTTTAAGTAAGCGAGGTAATTCCATCGTACCAAAAAAGGCATCTACCTCGGGTATTTCTGTTTCGAGATTATCTTTGTAGCGCTGAGAAAGACAACCGGTAACATACAATTTCTCAATCTTACCGGCACTCTTTGCATCGGCATACTCCATAATGGTGTTAATGGATTCTTCTTTAGCCCGATCGATAAATCCGCAAGTGTTTACAATCACAATGTTTCTACCCTTGTTCCATTTATCGTGCTGCACATCGTACCCACCGTGCTGAAGCTGCCCCATCAACACTTCGCTATCCACCGTGTTTTTTGAACAACCGAGAGTGATGACACTCACTTTATCTTTTTGAATTGATTTGGTTTTCACTTATGCTCCTTTAAATAAGGTCTCCACAAAAAGCTTCTTGTTGAACACCTGCAGTTTATCAATTGCCTCTCCTACACCAATATACTTAACCGGTATATGGAACTGGTCGGAAATGCCTAGAACCACTCCGCCTTTTGCGGTGCCGTCTAATTTTGTAATTGCCAACGCAGTTACTTGTGTTGCCGCTGTAAACTGCTTTGCCTGTTCAATCGCATTCTGACCAGTGGAACCGTCTACCACTAACAATACTTCATGCGGAGCACCGGGTATCACCTTCTCCATTACCTTACGGATTTTCGTGAGTTCGTTCATCAAATCAACCCTGTTGTGCAATCGGCCCGCTGTATCAACAATCACCACATCGGCACCCACTGCGACTCCTCGCTCAACTGCCTGATAAGCCACCGAAGCAGGGTCTGCATTGTGCTGCCCTCGCACCATTTCCACATCACTGCGCCTTGCCCAAACTTCTAACTGGTCAACGGCTGCTGCTCGGAAAGTATCGGCAGCACCCAACAAAATCTTCTTCCCGTTATTTTTAAACTGATGCGAGAGTTTACCAATGGTCGTTGTTTTACCGGCACCATTCACTCCCACTACCATTATCACATAAGGTTTCTTATCAGCCGGGGTATCGAAGTTTTCCGCATCCTGATTCTTGTTTTCGGTGAGTATGTTTTCAATCTCTGCTTTAATGAGTTGGTTCATTTCACCGGTGGTGACAAACTTGTCTCTTGCCACCCGTGCTTCAACGCGCTTGATGATCTTGATAGTTGTAGCCAAGCCAACATCTGATGAAATCAAAGCTTCTTCAAGATTGTCCAGCACTTCATCATCGATCTTGCTTTTGCCGGCAACTGCACGGGTAATTTTAGAGAAAAAACCTTCTTTGGTTTTCTCCAATCCCCTTTCGAGGTCGTCTTTATGTTCTTTGGTAAAAAAACTGAGTAAGCCCATTTTCTTAAAAACTAAAAAAGCATCTCTCTGTTGAAAGATGCTTTATGAAATAATTTAAACGCTGAATTAAACTTCTTTACCTGCTAAATAATCCTGCACCTTGTCTTTATGCACAATCTTCTCGAGGAAAGAATAGTTATTGGTTTTGCCTTTTACCGCTTTTATTACTTTAACGTAATCTTTAGAACCTGCTACTGTAGCACGGTCTGTTCTCGCGTTCTTTGAAATTTTTGCCATGATATTTTTTATTTAATTTCTTTATGTAATGTTACCTTCTTCATGTTCGGGTTGTATTTTCTCAACTCCAAACGCTCGGTAGTTACCTTGCGGTTTTTGTAGGTCATGTAACGGCTGGTGCCCGGAACTCCCGCTGCCTGCTGCTCTGTGCACTCAAGTATCACTTGTATGCGGTTACCTTTACTTTTCTTTGCCATTTTATTTTATTTCAGAGGTTTTTAATTCAATTTGATTTCGCCTTTCTTGCTCAATTCTTTCAAGTAAGGGTAAATGCCTTTTTTGTTAATTGTGCGAAGAGCCGAAGCCGATACTTTCAATTCAATCCATTCTTCCAATTCCGGAATAAAGAATTTTTTCTTTTTCAGGTTAGGTAAAAACTTGCGCTTGGTTTTCGCGTTCGAGTGCGAAACCGAGTTGCCCGACATTGGACGTTTACCTGTTAACTCACATACTTTGCTCATAGCTTAATTTTTAGAGGGCGCAAATATGTAAGAATATTCGGGAAATTCAAAATCAAACTACGTCCTTCTTGAATATTCAAACACCTCTCCTATTTTTGGATCATGACCGAAGCAACACAGGTACAGATAGAAGAAAGCTGGAAGGAGGCGTTACAGGATGAGTTTCAGAAGCCCTACTTCCCGCTTATCAAGCAGTTTATTGTTGCGCAGAAGGCTAAAGGGAAGATTGTTTACCCTCCGGGGCCGCTAATTTTTAATGCATTCAACCTGACACCTTTCAGTGAGTTGAAAGTGGTTATTCTCGGGCAAGACCCTTATCATGGAGCAGGACAGGCGCATGGCTTGTGCTTTTCGGTTCAAAAAGGAGTTAAAGTTCCGCCTTCGCTCGTGAATATTTTCAAGGAGATTAAGACCGATGTGGGCATAGCCCCACCCAATCATGGTAATTTAGAGAAATGGGCGAAGCAGGGAGTGTTGCTCTTAAACGCTTCGCTAACGGTAAATGCCGGTGAAGCGAACAGCCACGCCCAATGTGGCTGGCAGACTTTTACAGATGCGGTGATTAAAAAGATTTCGGACGAAAAGACCGGTATCATTTTTCTGCTATGGGGGAACTTTGCCAAGGCAAAGAAGAGTTTAATTGATACCTCAAAGCATTTTGTACTGGAATCAGCACATCCTTCCCCACTGTCCGGTGGTGCATTTTTCGGTTCTAAACATTTTTCGAAGACAAATGAATTGCTGAAGAAAGAAGGGAAAACTGAGATAGATTGGTCGCTGATTTAGTTTACCCGAACCATCTTAACGGTTGCGATAGATACGTGAAACTCTAAGGTTTCTGCCCGGCCATTTTTAAAATGATACGTGTTACGGGAACCATCGCTTGCTTTAAACTGAAAGGTATTATCATCCAGTTTTTCAACGGTACAAAACTCTCCCTCGGCTTCGTAAAACAAGCGCTTTATGTTGCTTAAGCCTTTAAAGTAAATAGGCGCTACTGAAAATGCGGGAGCTTCAGTAAAACTGTTTTTGCCTTTATAACTATCTATAAAATATTTGGCTCCGTCAGAGGTTACACGAGTCCAGCGTTTTACCTTGCCGTTCTCGATTTCTCTCTGGTAACAGGAAACCATTTTACCATTTTTAAAAACAGTTTCCATATGCGCGGTGTTATCGCGTACCACCCAAAGGACTTTTGCTTTTGCTTTACTATCCAATACGTAAACCTCTGTTCCGTTTTCTTCAGTACGTGAAATAGTCATCCGGCCGATTTTATCACCCCACAAATACATATCGTACGTAAGTGTTTCGACAGCGAAAGTTTTTAGTTGTACCAGAAATAGAAGCAAGAGAAAAAAAATTCGCAATGATTTAGGCATATGAGGCTGACGAAGGAAGACAGTCAATATTTGATTTTTACTAAAAAAAACAGCGAAGCAGTACTGCTTCGCTGTTTTTAGTAATTGCTTCAGTGATTATCTGATAAACAACATTTCGCGATACTTAGGCATTGGCCAGATGTTATCGTCAATGATAGATTCCAGGGCATCAACATTCGTTCTGATTTCTCCGAACAACGGTATTACCTTATCGCAGTATGCTTTTGATGCATCACTGGTAGATTTGGCATGATGTGCCTTGCCGGTAGCTTCGGTCATTTTATCTACCGCAGTTTTAATCGAGTTTACACGTGTTGCAATTTCAGTTACAATCTCTTTCTGTGCTTTTGAAGTTGCGGCTGCAACACCGGCTTCTTTCAATCCCTTAATGTTTAACAGAAGATTATTCATGTATGTAAGGGCAGCCGGTATAATCTGATTGGTAGCTATATCGGCTATAATCCTTGCTTCGGCATCAATCTTAAGTGTGTAACTGTGGTGAAGAATCTCTACCCGTGCTTCCAGTTCGCGCGCGGTGTAAATACCGGTGCTTACCAATACATCTTTCGCTTTTTTGCTGTTGTAGAAATCAAGCGCGTAAGGTGTAGTCTTTACATTGGAAAGGCCGCGTTTCTTCGCTTCTTTTTCCCATGCATCGCTATATCCATCGCCTTCGAACAATACCTTTTTAGAATCGGTAATATATTGACGGATTACGCGCATAATAGCGCCTTCTTTCCCTTCGCCATCTTTTACCAGCTTGTCAACTTCGGCTTTGAAATCCAACAACTGCTTACCTACAATTGCATTCATAATTGTCATTGGCAAAGCGCAGTTAGCGGAAGAACCAACGGCACGGAACTCGAATTTGTTACCGGTGAAGGCAAAAGGTGATGTCCGGTTACGGTCGGTGTTATCTAACATCACATCCGGAATCTTCTTATGAATATCAAGTTTGAGATTCGCGTTGCTCATTTCATCGTATTTGCCTTTGGCAACACGCTTTTCAATTTCGTTCAGCACATCGCTCATATACGAACCGGTGAACACCGAAATAATGGCCGGTGGTGCTTCGTTAGCGCCTAAGCGGTGGTCGTTGTTAGCCGATGCAATAGATGCACGGAGCAAATCGCTGTACTCGCTTACTGCTTTAATAACGTTTACAAAGAAGGTCAGGAACTGAATATTGTTCTTAGGAGTTTTACCCGGAGAAAGCAAATTAGTACCGGTATCGGTGCTCATGCTCCAGTTGTTGTGCTTACCGCTTCCGTTGATGCCGGCAAATGGTTTTTCGTGCAGCAACACGCGGAGCTTGTGTCTGCGCGCGATACGCTCCATTAAATCCATCAGGAGCGAGTTGTGGTCAACCGCTACGTTTACTTCTTCAAACATAGGAGCGCACTCGAACTGTGCCGGTGCTACCTCGTTGTGACGGGTGCGAACCGGTATACCTAATTTGTGGCACTCGGTTTCAAAATCTAACATGTAAGCGTAAACACGCTCAGGTATAGAACCAAAATAGTGGTCTTCGAACTGCTGACCTTTTTGCGGAGCAGCACCTACTACCGTTCTTCCTGCAAACATTAAATCCTGACGCTGATAGAACAGTGCTTCATCAATTAAGAAATATTCTTGTTCCCATCCTAAGGTTGCTACCACGCGTGTTGCGTCTTTATCGAACAAATTCACCACCGGTAAAGCGGCTTGCTCTAAGAAGTGCGAAGACTTCAACAACGGTGCCTTGTAATCTAACGACTCACCGGTGTAAGAAATAAAGATGGTTGGAATGCAAAGCGTTTTTCCATCGCCAATTTCCATAATGAAAGCCGGAGAACCCGGGTCCCAGGCTGTATAACCACGCGCTTCGAAAGTGGCACGGATACCACCGCTCGGAAACGAAGAAGCATCCGGTTCCTGTTGAACCAGTGCATCGCCACTGAAAACCTCTACTGCGCCATCGCCCTTAGGCATAAAGAACATATCGTGTTTCTCGGCTGTAAGACCTGTGAGCGGCTGAAACCAGTGGGTGTAACTGGTGGCACCCTTTTTCATCGCCCAGCTTTTCATACCGGCAGCTACGGCATCAGCAATTTCGCGGCTGATTTTTGTGCCCGCTTTAATAGCGCCTTTCACCGCCTTGTAGGCATCGTCAGAAAGATACTCGCGCATGGCAGTATCGTTGAATACGTTTTGTGCATAATAGTCGGAAACTTTTGTTCCGGCAATGCGTGGAGCTACTACTTCGCGATTTACTACGGTTTGAACCGCATTTTTACGGGCTGTTGGCATATAGTTTTTGGTTTTTTGTTTTAAGAAAGCGCAAAAGTAGATTTTAGTTTGGCTTGAAGAAACAAAAACAGCTGATTTTTTGCACAAAATGTGCGCTAAACGAAATATTTAACGCTTACAAGGGTTAATTTATAAAAAAATACTGAAATAGAAGGCACTATTCAGGTTAAACACCAAGAATCATGTATATATAGATACTTGTAATCTGTTTGATGAAGGAAAGTGAATCGCTTGTTTAAAATAATGCGTGCTTTAGATTAAATGAATTCACACAAACCCTTTTTGCTCATTCCCCCAAAAGAACTTAGTGTAACCCACCGGAAACAACAGAGCTACTGCATGCTATGCAGTACGTGCTTTCACCTGCACGTATGTCTGCTTATTGTCTGCTTAATTAAAAAAGAGCTCTCACAACTTAACTTGCAGTTACGAAAATGGGGTACGTTACCGTCAACTCTTTTTCTTCTTCTTTAAAATGTTGTGGCCTGCTTTATCGCGTTTGGTTTTAAGATACTTTTCGTTGTGTTTGTTGGGTTCAATTTCGAGCGATACATTTTCTACAATCTCTAGCCCGTAACCGATAAGTCCTACGCGTTTTTTCGGATTGTTGGTCATCAGCTTCATTTTCGAGATACCGAGGTCGTTGAGAATCTGCGCGCCTACACCATAATCTCTTGCATCCATAGGCAAACCGAGATAAAGGTTAGCTTCGTAAGTGTCCATACCCTGCTCCTGCAGTTGATACGCTTTCAGCTTATTCAATAAACCGATGCCTCTCCCTTCCTGCTGCATGTAAAGCACAACTCCCTTACCTTCTTTTTCAATTTGTTTGAGCGCAGTCGAAAGCTGGTCGCCACAATCGCAACGGAGGGAGCCCATAATATCACCGGTAAGGCAGGAGGAGTGAACACGGACCAGCACCGGTTCATTTTTCTTCCACGAACCTTTGATAATAGCAAGATGCGGTTCGCTTCCGCCAACCTGCGAGTAAGCCCGCACTTTAAACTGCCCGTATTTGCTCGGCAGAGTCACTTCCACTTCGCGTTTTACGAGGCGGTCGTGTTTCATGCGATACCGGATCAGATCTTTAATGGAAATAATTTTGAGTTTGTGTTTCTTCGCAATCTTCAACAGTTCGGGAAGGCGAGCCATAGAGCCGTCTTCATTCATCACCTCAACCAGCACACCGGCTTCTTCAAAACCTGCCATGCGGGCTAAATCAACAGTTGCTTCGGTGTGGCCTGCCCTGCGCAGAACTCCACCTGTTTTTGCGCGGAGCGGAAAGATATGTCCGGGTCTTGCAAAATCTTCAGGTTTTGAATTCACATGAATGAGTTGTTGCACCGTTTTGGCCCGGTCGTGAGCAGAAATACCGGTGGTGCATCCGTGCCCGAGCAAATCAACCGATACGGTAAATGCTGTTTCGTGCTGTGCCGAGTTTTTTGTAACCATCAGATGCAGGTTTAACCGGTCGCACATTTCTTCGGCCATAGGCATGCAGATTAAACCTCTGCCATGTGTTGCCATAAAGTTGATGATTTGCGGAGTTACCATACGCGCGGCTACAATAAAATCGCCTTCGTTTTCGCGGTCTTCATCATCTACCACAATAATCAGTTTGCCGCTTTTTATGTCTGCAATAGCATCGGGAATCGTATTCAATACCCCCTTGCCCCCTGAAGGGGGTATAGTATTGGTCTTTGTTTTCAAACTTGTCTTTTTATTCTTCATTTTCATCATTGAGTTTTATTTTTCCTCAAAGCCCCTTTAGGCGTTTGGGGTTTCAATATTTCGCTTTGTAGGGTTCCACGCGCTTGTTTTTACACCGTTTATATACATGGCAAATCCTTTTACGAGCGCAATATTCATTATAATGAAGTAGGATGCAAAGCGAAGAATGGTTAAATGGATTCCCACCCCTTTAAAGGCAGCATCAAGCAAAGGAGAAATTAATAACAGATTCTGCAATACGAAGGTAAAAGTGTAAAACGGATGACCGGACAACAGCCACACATTACTTACGTATGAAAGCAAAATAAACAGCGGACCAAACCAGCGGATTACCTTATGCGAGAGAAAACAAAAAGCGACCGCATTAAAGCCGAAGAGTAATGTCCAGTAGGTGCTCAGGTTTTGAAAGTTGCCCGCCTGAATTCTTGTTTTGCGTTTAAATTCTTCCTCCATTTCGTTCGATACATCTTCATAACAAACGGCCTTCAACTCGCTGATGGCCTTTTTGTTTTTCGAAAGCACATTCATGCTCAGGTAGAAATCTTCCATCAGGTAATTGGGCGGAATTTCTTTCCACTCGCTGGCACGCAGCGCATAGCAGGCACCAAACGCCCCCATCATGCTTCCCCAGTTTAACCCCTCGAGATATTTTATTTTGTTTTCGCGCTGTATGTAGCTTTTCTCCTGCACAGAAATACCATCCTGCTTTTCTCCTTTGTTCAGAATGTTGGCGGCCACCTGTGAGATACTCTCGTTTTTGAAGTGCTTAACCATTTCAAAAATGGCATCGGGTGTAAACATTACGTTGGCATCGGTGAAGATGAAAACGGCATTGACCGTTGAAATCTCTTTAACCAGTTTGTTTAAGACTGCTGCTTTTCCGTTGCGGCCGGTGAAAGGGAAGAATACCATCTGCGGGTATTGTGCTGCAAATTCGTTGATGATACTGTTGGTGGCATCGGTTGAGTTATCGGAGCCGATGTAAACTTTAAGTTTGTTTAAAGGGTAAGTGGTAAGAAAGATACTTTCCAGTTTTTCGCGTATTACTTTCTCTTCGTTGTAGGCCGAGAACACCACAAACACATCCGGTAACCCCGAAAGGGTTTCAAACCCTTTCGGGGTTTCGTAAACTATTTCGTTTTCCTTTTTACCTGCTGCCAACCACTGAAGCAACACCGGATACAGCACATACGAGTGAAACATCAGCGCCACCGATAGCCAGAAAAGAAAAAGGGCGAGTGTGGTTATCACAAATAGTTTTTAGAAAAATCAATAATAGCTGAACAGATTTTGCGGTTGTCGTATTTGTTACTGATAAGCTGTTGTGCGTTTTGCCCGAGTTGCCTGCGCAGTGTATTATCTTTCAGTGTTTTTATCACCGCACCGGCAAAGCTATCCGCTTCATCGGCAATCAGTATGTCTTTTCCGTGGGTGTAAACAATGCTCTCTGCTCCTACAGTGGTAGATATAACCGCCCTGCCCAGTGCCATGGCTTCGATAATTTTTACCCGTATGCCGCTGCCGGCAAACAAGGGAACAATGGAAACGGACTTAGAAAAAATAAACTCTTTGGCATCTTCCACTTCGCCCACTATCACCAGCCCTTTTACCTTCAGGTTCTTTATCTCTTCGGGAAAGTTACGCCCTGCCAGATAAAACTTTGCCTCCGGTACCTGCTCAATTACTTTGGTCCACACTTTTTCAATAAACCATTCCACGCCTTCGCGGTTGGGCATCCAGTCCATGCCGCCAATAAAGGCTACGGCATTTTCCTCTTCGCTGCTTATTTCGGGGAGCGAATTGTACACGTAACCGGTAGGGATAGAAGTATGCGGAAGGGTGCAGCCGTGTTGTTTGAAAATTTCCATATCGGTGGCGCTCACCGGTATAAGGATGTCGGCTTTGTTGATGTTTTCTATTTCGAAACGTTTCATGCGCTTTGCCAGCAAACCCAGATACAGTTTCTTCAACGGATTCTGCTCGGTGTGGTGTAAACGCTCCCAAATAACAAACTCCAC
>CAZBPG010000088.1:0-2020 GCA_964493695.1 uncultured Chitinophaga sp. | reverse complement strand
CTCCACATTCTGCGGACGAAGCAGCACTTTGCTTTTCGTATGCTTTCGTATCACCTCAATATACCGCATCAGGTAAATGCCTTCGAGCAGAATTAAATCGAAGGATTGAGCGGTAAGCACTTCCGCTATCTTCTCTTCAAACGCTTTAGAGTAAAACCGCTCAATGTTATACGACTTAGCGGTAAACAGATTCAGGAACGCATCTACCGGTTTGAGCGTGGTATCAATATCCACGGCAATAAAACTGGCGGTCTTCTTAATCTCTTCCGGTAGCTTTTCAGGATTAAAATAATGCTTCCTGGTATTCAGCGAAAGCGTGGTAACGTTATGCCCCTGTTCTGCAAAACCGATGGTGAGGTTGATAATGCCTATAACTTCACCGTCTTTGATGGGGTAAGGAAATTTCTTGGTGATTTGCAGAATGTTCACTTCTGTTAGATTTGCCGCAATATTATCTGAATTTGATAATTACGGTATCATTTAAATAAAAACAAACAGATAGAACGCTTATCGTCATTATTTAGCTGATAAAAATGATTTTAAAATCAGGTTTTAATAATGATAATCATGAAAATAAGCGTTCTATCTGTATTTGTGATTTAGTAAATATTCAAAATGTATAACAATAAGAAAGTAGTGGTAGTGATGCCGGCTTACAATGCCGAGAAAACGCTGGAGCAAACCCTGCGCGAAGTACCCATGAATATAGTGGACGAACTGATACTGGTGGACGATGCGAGCAAAGACAACACTTTCGACAAAGCCCGCGAACTGGGCGTGCACCACGTAATTAAGCACGAACGGAATAAAGGCTATGGCGGCAACCAGAAAACCTGCTACAACAAGGCGCTTGAAATAGGAGCCGATATTGTGGTGATGCTGCACCCCGATTATCAGTACACGCCCAAACTGCTCACTGCCATGATAAGCATTATAGGCAACGAGGTTTACCCGGTGGTGTTCGGCTCGCGCATTTTGGGCGGTGGCGCACTGAAAGGCGGCATGCCTTTGTATAAATACATCTTCAACCGTATGCTTACCCTTACGCAAAACATACTGATAGGCGAAAAGCTTTCGGAATACCACACCGGTTACCGCGCTTTCAGCAAACAGGTGCTTACCTCTATTAAGTTTATGAACAACAGCGATGATTTTGTGTTCGATAACCAGATGGCCAGCCAGGTTTTTTATGCCGGTTTCCAGATTGCCGAGGTTACCTGCCCCACCAAATATTTTGAGGAAGCCAGTTCTATCAATTTCAGCCGAAGTGTTACTTATGGTTTGGGCTGTTTGCAGGTTTCTTTAATACATCGCCTGTGTAAGTGGGGGTGGATGAAGAGCGAACTGTATTAGATTGCGGATTGCGGAAGTCGGATTTTGGATTGAACAGCCGGATTCATCTGAAACAAATGGATTCTCCTGCATTGCTCCCTGCCTTTCAATTCAAAATTCTCAATTCTCAATTCAAAATTCTTCCTTCCTGCATTTTCCTGCCGAATAATTGCCAGGATTTATTGCATCGTGACCAAAGTACAATAAATCTTTACCATTATTTTTCAGAACATGACCAAAGTGCAATCGATCTTAACCAAAACGCAATAAATCTTAGCTAAGATTTTTCAGAACATGGCCAAAACGCAATAAATCTTTACCAGGATTTTTCGAATCTTAACCAAAGTACAATCGATCTTTGCCAAAACGCAATCGATCTTAGCTAAGATTTATCAGAACAAGGCAAGAACACGAAGCATCGTGGCAAAGATTCGAACGGTTTTGGCTAAAATTTTCCGGAACAAGGCAATTATTTTTGGCACCGAGGCCATAAGCGCGCAGGCTTTGGGCAGGGTGTGGCGGGTATTTGCCGCTCCCGGGCTGGCGTAAGCTAACTTACTATTAAAGGTCCATGTCACCCTGAGCGTAGCCGAAGGGTTAAAACATGGTTCGTAGTTCGACTCCGCTCACTATTGTAGAAGTTAGATAATTCGGTAACAGAATAATTTTAAGTAATTAAACTGTTACG
>CAZBPG010000087.1:0-16957 GCA_964493695.1 uncultured Chitinophaga sp. | reverse complement strand
ATCCAGCCGCGTAGCAATCGAAAATATCATTCGTTCAATCAAGATATTTAGGATACTGGCGGAGAAACATAGAACCCGCAGGAAGCGTTTCTCGCTTCGTTTCAATTTAATTGCAGCTATCCATAATCTTGCTATAAAATGATTTTCCGAAGAGGTCTAATGAAGGGTAGATTGGAAAGTTAATATAGATTTGAGGTGCCGGAAATTCAACAGCGGCAAAAAATAGTATGAAAGTATTTTACGCCACCGTTTTTCTTTCGCTTAGTTTCCTTTTTTCTTTTTCTTCTCAAACCCGTAAAGTGTTGCTGATAGGAATTGACGGCACCCGAAGCGATGCGTTTTTGCAGGCGAACACACCGTATATTGACGGGCTGCTTTCGAACTCAACCTACAGTTTTGATTCCTGGCATACCGGTATTACCTGGAGCGGACCATCGTGGACGACTATCCTTACGGGAGTGCAGTGGAATAAACATCTGGTAACCAGCAATGGTTTTTCGCCCAGCGATTTTGTGAACTATCCGCCCTTTCCTACGTTGGCTAAACAGATAAAGCCTTCGCTGAACTGCTCGATTGTTGCGGAGTGGCATCCGCTTATTGATGATATTTCGAATGCGGGTTGGAACCACACCGTTAAAGTTCCGGACATGGAGACCTGGATTACAGCAGATTCAGCTGTGTCGGAATTACTGAACCCGGATATTGATTTGTTGTTTGCCTATTTCGACAGGGTAGACATGACCGGCCATTACACAACGTTTTCAACTAGCAACCCTCTTTACATCAGCGCTATTCAAAGTGTAGACAGCGCGGTGGGCAAAGTTTTAGATGCGTTGTATGCCCGACCTACTTACAGCAGCGAAAACTGGCTGATACTTTTAGTAACCGACCACGGAGGAACGGGGTTTATGCACGGGGGAAATTCGTACGAGGAAAGACATATCTGGTGGATTGCTTCGGGAAACGGGGTGGCACATCAGCAAATTAATCAGGCCGACCCGGGGACGTATAACTGCCACTCGAATAATGTGTTTGATACAACTTGTGTGAACAATGCGCTGCTGAAAAATTCTCCTACGCATCCGGATATTGCGGTGACGGCTTTGCATCATTTGATTTATGAATCGGGAATTAATCCGGAAACAAAACCGGAGTGGAACTTAGATGGAAAATCGTGGCTGCTGAATCCGAACGGTGTGGATGAAATTGCAGAGAAAGACAATATTTCTGTTTATCCGAATCCTGCTGCAGGAGAGTTTACTGTTGGCAATTTGCAATTAACACTGAAGAACAAAACACCGGTGGAGTTGTTTTCGGCAGACGGCAGAAAAGTGTTTGGCACTGTCCCTGTTTCCGAAAGTATCACTATCAATACAGCAAACTTTGCGAAGGGCGTTTATTTGCTGAAAGCCGGTTACACAACCAGAAAACTGGTGAT
This sequence comes from uncultured Chitinophaga sp., assembly GCA_964493695.1. Classification (GTDB taxonomy): domain Bacteria; phylum Bacteroidota; class Bacteroidia; order Chitinophagales; family LD1; genus Bog-950. The sequence goes on along the minus strand of CAZBPG010000087.1, from coordinate 15,519 downwards.
TGAGTAACTACTTCAGAATTTCATCTATCGGCTTACCGATTTTTTTGCCCTCGTAGAATTTTTTGCCAAACAGTGTGGCGATGGTGGGGGCAATTTGTTTCTGGTAAAACTTTCCGCTCTTTAACACGCCATTGTTTTTAATACCGGGACCGATAGCCGCGAGCCAGATTTTATCGGCTGCTACAATTCCTTCGCCATGATGCCTCCACATTTGAGCGGCAGCGGGTCCACGGCCGTGGTCGCAGGTGATGATGAGGGTAGTGTTGTCTTTGTATTGCGGGTCGGACTGAATAAAATTCCAGAGGTCGTGCAGGTAGCCATCGAGCTGATTGGCGGAATGGAGATAAGCATCGTATTGCCCCTCGTGCCCGAAGTGGTCGGTTTCATCGAAACCGATGAAGGCAAAGCGGGGATGGTTTTTGGCCAGATAATCTTTTGCAAAATGGTAGGTGAGTGAGTCGTTAAGAATAAAGCCGTTGGAGGCAGGAATGGAGGTGTGCCATGTTTGGTATATAAGGTTACCGGAGGAAACAATTCCGTTTTCGTTTTTAAGGTTGACGTAGACTGGAACTGAATTACGTTTGGCGTTAATGATGCGCGGAAAAGCATCCCAGGTGGCTACGGCTACTGATTTGTTTTTGAATTTTTCATCGGCTTGCAACAGGTCGAAAATAGTGAGGTTGTGGTTATCGGGAAAATCGTTGCTGTTTACTTTTGGGTCGCCATAGCCGGAAAAAATTTCGTTGTAACCGGGGTAAGAAAAACGGTACCGGTTGGTGACTTTCATTTTACTGCTGTTTCTTTGTTCGCCAATAATGCTTCCCTGTTTGGCGATGGTGTTCCAGATAAAAGGAGTTATTTTTTCGCGGCTTACGGTTTCCTCTTCGGCCCAGTAATTTTTTTTCAGCGCCTCTACATCCTTCACTACTTTTTTGTTGCCGATGAGTTTTTTATCGGCCCCTTTGAAAACTTCCTGCCACCGGTAGCCGTCCCAGGTTACGAGGATGATGTTTTGTGTTTTGGGCAGGTCCTGTGAAAATCCATACAGATTCAACATTAACAGCGTGAGCAGGATGAAGTTTTTCATGAAATCTTTTTGAAAGAGTTAAAACGAAAAATGATAAGGTGCTAACTTAAGCACAATTGTTTCGTGAGGATTGAGGGTGAGTGTTATCTTATCTTTAAGAATTCCGGTTTCGGTGTGTTGCCAAACATCGCGGGCTTTCCAGGTTCCTGTAAGTTCACCTTCGGCTTTTAAGTCGAATTTGGTTTCTGATTTTTTGGTATTGAAAACAGCCACCGCCACCGAACTATCGCTGAGGTGTTTGAGATAAACCCAGACTCCGTTTTTTTTCTGAATCAGTTTTACCTGTGCTCCTTTTTCATCCTGATTGACAGCGAGTATTTCGGAGTTAAGCAGAATATTCTTTGTCGGCTCATTCATGCTACGCAAATTGCAACTGGAAAGCAGGGGTGCATTCATGATAGCCCACAAACTCATGTGGCTTTGGTATTCGGTGTCGGTCATACCTTTGAACATACCGTCTCTGCCGGTGGCTTTTCCGTTTCCGTAGTTGCCTACAATCAGCATGTCGGGGTCATTCCAATGACCGGTACTGCCATACTGCAAAATTTTGTTCTGGCGTTTGATGATTCTCATGGTGCTCATCATAAAAGGAATACCTCCTTTCCAGGTATCGAATATATCGGGGGTGCTTCTCCAATAACTTCCACCTACGCTTTCGCCCCACTCCCATGGTTTAAAAAATCCCCAGTTACAGATACTGTAAACAACCGAGCGACCGCTGCCCTTAAGCGCATCGCCCATTTTTTTATAGCGGGCAAGCGCCTCGCTTTTTTTGAAAGGAACAAAACAGAAATCGTATTTCAGTAAATCAACTCCCCATTCGGCATATACTTTTGCATCTATTTCCTCGTGCTGAAAGCCGCCAAAGCATTTACCACAGGTTTTATCACCGGCATCGGAGTAGATGCCGAGTTTCAAACCTTTTAAGTGAACATAATCTGAAAGCCATTTAATACCATGCGGAAATTTTTTGGGATCGGCCACCGGTTTGCCCTCAGCATCGCGGCTTTCGGCATGCCAGTAATCGTCCATGTTAATGTATTGATAGCCGAGGTCGCGCATACCGCTGCTTACCATGGCATCTGCAATTTCTATCACCAGTTTTTCATCGAGTGTGTTGGTGAAAACATTCCAGCTGTTCCAACCCATTGGCGGGGTTAAACAAAGCTTATCACCTATTTCAATCTTTAAATTTTCTTCTGCTTTGCCTTTTGTGTTGTTGGCAATAATCTTTACCGTATAAGAACCTTTTTCTTTCACGTTGCCGCGGATAATTCCGCTTGCAGGTTCAATACTTAAACCCGCAGGAAGATTTTCTGCAGAAAAAGTGATAGGCCGTGTACCGGTAGTGGGTACGGTGAAAAGGAATTCTGTATTGGGAAAGTTGCCGGTTATTTTTGCTCCGTGAAAAACAGGAGGGCCTTCGTAAAGCAGGGAAGTATTTTGAGCGTGAATTTGCAGGGAAAAGAGAAGTGCGGTGAGGAAATGAAAATATTTCATAAGGAATTTATGTTTCGGTAAAATATCGAACAAAATAAGTGTTTCATTTGTTGTTTTATGCGTTCCAATTAAAATTTACTGATAAGTAGTTATATGTTTTTTCATTTGCGCCCTAAATCGAAGTTCAGAATGCGACAAAATGCTTTATTGATTGTTCTGTTTTTTCTGTTTTCTGTTCCGGTTTTTTCTCAAAGCAGAAGTTCTTCTGAAAAAATTACCATCAGCGGCACTATTAAGGATGGCAAGACAGGGGAGGAGCTGATTGGTGCCACAATTTTCCTGAAAGATACTACCGGAATAGGGTCAGTTACTAATGCCTATGGCTTTTATTCACTTACCATTCCACAATCAAAACGCGAACTGGCGGTTCGTTACATTGGTTATGATGATTATACGATTACGCTCGATTCATTGAAAAACCAAACGGTTAATGTTTCACTTTCACCGGCATCAAAAATTTTAAAGGAGGTAGAAATTAAAGCAACGAAGAGCAATGAAAACATTACTACAGCCCAGGTCAGTGCTATTAAGTTAGACATAAAGCAACTGGAGAAAATTCCGGTGTTGTTCGGGGAAAAAGACATTTTGAAAACCATCCAGTTGTTACCGGGTGTTCAGCCGGCATCGGAAGGCAATAGTGGTTTTTATGTGCGTGGAAGCAGCAATGATCAGAACCTGATTCTGCTGGATGAAGCACCGGTTTACAGCGCTTCACATTTGCTGGGCTTTTTTTCGGTGTTCAACAACGATGCAATTAAAGATGCAACTCTTTATAAAGGCAATATGCCATCGGAGTATGGAGGAAGACTGGCCAGTGTGCTGGATATAAAAATGAAAGAAGGCAACAGCAAAGAATATGTGATTGGCGGTGGTATAGGGTTGATTTCTTCGCGCCTGAATATTGAAGGGCCGATTGTGAAGGATAAGGGTTCTTTTATTCTTACCGGGAGAAGAACGTATGCGGATTTGTTTCTTAAACTTTCGAAGAACGAACAGTTGAAGAAAAGTATCCTGTACTTTTATGACATCAACGCAAAGGCGAATTACCGTATTGGTCAACGCGACAGGATTTTCATTTCAGGTTACTTCGGCCAGGATAAGTTTGGATTTCAGGACCGGTTTAGTATTGTTTACGGAAATGCCACAGCCACACTCCGGTGGAACCACATTTTCAGCGACAAACTTTTTTCCAACACTTCGTTCATCTATAACGAGTTCAACTACACTATCGGCATTAACGTGGCAGGCATTGATGTGAAATCTCAGATTCGCGATTTTAGTTTGAAAGAAGATTTGGATTACTACCTGAATTCAAAGAACAAACTGAAGTTCGGGTTCCTTACTACTTTCCATACGATTGTACCGGGGCAGGTTGTTTCGCAGGATACTACACGCATCGGAAACATTTTCCTCAGCAAAAATTACGGATGGGAGAATGCCGTGTATGCACAACATGAAGTTTCGCTTTGGAATAAGGTAATCATCAATTACGGGGTTCGACTATCCATCTTCAGTCAGGTGGGGCCTTCCAAGTATTTCAAATTTCCAAACGAAGAAACCATTGATACATTCAACCTGAAGCTCGGACAGTTCAACAAAACCTATTTCAATGCGGAGCCGCGTCTTTCTATCAGCTATAATTTCTATGAGGACATGAGTTTTAAAGCGGCTTACTCGCGTAATGTTCAGAACCTGCACCAGCTTTCAGCTACTACTACTTCATTTCCCACCGACCGGTGGGTGATGACTACGAATAATGTAAAGCCGCAGATTGCAGACCAGGTGAGTGCGGGTTACTTTGTCAATTTTTACAAGGATATGTTTCAGGTTTCGGTGGAAGGATATTACAAGTGGATGCAGAATCAAATTGACTACAAGAACGGGGCTACTCTCCGGGCAAACGAAACAGTGGAAAATCAATTGCTGTTCGGGGTGGGAAGAGCTTATGGTGCGGAGTTCTTCTTTAAGAAAGCTACCGGTAAATTTACCGGTTGGGTAAGTTACACCTTCTCGCGCAGCGAGCGAAAGTTCCCAACGGTGAACCGTGAAACCTGGTTCCCGTCACGTTACGACCGCACTCACGATTTAAGTATTGTGTTGATGTATGACATTACACCGCGCATTAACGTTTCGGCCACGTGGGTTTTCTATACAGGTCAGGCGGTTACCTATCCAATTGGCAAGTATGTGTTGAATGGTGAGATAGTTCCGCTGTATGGCGACAGAAATCAGGACAGGTTTCCCAATTACCACCGCCTGGACATAGGGGCTACGTTTGTTTTAAAGAAACGCAAAACCTGGGAGCATGATTTGAACATCAGCGTTTACAATACCTATGCTTACAAGAACGCATATACCATTGATTTTAAAGTGGACTACGATAACGGAACATCTTATGCCGAAAAAACTTACCTGTTCCGCATTGTACCTTCTATTACTTACAATTTCAAATTCAGTATACCTCCTGCTAAAAAGAAGAACAAATAACTATGAAGAATATTTTCAGAATAATTTTTGTAATCGCGTTCGCTGCGTTCATCACCACTTCATGCAGTGAAAAGATTGATTTAAAGCTGAACAACTCAGAGCCGCGTATTGTAATTGAAGGATGGCTAAGCGATAAGCCCGGACCGTACTTTGTAGGTGTAACTAGATCGCGCTTGTATTCCGACAACAATCAGTTTGAAGGTATTCCCGCAGCTACTGTTGTTATCAGCGATGATGCGGGAAACACGGATACGCTTACAGAAACATCATTTGCAGGTATCTATCAAACCAATTTTATACAAGGGACAATAGGCAGAACTTACCGATTAGTTGTAACTGCCGAAGGCACCACCTACACTTCTGTTTGCAAAATGAATCCACCGGTGGATATTGATTCGGTGGTTATTGAAACCATTACCAACTTTGAAGGAGATACAAAAATAGATGCAGAAATGTATATACGTGATCCAAGTGGTGTAAGGAATTTCTATCGTGTGTTTAATGTGCGTTCGGGTGGTTGGAATGTGTACACCGATTTGTTGTGGGATGGGAAAATTCGAGATCTTAATATTCCCGATGATAATCTGGAAAGTGGCGATACATTAGTAACTGAGTTGTGGTCGCTTGATGAACACATCTATACTTACTTCCATCAGTTTGACCAAAACCAAAACAATTTTGGTTCATCGGCAGCACCGGCTAATCCTGACCCGGTTTTTACACCGGCTGCGCTCGGTTATTTTACGGCCCATTCTGCAAAAGGCAATATGTTTATCATCCCTTAGTTGTCGAGCAAGTTTTTCTTTATTACTGTAATAGGCCCGGGGCATTCGTGCAGATGGCATTTAATGCAGCTATTTACCATCGTATTAAAAGAAATTCTCCTTTCAGAAGAATCCTTTGTCTGGTAATATCTTTCGAGGTCATCAAAGAAGTGACTCACATATTCTTTATGGTTTTCTGCAAGTTTTTTGCCTTTTGTAATTTTTGCTTTACTCATCTCCTGAGCATCAACGGTGAATCTTGATGCAGGTTTGTTCTCCGCGATTAACTGTTTTTCGTCCTGAATGTAAGCGAGCATCTGTTTCATCAGTTTTGCCATTTCGCTTGGCTTTTCCGCTTTGTTAACTGTTGCCGACATCATTATGCCTGAGATAATCACCATTAAAATCATACATATTCTTATCTTCATGAGAAACGTTTAGTCAAATATATTCCTGCAAAGTAATTTCTTTTAGATTTGAATCAAACCATCCACATGCACCAACTCTCCGTTCTCGACTTTATTGTTTTTCTTATTTATTTTCTGATTGTTGCCGGCTATGGACTCTGGATTTATCAGCGAAAGAAAAAAGCCAATGCTGATTCCAAAGATTATTTTTTAGCGGAGGGTTCGTTAACCTGGTGGGCCATTGGTGCTTCACTGATTGCATCTAACATTTCAGCGGAGCAGTTTATAGGGATGAGTGGTGCGGGGTTTAAACTGGGTTTGGCTGTAGCCAGTTATGAATGGATGGCAGCAGCAACACTCATCATCGTAGCCATTTTCTTTATGCCGGTGTATCTGGAAAACAAGATTTACACCATGCCACAGTTTCTAAGTACGCGCTACAATGGCACTGTAGCTATGATAATGGCGGTGTTTTGGTTATTGCTTTATGTCGTGGTGAATCTCACTTCTATTTTATTTCTCGGAGCACTTGCCATCAGCAGTATTTCGGGTTTGAGCTTATCGCTTTGCATGTACGGCCTGGCTGTGTTTGCCATTTTTATAACACTGGGAGGAATGAAAGTGATTGGCTATACGGATGTAATTCAGGTTTTCTTTTTGGTCCTTGGCGGATTGGTGACTACTTATCTCGCGTTGAATCTGGTAGCTGAAAAATTCGGAAGTACCGGTGTGCTGAACGGCTTCAGTTTAATGACTACACATGCCAGCGATCACTTTCACATGATTCTTCAACGTGATAATCCGAGTTATCTTGATTTGCCCGGATTGACGGTTTTGCTCGGAGGAATGTGGATTGCGAATTTCAGTTACTGGGGGTGCAATCAGTACATTACGCAACGCGCCCTTGGAGCAGATTTGCAGACTGCGCGCAGCGGCATTCTGTTTGCTGCATTCTTAAAATTATTGATGCCGGTGATTGTGGTGCTGCCGGGTATTGCCGCATTTGTGTTGTATCAACAAGGGAGTTTTCAAACAGAGTTACTGAACAATGAAGGCATAATTGCCGGAGATAAAGCATACCCGGTACTGTTGAATTTGTTGCCTGCCGGACTGAAGGGTTTAAGTTTTGCAGCTCTTACCGCAGCTATTGTTGCATCGCTTGCCGGTAAAACAAATTCAATTGCCACCATCTTTACTCTTGATATTTACAAGAAGGTATTAAACAAAGATGCTGATGAAAGCAAACAGGTTCAGGTCGGAAAAATTGTAGTTGTTGCTGCTATGCTCATTGCTGTTTTCATTGCTCCGCATTTGGGCATTGACAAAGGCGGTTTGAACTACATTCAGGAATACACCGGCTTTGTCTCACCGGGTATATTCGCCATGTTTATCATGGGTTTCTTCTGGAAGATGACAACAAGCAATGCTGCTCTCTTTGCTACAATCGGAGGATTTCTTTTTTCTGTCCTTCTGAAATTTTTACCGGAGATGATGGATTTATCTTTGCTGGCATCTATCGGTTTTGCCAATGCAAATGCAACAGGAATTTTTGAAATTCCTTTCTTAGACCGCATGGGGATTGTTTTTGCCCTCTGTATTATTGGCATGTTTATCATCAGCGCTATTGAAAACCCAACCGGTGAGAAATCGCATGCGCTTAAAGTTGATACAGCGTTATTCAAAGTTTCCAATTCGTTTTTAGCCGGCTCGCTCCTTATATGCGGATTGCTGGTTGCGCTCTATACTATGTTCTGGTAAGTATTTAAACCCAAAACCCTTAAATGAAATACATTCTTCTTTGCTCTGCCATTGTCGCCAACATACTTACCAATGTAGGGTTTAATTTTTCAGCTATCTACGATAAGGAACCGGTAAAAAAGTGGGGATTTCTGGCGCTGGGCTTAGTGTTCGGATTAATCAACTCAATATTGTTTACCGAATCTCTGAAGCATATTCCGCTTCAGGTAGCCAGTGCCATTTTCTTTTCACTCACTATTGTGGGCTTGTTTTTAGTATCTCACTTTTACTTTAATGAACCGGTTACAACTATGCGTATAGCAGGTATCTTTACCATTACTGCCGGAGTGATTATGGTTTCACTGAAGTGAACTCACGGTGCTTTAGTATTCCCTCTGCAATCAGGTACTCAGCTAAAATGTAAGTAGTGATGATGCTGAATCCCGCATAATAAGTGGGTTCGGGTAAAGCCAGAAAGTTGATGGCGATCAGCGAATCGGAAACCACAAAAATGCATGCACCGGTAAAAGTGAACCAGAAACTTTTGCTGTTTGTTTTACCAAAACGGCTGAGGGCGGTGGCAGCCATACCGATTAACACAGAGGCATAAAAAATTACAGGAATAGTAGCTGTCTGCTTTTCGGTATTGTGTTGCAGCGGAGGCAATACAATAGCAAGCATAGCAAACCAATAAATCAAAAACGGCAGGTAGTAGATTTTTTTCAAAGCATTTGCCGTGTTTGAAGTGCTCACTGATTTTCGATACACATTAATAAACAGGATTTGAGTAATGAAAAAGGAGCCAAGCCCCGCAAGAAAAAAGTATTTGCTTTTGGGTATGCCCATCAGTTCTGTGTCTGTGATGGTTTCGGGCGTAAGCATTAACGAAATGTCACCAAACCACGAAAACAAAAACGCCAACATCATCATTTTGTGGAAACCTTTCATGTTCCCTTTCACGGAAAGGAAATAGTAAGCCGCAATCAGCGGCAGCAATAGAGGTTTAGTAAAGAACATCAGTTCGTGGTGGTGAATAAACTCAGCATAAAATTCTATCAGAGATAAAATCACGAGTAAATAACGGGTGATTGCGGGCTTTGTGTTTTGTGTCATTTGCTTTTTTGTTTTTGATACCATTGTACGGTTCTTTTGATTCCTTCTTCAAAACTTACTATTTGTTTAAATCCGATTTCGCGCTGTGCCTTAGCAGAACTGAAATGCAGATGATGTGTTGATGTATTTACAATGTAAGTACTGATAAGCGGCATTTTTTTTCGCAGAAACAGAAAATGAGCTGCATCCAGTAAAAAGGCAAGCGGCATAAATAAAACCGAAGGAACAGAAGAAAGCTTGGGTTGTATTTTCAACTCTTTGCTGAACAACTCCAAAAGGTTTTTTAAGTGAAGCCATGGAGGTTCGTAATCGGCAATAATGTAGGTATTGCCCGCAGCGTTTTCACTTACTCCGGCACATAAAAGACCGAACGCAAGGTTTTCGGCATAGACATAGCCGAGTTGCATTTCTCCTTTGTTTACATAGCCCATCAATTGTCCGGTTTCTAACCGCTGCAGCATTTCTTTGCTTGTCATCCGGTCGTTTGGTCCGTAAATATTAAAACCGGGACGAATAATTACGGTTTCAATTTTGTCCTTGCATGTGCTAAGCAACTCCTCACATTTAATTTTTGACGCGATGTAGGGACGCGTAAAAAATCCCGGCTTTAGCAAAGGTGTATTCTCATCGGCATTTCTGAAATCAGAAAAACCATGCACTACTAACGAACTCATAAACACAAATCTTCTCACTTTGCTTTTTACTGCTTCTTTCAGAAGGTTTTCAGTGCCGTTATAATTTACATTAAAAATGTTGCTGCCCCAGGCTAAGGAAGGAAAAGCTGCCAGATGAAAGATAACTTCAGTCTCCTTCAGCAGTCCATTCAGCATTTCAGGTTTAGTGATATCTGCATAAACATTTTCGCAGTCTAATCCATTAAGGTTCGATAAATCAGTTCCCGGTAACACCATCGCTTTCACCCGGTGTCCTTCGCTCAACAATAACCGGGTAAGATTACTTCCTATAAAACCATTTGCTCCGGTAACTAAGACTTTCATCGTTTCAAAAGAATTTTTGAGGCAGCTGATGCAGCCAGTAAAGTGAGAAAAGGTCCAGAAACACATTCATAACAAAGTGAATCACCAGGCCGTACCAAATAGAATTGTAACGAAACACCACGTAACCAAACACCGGACCAAAAACAGCAGCCGAGATAATTTCAGGAGTTGGTTTGCCAATGTGGAACAAGGTAGTCAGTACCGTTTGAATCAAGATAATGATGATGATTTCTTTAGTATCTGCCTTATCGCTCTTCAATCCAAACTGCAAATATCCGCGGTAAAAAATCTCATACGCGATAAAGTAAAACACATAAACACTTTGATAAACTACGAAAACAGACCAGCTGGTTCCAATCAGTTTGCTGAGCGGATATTCTGATGCAATCAGCGGATCTTGAGAAGAAAAATAAGTGGATGCAATGACTACGGTGTAAGCAACTGCACAAATCTGTAGCGCCTGTTTATCATAAACAAATTTTAATCCAAGTTCTGAAAAGCCGGTTTTCAGACAATACTTTGTAAGCAAAAAAGGAGTCAGCCAAAACAAAAGCACCGTAACTGCAAACTGATAAACGTATTGCCATAAATCCATCCACTTTTTATCGACAAAAAATGAATCGAAGAGTTGGTGAAACACTACGAGATCTTTGGAGTAAGCTGACTTGTCAGTGTACCATAAAGCAATAAACCAATAAATGGCAGTTATAACTATAGAGGAAATAAGTACGATTGCTCTTCTTTTCCGGAGAGCATGTTGGATTTGTTGCACGAGCTAAAAGTGGTTAAATGCATTTACAATTCCTATACGCAAGCAAAATGTAATTGCTTTGAATGCTACAGGAAGTTTCTGAAAGTTATACAGGTGAGATTAATCAGTTACTGTTTCTTAATTTCCACTACATAATTGTAAAATGAAACGGTTGTTATTGCTTTTGTTTATTACCGGAATATGCTCCATAGCATTTAGCGCTAACGGAGGTGTTTTTTCCCTTTCCGATTCGCTCGCTTACAAAAAATGCCTGCTAAAAAGATTTCCTCCCGGATACGATAGCACAAACAATCATTTTTATCTGCGCAATGAAAAAGCAAAGTTCGGTAGAAAGGTTTTACTCGCCTCAGGCTTATCGTTTGGGTACAACGGTATAATTACCGCACTGCTTTTTGCCTTGCCTGAAAATGTGAGCCGCTGGAGTAAGTCGGGTACTTCGAAGGTAAATCAGCAATACAGAAATACATTTTCAGCAGCACCTGTAATTGATAAAGACCATTGGTATATAAACTATCTCGGGCATCCTTATCAAGGTGCCTGTTATTACAATTCTATTCGTTCGCAGGGAGCAAAATTCTGGCAAGCCGGATTGTTTGCCATCGGGCATAGTTTAATTTGGGAGTACGCCATAGAAGGAGGAATGGAACAGCCCAGCGTACAGGATTTGATAGTTACACCGCTTGCCGGTTCCCTTCTCGGTGAGTTGATTCATTTCGGAACTGTTCGAATGAGCCGAAACGGATTTAGATGGTACGAAAAGGCTTTTGTGTGTGTTTTCAATCCGATGTTTGCCATTAACAACGGATTTAAGTATGCCGGCAAAATCTCTGCCCCCTAATGTTGTTTATTCTACTTTTAGCGGAGAAATCAGCATGAAAAAAAACAGGCGTCATTGCGAGGGAGGCTTTGTCCCGATAGCTATCGGGAAAACAATCCCCCGATTCATCTTTCTCCTTTGCATTCTATGCAGCGGCACGCTTTTCTCCCAACAGCTTTCCGAATACGTAAACCCCCTCATCGGCACTAAGGGACTTTTTCTTTATGGCAGAACAACTCCGTTTGTCACCCCGCCATTTGGAATGACGCACTGGACACCGGTTACGCGCAAAGCGCGGATTGCAGTTCCGCTTTATAACTATTTCGATACGCGCATCCGCGGTTTCCGCGCTTCGCATAAGCCCGCTATGTGGATGGGCGATTATGGACACGTTACGCTTAAGCCAGTCATCGGAAAAATTAACTCCAAAGCGTTAAAGCGCACTTGTTATTTCGCGCATTGCAGCGAAATTTCAAAACCATATTACTACTCCGTAAAACTCCATACGCAAAAGCTTTCGAAGATTAAAACCGAAATGACCGCCACTTCGCGCTGTGGTATTCTGAAGTTTCATTTTCTGAAAAATGAAAGGCCATCCGTTTTTATTGAAGCAAGTGAATTGCCCGACTCCAACGGGTGGATAAAAATCATTCCCGGGAAAAAAGAAATCATCGGCTGGAATAAAGACCGTCAGTCCGCTCACCTAGGCCCGCCTCTTCCCAACTTCAAAGGATATTTTGTAATTCAGTTTGATGAAGCCTTTGAAACCTTCGGAGTTTATGAAAATGAAAATTTGAAAAGCGACAGCACTGAACTAACCGCTAATGCCTGCGGTGCATGGGTAAGCTTCAAAAAGAACACGAGAGATGTTGAAGCAAGAGTGGCTACTTCTTTCATCAGCATTGAGCAGGCACGCGAAAATCTCAGTAAGGAGATTCAAGGTGTAGATTTTGGAAACGTTGCAAAGCAAACGCAGCAGGAATGGGAGAAATATCTTAACCGGTTGCAGATTGATGCCACCAAAAAACAAAAAGGAATTTTCTATTCCGCCATGTATCATACGCTTTTGTTTCCGCGCACGTTTTCGGAATACGCCCGCCTGAACGACACAGTCGGGCAGGGAAAATATTACAGCGCGTTTGATGATAAAATTCACACCGGTGTGAGCTATAACGATTACTCGCTTTGGGATACTTACCGTGCCGAGCATCCGCTTTTAATTCTCACCGCATCGGAGCATGTGCCGGGCATGGTGCAGAGCCTCGTGCAGATGTATGAAGAGGGCGGCTACATGCCCAAGTGGCCTAACCCCACTTACACCGGTATCATGATTGGCACCCATGCTGATGCAGTAATTGCCGATGCAGTGGTGAAAGGCGTAAAGGGTTTCGATTTACAAAAAGCGTATGAGGCCTGCATGAAAGATGCGATGGCGCCATCGGGTAACGACAGCGTGAACCGTTGGGCTGACCGCGCACCGTTTACTTTTATTGAAGCGCGAAACGGATTATATTGGTATAAAAAACTTGGCTACGTACCGGTTGACAAAACCAACGAATCAGTTTCCAATACCATCGAAGGTTCGTATGATGATTTTTGTGTGGCGCAGGTGGCAAAGGCTGCCGGTAAACCGGACGATTATAATTTGTTGATGCAGCGCAGCAAAAATTACAAAAACGTTTACAACCCCGCCACCGGTATGATGGCACCGCGCAATTCAGACGGCACCTGGAACAAAGACACCCGCACCGGTTTTACCGAAGGCAGCCCCTGGACCTATTTATTTGGCGTGCAGCACGATATTCCCGGGCTGATTGATTTGATGGGCGGCAAAGAAAATTTTATAAAAAAGCTCAACCGCAATTTCCGTGGCGTGCATTACATACACATGAACGAGCCGGGGCATCATTACACTTACCTCTATAATTATGCAGGTCAGCCGTGGCGCACGCAAAAGCTTGTGGCCCTCAACCGTTACTTTTTATACCGCAACAATCCCGATGGTATGGATGGCGATGACGACTGCGGACAGATGAGCGCCTGGTATGTTTTCAGTGCGCTGGGCTTTTACCCGGTTACTCCCGGCACCGGTGTTTACGCCATCGGCACTCCGCAATTTCCTAAAGCCACTATTTATTTTAACCCCGAAAACAGGCAGCAGAAACTTGCCTACCGGTCAGGCAGGTTTGAAATTATTGCCCACCATGTTTCGCCCATCAACCGGTATATTCAATCGGTTACCCTCAACGGAAAAAAACTGCCCGAGCCCTTTCTGCACCATGCCGATATTATAAATGGCGGCACCCTCGAATTTGAAATGGGGCCGAAGCCGAAGAAGAGGTGATAGTGTTATGATCACCTGCCGAAGTGCTCTCACGAAGGCAGGGAGGGGTCGCACATCAAACTGTTTGTCTTTGCAGGGTTCTGCACAGCAACCTTCCGCTTTGTATTTTTTCTTCTACTGTATTCTTCCCTTGTTAGTAACACCTTTTCTCTTTTAGCAAAGAATTGTATGTTTGCATCAATCCACTGATGTGGAGGTGGAGGGTTTCTTGCCCTTGCCCCGGCAACGGGGTTTTTTTATGGAAGTAACTTAATACCGTATCCTTCCACTTTATTTCCGTGACTGAAAAATTTCGATTCAATTACTTCAAGTATCTTTTCATTAAAGGTTTCTCTGCCATCATTCACCAGGTTGTAATGTCTCAGCACGTACCTGCGCGCAGGAAAAGCAATTAAGTCTGCCAGTTGCAATCCGCTAATGTTAGCCGACTTCGGTTTTATCTTTAACTCTTTAGTAGTTAAAGTGGCATCAATGTCCTCTGCTTTAATGTAGTCTGTTCCTTCTTCAAATATTCTGCGGTAGCTTTCTTTCAAACGCATATCTTCTTTCCCTCCTCTCGATTCAAACATCATATCGCCCTTCTGCTTAATTTCCTTCAGTCGCAAATGATACCGCTCAAATATTATCGACATTGCATAATGGTAAGGGTCATACCGCCAAACGGCATAGCGTTGTTGATGCTCATATTTATCAATAACTACAGTTTGTATTTTAAATGCCCATCGGTTTAAGCAGGCTAAAAACTCTTCATTAAATGCTGCCTCCTTTTCTTTATCTTTTAAGCTATGAAACGGATACTTTTTATTCATCAACTCCTTTCGGTGAAAAATAATCGGTTCATCTGGGTGCGAGTCAAAATATTTTGTTTTCAAGTCCTCCATTTCAGGAGTAATCACCTGCTTCACATGTTCCAAATCAATCACCACACCCGTCAAACTCAAAAACCGGTTTTCAGCATCTTTCGTGCTGCTCAAATCGCTCGTGCCCACTTCATCTATGTAAATGCGATACTTCATTTCCCATTTAGTTTGTTTCAGCAAAATTAACTGCTCCTATACCAACACTACGAAAATGTGCTACACTATTTTTCTTCGTTTTTTAAACAGTCTTGTTGAAAAATAACGTACTCAAATCTTCCCTCTCTTGCTTTTTCATTTTGTATTCGGCTGTTAAAGCCCCTTAAGGGGTTTGGGGTGGCTGTTTGTATTTCTGTATTAGCACCCCAGCGGGGTGCCATCTTTATAGCCCCCGATTTCAATCGGGGGTAAACAAACCACCACAAAAAAAACGACCCCGGAGGGCAATGCCATTAAGTTAAGCCTTATGTTGTTTGACCCTGGAAGGGTCTGATGTTTATAATAAGAGACATGCACCACAGTTATCCGACTCCAGAGGAGTCGAACTTCCTTAACTTAATGGCATTGCCCTGACGGGAGTAAAAAAGAAGCCGTCTCAAAACTCAATTTGAGGCGGCTTTTTGTTTTAGAGGAAGA
>CAZBPG010000086.1:1787-17217 GCA_964493695.1 uncultured Chitinophaga sp. | reverse complement strand
ACGACAAGTCAATTTCGGTCCGCAATCTGATTATTTACATAGCGTTCTACAGTGTGCTGTCTACTTTCCTTATTGAGAATTTGTATGAAAGAAAGGAACGAAATCAACGCAAATTCTTTTCCGGAAAGCTGGTAAGCGAACGTGATTATGTGGCGGAGTTCATGTTTGGTGATGTGGTTAAGCGAATACGCGAGGACAACTTCATGGCCAATTATTTCAGTAATCCCGTTATTCCCAAGAAGGAAGTTTACGACCGTATTAACTCTCTTTACATGGGAGGATACTTCAACAGATACAACCTCAAACTCTACGCTTTTGATGCCTCTGGTAATTCGGTGCATAACGATGATACTATGAATCTGGCGTTTTATTACAGCGCCATCGGAAACAACTCATCTCCCGAAGAACTTCATTACATCAGCGACACCTCTTTAAACTACTCTTACCTGTCAATCATTTCTTTTAAAGATGATTCTACCAGGATGGGTTCGTTTGTTTTGCGCCTGATTCCTAAAGTTTATTACGGGCAGAATGTTTATCCGGAATTGCTCCTCGGAAGTAATGTTACAGTTTCCAACAATCTGAATAATTATGCTTACGCCATTTACCAGAATAATAAACTGATTGCGCAGTTTGGAGATTTTCCTTACAGCTATTACTGGAACAGTGATTATGAATTTGGGAAGGAAGATTTTGTATTCATCGAAGAACCGGAGTGGGAGCACAGCATTCAGCGGTTTGTAAACGGCAAGAAAGTAGTGGTTTCGGTTACCCGGGAGCCGGTGTTTGAACCGGTCGCCACTTTCTCATACATGTTTACCTTCTTTTTTGTCACAGTGCTCTTGTTGCTTTTTGGTTTGCGTTTTGCGAGCAGGCTCACAATAGACGATGTGTTGCCCGAAGATTTCTCCCTCTCTTTCCGCACACGCATCAACTATTCCATGTTGGCGATGATTGTGATTTCGTTTGTCATTATCGGCATTATCACCATCAGCTTTTTCAGCCGCCAGTACGATAACTTCTATACCGACCGGTTGCTCCGGAAAGAGAAAGCCGTTCACGCCAGTCTGGAATATTTTATCCAAAAAAGCCGAGGAGATGTAAATCTTTTGAGTGAGGACATTAATAAGGAACTTAGTTTCGAAGTAGCGCGTCTGGCAGATATTAACTCAATTGATATAAATCTGTTTAACCGGGAAGGCGATTTGGCCGTTTCATCACAACCGGTTATCTACGAAAAGGGACTGGTGAGCAAAAAAATGAATCCGGATGCTTTTTTCGAACTGGAGAACAATAAAACATCTCAGGTAACAGAGCAGGAAAATATTGGTGCGTTGAAGTACCTGGCTACCTACGCACCGGTACGGAACAATAATGGTGAAGCAGTGGCTTACATCGGCATACCTTATTTCGAAAGGTCTAAGAATATTAACGATGAAGTGTCTTCCTTTCTTGTAGCATTGATGAACGTATATGTGTTCCTGCTGATATGCGCGGCAGTGCTGGCCTATTTTATTTCCAATTCAATTACCCGTCCGCTTACCATTATCAGCGCGAAACTGCGGATGCTGAATCTGAATAAGATAAATGAACCTATTGAATGGAATAGTAAAGATGAGATTGGAATTTTAGTGAGTGAGTACAACAAAATGATTGCAGAGTTGGAACAAAGTGCTCAGAAGTTAGCAAAAGGTGAGCGGGAAAGTGCCTGGCGCGAAATGGCGAAGCAGATTGCGCATGAGATAAAGAATCCGCTTACACCCATGAAGCTTAGTATACAATACCTGCAGCGGGCTATTGATGAGGGCAACCCGAATATTGACCAACTGGCGCGAAAAGTGGCACGGACTCTCGAAGAACAGATTGAGAATCTTTCCAGCATTGCGAATGCTTTTTCCTCTTTCGCTAAAATGCCTAAAGCGCATAATGAGATACTCAACCTAAATGAACTGCTTAAATCGATTACCGACCTTTTTGACGGGGAGGAGGATACCAGTGTAACTTTCACAACTGAGTCGACAAATCCACTGGTGTTTGCCGATAAAAACCAGATGGTCAGCGTGTTTAATAATTTAGTGAAGAACGCTATTCAAAGTATTCCGGAAATCAGGAAAGGTTTTGTTGACGTGAATGTAAAAGAGGAAGACGGATGGATAACTGTAGCGGTGAGTGATAACGGCAACGGGATCCCCAGCGATAACTACGACAAAGTATTTGTTCCGAATTTCACTACCAAATCATCCGGTACCGGTTTAGGGCTTGCTATCACAAAACAGATAATTGACGGCACCGGTGGAAGAATATGGTTTGAATCGGCTCAGAATGTCGGCACAGCCTTTTTTGTGCGTATGAAAAAGAATGAAGGTGTATAAAAAAGAAGGCCTGCACAGAACGTGCAGACCTTCGACACACTAACTAAGACGCCTCGCTAGGAGGCTATGGAGAGAAATTTATTTACCTGATACTTCAGCATAAAAACCGACTGTTCTGCTTTGCGGATTCTTTCGCGAAAGCGGTTGTTTTCAATTAGGTCCGAGAGATTGATTATCTGCTTTTCATCACGCTCATTAAATCTCTTTCTCAACTGCAACACTTCTTCGTTTAAAACACTAATAATGCTTTTCTGCAAAACAATTTCAGTACGAAGTTGCTGCAGTTCATGTTGAAACTGCAAGTCGTTAACACTACTTTGCAATTGACTACATACAGCCTGTATATTTTGCAAATGCTCCTCATAAGCAAGTAGATTACCTATCCACTCATTGTGAAGTTTTTCTAAGGCGTGTTCATCTGTTTTAACCATGTTCATACGTATTGTATTAGACACGCTTTAACAACGAAAAGTTTATGCCATTAGTGTGTTTGTTGACGAATTTTAGCAATTATGACAATTCTGTGACAATTGTGTATTTTGAAAGGAATTAATCACGAAGAAGATAAAAGGCGGAAGGTAAGCGATAGCGAAGTGCTGACAACTGCTCTGGTATCTGCGATGTATTTTTCGGGTAATCACCACCACGCCATTCAATTTATGAAGGAAACGAACCTGGTTCCTAAGATGCTTGATACGAGTCGGTTTTCGAGGAGGATTCATCAGGTATGGCAATTGCTGTATGAGGTATTTCTTACGCTCAGTCACTATCTCAAAGAATTCTGTTGTGAAATGCGATACATACTGGATTCGTTTCCTGTGCCTGTTTGTGATAACATGCGGATTGACCGGTGTAAGTTATTGAAGGGTAAAAAATGGAGGGGATATACCGCTAGTTTGAGGAAGTATTTTATGGAGTGAAGGTGCAGTTACTAGTGACGCAAGGTGGCATTCCTATTCAGTTTCATTTTGTTCCCGGCAGAACAGGAGATGTAAAAGGATTAGAGCGGTTAGTTCGTGAACTATCCCCGGAATCAAAGGTGTATGCCGATAGTGCTTATACCGATTATTCTATAGAAGACCGCCTGATGAATGAACAATCATTGCAGTTAAGAATTCAACGGAAAGGAAATTCTAAACGACCTGATACCAAGGGGCAAACACTGGAAAAACTAAAAATGAGAAAGCGTGTACAAACTACTATTAGTGACATCAAAAAATTACGCGCCTATCCCTTTTAATACAGAATACTTATGATTTAGGGTGGCTTTAGTTACGAAAATAATCGCATTTTTTCAAAAAAACGGCTGTAAATATTTTCGGAAAATCTTTTTTCCCACAGCCACATTCTATTCATCCGTTGTATCTTAGTCACTCACTGAAAATGTTTAATGGCGAAAGAAAATTATTTCAACAACTGGAATACAGGCGATGCCGTATTGCTTGTTACTGATTCTCTGCGAATAGAAGAAGATACGGTAATGAATACGACTAAAGACCAAGAGAAAAACAGAAACGTATTTCTGCATTTAAGTAAAAGCAAAAGGATAGTTGATTGGGAAAGCCGATTCTACATTTATCCGAAAGACAAATCAGAGCAATTAAATATTGCGGTCAATGCAATTATCAACTCCACAGTAATTCAATGGTATGATAATCTTAGGGAGTTGATGGAAGAAACAAATATCCCTTTGTTTTTATTCCCACCACATCAACCATAGGTAGTTTTAATAGTCAGTCAGTTAGGTAAATTTGTCTATACCTAATTACAGTAATTCGTGAAGAAAAAGGGAGTAGAAGCCGAATCAATTACCAAGAAATTTATCGGTGAACAGATAGAATATGTTATCTCCAATTTTCTTTCAGAGAAAAGCGATAAGATATTTCTCAAATTTTTAAGAGGGCATAAACAGTATTTGTTTGAATTAGCCAATAGCACCATAGAACTTGAAAATTTTGGTGAGCAGGACAATGAAACTATCCCAAATGTAAGTGCTGATATATCGGCTAAAGCCGAGCGATTGTTTGCCGATTTTTTCAAATCATTTCAACTAAAGCACCCCAGTTTCTCAATAGTATTACACAAAGAATCGTATGCGAAGTTTAGACGGGCTGTTACAGTTATACTTTTCAAAGAAGTTTTAGACAAACCCAACCATAAGAGAGCAGGCGCACTAAAAGCGAAAGAGTTACTTGAAGATGCAGCGTACCTTGAAAGCACTGGGAAATATGCAGAAGTAATGAAAGACGATACAGCATATTTAGACAAAGTAATCAGCCGCAACAGTGATGTAGCCAATAAAAACGAAACCACACCAAATATTTACTTCAAATCAATTCTAACTCATACCCAACAGAGAAAACTTAAAGATTGGATTTCTTATTTTAAATACTCACCTACACCAACAGCATTCATAGACCTATTAACTAACAAGAATGCACAAGTAGAAATCAATAGCGAGAAGTTACACCATGTTTCATACTTACTTCATTGTTTACACAATGCAAGCCCAAAACTGATTGAATTAAGTCATGGCAAGGGAATTTTCAAACACTTCCAACATCACATTGTCCGCTTTTCTCAAATAGCAGGAAAGCGGAATTTGGATGATTACAAAAATGAAGTCATAAAAAAATATCGCTCAAAAACAGAAATCATCAATGAAGTTTTGAAGATTATGAACGACCTACATAAAAAGTAACAGTAAAAATATTTCTGCTTTTCTGTCCGCTTTTCCGCTTTTCTCATTTTAAGCCCACCATACACAGTTACAGTAGCCACCTTTGTAAAATCAAAAAGCCCTAATGCTTGAACATTAGGGCTTCTAAATTTTCGTGATTGGGGGACTCTGGCAGATTACGCAGGACTTCTCATTCTAAGTAAAGGGGTTCAATTCCCCTGTCCTCCACAGCACGAAAGTAACTCTATTTCTTAAACAAAAAAATGTGTTTATGAATTTAACGCAACTGGCAGTAAAGTATAACACCCGCGAAAAGTGCATCAAGCAACTGGAAAAAAATCGGTGGGGAAAGAAACCATGTTGCCCGCGATGTGAATCTAAAAGTTTGACGAAGCGAAAGAAATCAATCATGTGGCATTGTAACGGTTGCAACAAAGATTTTTCTGTTTTGTTCGGAACTATTTTTGAAAATAGCCGAATGCCATTGCCGAAATGGTTTCAGTTAATCTTCATAATGCTTAATGCGAAGAAAGGCATTAGTGCAATGCAAGTTTCACGGGATTTGGGAGTAACCTATAAAACAGCATGGTATAGTGCTATGCGTGTTCGATGCGCTATGCTTGACTGGGGCGAAATGCTTGAAGGAGTTGTAGAAATGGATGAAACTTATGTAGGCGGTAAACCGCGTAAGCGCAATAATAAACCCATTACAGCCGATAACGTAGCCGACTTAGGCAATGTGTATGATAGAGGCGATAATCGCGTAAAACGTGGGCGCGGTACAAAGAAAATACCAGTGGCGGGAATCATTGAACGTAAGGGGCGAGTAGTTGCAAAGGTGATGGATAGATTGACTTCAAAAGAATTGATTGCACTTTTAAAAAAGGCGGTGAAAACAAAAGAATCTGTTTTAATGACAGACGATTTTCGTGCCTACAAAAAGATGGATGAAATTATTGAACGATACGTAATAAACCATTCAGCAAAGGAATATTCAAGAGGAAATATTCATACCAATAGTATCGAAGGGTTTTGGAGTATCATAAAGAACGGAATCAAAGGACAATACCATGTTATCAGCAAAAAATACTTGCCGTTTTATCTCGCTGAATTTTGCTACCGCTATAACAGGCGACAATTAACTGTAAGCGATTCATTTTTTGAAACGGTTGAAAATGCCGTTAGCAACGAGAAATGCTTTGAGGACTACAAACCGAAAGGTGATGTTAAACGAATTGCTTATCCGCGCAAGAAAAAGAAACAAGCGAAAAAGGTATGTGCTGCTAACTAAGGAAGATATAATTGCGCGTAGATATTTCTACGATATACCCGATTATGAAACAGAAGAAAGAACATTCGCAAAAAGAAAAGCCATCAACAAATTTGCTGACGGCTTTTAGCGCAAAGGGATTTTATGACTATTGTTTAAAACCCTGATAATTTTCGGGAGTATCGCTACCGCCAGCGTTAATAATAACAGAGTAACTAAGCGACTTGTCGCTTGTTTGATATGCTCCGTTAGCACTGGCATCGCCAGCAATAAGCGATGTATTACCACGTATTGTTCCACCCCCTGCTGCTTGGTTAATTACGGTCAGTTTTATTCCGCCAGTTTCAGTTGAAAGGTCAGCATAAAAAGTACTTGATGCAACTGTATTGCTTGGCGTAATCTGAATACGAGTAGCAGTCAATTTTGTAACAGTTACAGAGTGATTGGTCGTTACCGTTCCGCCAAGATTAACGCTTCCAATGTAAGTTCCCACTAAATCCGTAGTGAGGTCGGTTGTAGTTTCTTCTTTTTTGCACGAAGAAATAGAAATAACAAGAGTTGCTGCGATAGCAGCGAGAACGAAAAACTTTTTCATAAAAAATTTGGTTTTGGTTTACCCCGACTAAACCCGAATCAGGAAGTGTTTAATTAAGCGTGGGCTTAAACTGTATTCACACCCCGAAGGCACTGGTATGCCTGTAAGCACGAATAAGCCAAGCCCACTTATCGCAGGCGTGAAACTCATTCTTGCGCTTACTTGAAAAGTTACCAGTTTTTCGGGAGCAAGAATATAGCTACGCTATATTTTAATGACACAAATATAAAAACTTGGTTGTTTCAGGGCAACCGAGTTTTTATATCAATCGGGAATCAAATAAAAAGTGTAGTCCGAAAAAATTATTTTCGTTTTTTCTAAATCAATTCTGTATTAAAAGGGATAGGCGCGAAAAATTATTCCCAAGAACCATTCATGCCGTCACGTTTAACGGCTTCTTGCTAAAACTCATTTGTTTTATTTGTGTAGAGCAACTAAACCATTTTTTTAACTAGCAACTTGAGTTAAACAAACGGAAAATTTTTTGGGGCACGGGTTAAAGATACCAATCATAACAACCTGCCGGAGTTGCCGAAAGAATAAGGAGTTTCAGTTTTTTTGAAATGAACATTGATTGTAAAAATTTAACAGCTTACAAAAAATATATTTACAAGATCGGTTTAATAAGTAATCACCACACCTAAAGTTGGCAATGGCACAGCCCGGCTGCTTCCTAAATACTTATACTGAAAACGCGAAGCGTCATCCGGATTTTGTAAAGGTGTTTTACCATCGGTGTCATAAACCGGTGAGAAAATCGGAGCCTCAGGAGCTTTTGAGAGATAGAAATTCTGAACATCAAGATACAGTTCAAAACTCCATTTTTTCAAATACCATTTTTTAGTAACCCGAATATCAGCAGAGTGAAACCATTTCACTCTTGATGAGTTGATGTTGTTGTAATCTAAGATTCCGGGATTAGATGGATTATACCGGCTGTATAAAGTTGATGCCCCGATATCAATAGGAGTATAAGGTGCGCCACCTTGTATGCGGTAGCGCAAACCAATTTCCCAATTACGTTTAAATTTTTTACCCCCGGTAAGTGAAATGATATGCCGCGTATCCCAACTGCTCGAAACATAATTATCAAAAGCATCTTTGAACTGACTCCAGAATAAAGTGTAGCTAACAATGCCGTAAAACCCTTTGTAAAGTTTTTGCTCAAATAGAAATTCCATTCCATAGCTCCTTCCTTCGCTGGTGGATTTTGCCGGACCATTACCTACCACACCAAATCCCCCGCCCTGGTTAGCTACCGAAATATTATTGTCGAGCATAAACGGAACATTGTAGTAACGCTTATAAAAACCTTCTACCGAAATTCGACTGTTGATGGGTGTAGTATATTCAATACCGGCTACTGCGTGCACATTTCGCATGTAGGTGAGCCGTTCTTTATTAACCAAAGAACCGGCAGAATCTTCGTAACCGAGAATAGTATAAGAGGGAAGTTGATGATAATAGCCCGCATTCATGTTGATGCGGATATTTTGGGGCATTTTAATTGAAAGCGACAAGCGGGGAGATGCCTGTCTCCATACTTCTGCCATTTTTCTGTTGTAGTTATTTCCATCAAAACGAATTCCAAAACCCAGAATAACGAGGTCATTAAACATGGTGGAGCTTACATTGGCAAATGCTCCGTATTTATGCATATTGAACTTGGAATCGAAATCAACTTTCACTAATTGTTGCTGTGTAAACTGTGCATCAAAAAAAGAAGATCTGTTGGTGTATCGCGCAAACTCATAATTCACTCCCGCATCGTATTTCAATATCCTCTTTCTGCCGTTGTATTCAATGCGTAGTTTATTTTCAGCTTCTGTTGAACCGTATTCGGTTATCTTTTCTTTGCTCTTATCGTTGTCTTTCCATTTATTGAATTTATTCACCAGCATATTTCGGCTCAAAAACACCTGTAAATAACTATTCTCAAAATAGCGGGTGTATTTGCCACCTATCATGTAGGTCAATTGTGTTTGTTCGGGCAAAAGATTTAATAAATATTGCTGACTCTCATCCGGATTTTTGATTTTGGTATTCAGCACATTTACATCATAGGCGCTCAGGAATAGAAAAACAAACTCATCTTTAGGCGTTATTTTCCATTTCACTTTAGCCTGCGCATCGGTGTAAGTTGGAAGAAATGGAAGTTTAAGTGCTTTGAAAAGTAATTGCAGATAAGAATACCTCACACTGGCCAACATGGTAGCTGTTTTCTTTTTATTCAAAGGAGACTCCATGGATACCGCAAAGTCCGAAGAACCAATAGTAAAGGTTCCGCCAAATCGGTCATCGCGACCATCGCGCAAACGAATATCCATCACAGAACTCAAGGCATTTCCGCGATTGGATGGAAATGCGCTGGAATAAAAATTCACTTCCCTGATAAAATCTACATTGATCAAACCGTTCGGTCCACCGGAACTTCCCTGGGTTGCAAAGTGATTGATATTAGGAATCTCAATACCGTCAATATAGAATTTGTTTTCGGCAGGACTTCCTCCTCTTATATAAAGGTCATTTCTAAAACCACCTGAAAATCCGACTCCGGGAAGTGATTGCACAACTTTTGAAATATCACGGTTTCCACCGGGCGAACGCTGTATTTCATTAATGCCGATTGTACGAACGCTTAACGGACTTTCTTCGTTTTTTACAAAAGGGTTTGCCTTTATCTCTACCTCTTTCAAATCGGTAGTTGCGGGAGATAACTCTGTGACTATTACAGCAGGTTTACCTTTGGTAATTTCTATTTCAAAAACCGATTTAGGTTGGTAGCCAAGACAGGAAATTTTGATGTTGTATGTTCCGGGCGGTATATCTCTAACTTCTGTTTCTCCTTTTTCGTCAGTAACACTTCCAAGAGTTGTTCCCTCTAATTGTACGTTTACCAGTTCAATTGGCTTATTACTACCGCTCTCCGAAATTTTTACTTGAAGAATTCCCTGCGAATAACCTGAACGGTACAACGCAAATTGAAAAAATATAGAAACTGTAATTGCTATGAATCTCATAATTCTAGTTGTTTCCCGCATTTAAAACCCCTATACTTTTCAACTTAAATTGTAATTCCTTACGGGCAAAAAAGATTCTGCTTTTGATGGTTCCCAGTGGCAAATCTAATTGTTCAGATATCTCCTGATAACTAAATCCGTTGAAATACATCATAAAAGGTTCAGTGAAATCAGAACTTACTTCCTGCATGGCTTTGCTGATATCCTCCGCCAAAAACGAACGTTCTGAATCATTCTTATCAATACGCTTTGTGCTGTTGAGTAGATACTGGTTATCGGAAGTATCTGTAATTACATTGCTATTCTTTTTTCTGCGGTAGTTATTGATGAACACATTGCGCATGATGGTAAACAGCCACGCTTTAATATTTGTGCCTTCCAGAAATTTCTCGCTGTTTAAAAGAGCGCGGTAAAAAGTATCCTGAATTAAGTCCTCTGTTGCCTCACGGCTTTTGGTAAGGTTAAATGCAAAAGGACGAAGAATAGATTCGTATTGCTGAATCTCGGATCCGAAGTTAATTGAAGTTGCCATGGCTTTGTTATGTTTAATAATTTAATTTAATTGTTGAACAAAAATAAAAACTTGTTTCATTAATCCAAATTTATTGTTTAATTATTTTGATAAATTATTAAACATAAAATAAACATAGAATTTGCTATCCAGATGTATATACAGAATAAAAAAAGCCGCCCCTTTCGGATGCGGCTCTCTTAAACCCATGAAAAAAAGGTTTATTTAACCAAAGAAAATTTACTGTTGAAAGTGTTACCGGAAGTAAGGATACGAGCCAGATACATTCCGTTGCTCAAGTCATTTAAGTCAGTAGTGAGGTTTTGTTTTCCCTGAACTGAAGTTCCATTAAGCAGTTCCTTCACAACTCTTCCACCTATATCTGTAATCTGAACAGATACATTTTCTGCATCTTTCAAATCGAAATTGATAGATAAAACTCCCTGACTTGGATTTGGAAACATTTTCCATGAAATATCACTTCCAAAATCAGTAATAGAGGTAGGTGTATAAGTAGGAAGTTCAATGAAAGGCCCTCCTTCTGCAAGTGCAACGTAAAGACCAAAGCCTGCACCGTTATTATTCGCTGATGGAGTTAAGAATCCTGAAGCTAAAACCACCGCGCTTTTACCTGCCAGAGTTGTTACATCCGCTGTATAACTTACAATGGTTGAAGTTCCTGCTGCGTCCTGAACAGCCAGGGTATAGCTTCCTGCCGGCACCGATAAATATGGAGTCTGGTCAGTATATTTAGCGTTGTCCACTAAGGTTAATGCACCATTTGCCTGCACATCTACAGTAGTAGCATCTGTTGCCCCGTGAATGGCGAAGAAATCAAAGTTGGTTCCTGTAGTTGCTTGCTTTCTGGCAGAAGTTTTAACCAATACCTCAAATGCAGTGTTTACTGCATCAGGATTGGAAGCAAAACCTGTTCCTATTACACCGGAAGCTGTAAGAATATAATTCGAATCCGCCATTAGGGTGTAGTTGTTTTGCCAAACTAAATCTGCTACAGAGGTAGAAGTTTTAGGAGCTATCGCAACGTTGTTTGGTACTCCTGCAATCAGATTAATAAAAGGTGTTGCGGTTCTGAAAGCAAAGTTGTCAATTGCGAGAGTTCCATTCAAATAAACATCTACTGAATCAGCAATCGGGTCTGCGCAATTGTGAAGTACCTGAACCGAAGCTGTTTTCTGCACAGGAAGTTCAACAACAGTTCCGCTGGCTATTGCTGCATAAAGTCCGAAAGCAGGACCGTTGTTATTAGCCGATGGAGTTAAAAAGCCAGAAGCAAATACAATGGCTGCTCCGCCTGTAAGTGAACTAAGGTCTGCCACATAGCTTGCCACTACTGTTGAAGTGCCTGCTGCAGCAATATCAATAGGGTACCAGGTGGGGTCAACCGACAGGTAACCGCTGGCATCGCCATACTTTGCATTTGGAACCAAGGTAGCACCACCGGTTAAATTTACATCTACGCCCGGTGCGTCTGTTACTCCGTGAAACACGGCAAAGTCAACTTTAGCACCGTTTGTTGCCGCAGTTCTTGTGTTAGGAATTATCTTTAAATCGAAAGCAATAGAACGTCCGTCAGGGTTGGCGGCAAAACCGCCTCCTACTGTTCCTGAGGCAATAACAGTATAATTTGAGCCTGCCATCAGGTTAATGTTCGGGAAACTTACAAGTGCATCACCTACTGAAGCAGATGTTGAAGGAGCTATTGCGATGGTGTGATTTACACCGGCTAACAGCGGAATAAAAGGAGTAGCGGTTCTGAATGCAAAATCATCCAACGCTTTAGCACCATCTATATATACATCCACTGAAGTTGCTAATGGATCAGCGCAGTTATGAATTACCTGCACATTTGCATTTTGTTGGGTAGGAAGTTCAATAACAGTTCCGCTTGCCAATGCTGCATAAAGTCCGAACGCAAGACCGTTGTTGTTAGCCGATGGAGTTAAAAAGCCGGAAGCAAACACAATGGCTGCTCCGCCAGTAAGTGAACTAAGGTCTGCCACATAGCTCGCTACGACTGTTGAAGTGCCCGCTGCAGCAATATCAATAGGATACCAGGTAGGGTCAACCGACAGGTAACCGCTGGCATCGCCATATTTTGCATTTGGAACCAAAGTAGCACCACCTGTAAGATTTACATCTACGCCCGGTGCATCGGTTGCTCCGTGAAATACCGCAAAGTCAACTTTAGCGCCATTTGTTGCTGCAGTTCTTGTGTTGGCAATTGCTTTTAATTCAAAAGCTATAGAACGTCCGTCTGGGTTGGCGGCAAAACCACTTCCTACTGTTCCTGATGCAATAACGGTGTAATTTGTGTTTGGTGCCAATGGGCCTAATACCTGAGAGTAAATTGCAGGATCTGAAATCGAAGCTCCCGGAGCCTTGATGTAAGCCGTAATAGGCACACCATCGGGAACCGCTAAAAAACCGGTAGCCGAGCGAAACGCAAATGATGAGGAAATAAGTGTTTGCCCTGAACCAAAATCAGCATATACTGAAACTGCAGCAGCGGCAGGATCAGCACAATTATGAATTAGTTGAACATTGGTTGCCGCATAAGCGGATACACCTGCCATCAAAGCTATGACCAGTGTTTTGATTTTTGTGAAATTGTTTTTCATGACTTTATTGTTTAAGTTATTTAATAAATAGTTAAACAAAAAAGATTTTGAAAAGTTTATAGAAACTGAAAATAAACTTCAATTGATTGAATTTCTCCTATAAAAGGAGCTTGCCAAAATAATTTGATGCTTAGCGGGTAACTGCTAAAAGTTCTTCAGCGGAATTGATAACGATGCAGTTTGCCGGAAGGGCAGATTTAATACTCTGAAGTTGTACACCGCCAACAATCAGTTTTGTTTTCGGATTAGCAACAGATAATTTTTTTAGGTATGACTGAACGGACGTTTTCTCCAATGGAATTGTAAGATACGTTACCAGATAATCAGGTTTTGCTATTTCTACCGCTTTGCCTAATTCTTCAAATGGCAGAGCAGCACCAAGGTAAATAACGTGATTGTTATGTTTACGCAAAACATACTCGGTAAAAAGCAGCAATAACTCGTGGGTTTCACCTTCGGGTAAAAAAAGAAGAAATTTCTTAGAGGTCTTAGTATGTTCCGGGTATTGGTTGTCAATGGCTACTTTAAGTTTTCTACGGATAAGATTGCTTATAAAATGCTCTTGCGCCACGCTAACTGCACCGGTTGCCCATAGAACACCCGTCCTGAGCATAAAAGGGAAAATCAATTTCACGAATGTCTCTTCAAAACCCAGCTTGATGATTGCCGATGAAAGTGTTTTTTCAAACCTTCGCTCATCAAAATTAATCATAGACTGAATCAATGAATCCAAAAAGTTGTCGGGCTCACTGGTGGTGGTCTGAATTTTCAGTACGGCTTCATTCAGCTCGGCTTCATTCAATTCCGCAATCTTTGAAATCTTCATTCCGTTGCGGTTGAGGGTTCCTATATTTAGTATAAGCCGCAGCTGTTCATCGGTATAGTAGCGAATTTTGGTGTCAGTCCTCTTAGGTTTTAAAAAATCATATCGTTGCTCCCAAATTCGAAGGGTGTGTGCTTTAATGCCTGATAAAGTTTCTGCTTCTTTAATTGAATACTGTCCCATAATTTGTCAAAAATATTTTAAAATCTCTTAAACGGAAGGAACCATGGGATTAAAACATAACTCGGGGTGATAAGTTCGGATACCCCAGGAATTAATTAAATTTTTGATACACCCGTAGTGCGGCTACATATTCTTTATTTGCTTTGTTAAGATCAATGTTAGATATTCACTGTAATTTCTGCCTTTAGTGCCTGAGCTCCTATTCATACAAAGAATAGTTTAACAAAGAATATTTCATCCCGGCATTAGGCATAAACAGTGTTCTAAAGAATGTAGATTGATGAATAACTCCCCATACAAAAAAGTATAGCATGGAAACTTTTGCCGGTGGCTTACAAATTGTGTTGCCTGTTTTCATTTTGCTCATGGTCGCTGAATTGATAGTAGCTTATTACACAAAAAAGCAGGTCATCAAAAGTATGGATGCTGTGAGCAGTTTAAGTTCGGGAATGACAAACGTTCTATTTAAAATATTAGGATTGACCGTTTACATAGTTTCCTACGATTTTTTATTGAACCACATAGCCATCTTTGATATTCACTCCAAAGCGTTACAATATGTTATTGGTTTTTTTGTCATTGACTTTTACGCTTATTGGTGGCACAGGTGGCGACACGAGTACAACATATTTTGGAATGAGCACCTGATACACCACAGCAGCGAAGAATATAATTTACCGGTTGCTTAACGTCAAACAGTTTCTGATTTTTTTAACCCCGCTGCTCTTCTGTTAGCCCCTGCTGCAATTTTTGGTGTGCCTACAGAAACCCTTACGATATTAGGAGTTGTGATGCTTTTCGGTGGGTTTTGGTATCACACAGAGATCATAGGTAAAATGGGGTTTCTGGAAAAAATAATTGTTACACCTTCTCATCACCGCAGCATAGCACGTAAACTGAAAGCCAACAATATGAAACACGCAGTGGCGAAAGGGATAAGGAAAAAGTTGGTAAAGTAGACTTTAGATAACAGACACCAGACATTAGACAAAACCATGAGTACCCTGGCAGTAAATAATTTTCTGGCAGCAGGCAACACAACTGTGAGGGCAGTGCCCAAAAAAGGGAGCACCCCTTCCAGAACTCTTTTCATAACTGCCGGAAAAGTGGGCACCCCTTCCAGAACTATTTTCATAGCTGCCGGAAAAGTGGGCACCCCTTCCAGAACTCTTTTCATAGCTGCCGAAAAAAGGAGCACCCCTTCCAGAACTCTTTTCATAGCTGCCGGAAAAGTGGGCACCCCTTCCAGAACTCTTTTCATAGCTGCCGAAAAAAGGAGCACCCCTTCCAGAACTCTTTTCATAGCTGCCGGAAAAGTGGGCACCCCTTCCAGAACT
>CAZBPG010000086.1:0-1687 GCA_964493695.1 uncultured Chitinophaga sp. | reverse complement strand
CCCTTCCAGAACTCTTTTCATAGCTGCCGGAAAAGTGGGCACCCCTTCCAGAACTATTTTCATAGCTGCCGGAAAAGTGGGCACCCCTTCCAGAACTCTTTTCATAGCTGCCGAAAAAAGGAGCACCCCTTCCAGAACTATTTTCATAGCTGCCGAAAAAAGGAGCACCCCCTCCAGAGCTCTGGAATTGCCTTTTGAGTTTCCTGCCTGCCCCTCCAGAACTATTTTGGCGGTTGCCCGAAAAAGGAGCACCCCCTCCAGAACTCTTTTCCCTATGCCCCAAAATATGGCAGGTGGGTCCAGAACTCTTTTCAGGATGCCCCAAAAAACAAAAACCGCCTGCAGAACTCTTTTCAGGGTGCCCCAAAACTCAAAACCCAATTCCACAACTCTTTTCACCCTGCCCCTAAATATGGCAGGTGGGTTCACAACTATTTTCGCCCTGCCCCTAAAGTTTTTCACCAATTCAATACTTATAAACCCAAAACCTTAATACTATGATAGAATTAAACCGTCTTTACGAAAACCTCTTCTTCCCCCTCGAAACCACCGAGAGCAACTTTATAGAAGGAACCGACCGCCACATTGCCCTGCTTGCGGCCAATAACCCGGGCGGCATTTACACCACTATATTAAACGATACCACCGGCAAGCGCGACCTGCTGCGCCAGGCGCTAAGCGCCAGCGACAGCGAGGATAGCGAACAACAGGGCAGCACCATTACCATGAATAATGCCATGAATGCCTTTACCAAATTTATACAAATACGCGAAGGGCTCATTAAAAGTACTTTTGAGGGCAGCGATTCGGCACAATACCAGGAGTTTTTTCCTCACGGGCTTACCGAATATAATAACGCCACACTGGCAGATATTGAAACCCTGCTTAACCGCTGTGTAACCAAAGCAACTAAATACGAAACACAGTTAGGTACTCCTTTTAAAGATGACTGCATTGCCAAACTCAATGCCTTTAAAGATGCCCGCACTGCCCAGCTAACCAATATTGGCGAAGCCGGAAACTTAGAAAATGCCGCCCATCAGGCTATAGTAAACATGGCGTTTCAGCTTACCGTTAACCTGCATACCACCGTGCTTAACAACATTGGCGTTGAAAATGCTGCTAACATCTTCTTTGAGCAAAGTTATTTTCTGCCTACCGAACAAAGCGGCCTGTATACCGGTGAAAACAAAACCGACCAAACTAAAACCGTGCGCAGCCAGGGCTGGAGTGCCGGTAAAACCATTAAAGTAACCAACCAGGGCACCAATGCTTTTGTAATAGGCTTTATAAATGCCGATGGTGTGCCCGTAACCGGTGGGCAAACCGTAGCCGTAGGGCAAACCCTCACCTTTACCGCTGCCGACCTGGGCTATAATGTAACCATGCACTTTTTAAACATAACCCCGGCACCGGGTGGCGGAGCCAAATGGAAAGTAGAAGTTGAATAAAAGAACACCACCCCAATTCCGCATAGCCGGAATTGGCCCCTCCTGTCATCCTGAGCAGAGTCGAAGGACAAGGAGGGGCAGCCGACCGCGTGCCGCCATAGCTTTAGACGCTTACGCTATAGCTTCAGCGACAGCGTGCGGTGGCGCAAGGCGGGGTGGTTAAAAAAGGCAAACCACCCCTAAGTGGCTGTCTCAAAACTGAGCAGCGCTTTTTAGTTTGTACACCCCCTGTTTAC
>CAZBPG010000085.1:0-17241 GCA_964493695.1 uncultured Chitinophaga sp. | reverse complement strand
ATGCCCTGCTCTGCTGAGCAGGCGATGCCGACAACTGTTTGGATGCCCTGCTCCGCTGAGCAGGCAGTACACACAAATGTTTTTATCCTCAGCACAGCCATCTACACAATTTCCCGAACCCTTTCAGCAACCGAGCTTGCTAAGCGAGGGCGTAAACAGGTTGTTTGTTAAATGGCTTCTTTTGAGGAGATAAAAAAACAAGCTATCTGATTTAGCTACGCTATTGACTTTTTTTCAAAATCTATTTATATTGTGCTCAGATACACAAGGGGCAATTTGTTAAAAATGTGCAGTTGACCATACTTTTGCAGCCCTGCGGATTAATTCTAAAGACACACTGAGCTTACGGGCCGGTGCATTTAATATATAACACGTTTCGCCACTTGGGGCGAAGTGTGTTTTATAAATTGTATAGGTTTTGGTTATAAATTAACAAGTAAAAAAAGTATTATGAAAAAACTATTTGCCCTTTTCACTCTGTTACTCGCTTTTGGTATAATGAGCAGTTTTGCACAGGACTATACAATAACTACTGCTGGCAGTAACCTGATAATAACCGATAACAGCGGCAATGGCGAAACCATTACCGTAAGCGAAAGCGGCAGCAACATCCGCTTTGTGGTAACGCCCACTACACGCACTTATTCAATAAACGGAGGGCCTGTCACGGCCTTTACTACCCCTGCCGATGTAGCCCTTGCGGGTAGTAGTTCCATCACTATTAACGCAGCTACAGGTAATGACATAATAGATATAGGCGCATTTGCCGCTGCCCTGCCCAACCTTACGGTAAACGGTGGCACAGGCGATGATGCCATAAACTTTAACGGCAACATCACTTTTGCTGCTAACGCGAATCTCGATGTTGACCTGCAAAACGATGATGTAACACCCGGCACTGACGTAATAAACTTAACCGGTGGAGCCGATTTAATACTGTCAGGCACAGGAGCGGCAGACATGAAGGCGAGCAAAAACATGGTGTTTGCAGCAAATACTGTTTTACGTACCGTAAACGGCAACCTTACCCTCGAAGCCAACCAGCAGGCTACGCCAACTTCAGGAAGTAATTTCGCTGGTATTGACGCAAGTGCAGCAACGGTATTAATAGAAAGCACCGGAACAGGCAGCGTTACTGTTAAAGGCAAAGGAGGAACCACATCGCTTAGTAACTATGGTGTATTTATAGCTGCCGGAAGTATACTGAGAGGTGGCACTACAAATACTATAACCGTAAACGGCACCGGAGGTGCTTCAACAGGAAACAATAATTACGGAGTCTGTGTTGACGGTGCAAGTTCCACCATCACCTCAGCCGGAGGCAATGTCAGCATTACCGGGATGGGAGGCGGCAGCGGAACATCGAGTAATAACAATGGGATATATGTTTTAGCAGCAGGCACCATAACTGCAACCGGCACCGCAACCGTTACCGTAAACGGTACCGGAGGTATATCATCAGGTACCAGTAATAACGGAGTTTATGTTAATCAAACAAATTCCACCATTACCTCAGGCGGGGGCAATGTCATCGTTACAGGGCAAGGTGGCGGTAGCGGAGCATCCTCCGACAACTATGGAATATTTGTTTCTACAGCAGCCAAGATAACCGCAGCCGGCAGCGGCACCGTTGTAGTAAACGGAACAGGAGGTTCTGCAACCGGAGCCAGTAACCGGGGAGTTGTTGTTTTTAATACAGGCGCCACTATCACCTCTGCCGGAGGCAATGTCAGCATTACCGGGATAGGAGGCGGTAGCGTAACATCATCAATAAACTATGGAGTGTATGTTGTATCAGGTGGTACAATAACCGCTGGCAGCAGCGGCACTGTTACCGTAAACGGCACCGGAGGCACTTCTACCGGTAATACTAATTATGGTGTTTATGTTAACGGGACAAGTTCTACCATCACTTCAGCCGGGGGCAATGTAAATGTTGCCGGGTTGGGAGGAGGCAGCGGAACATCGAATAGTAACTATGGTATATTCGTTCAGTCAGACGGCAAAATAACCGCAGCCGGCACCGGTACCGTTACCGTAAACGGCACCGGAGGCCCTCCAACAGGAATCAATAATTTCGGTGTTCGGGTGGCCGGAGCAAATGCGGCCATCACCTCGGGCGGAGGCTATGTAAACGTTACCGGATTGGGGGGCGGCAGCGGAACATCGAATGGCAACCTTGGAATACACGTTTATTTAGCGGGCAGTATTACCGCAGGCGGTACTGGTACCGTTACCGTAAACGGCACCGGAGGCCCCTCAACAGGCCTCAATAATTACGGAGTTCAGGTTTACGGAACAAACTCTGTTATTACTTCAGCCGGAGGTAATGTAAGTGTTACGGGCATGGGAGGCGGCAGCTTATCATCATCAGACAATTATGGGGTATTGGTAAATACGGCAGGCAACATAACCGCAGGCGGCACAGGCACTGTAAACGTAAACGGCACCGGAGGTAACACCACCGGAGCCACTAATATAGGAGTTATGGTTTCGGGAACAAGTTCCGCTATTACCTCAACCGCTGGCAATGTAAGCGTTACAGGTAACGGAGGCGGCAGCGGAGCATCGGGAAACAACTATGGTATATACGTTGCCTTAGAGGGCAAAATAACCGCAGGCAGCACGGGTACCGTTACTGCAAATGGCACCGGAGGCTCGGCTTCAGGGGCTGTGAATACCGGAGTATATCTTTTCGGCTCTTCGGCTCTTATTACCTCTGCAGGCGGTAATGTCAGCGTAACCGGACAGGGTGGAGGTAGTGGTTCTTCTACTAATAACTACGGAGTAAACATTCAGAACGGGGGGCTTATTTCAGTTACCGGCAGCGGTACATTAGGTGTAACAGGCACGGGCGGGCCTTCATCAGGCACCGGCAACGATGGAGTTTATCTTGTCAATTCGGGTGCAGTTGCAATTTCCTCTCCCTCAGGTGCCATTACTGTTACAGGCACGCGCGGCAGTAGCAGCGCTAGCTCTGCAGATGTAAATCTATTCAATGGTTATGTTGGTTCAACATCTACCACTGCAGGCATTACCATCAACAGCACCACAGGCGGCACATGGACTAACAATGCAAATACCGATGTAAGCACCAACGCTGCACAAAGCACCACCTTCGGTGCAGGTTCAAAGTTTAATGTAGAAATAGATGGTATTACACTTAACAGCAACTATCAGCAACTTAATGCAGTAGGCTTACTCAACCTGAATAACGCCACCCTGACCTTTACCGGCAGTAGCCTTGTTCCGTCTTTAGGGCAAACGTTCACCATTGTAAACAACGATGGCAGCGATGCTATTACAGGCACCTTTAACGGGCTGGCAGAGGGCGCGGCCATCACCGGTTTCCTCGGCTCGGCACTAAATGCAAACATTACCTACGTAGGCGGCACCGGTAACGATGTAGTGCTTACGGTGGTTGCCGGTCCTATAACCTGGGACGGCAGCAGCAGCACCAACTGGAATACAGCCGCTAACTGGAGCACCAACACAGTGCCCATCGCAACCAGCAATGTAATTATACCCAACGTAGCCAACGACCCTGTAATAAGCGGAGCATCTACCATCAACAACGTGGACCTTGCCGCAGGCGCTACACTTACGGTAGCCGGCAGCGGTACCCTTACACTAAACGGGGCACTTGCCAATGCAGGTGCAGTAACCATACAAAGCGGAGGCAACTTCTTACAGGGTAACAGCAGCAGCTATAGCGGTGCCGGCACCTTTAAAGTAGAGCGCCAGATTACCAGCGCAGCCAATGGCTACCGCGACATCAGCTCACCGGTAAGCACCACCGTTGCCGACTTAGCCGATGACTTTCCGGTGTTTGGTTCAGATGCCGTAAAATGCTGGTATGCCTATAGCCCTTACCCTAACGTGCAAACGTATAACGAAGCGCTGAGTTTGGTTGGTGGCAGTTATTACGAGGGCTGGGAAAGCCGCACCGGAACCGGTAATGCGCTTATCCCTATGCAGGGGGTAGCTATCCGCACTTATGCAGGCGCACCTTTTACTTTAGATTTTACCGGCACGCCTAACAACGGCCCTAAGGACATCGCCATTACCCATACCACCAGTGCCACCCCTTCGCAGGATGGATGGAACTTTGTGGGTAATCCCTATCCGTCTAATATTGACTGGGTAACCGTAGCGGCCATGAATCCGGCCATCACCGGCTCATATTATGTGTTTAACACCACCGGTGAATACACAGGAGCCTGGGGAACCTGTAATGCTGCGGGGGCCTGCGCGGGAACCATTCCTTTAACACAATACATTGCTTCGGGTCAGGGTTTCTTTGTAAAAAAGACCACTGCCGGCTCTGGCCTGTTTGTAACAAACAACACCGTGCGCACCGGTACGGCAGCTAACTTCTTTAAAACCGATGAACTGAGCAACGAAGTCCGCCTGAGCCTGAGCGATGGCATCAACACCGATGAGATACTCGCTTACACTGACATCAATGCCACCAACACCGAAGACCAGGGGCTGGATGCGCAAAAAATGGCAGCGGGTAGTACGGTTTACATCAGCTTCCGGATGCCGGACAATGAATATGCCATCAATGTAATTAACGAGATGAACGAGCAAACTGAACTTCCGCTCGTATTATGGGTAACCGATGACGGCACCTACACGGTGGATGCTACGGTGTTAAATACACCGGGCCTTACGGCTTACTTAAAAGATGTACAAACCAACACGCTTTACGACCTTTCGACTACAGCACCGGTGTTAACCTTAACCGGTAATCAGGTCTACACCGGCAGGTTCTCGATAGTGTTTAAAGCGGCTGTAGTGTCAAACATTACAAACAACACCGAAACGGTTGCCCGTATTTACAGCAGCGGCAACGCTGTGTTCGTGGAAAGAGCATCTGCCGCACCGGCAAGCATCAGCATCAGCAACATCCTCGGCCAGCAGATAAGCGAAACAACCACCAATACTGAACTGACCACACTCAAGCTAAGCGGCACCGAAGCCTGGTATGCGATAGTAAAAGTGAAGGAGGGTAGCAAAGTAACGGTAGCCAAAGTATTCATCAGCAATAAGTAAATAGCAGAAACAAGACAAAAGACAACACATGAAGAAGAACCACACATTGAAAGGACTGTTTACTGCCATACTAATAGCAACAGCCACCATAGCATTTGCCCAACCGGGAGGCGGAGGCGGAGGTCAGGGCGGTGGCGGAAACCCACCCGGCACCGGTGCACCAATAGATGGGGGAGCCATAGGGTTACTGTTTGCCGTGGCGGCTTATGCGTATCACCAGACAAAAGAGAAACAGCTACGTTAACAACGAAGCAATTTCTGCTGACGTCTATGGGCAGATCGTTTTACTTACTGAAGTAACATAGCTTCAGTAAGGTTGTCAAGCGGTAAAATCTGGCTTACAAACAAAAAGGGTTTCAGCTAACTGAAACCCTTTTTGTTTTTGTACCGAAGGTGGGAATCGAACCCACACACCTTGCGATACACGATTTTGAGTCGTGCGCGTCTACCAATTCCGCCACTTCGGCATTTTTAAAAATGGAGCGCAAATCTAAATCAAAAATGAAGTTTTCAAAGTTGTTCTGTAAATAAACTGTACACCTATATACCTGCTGTGAATAATTAAGCGTTATAGAATGAACCAATAGACCGCGCTTATGACAATTTTGGTAGCAGATTTTACAACTATGGAAGAAACCGCCACCACCGCAAAGAAGAAAAAGGGGACTGAAGATGTTTTGGAGATTACCAATCCGGACATAAATGTTCCAAAAATCCTGAAGGAAAAGAAACTCACGAAAAAACCTAAAGTGGACAAGGAGCCTGAAACTAGCTGGCGTAACGATGGCCGGTTGCCAAAAATTACCGGACTTCTCCTTACCTTGTTTTCGTTTGTTTTGGCTGTTGCATTTACTTCCTATCTCTTTACGCTTTCCGATGACCAGAGTGATATCATTAACGGGGGCATTTCATCGCTTACCGATAACTCTGTTCAGTCTAAAAATACCTTGGGCAGATTAGGGGCATGGCTTTCCAATCTTTTCATCAATAACTTGTTTGGGCTATCATCTTACTTGTTTGCCATAACCAGTTTTGCAGTTGGTTTCAACCTCTTAGTTCAAAAGCAGGTATTCAATGCGCTTAAAATTTCTGCCTATTCTTTCATTGGAGTTGTTTGGTTTTCATCAGCTTTGGCATTTGCAAATTCATTGGTTCAGCCAGCAAGCGTTCTTAGCTGGGGAGGGGCTTTCGGAAACTACGTTACCGGTGAAACCGGCTACCTTACTGGTTTGCTTAAAACAACCGGAGTAGCTGCGCTGTTGTTTTCTACTGGTTTGTTGTTTGCCATTGTTGTATACAATGTCAATTTCGGTTTTATACTGAAGGCATTTGATGTTTTTAAGAAGAAAGAACAAGATGTATCACTTGCAACTTCTCCGTCAACTGCGGTAAGTAAAACTGTTCCTGAATTCAGAGATGCAAGTGAAAACATCTTTGCGAAAGATAACCTCACTGATCTGTCGAATCAGGTAATGAATGAGCCCATTAATCTTGAGGTGGAGGAGATTGAAGAGGCCGAAATGAAAATGATTGACCTTGATACTGGTAAGGAGATAAAAAAAGCAAAGAACCATATTGACGAAGGTGCCTTGGAACTTGAAGTAGAACAACCGGTAGAAGAAATTATTGCAGAAGAGAACCATACCGGTTTGCATATCAATTACGACCCCACGCTTGATTTATCAAACTACAAATTCCCTTCGCTTGAATTATTGGAAGAACACGGGAGCGATAAAGTGAAAATTGATGCCGAGGAATTAGAGCGAAACAAAACGCAGATAATTTCTACACTTAATAATTACCAGATTGAAATTTCAAAAATAAAGGCAACCATTGGACCAACCGTTACCTTGTATGAAATTGTTCCTGCTCCGGGTGTGCGTATTTCAAAAATAAAAAACCTGGAAGATGATATTGCCCTAAGTTTAGCAGCACTGGGTATTCGTATCATCGCGCCAATTCCGGGTAAAGGAACAATAGGTATTGAGGTTCCGAATGCTCACAAAGAGGTTGTTTCCATGCGCTCGTTACTTGCCTCTGAGAAGTTCCAGAATTCAACAGCCGATCTTCCTATTTGTCTTGGCAAATCTATCAGCAACGAAATCTATGTAGCAGATTTAGCTAAAATGCCGCACTTGCTTATGGCAGGTGCTACCGGTCAGGGAAAATCAGTAGGTATCAACTCGGTTATTGTTTCGCTGCTGTATAAGAAGCATCCTTCGCAACTCAAATTCGTGTTAGTTGATCCGAAGAAAGTGGAGTTAAGTCTGTATGAAACGCTGGAAAAACATTTCCTGGCGAAACTTCCGGGTGAAGAAGATGCGATTATAACCGACACTAAAAAGGTGGTAACCACCCTCAACGCGCTTTGCCTTGAAATGGACGACCGGTACAATCTTTTGAAGAAGGCAAGCTGCCGTAATCTGAAAGAATACAACCATAAGTTTTTGAACCGGCAACTCAATCCGCAAAACGGACACAAGTTCCTTCCTTACATTGTGCTGGTAGTAGATGAATTTGCAGACTTGATTATGACAGCCGGTAAAGAAGTAGAAATGCCAATTGCGCGCTTAGCACAATTAGCGCGGGCTATAGGAATACATTTGATTCTTGCCACTCAACGTCCATCCGTAAATATCATTACCGGTACTATTAAAGCGAACTTCCCTGCACGTATTGCTTTCAAAACAACTTCAAAAATTGATTCAAGAACCATTCTTGATACCGGTGGATCGGAACAATTGATAGGGCGCGGTGATATGTTGTTATCTCTCGGCAGTGATATGATTCGCTTGCAATGCGGTTTTGTAGATACACCGGAAGTTGAGAAAATACGTGATTTTATTGCCGACCAACAAGGTTACACTACTGCATTTGAATTGCCTGAATACATTGACCCGAATGCAAAAGAAGGTGGTGATGAGTTTTTTGCTGATGGCGAGCGCGATGATTTGTTCGAAGATGCTGCCCGTGTGATAGTTCAAAACCAAATGGGCTCTACTTCACTTATACAAAGAAGGTTAAAATTAGGCTACAACCGTGCCGGTCGTTTAATGGATCAACTTCAGGAGGCCGGCATAGTTGGCGATAACCTCGGCACTAAATCGCGGGAAGTAAAATTTAAAACAGAAAACGAATTGGAACAGTATTTGCAGAAACTGCGTGAGCAACCAATTTAAGCGCAATGAGTAATTTCAGAACTGTTGTTTTTCCTTGTTACTTGTTACTTGTTTCTTGTTTCTGTTCAGCGCAAACTAACTCTGCCAACGATACTGAAGCATCTTCCCTGTTACAGAAGGTAAGCGAAAAGTATAAAGCGTACAAGAATGTATCAGCCGATTTTAAGCTGGTCATTCAGCGCCCTAAACATAAACCCGAAGAAAGCGACAGCAAGTATACCGACACGCTTAAGGGGAAAATACTGCTTGAACAGGCTAAGTTCAGTATAACTATTAAAGACCAGCAGATAATCTGTGATGGCAAAAATATATGGACATACACTCCCGGAGATAGAGAAGTTCAGGTGAATTACTTTGAAGAGACAGAAGACATCTTTTCTCCTTCGAAAATATTTTCTCTTTATAAGGATGGTTATCTCTGTCAGGTAAAAGAGAAAAAAACTATCAGCGGAAAGAATGTTACTGTTATAGAAATGGCTCCTTCGGGCAAGAAACTTTCCTACTTTAAAATTGATGTAACCATAGATGATGCTTCCCAACAGATTATTGAGTCGAAGATTTATGAGAAGAATGGGGTAAGGTATACTTACAAACTTACCAAACAGATTCCCAATACCGATACCGGTGCCGATACGTTCACTTTCGATGCAAAAAAATACCCTGGCGTAAAAGTGGTAGACTTACGTTAATCTTGCTTCCTTAAATTTAAACTACAACATGCGGGCATTAGGAGTTCTCGACAAAATGAAGACCGGCTTTATCAACCCGGTGCAATACTATTTGCAGTTGGGCGATGATAAGATTGCTGTAAATGAATTGGTAGGGAATAACATACGCCTTCAATGGACCGGTAACATTTATTGTACCGTTTGCGGAAAGAAAACTGCAAAGAGTTTCGGAGAAGGCATGTGCTATAACTGCTTTGCCAATGCACCGGATAATGCAGAATGCATCTTGCGGCCTGAGTTATGTGAGGCGCACTTAGGAAAGGGAAGGGATATAGAATGGGAAAAGCGCAATCACCTGCAACCGCATTTTGTTTACCTCGCGCTAACCAATGCAATTAAAGTGGGTGTTACCCGCGGAGACCAGATTCCAACGCGCTGGATTGACCAGGGCGCGCATAAAGGAATAATCATTGCCGAAACTCCTTACCGTCAGTTAGCAGGGTTTATCGAGGTTGTTTTAAAGGAACACATGAGCGATAAAACCAACTGGCAACGAATGCTGAAGAACGAACCGGCTGTGGGAGTTGATTTACTAGAGGAAAAAAGGAAAGCAATAGCGCTGCTACCCGAACAATACCGACAATATGAATCAGCAAATGATGAAGTAGTTGAGTTGATTTACCCGGTACAGCAATATCCGGTTAAAGTAACTTCGCTATCCTTTGAAAGAGTACCGAGTATTGAAATGAAGCTAACCGGTATACGCGGACAGTATTTTATTTTCGAAGGAGGTAATGTCATCAACATCCGTAGCAAAAGCGGATATGAAGTAGAGTTGATTGCTTAGCTTCTTTTAATTAAAGCATGGTTAATGTCTGCAATGAGTTGCGGGCCGCTGTAAATAAACCCTGAGTAGAGTTGTATTAAGTCAGCTCCCGATTTGAACTGGTCTAAAGCATCCTGAACATTCATAATTCCTCCCACTCCAATCAATGCAGGTTTATTGTTTATTGTTTGTTGTTTGTTGTAGATGTAGCTGATTACTTCCAGCGCACGTTTCGTCAGCGGTTTTCCGCTTAAACCACCGGCACCGAAGCTTTCTATCTCTGTTGGTGTATAGTTTAACCCTTCTCTTGAAATGGTGGTATTGGTGGCCACTATACCTTGTATTTTTGCCTGCTGAACAACTGTTACCACATCATCTATTTGTTCATTGCTTAAGTCCGGTGCAATTTTTAAAAGGATTGGTTTTTGTTTTGGTTTCGAAAGGTTGATGTCCTGCAAAGAGTTAAGAATAGCGGTGAGCGAGTCTTTATCCTGCAAGGCTCGGAGGCCCGGTGTATTGGGAGAACTTACATTTACCACAAAGTAATCGGCATAATCAAAGAGGGTTTTAAAGCAGTACTCGTAGTCGCGAATAGCATCTTCGTTGCTCGTGACTTTGTTCTTCCCTATGTTTGCGCCAACTATAATATTGGTTTTTCTACGCTTTAGTTTTTGCGCGGCAACTTCTGCTCCCACATTATTAAAACCCATCCGGTTGATTAGTGCCTCATCTTTTATTAAACGAAACAATCTCGGCTTGTCGTTACCCGGTTGAGGTTTGGGAGTAACCGTTCCTATTTCAATAAAGCCAAAACCCAGCATTCCCATTTCATCAATTACATCGCCATTCTTATCTAAGCCCGCAGCCAGCCCCACCGGATTTGGGAAATCTATTCCGAACAGATTGCGATGCAGAGAAGGATGCTCAACATTACCCGCAATCAACTTAAGCAGGAAAGGCAGCTTACCGGCTAACTGAAGATTGTGAATCGTAAAGTGATGCGCTGCTTCGGGGTCGAGTTGGAAGAGAAACGGTTTGAGAAGCGGATACAAATTCATGCCGCAAAGAAAAACTCTTTCGACTATTTACCGAATCATAGTTACACTTCCCTTGCGGAACAGCGCAGAGTCATCACCAAACAAGCCGAGTTTGAAGATGTAAATGTAAACTCCCGCAGGAGCAGGTTTGCCCTTAAAGTTGGCATCCCAAGGGTAACTTCCTTCATGCATTTTCTCGCCCCAGCGATTGAACACCTGAAACAGGATAACCTTAACACCGCTTTGAGCTTTGATGTAAAAATCATCGTTGTTGCCGTCACCGTTGGGTGTAAAAGCATTTGGAATAAAGAAGTTATTCGGAAACACCACACGGATTAAAGCAGAGTCGCTGACTACACATCCACCGGTATAGACAGTTACACCATAATACTGTGCAGGTAATTGCGGAGTGGCAACCGGATTGGTGCAATTAACACAGGAAAGGTTTGGAGCCGGATACCAGGTAAAAGAATCAATAGAAGCCGCACCCA
Source organism: uncultured Chitinophaga sp. (assembly GCA_964493695.1). Taxonomy (GTDB): domain Bacteria; phylum Bacteroidota; class Bacteroidia; order Chitinophagales; family LD1; genus Bog-950. The sequence goes on along the minus strand of CAZBPG010000085.1, from coordinate 5,982 downwards.
GATTAAGGTCGGTGTACATCGTTACACTATCGCCATAAGTAACGAGGGTATCAGGAAATACATCGAGAGTGGGAACCGGAATAATAGAAACGGTGATGACATTGCTGGCTGCTGTGCAACCGAAGGCATCGGTTACAGTGGCTGTATAATTGCCGGCCTGGTTAACGGCAATGGAAGAAGAAGAACTTCCGTTGCTCCAGGCATAAGAAGCATAATTGCCGACCACCGAAATAACAACGGTTTGATTAGCGCAAATAACAGTTGAACCACTGGAATCAATTACTGCCACGGGGTTTACATGCGAAACCACATTCACCGTATCTGTGCGCGGGCATAACGGGTCATCTACACTTACCACGTAGAAAAAAGTACCGGTTGTTCCCGAAGGTATTGTTGCCAGAGGGTTTGCATCTGTAGTACTGCTCAGCCAGCTTTCGGCAAGCGCATCCTGTCCGCTCCATATAAGCGAAGTGCCGCCAACAGCGGTAGGATTGCCGCCCAGTGTTGCCGCTCCTCCTTCACAAAGGCTTTGGTCAATGCCGGCATTTACTACCGGTGCGGAATTTGAAACAATAGTAACCGTATCGGTTTCAATGCACGAGGCAGTGGTACCGGTAAGTACATAATAGAAAGTAGATACCGTTCCTGCAGGAATAACAGCTTGCGGATTGGCAGCAGTTGCACTGCTCAGCCAACCGGCTACGGTTGCATTTTCACCGGTCCATTGAATGCTGGCTGCATTGCTCGAAGGGCTTCCGCCCAAAGTAACCGTTCCTCCAGCGCAGATAGCAATATCCGGTCCGGCATCAGCGGTTGGCAGAGGATTTGAAAAAACGAACATGGTATCGGTTCTTGCGCAGGAACCGTTGGAGGCACTTACGGCATACCAGAAAGTATCAATAATTCCGGCAGGCACTATGGCAGAAGGATTTGGCGAAGAGGTACTGTTAAGATAATTACGTATGGTAACGGTTTCAGCACTCCACGCTATAGCCGCACCACCGCTCGAAGTAGGGCTTCCACCGATATTGGCGATTCCGCCTGCACACAGGTAAACATCGGGACCTGCATCGGCAGGGGGAGAAGGAACAACGGTAACGCTCAAATCGTTAGTGATAGCAATTTCGCCACAGGTATCTATAATAATGCAACTTACAATTACATCAACCGGAGGATACACCACATAATTCGGAGTTCCGTAGATGGTATCGTAAGTATTTCCGCCATCGGGTGACCAGGCATAGTGATAAGGCGGCACCCCGCAGTTGGGATGAGCGGTGAAAGTAACCGGCTGACCGGCACAAACCTGTGTTAAGTCCTGGGTAATGAAACCTTCCACACGGCAGGCTTCAATAGTCATGCGCCACATATTGCCGCGGGCGCATAAATAACCGCAAACATCTCCGCACATGGCATCGCGGTTCAATAGTGTAAAACCAAGTTGATAATTGGGGCACTGCGGAGGCATGCAAGCCAGATAATTAGGAACAAAGTTATTGATGAGCAAAGCATTGGCTCCGGGCACTAAATTAGAATCGGTTGTACAGGTGCCGGTAAAAGGAGGTTGTGCAGGGTTGCAGGAAAGTAAACCCGTGGTAGTGTTGCAGTCATCGGACTGAACTTCCATAGTTACCATGCTAAAGGTGCAGAAAGGCGGAGGCAGTGGCGGAGATCCGCAGGTGTTATCGTAGGTAAGTGTATATTCTACATCCACATAGGCATTGGTCAATTGGCTTTTACCGGGAACGGTAACGTTCATTTGATAAGGACAAGCCCCTAAGGCTATCGTTGTAAAGCCCATGCTGGCGGAAGGCAAACCCGAAGCGGTAAAGTCGCCAATTTTAGTAGCCCCGTAAACAGTAGGGTCGATAAGCAAGGGATAAGTATGGTCTGTTTTACTTAGCCATTCTACCGGGACTAAAGTTTGAAGCGTATAATCGTTGCCGGTTCTTTCGAGTTTATAAACGCCATGCATACCGAATGCCAAAGCGTCTAAGTAAACGGGTTTTTCGTAGGTAACGAGTGTTTCGCCTTTACTGTTCTTTACGTAGTAATCGCCCCTGAAATACTTTCCGTCTTCCAGATGGTCGCCACTCTGCGATTCTTGAAAACTGTAGCCTTCGGGTAATGTAAAATGGTCTTCAATTACCATCCAGCCTTTGCTGATGGGCAACTGAAGCGGTGCGTTGATAACAAAGTTTGTTTTGATTTCTCCGGCAGTAAAAATCTGCTCCATATCTATACCGGTAAAAATATTGGTTACGTGCAGGCCTTCTTCGCCAACGGTGTAAGTATTGTAATTGCCTTTTTCGGTTTGGGTGTAAAGGGTGTTGTCGTCAAAGAAAAAGAGCGAAAGGTTTTTGTTGAATTCAAACTCAAAATCACGAACAGTTATGGAAGAAGATTTTTTATTCAAATCGCATTTTGTGGGAGCCGGTTGGTCGGCAGCAGCAAATACTGCTATATCGGCAGTGGGGCGAAGGCGCTGGTCAATGGTTCTCCAGATATCGTTTTCGCTTTTTTTGTAATGCAAAGGGAAATACGATTTCTGCGAGTAGATATGCCCTTCGTCATAGGCATCTACAAACTGGCGCGAGTCAATGGTTCTTTGATCAATTAACTCCACACATTCCAGGCATTGAGCGTTGTAGGGGGTAATGCCGTACTCGGGGTGCTTTTTAGCAACAGCCGGGGTTTCTTTTGCAAGTACTTCAGTTACGGTTTTCGCATCGGTACGGAATGAGGTGAAATTAGGCTTCTTCACGCGCATCTGCGAAAAAACAGAAAGAGACAAAATGATAATCAGGAGAGAGAGGAGTCCTCTTCTTTTCATAAGCGGGCAAATATAATAATATAGGATAGACGCAAAATTCAGCCGAAACGTTTGCCGACCGGATGTTTAGCGAAGCGAAAGTGTTTTGAAAATGCGCAGTGCATAAGGCTTTAACTTCAGGTCAAATTCTATCTGATAGGTAGGATCTTTGTACTGGTAAGTAACGGTAAACCAAAAAGCCGCTTTCCGTTTTTCGGAATACACCACCATATCGTAACGCGTAAAATTGCTGACCTTGCTTCTGCGGTAGTAGTGAGTGTGGTAAAGTATAGCCTGCTCACCGCTGGCTATTTTCATAGTGTCGGTTTCATAATCGCGGCCTGCGGGTGTAATACGGTCGGGGTACGAAGAAAACTCACCAACTACAAAGGCTTCAGCCGCCCTTAAACTGTCGCAGATTATCTTTCGGAGCAAACAAACAGCGGTAAGCGGGGCATTGTTGACCACATGCGGCAACGCCACATCGGTAAACTCCAGCCGCTGTAACTGCGGGCCGTTTTGTATTTGCGAATAAGCGGTCCATTTTTCGGGCACACTGAAATGGTACTCGTTGGCTTCTATATGCTTTATGTTTCTGTAAATAGAAGTATCGTTTTGGGCGGGCACGAATTGAGAGAGAAAGAGGCAAAAAATCAGGAAGAATACTTTCATAGTGATAAATGAGAGACGAAAATAAGGAAAAATTGTACCGAAAATGCCGGTGTGGTACCAGTTAATGGAGAAAACTCTCTTACAACTGCGACTGTACACGTTTCTGCTGCCACCGTTGACTTTGCAATTGCCACTGTTGGGCCCACCACTCGTACCGTTGGCTCCGCCACTCGCACCGTTGGCTTTGCAATTGCCGCTGTCGGGCTCACCACTCGTACCGTTGGCTCCGCCACTGGCAGTGTTGACCTTGCAATTACTGCTGTCGGGCTCACCACTCGTACCATTGGCTCCGCCACTGGCAGCGTTGGCATAGCAATTACTGCAGTTGCCATCTCATTTGGCACTGTAGGGCTTGAAGTTGAAGGGATTTGGCAGTTTTCGAACGTAGGACAGGCTATATTTAGCAAAAACATCTCCAACTTGTTAATAACCCATTTGGCTGTTTCCAATAGTTGCGTATTTTTCGCCCCGAATCAAAAAACAGAAAATGAAAAAGACTTTACTTACGGTTTTGGTTGCTGTTGTTTCGCTCCATTTAGCAGCTCAAACCACAATAACTAATGGAAGTTTAGAGAGTTGGACAAGTTCCGGGCAAACTATTGAACCAACGCAATGGAACTCTACCAAGAGTGCAGGGGGAGCGTTTGGAGGTTTTGCTCCGCAAACATGTTGGCAGGAAACAGTCAATCCTCATGGAGGCACGTATTGTGCAAAATTGGTGACACAAAATGCTCTTGGAACTAACGTAAATGGAGCATTGACTACAGGAAGAATAATGGCTCCTTCAACTAACGCTTCCGAAGGATATATTCAAACTGTTACTACAGACGCTCTTTACAGGATGTCGTTTGTCGGAAGACCAGATAGTTTAGTATTCTGGTATCGTTATACCCCAGTTGGTAGTGATTACCCATCTGTAGAAGCACGGATACATATCAATGGATGTCAAACACCTGAAATTCCTGTGAATAATAATCACCCAAATGATACAGCGAATATTGTAGCACGCGCCCAATGGCAGGGAGCTAATGCTACAGTTGGAAGTTGGACTCGTGTTGCTGTACCATTTGTTTATCGTAATGGAACAACACCACAGTATATACTTATTACATCAACTTCTTCAGCCACACCGGCTTCGGCACAAGTAAATAGTACACTGTATTTGGATGACTATGAAGTTATCTACAATCCAACTATTGCTACAGGAACTATCAACCCGCTTACATACTATGTTAGCGCAGCGCAGGGAGCGAATGTCAGCGTTCCTTATACCCTTACCGGAACTTTTGGAGGAGGAAACACCGTTACGGCCGAACTTTCGGATGCCAGCGGCTCGTTTGCTTCACCGGTAAGTATCGGCTCGCTTACTTCGGGTGTTTCGGGAACTATCACCGCAACCATACCGGCAGGCACTGCCACCGGATCCGGTTACCGCATAAGAGTAAAGAGCAGCAGCCCTGCTTTAACGGCAGCAGCTAATACTTCCGACATCAGCATTTCCCTGGTAAGTAACTCTGCAGCGCCTTCCGCTGCCCAGACTATTGCAACCGGTACTGATGGTACCCTGCTTACTGTTACGGAAACTCCTGCGGCTACTTCGCGCGAGTGGAAGTATTCCACCGTAAGCGGAAGCGGTTACCAGAGTTTTGCACCAACCCAAACCGGTACCACTTATACTCCGAACTTTGCAACAGCAGGTACTTACTATGTGGTTTGCGTTTCGAGTTTCCCGGGAGGCCTTACGCTTACGTCAAATGAAGTAACTGTAAATGTAGTGAGCAATAGTATTGCCCCGACTTCTTCGCAAAGTATTCTGGTAGGGGTAAACGGAAATGCTCTTACAGTTACCGAAACTCCAATAGGTATGTGGAGAGAATGGAAGTACAGCACAGTTTCAGGAGGTCCTTACAACTCTTTCAGCGTGCCGGTTACCGGTGTAACTTCTTATACCCCTAACTTCAGCAGCGCAGGAAGCTACTATGTAGTTTGCTACAGCGAAATAAGCGGGGTATTTGTATACAGCAACGAAGTGCTTATTTCGGTTAGCAATGCTACGCTTAACACCGGAGCCGTTACCGGATCTCCTTTTCTGTGCAGCCCGGGGTCACCGGATGCTTTTCCGGGGGTTTCTTTCACTACCAGCGGAACGTTTAATAGCGGAAATGTCTTCACCGCGCAGCTTTCAGATGCCAGCGGTTCGTTTGCTTCGGCAACCAACATTGGTACTTTAACCGGAATAAATTCCGGAAGTATCAACGCAACTATTCTGCACACAACGCCAGCCGGTACCGGTTACCGTATTCGGGTTACCTCCTCTAATCCGGCTTTAATTGGCAGCGACAATGGAGCTGATTTGATAGTTGACCAGTTTAACAACTCTGTAGCTCCAACAAACAACCAAACCATAATGCATGGAGTAAACGGAACAGCGCTCGCAGTTACCTCTTCGCAAACTTCCACTCAGGTATGGAAATACACCACTACCAGCGGAAGCGGAT
>CAZBPG010000084.1:0-17500 GCA_964493695.1 uncultured Chitinophaga sp. | reverse complement strand
ATTGGATGCTTACTTTTTTATCAAAGAACAACTAGCAACTTGAGTTATTTAGTTAATGAACTCACTATGTGTGTATTTAAAGTCCTCCCCTTCGGGGAGGATTCAGGAGGGGCTGCTTTTCTGCGCCAGCATCCCCTTAGCAATCAGGTACTGCCCCAGGGTATACAACACCATAATGCCGATGCGCGCTACACCCACCGGTTGTAAAAATTTGTTGATGGCAATAATAGAATCGGAAAACATAAACAGCAGCGCCCCGCCAAACACCAGCGTAAAACTTACTTCGGCCACGCGCCTGTAACGGTTAATGGCAAACGCCACCATAGTAGCTATAGCAGCCGAGTAAACCAGCACCGGAATAAGAAACGGACGGGTGGTTTCTTTGGCAGTAATGCCCGGCACCAAAACCGAAAGCAGTGCTACCATATATATGACCAGCGGAACCACCATCCAGAATTTTTTAGGAAGAAGGGCTTCAGCCTTCTTATTGCTTACATCGGTAAAAGCAAGGGTGTAAAGAATATGCGTAATCAGAAAGCCCACCAGGCCGAGCAGGAAGAAGTTCTCGCTTTTATATACAAACATCAACGCCACATCGCCCACCCACGAAAAGGAAAACGCAGCCACCATCAATTGATGGACCCTGTTCCAATTACCCGCAAACGCCTTTATATAAAAGGCAATCAGCGCGGGCATCATCAGCGGCTTGGTAATAAACACCAGCGTTCTGTTATCGGTGGCTTCTGCAAATATCTCCAGGGCAATAACAAGAAAATACAGATACTCTAAGGGTTTCAGCATGGCAATATTTTAGATGAAAATAAAATTTCAAGGGCAGAAATTCCAAATGTTTTCTGCCAAATAAGGTCAGCTCTGCCATTTCGTTCTGACATTGTTACCACCAGGCTAAACCCATTAAGTTACTGATAAAAGTTTCTTTTTGGTATGATGATAGTCATGGAAACCCGCGCCCACATTGGGTTTTATTTGCATTCGCATAACAGAAGTTTAATACCATGTTTAATAAAACGAAATATTTTTGCATCGAATTTTTAGGGTTGGCATTAAATCTGACAAAAGCGTAAACATTATTAACTAAAACCAAAAACCATTAATCATGGCAACAAACAACTTACAAGAAAACCTGAAGAAGTATTTTTATTCAGGCGTTGGACTTGCAGCACACACTGCTGAAATAGTTCAGAAAGGAGTAAACGAATTAGTAAAGAAGGGCAAAGTTAGCGAAGCTGACGGCAAAAAGCTGGTAGGCGAAGCAATTAAAAAAGTAGAAGCCCGCAGACCTGAAATTGAAGCTAAGTACAACGAAGCGGTTCACAAATTTGTGAAACTGACAACTTCTGAAGTATCTAAACTTCAAAAGAAAATCGAGAAACTCGAAGGTCAGTTGAAAGTAAAGAGCACCGGTTCTGCTGCGCCTAAGGCTGCTGCCCGTCCGGTTGCTAAAAAAAAAGCTAAGAAGAGAGTAAGAACAGTAGCTAAACCTGCTGCGTCAACTACTCCAACTACTCCTACAGCCTAATTGGTTTTAGTGGTTTAAATGGAAATGCCCTCAATTAAATGGGGGCATTTTTTATTTTTAAACCGAAATGATATTCGACCAGACCTTCCGCAACCTCAATCGCACCCGCGAAATTCTCGGCATTCTCATCAAGTACGGTTTCGAAGATTTTATTGCCAACTCTACTTTGCGCAACCTGGTTACCGAAAGCATGCGTATTAAATGGCTGCGCGATGAAAAACCGGTAATGTCGTATACCCGCTTCGAAAGAGTGCGCATGGCAGCCGAAGAACTGGGACCAACGTTTATTAAACTGGCACAAATTCTCAGCAACCGCCCCGATATTATTCCCGAAGGCCTGGTAAAAGAATTTGAAAAACTGCAGGACCGGGTACCACCGGTGCCTTTTACACAGGCAAAAGCGATTATTGAAAGAGAAACCGGAAAGAAGCTCGAAGAAATGTTCGAAGAGTTTAATGAAGTGCCTATGGCATCGGCTTCTATAGGGCAGGTTTACAAAGCAAAAATGCTCACCGGTGAAGAAGTAGTGGTGAAAGTGCAGCGGCCTAACGTGGCTGAAATTATTGAGCAGGATTTGAGCATCATCAAAGAGGCTGTCCGCAGAATGGACCGCTACATGAAAAAACAAGGCGTGCTCAATGGCGAAGAAGTGGTTCGTGTTTTCGAACGGGCCATTACCAAAGAGTTAGATTACCAGAACGAAGCGCGGAACATCGACCGGTTCCGCACTACCTACCGCCACCGCACCGATTTTTATGTACCCAAAGCCTACCGCGAATTCAGCACCGGTAAGGTGCTGATAATGGAATTTGCCAAAGGCTGTAAAATTACCGATGTGGAACAACTGAGGGCCTGGAACTTAAACCCGGCACGCATTGTTGAGAAGGGAATGGACATTTACCTCTCGCAGATTTTTGAGTACGGCTATTTTCATGGCGACCCGCATCCCGGCAATGTATTGGTAAACGAAGAAGGAACGATTGTCCTACTCGACTTTGGAATGGTGGGCCAGCTGATGAAGAAAGATAAATATGCCTTTGCCGGAATATTTATTGCCATGAGCCGGTTCGATGCCCGTGAAATGGCAGCGCAATTAAAAAAGCTGGCCATAGAAGATAACATCACCGATATGCGCCAGTTTGTTTACGACCTAAACGACCTGATTGAAGATTACGCGCACTTAGACGTAAGCGAAAGTTCTATTCAGGATGTTATCCAGCGCCTGCAAAAAATAATGTACGACTATCACCTCACCGTTCCCGGAGGTGTGTTCCTTATTTTCCGTGCCTTTGCCATTCTCGAAGGCATCGGTAAAAAACTTCACCCTAACTTTAAGACGTATGAATTCATTCGTCCTTACGGGCAGAAACTTCTTACTGACCAGCTAAAACCTGAGAATCTTGCAGCCGAAGCATCGCAGCGCATCTCCAACATCACCGGATTTTTAAATAGTTTTCCGGTAGAACTGCGCGGTATTCTTCAGCAAATTTCAAAGGGCAAACTTCACAGCGAGATTGAGTTACAGGGTTACGGTTACGCACTTAAAAAGTGGGACAGCATCAGCACCCGTCAATCTTTGGTGAATATTATCTGCGCTTTAATGATTGGTTCGTCTATTGCTTTACTCGGAAACTATCCGGAGGAAATGAAGTTTGTTTACGGCATCAACAAATGGAGTTTTATGGGCTACTGTATTGCCGGTGGTTTGTTTGTATTGTGGTTGTATGCCATTCTGCGGAAGCAGGTTTATAAATAGAAACCAGAAAGGGTTCAATAAAAAAAGCCCTCCGAAAAATCGGGAGGGCTTTTTTATTGAAAAAGAAATGCTCTTAGTGTTGAACTACAATTCTTCCTTTGTTAACCACTACGCTGTTCGATAAAATAGAGTAAGAATAGATACCGCTTTCCCAGTTAGCAGTTACTAATTCAAAGTTGTTTCCGCCTCCGAATTCATGTGTAATTACTCTTCCGGTCATATCATAAACAACTACAGACGCGTTAACGACAGGCTCTGAAGTCTGGATGTTTACCAACTCAGAAGCAGGATTAGGGAACACTCTTACGTTAAGATTGTTGTTGATGTTTTCGATAAAGGTAGGAGTTGTTTTGTAACCCAAACGAACCGCATCAACATTCAGCACAGAACCTTGACGGGTAACTTGTGAAGACTGAAGATAGCTTGAATAGAAGGCCAGCAAAAGTGTATCTGCAGTACCGGTAGTGTCTGAGTAGTAAGCTCCGAGAGGAATGGTAATGAAACCCCATTGTCCGGCTGTATTCACTAATTGACCACCAAAAGCTATCTTGGGGTTGGTACTTCCTGCTTTGCTTAAGAACATTTGAAATCCGGCTGAATCAGCATCTACGGGGGTATACTTATATGCAAACTCTAAAGTGTCAGGGCTCGATGTAAAAGGAGTTCCGTACATCTTAGGCTGTTGTCCGTCAAAAAATCCAGTTCCTACACCTACCGCACCTGCAACAGTATCTTGTGCCAAAGCAACATACTGCGAAGTAATTTTAATAGACGCTGTTCCTGAGAATTTGTCAACGCTGTCCTTTACGGTTAAGCCGATACCCGCCAAAGGTGCAATCATTTCTTCATAAGTAGTCCAACCGGTTGGAGTATGTGATGATGTCCATGTTTCGAAGCCTCCGTTTGTTAAGGCTTGTTGCGCATTTGCTGCGAAGAATGCGGCAAGAAGAATGGTTAGAAGTGTAAATTTTGTTTTCATGCTGAATTTTGTTTTGGTTATGAATTTTGTGGGGGCAAATCTATTATTTCAAACGATTTACAAGCATGACATTAACTCTACAAGACTGTTTTCTTAAAAAAATGACAATTCTGTGACAATTGAAATCAGATTTCGCGGAAAGAGGCGATAATTTTATTGATATCTTCTTTAAAATGGAGTTTGCGGGTTTCGCTCCTTGTCCATATACTAAGATGGTAGATGTTCCTGGTTCCTTCGAAAAGCACTTCGCTGAAGTAGATATTTTCTCCGGTCATCTTCCCGTAAATTTCTACACGGGTTCCTTTCAAATTACCTGCTGCTATGTCTAACGAGTCTGAAACAACCGGGTTGGTTAATGACTTTCTAAGCACATTCAGATTATCATTCATTATTTCTGAATTGGTTCGCTTAAAATCTGTTTTGCTGATGGTTTCTCCTATGGAGTAAACATTCCGGAAACGGTTAGCGTATTGAAAATCCGCTCCCTCTTTCAGGCTTTTATCTTCTTTCATCCAACTTGGAATAGAAATGGAAAATTTGTTATTGGCATTTATCGCCTGATACTCATTGCTGTATTTGCAGGAAGAGATTAAAGACGATAGATAAAAGATGATAGATACTACAAATGCAGATTTCACTTTCATGACAGAAATTTTTCGGACGCGAATGTAATTGTTACGGCTTATTCTGCGCCTCCAGTTGTTTGCGAAGCGTGCGCGCTCTTAAATCGGGTCCGTCATGGCTCCAGCCCGGTGGATAGAAAATGTACTTCAGCTTATCCGAAAATTTAGGCGCACGTTTTACATCTTTTGCAATGTCGAAAAATTCGTGTGAAGCAATTTTGAAAAGATTGTAGGTGTTAATGTTTTTGGTGATACCATAAACCGGTTTTTCATCTTCCTTTTCTTCTGCAAATGTTCCGAACAATCTGTCCCAGATGATAAGGATACCTGCATGGTTTTGGTCTAAGTAGCGGATGTTCGAAGCGTGGTGAACGCGGTGATGTGAAGGAGTATTAAAGAAAAACTCGAACCACTTCGGCAGCTTTTTTATCAACTCGGTATGTACCCAATACTGGTAAATGAGCGAGAAACTCATCATCATCATCATCATCAACGGAGGGAAACCAACTAAAGGCATCCACAGCCACCAGAAAAATTTATACAACTGCTCGCCCCAGCTTTGGCGGAGTGCCGTAGCCAGATTCAGTGTTTGTGAAGAATGATGGTTTACATGCGATGCCCACAAAATTCTTATCTCATGGCTTAACCGGTGGTGCCAGTAGAAAGTAAAATCATCGGCAAATAAAATCAGAATCCATACCCACCAATGCCAGCCTAAGCCGTTATCAGAGTTTAGCGAAGAGCCGTAGAAGTGTTCGAAAATGAGCGTATAAGTACCAAAGGCTAAACCTTTCATAACTATATCTATCACCAACGAACCAAGTCCCATTCCTATAGAAGAGAGGGCTTCTTTTTTCTCATACAAATTCAGTTTCTCCTTCCAGTTAATGTAAAGTTCGGTGCCTATGGCAAGCAGGAAAAAAGGAATGGCATATATTACCGGATCGGTGAGCGGGTCCATGTTTTTGAAAATCTGAAGCAGCATATCAGGAAGTTTTTAAAGTAAATTCTTTCCGGAATTTTGTAAACCACAGCAAAGACGCTACGCTTATAACGGCCATTACAATTCCAGTGGCGATGAAGAAGGAAGAGTTTTTCAATATCCAAACTACCAAGGCACATACGGCTATTACACGCAGATATTCAAAAGCCGGCACCCAGTTTTTACGCTCAAATATTCCTCCTATGTTGACTAATGAAAAAACAATTAAAGCAGCTACCGCAATCTTCAATGCCCAGTTTTCTTTAAAAGGAGTTTTTGATTCTATCACTAAAAAAGCGGTGGTGCCAAGCAACACCATCACAAACTGAAAGAAGGCATAATTGGTTAAGCCCGGTGAAATTTCTGTATCGTATTTGTGAAAGGTTTGTGGCGTAACTTCTTTCGGTGGCTGAACTCCTCCCAGTTCTTCGGGTTTCCAGCCGGGCATTTTAAACATCATTAAAAAGAAGTCTTTCACTTTGCGCACGTGAAAGGCCTCTTTAAACAAATCAATCCAGTATTCGAAGTTTACCCAAAGCGGATTCCAGCTATTGGTTTGTTTGGTAATACCGTAGACCACTTCTTCCTCCTCCTCCTGAAAAGTTCCGAACCACCGGTCGAAGATGATGAGCGTGCCACCGTGGTTGCGGTCAATGTATTTCGGGTTTACCCCGTGATGCACCCGGTGATGCGATGGCGTATTAAAAACATATTCAAACACCGGATTCATTTTGCCGATGAGTTTGGTGTGAATCCAGAATTGATAAAGCGTTTGCAGTGATGCTATGGTTAAAAACACACCCGGTGAAAACCCGACTACCGCCAACGGCAAATAAAACACCCAACTGAATGCCCCCTGTAACCATGCCTGGCGGAGTGCCACCGTAAGATTGTATTCTTCGCTTTGATGATGTACCACGTGGCTGCCCCACAAAAAAGAAATTTCATGCGCCAACCGGTGGAACCAGTAATAAAAAAAATCTACTCCTATAAAAAGAAGGATGAAGGTTATTACGTTGTTCTCAATCTTCCAAATTGAATGGTCATACAAATACTTGTAGCCAACGAAAGTAAAGGTCTTCAAAAAAATACCGCTTACCTGTGAGCCTATTCCGCAACTCAAATTGGCGATAGCATCGTTCATCCGGTAATAACTGAGGTTCTTCGTTTTTGCAATAAGCAATTCAATGCCGATGAGCAAAAAGAAAACAGGAATGGCATAAATAATCAAACTCATGGTTTATAAATTGATGAGTGAAAGTAGTGAATTGAACAAACTCATTTAATGAATTTGCTTAAAGGATTTTTTACTTTCAGCAAATGAAGTTTAAAGAGATATTCAAAGACCAATCGTTTTGGTCGCTGCTTATTATCAATGTTGCTATAATAGTTTACTACCTCTGTTATAATACAGGCTTTAAAACACTGGTATGGATTTACTGGGCGCAGAGCGTACTCATTGGTGTTTTTACCTTTTTACAACTGGCCACTGTAAGAACTTTAAAGTCCGGCAGCATTACATTTAATAATACAGCAGTAGGCAACGATAAGAAGGGCCGCGGTTGCCTTTCGGCATTCTTTGCTGTGCATTATGGGTTTTTTCATCTGGGTTATTTCATTTTCATTTTCACGATAACCGACTTAAAGGAAGCCTTTGACTGGACCCTTTTCGAACTTTCTGTTGGTGCTTTCGCACTCGACCAGCTTTGGAACTTCCTCCGCATGAAAGAATGGGAGAAAACACATAAAGTAAACGGAGGGGTAATTTTCTTTCTGCCTTACGCCCGCATTGTTCCTATGCATCTGACTATTTTATTGCCTAAGTTTATAGGCTTTATTCCTCAACTCGGGTTGTTTCTCGTGCTTAAAATGTTTGCCGATTTGCTCATGCACGTAATTGCTGTTCGCATGTATGGCAAACCGGAATATGAAGACCCGACTGTTTTGCGGATGGTGAAATAGGTTTTTGTGTTAGCCCACGGATTTATCCGTGGGAAATTATCAGGCGCAAATATTTTAAACCGTTTAAACGGTTTAATCAAACCACACTAAATCCATTCACCCGCAAAAACCCTTCATATTCTTCCTGAAATGTTTTTGTTCGGTGGTGTTCTTTTTGATTGGCGATGTAATCATAGACCTTCTGTACTTGCGATTCGCTAACAGCATATGCACCGTAGCCGGTTTGCCAGGCAAATTTTTCTTGCATAAAATTCTGCGTATTCACCCAATGCGATGAGTTGCCTTTTATATTTTTCAATACATCCTGCAATGCTTTGGCTGGATGTAAATCGAAAAGAACATGGATGTGGTCGCTCATTCCATTTACAATTTTAGGGAAGCAATCCTGTTCTTTCACAATTTGCGAAATGTGATTGTGCAATTTGACTTCGAAATTTTCTTTGATAAGCAACTCTCTGTTTTTGGTGGACCAAATGGCATGAATCATAACCTTAGTGAATGAATGTGACATGTTGGTGGTTTTGATTTTAAATCTACAAATCGGGCTTGATTTGGCAAAAACCGTTTAAACGGTTTCGATTTCTGTTAACACATCTACTCCACCACGGATAAATCCGTGGGCTACAAAACATAATTTTACTTAGGTGCAGAATATTTTTCAATCCGCATACCCACGCTCTTAACATAACCGAGCGGGTTCACGCGCATGTCCTGCGTAATCTTAAAACTGTATTTGCCAAGCTGCGGAAAGAAGGCATTGTCCTGAATAGGAATAAGAATATCGCAGTTGTCGCCCAGCACTTCTCCGTGCCAAACACCATCCGGTCCGGAGAGCACAAGATTCACCCTCCTTTCATATTGCTTACCATCGGGGAAAGTAGTTTCAATTTTCACCCAAAGGTTGCGCCATTCAAAGTTGAAACCGTGGCGGAGGCTAACGGCAATGTTGTAATGCTGAACTGTGTCTTTAATTTCTGCAGTAAATATTTTGGCATCGGCATAGTCCCATTGGTTGCCCGCGATGTTCTGATGGCTCTCCATCACTACTTTCTCATCGCAGGAAGAAAGCAGTAATGAGCAAATGAGTAAATAAGTAAATGGGTAAATGAAGAATTTTAAAATTCGCATTCTATTTTGCCTTTTGCTCTTTGCCTTTTGCTCTTTGCCTTTTGAATTTTTGCCTGCTGCAAATTGCCTATTGCCTACTATTTCTTCTTATTGCGGTTCTTATTCGGGCCTTTTGGACGGTTACCCTGATTCCGGTTACTGTTAGCCGACTGATTGCGGTTGCGGTTTTGGTTGCCACCTCTGCGCTTCTTGCGCTCTTTTTCTTCTAATGTTTGCAGTGTAACCTGACCTACCAAATCTTCGTGCTTGCTTTCATCTACCTTAATGGTTTCTAAAATCGCAAAATCTTCTAAACTCTTCGGTTTCTTACCGCTTTTATTCATAAACAACAGTTCCTTCACATCCTCAATATCCAGTTTAATGTAATTGCCCTTTTGCTCGGCATATTCATACACCATTTGCCGTTTCAGAATTTCGGTTTTGCGCAGCCAGGCAATACCGGTTTCGGTTTCAATTTTATCGGCATGTTTCGGAAAACTCTTCAGCGAATCGTTGTAAGTATCCAGTTCGTAATTCAGGCAGCATTTTAAACGTCCGCACTGTCCGCTCAGTTTATCGGTATTGATGGCAAGGTTCTGATAGCGCACCGCCTGTGTGGTTACCGATTTAAAATCGTTCAGCCATGTTGAACAGCACAACTCTCTTCCGCAGGTGCCGATGCCGCCAACGCGTGCCGCTTCCTGACGCGCACCTATCTGCCGCATTTCAATCTTCACTTTAAAATCGCGCGCATACACCTTCACCAGTTCGCGGAAATCAACGCGACCATCTGCGGTGTAAAATATCGTCACCTTTTTATTGTCGCCCTGATACTCAATGTCACCAATCTTCATTTCCAGGTTCATTTGCCGCGCCATAGCGCGGGCGCGCACCATCGTATCTTTTTCTTTATTGCGGGCATCGAGCAGGGCATTAATATCGGCTTCGTTGGCCACGCGCATTACATTGCGGATAGTATCATCGCGCTCGGTAACCTTGCGTTTTTTCATTTGCAGTTTTACCAACTCGCCCTGCAAACTTACTTCGCCCACATCGTAACCCTGTGCGGCTTCCACCACCACTAATTGCCCTTTACTAAAATCGAGGTTCGAAGAATTGCGGTAAAAACCCTTGCGCGAGCCTTTCTTAAAACTTACTTCTATAATATTGAAATTCTCGTTGAACGAAATGGGCATTTCGGCAAACCAGTCCATCACATTCATACGGTTGCATCTGCCGCTGCTGCATCCGCCAGCCGAGCCGCAGCCCGCTGCACCTTCTTTATTTGTACTGCATGAAGAACATCCCATCTTTTCCGGTTTATTTTCAATTCCTTTTGAATAACCTCCAATCGGAACACTGTTGTTATTTAAAGTGGACGAA
Source organism: uncultured Chitinophaga sp. (assembly GCA_964493695.1). GTDB lineage: Bacteria > Bacteroidota > Bacteroidia > Chitinophagales > LD1 > Bog-950. The sequence goes on along the minus strand of CAZBPG010000084.1, from coordinate 7,168 downwards.
ACTAAAAGAAAAATTAAGACAGAATAACCAAAGGGTAAAACGGATGAATAGATTAACCCGCAATAAGCAATAGTGGAGTGTAGCAATTGGTAAGTGGATAGTGAATAGAACCGGGCCATATTGAATACAGAGCAATCAATTTATAAGCGCAATCCCGCGTATTTCGGCATAAAGATGTTGGCAAACACCTTTGCGGACCCGACACTGCCATTGCAGAAGTGACAAGTTTCCCCCAGTACATGCGGCAGGCACTTCTGCTCACTTATAACAATAGACTTCTTTCATAATTCCATTCCAAATATGTATTGATTTAAGAATAAGGATTAACGATTTTAGAATGCAGATTGATTACCCGGTACTGCCCGTTACCATTTTTTAACTGACAAAATCAGGCGTTTAAGTAACACGTATACCCATTGACAGCCGCTGGTACGTATAGCAGGTTAGCTGAAACAAAACTAACAGTTGTTAGTTTATCTTACCGCAGGATTGAAACTTTGCGGTTAATCACCGCCTGGCCTGTTGTTACCCGCAGCACATAAATACCATCCGGTAAAGCGGCCACCGGCAGGGTGTAGCGCGTTTGCCCGCTGGCATCGCTGGTATGGGCAACCAATACTCCTGCCGCATTAAACAATTGCAGCGAGGTGGTTTCAGCGGTGGGCTGTTCAAATTCAACGGTGAGTATAGTTTGTGCAGGGCTGGGGTAAATGGTGCAAAGCATCTCGTTTATAAATTCAGGACGGGCGTTATTTGTAATTACTCCAAAACCATCAAAAGCTATTTTATCAATATAAGCTACCGAATTGCCATGCGGTACAATAGCACCGAGTTCAAATGAAACAACCGCGCTGTCGGGAACATCGGTGCTGTTGGGATTGAGATAGAAAATATCTACGGTAAAAGGCGTGTACGATGTAACCGGTGAGGTTAACAATAATTTTCCTCCGCCTATATTTACGCCATGAAAAAACATGTACGTACTGATTGAAAGCGAATCACCGTTTTGTGGAAAGTACTTTACAAACCCGTTAAGTGTTTGGTGTTTTGCGCCCACGGCTATAGCGGGTAATTCTGCCCGCTTTTGTTCACCCGACCATAAAAAACCCGGTTTGCGCGAAAGAACCGGATTGTTATCGAGGCGCAATGCATAATTTCCCGAAGGGGCATCGGTTGATTTAACAATGGGGTCGAAAACGCTGGTTGCTATCAATTCATTATCGGGGTTATTTTGCCAGGATTGTGGCCGGTCAATAGACAGGTAGCCCCACTGTTCGAAGTTGCCGTTAGGCACAACTATGTTTGCACCTGTAAACGAAACATCGTCAACAGCCAGAATACTATTAGGGTTAGAAACACTTGGCGGGTCAGGGGCAAAACCGTTGCTGCTCATAAAAATAACACTTACTGTATCGGGCACATCGGCTGTCGGAAAATTAATTTTAAACTTAGTGAGTGTAAAATTACCACCGGTGTTTCCGGTAATGGGAAACCATTGATGGTGAATTTCGTTGCCCTGAAGGGTAAAATACACTGCTGCATACCCTGTATCGCCCGGAAAAATATCGTAACGGGCATAAAACTTAATGCTATCGGGGCGGCCATTAACCGGAAACCCGCCAAAGTTATTTCCCGTTGGTATTCCCGAAATAGTAACCCCTAAATGATACGAACCTCCTCCTCTGAATTCGACAGCATTGCTTCCGTTGTACGAAGGCACCCGGTGAATATCGCCCTGAACGCTCCAGTCCACCGGCTTTTCTTTAGTCAGGGTATCCCATATTTCAAAATCGCAATTGGGTATTTCGCAAACGGCTGTGTATAGTTGTTTGGTTTGCCCGAAAAAATCAGTACCCGCTGCTGCGCCTTTTATGCGGTAGAAATAAACCGTATTGGGCAACAGTCCGCTAATAAAAGCCGAAACCGGGTGGGGCAGTGAATCGCTTACAACAGCCGGGCTGGCGGCCACAACATTGCCTAAGGCCAGGCTTGTTCCATACTCAAAACTCAAATTTGCCGGCTGTAATAATTTATCGGCAAGCCCGTTCAACTGCGCCCCTGTCAAATTAACCTGGCTGGCGGGGAGGGTTCTGAATCCTGAATTTACATTGCCGGTATAAAAGGTAAGAATATCGCCATAGTACGTACCATACATGGTTTCGGCTTTTACCCGGTAGTAATATAAACTATGCGGTTGTATGCCGTAAGCCGCTCCCCAAACGCTGTATTGTGTGCTATCGGTGTAATTATAAACGCTGGTTTGCGAATCCATTGCCAAACTGGTGCCGTACTCAAAGTAAATGCGGGCAGCCACCTGAAAACCCCTCATTGCCCCTTCAAAAAGAACCGTAGTATCTGAAGTTATAATTACATTTTTGGTTTCGAAAACGGTGTAGGGTTTTCCGGTAAAAAACAGTTTTGTATTACCATAGTAATTGCCCGAGGGGGTAACGGCTTTAAGCCGGTAATAGTAAGGTGTACCGGGCTGCAAACCGTTCAGCAAAACCGAAACGGAATAAAGTAAAGTATCGTTAATACTGGCGGGTGTTGCCGTAACTTGGCTATCCAATAAGGGGGTTAATCCAAATTGAAAATAAATTAATGCAGAGTCGGGACTATTATTTATTGAACCATACAGGTTAACACTTGAATCGCTTACCGCAATAGCGGTATCTGTTTTAAAAACAAAAGGCGCACTGCCGGTGTAAAAACGCAGGGTATCGCCTGTCTGCCCGCCCGCCTGCATAAAGTAATAGTACCACCTATCGGATTCCAGCGCGCTCAAACCTTCGGTAACCGGAAAAAACTCGTTACCGTTTACCTGTTGAACTGCCGTTTGGTTGAACGCAAAAAAATCGGGATAGGTGGAATAGCAAAAGTTGTATTCAAATGTATGACCACGCGGATTAATACTGCCGTACACCCAGGCATGTGTTGAATCAATTACATCGGAACCTAATGTAACTACCTGTGGCGACACCCCGGTATAAATAAAACACTTACCTTCCTTACCCCCTATAATTCCAAAGTTGGTATCATAAAATTTTACGGAGCGAAACTCCTCATTACCTGTAACTACATAGTTTATCAAGCCGGTAAGCGTATCGGGCAGCCAGTGAAGTCCGCCATCGGTTGTTTTTAGTACAGTAGCGCTGTTGCCAACGGCATAACCGGTTAAAGTATCGGCAAACGAAATGTCGTTCAGCATTGCTCCGGTGGTATCCATAACTATCAGCCAGTTGGCTCCACCGTCATTGGTTTTAAGCACGGTTTGGCGTTGGCTGTTTCCGCCAATAATAAATCCGGTATCGGCACTAATAAAAGTAACAGCATTAAAATCGCGCTGCAGCGGAGCAACAACACTATCCCAACTCAGCCCTCCGTTAATAGTGCGCAGTATTACTCCGCTATCGCCCACGGCAAAACCGCTTAGGTTGTCAATAAAAAACAATCCTTTAAGCCAGGGTCCGGAACGGTCAAGCATCACCTGCCAGGTAACTCCCGCATCGGTGGTTTTAATTACTGTTTGAACAGAGTCACCGGTTTGATTTCCGCCTGCGGCATAATAAGTAAGCGAATCTGTGTTCACTATTTTGTTAAAGTCGCGGTTAATAGTAGATACCACCCACCCCCAGTTTAAACCACCGTCATCCGATTTAATAATCCGACCATCGTCTCCGACACCAACCCCATTCAGCGTGTCGGCAAAAGCCATTGATTTGTTCCAGGGCGCCAAACCGTCATACGCATTTTCGACCCAGCTTAGTCCATAGTTCTGTGTTTTAAGTATTATTTGTATAGAGTCATTCGATTGGTTCCCCCCGCCAACTATTATGTGACCCGGTGCAGTAATATACACGGTGTTAACATCAAAGCCACCGGATGGCGAACAGTGTCTCCACGCCTGCCCCGATAGTGAACCGGTAAACAATAAAAACAATACCATTGTACCAATTCGGTTTTGTTTAAGGCTTTGCATATTTATCATAGGTTTTATTTATCGAAAATAAGAATTGTGCGCAAAGATATACCATGAGGATACATTGCGTAGCGGCAACGTAAGTTTGCCGTAAAAAATGAGTATGAAACTGTAAACATTTATCTTCTTTTCCTTTAAGCCCATCCCTCTTTTCCATCCTTCTGTAACTTCTACAGCGAGTAAAGACTTGCCAAGTTTTCAAAACTTGGCAAGTCTTTACTCGCTTCAACATTCGTCCATTGCCTCTGTGGCTTCCACAACCCGTCTCGACATTCGTCTATTGCCTCTATGGCTTCCACAGAGCCTCTCGACATTCGTCTATTGCCTCTATGGCTTCCACAACCCCTCTCGACATTCGTCCATTGCCTCTGTGGCTTCCACAGACCCTCTCGACATTCGTCTATTGCCTCTGTGGCTTCCACAGACCCTCTCGACATTCGTCTATTGCTTCTGTGGCTTCCACAAGCCCTCTCGACATTCGTCTATTGCCTCTGTGGCTACCACAAACCCTCTCGACATTCGTCCGGCAGGTAACCGATGCGGTAAACTCCTTAACTTTTTTTTAGAACCGGTTACATACTAAAATAATATGCCTTTGCGTTATCAGTTTGTAAACCATTTTTTATAACCGTTAAATTTTAAAACCATGTTACGCATATTCAGAATGCTGCAAAACTCGTTTGAAATTCAAACGCGCAACACGCACAAAAAAGCGGTAAGTTTAATTACCGACAGTAAACAAAAACTGCAAACCAGCACTAACCCTCTGTTGCTGGTTATTTACACAGCCTTTCTTCCATTTTTCGATGCTTACATCGCCCTGAACGATGCGGTGGGTATGCTGGAAGGTACTTACAAAAGCAAAACCAACACCTTCGAAAACCTGATGGATGGTATAGGCGATAAACTCCGGCAATGGGAAAGCCAGGTGCGCGCGGTGTTCATCGAAGACTCATCGGAAGAAATAGATATTTTCCCGGACAAACGGGGGCCGTTTCAAACCGGTACGTACGAGCAGCGTCTTGGGGCAATACGCGTACTGCGCGATAAACTGGCGGAGTATCTGCCCACTCACCCCATGCTTGCACCGGTGCAGGGCGATGTAGCTGCTTTTTATACACTGTGCGATACCGCACGAACTTTACAACAAGGCAAAGAAGGTAACTTAGGGGAGCTGCGCACCCAGCGCGAAGCCCAGCGCATAACTACTATGAACGCCTACTTAGGTATAGTATATGGCGGTTTGCTGCAGGTGTTTTATACCAACCTGCAAATAATAGGCGACTACATTGATTTTCCGTTGCTCTACGATTTAATAACCGAAGAGCTGATTGAAGAAGTAACCGTAACCGGTGGCAACACCACAGTAAATGTTCCGCTGGAGGGCATAACCGTAACCGGTGGCAAAAAATTCAGGATAGTAGTAGAGAGTGCGGATGGTGCCGGTGTGGTAATTGCTTACTTTGCCGATACTAACAGTGCCGACCCGGGTGACCCACCACGTGGTATGGCGGTAAATGCAGGCGACAGTATGGTAGTAAGTGCCGATGAACTCGGCTATGATGCCGGGCATACTTTCCTGAACCTGCATAACCCTACTGCAGCCGTGGTAACCGTGCAGGTAATTGAAATAAGCTAAACCGGTTAACCGGAAACAACGAAAGCCCCCCGGTTTAACCGGGGGGCTTTTGTTTGGCTGTTAAAGTCCTCCCCTTTAGGGGAGGATTTCCTTAGCGGTTGGTGCCCCACAACCGCAATATTGTTTCGGTCTGTGAGGACACAGACCGATAAGGGAAGTTTAGTTTTTCATACTATTTTTTTACTTGTGTTGATTTGAATTTAAGTCGGGTTTTGCTAATAATTTTTAAATACAATCCCGTTTGTTAGTTTTGATTTAGTTTTGTTATTGATACAAAAAGATATTCCATGAAAACTACCGTTCCCGGTGACCCAAACTATATCAATCCCTCAACACCAGAATTGCCCAAACTTTATGCAAACGGATTTGCTACGGGCTATAGTGCGTCTGATATGTATATAATTGGACAAGTAAATGGGAATCCCTCATTCCTACTAAATATGTCTTTTTCATCTGCAAAAAGTCTAAAAGTAATGTTGGATGATTTAATTACGCGTTTTGAAAAAACTGCTGAATTTGAGATTCATTCTTCAGAGGAAATTGCAAACACCATCAACAAGAACACACAGCAATGAGTGTATCAGCCACATACGGTAGTTTATTTCAAGACAACGGAACAAAAAAGAAGGGGGCAAAAATTTATGACACCCTTGCCAATTACAAAAAATTTGTCAGCGGTTGGGATTTTGGACAGGGCGAAGAAATAGGAATAACCACTATTTCTATTGCAATGCAAACTTGCAATGTTGGTTTTTCCTATGGTCTAGAAGTGGAATCACATCCTACAACCAATGGTGGTATATGTCTTGTTTTTTCATTGTCTCCGGGAATTTTTTTCTTGGATGTTTATGTAAATCCGGATGGAACATTGGATTTGAGAGAAGAAATGGGAATAGGTGCGGATTATGAAATTATTAAAGACGAAAAAAATGTAATTTTTGCAGATGTAGAACGTGCTTTAATAGAAACAAAAACCAAATGCCTTACGTCAGGTTACTACCAATCTGGAGATACTCCGAAAAAAAACAGCGCTTTCAAAGCGATTCCTTCCGAAATCACAGGGGCGGCATATCCGTCATCAAGTGTGAGTGCGCAGAAGAAAAGTCAATATGTGTTTGTAAGCATATAGAGAAACACTATTCCGCAAGTGTTACTGGCTCACCGATTATTTTCACTCTAATTCAAGAAACCGATTTGTGTTCATTTGTGGGCTTTGAAAAAATTCAATTTAACTTAGATGATAGTAATGGAGACCCATGCCACTACAATATAGTGAACGCTCAAGACGGAGACACCGAAAAGTTTATAAAAGCACATTTAAAGAAATCAAATGTGCTATTTGTGTGCAATAAATCAGCGAAAGTTGCAGTTCCAGCAAGTGATTACCCAAGTTTGCCAAAGTTTATTTCCTCTCTTTCTTCCGCCTCTTCTAAATAGCATTCCCCACTCGCGAGCGTCCGCTCGTGCGTTAATAGCATAGCGAAGCATTCAATAAATTTCCTTAGCGGTTGGTGCCCCACAACCGCAATATTGTTTCGGTCTGTGAGGAC
>CAZBPG010000083.1:0-17579 GCA_964493695.1 uncultured Chitinophaga sp. | reverse complement strand
CTTAAAAATGCATCTTGATTTGTCCGAAGTATTATAGAAAAAAGGAACCAAAAAAATCGTCCGCTCAATCGCTCCGCGTGAGCGGACAGGCTTGGCTCGAATTGTAAAGTTCTTTTGGCTTGAACCAAAAGAACCAAAAGTTCAAGGCTGTGTGACTTTTGGCTAAAAACTTACTGCACTACGCTAAACTAAAAGAACTCGCGCATGAGGTTTTGTCTTAACCGGTTTGTGTGTGTTGCGCTCAAACAGCTTTTAGTTTTTAACGCTCCGTTACGTAAGTTTTTTTAACGCCAAAATTCACAAGGCCGGAGTGAGTGCAAAAACTTCTGACTGTGCTACGCACCAACGCAGCCTGCCTACGTCAAAGCACTTCGGCAGGCAAGGCTACCGAAGTTTCGTAGGCTGAAAAAGTGGAGTTGCCTTAAATAGGAAAGGAAGTTTAGATTTGGTAAGAATAGTTGTTGGTGACGCATCGCAAAGCCGATACTAAAACACCAACAAGGGCACAAAAAGAACATACATTTGGCAACCCTGTTTTAAACTTCAACGTGTGAGTAATTTCCCAAGTGAAAAGAATCCTGAACCTCAAAACAGTTCTGATGATTCACCAGATTTATCTTTCATTGACGAAACAGGTGTGTATCATTTTGTCTTATCAAATAAATACATCCCATTGTCCCGAAGAAATTGTAAAGTATATACAAACAGATATTTGCGAAATAATGGTGAAACACTTGAAGTAAATGATGAGATATTGAACTTTCGAATCGGGGAAATGATGTCTTTAGGTATGTATGAAAGGTCTTCAAATATTATAGCGGCCAATTCAGGTGTTCTTGAAATTATAAAAGAACCTGCTGAATTAATTAATGTTGGAGATGTCATTTTTAAAATTGTTCCTAATGCCGTACATAAATTATCCCGAATAACCGATGGACTACCATACAAATACTACTATAACAAAGCGCGTTTTCATCTAGGTACATCGGGCAGTGAGTCTATTTTAAAAATTAAAAAGTGGTTGAAGGATTCGGGTGATTATTTGCAAGTTGATGATGAAATAATAGAATTAACCAGCACCAAATCATATAGTGACGGTCCGGTTTATAAAATCAAAACTGACGTTGGAGGATATTTGGAAAAGGCAGAAGTATCTTTTGCGGATTCATTTCTCGAAGATGGACAACATCTCTTCACTATCAATTCATCAGATTCAGCACGTATTGCCTCAAAATATTTCAATGAATCTCTGATTGAAGAAGACGTTTTTGATAAGAAAAAAAGTTTGATGTGGAGAATCGTTGCAGGTCTTCCTCGGGGATTTATCAGAACATGCAATCTTGATGGTACAAGGGATCTGGATTTTACTTTTGTAAACGACAAAGGAATCAGTAAAATTTTATTTGCCATTAAGAAAAAAGAAATCCCAATAGTCAAAGGTGATGAAGTATTGTTTTTGTTTGAAAATGATGTGGTTCTAAAATTTAATGTTACTGAAACGCCAACTAAGTCTTTTATTGAAAACATGAAAGGCTACTACGAATTTGCTAACCAAATTGATGAGAAAGAACTAAATGTTTTTTGTGCGAATAACTTTGTGAGGTGGAAGGTTATTCTTAAAAAAATAAAACAAGAAGTCATTGGAGGCGAATTGGGTGCAGGATTCCACTATAAATCGCACAATAATTTAAATCTTGTTATAAAAAAATTAGTGCTGGAGTTTATGGAGGGTATAAAAAATCTTTAAAATTTCTACAAACAGAATGCTCCGATGGAGCGAATACAAATACAAAAGACTAACCGGTGAGTGAAGGGCGGCTGTTTGCGCGAGGGATTACCACCCCGCTACACAATAGGCAACGCTTGCCCCTCCTAAAAAAGGAGGGGAATTTAAATACAGAAATACAGGTTTAGCGTGAAGGTTTCCCCTCCTGTTTCAGGAGGGGTGCCGAAGGCGGGGTGGTAATTAAACCGAGCGGGTTGGTTGTTCGGGTTAAGGATTGAACGGAAATCTCCCGCACCGGTTAGCATTTGCGCGGGTGGGTGCGGGAATTGCAGCGTAAAGCCCGACCCGAGCCCTTCGACTCCTCTCAGGGTGACACACGAACACTTACGGGCGAGGGACGCGCCCTGCCTACGCTGAAGCTACGGCAGGCAAGCATCATAATTTTTCCCTGCCCACTAAACCCCCCAAGCCCACATTTGTTTATGTATAAGTGAGGGCAGAGCACAGGGGGTTTCATTTTTCTTTGTGGCAATGTCGAGTGCGTTTATACTTTTTGTGGTGTTGCTTTATTTTCTGGTGCTGCTGGGTATTGCGTTTTATACGAGCCGGGGCGCCAACAACGAAACCTTTTTTATAGGGCAGAAAAAAAGCAACTGGCTGCTGGTGGCTTACGGCATGATAGGCACTTCGCTGAGCGGGGTTACGTTTATGAGTGTGCCCGGTGAGGTAAATGCCAAGGGCTTTGCCTACATGCAGGTGGTTATCGGTTATTTTATCGGCTATATGGTGGTGGCGTTTGTGCTGCTGCCGCTTTACTACCGGCTTAACCTTACGTCTATTTACAGCTACCTGCAAAGCCGGTTCGGGAACACCAGTTACAAGACCGGTGCAGGGTTTTTTCTTTTGTCGCGCACGCTGGGCGCCAGCATCCGCATTTATTTAGTGCTGATAGTGCTGCAGCATTTTTTGTTAGATGCGCTCGGTGTTCCGTTTGTGGTTACGGTGTTTGTGATATTGCTGATGATTTTGCTTTACACCTTTAACGGTGGGGTGAAAACCATTGTGTGGACCGATACCCTGCAAACCACCGGTATGATACTGGCGCTGCTTATTACCATCGGACTTATCTGCACCGGTCTCGATTTTTCGTTCAGCGATTTATGGGGAACGATTAGTGCGAAGGGCTACACCACTATTTTTCAGACCGGTGACTGGAAGGCGGGGAACTTTTTTATTAAGCAGATTCTCGGTGGTGCATTCGTTACCATCACCATGACGGGCCTGGACCAGGAGATGATGCAGAAAAATATTTCGGTAAAGAATATTGGCGACTCGCAAAAGAACATGCTGCTGTTTTCGGTGATACTGGTAGCGGTGAATATGCTCTTCCTGATACTCGGAGGCGCGCTTTATATTTATATGGAGGCAAAGGGAATTGCCTTTCCGGTGAAGACGGATGAAACGTTTTCGCTGGTTGCCCTCAATTATCTGCCACCGGTGGCGGGTTTAATTTTTATTCTGGGTTTGGTCAGCGCGCTTTTCCCTAGTGCCGATGGTGCGCTCACAGCCCTTACTTCTTCTATCTGCATAGATATACTGGGCATGAAAGACCGCAGCGACTGGAGCGAGGAAAAGAAAACAAAAGTACGCAGAGGGGTTCACATCAGTATTACGGTTTTGTTTCTGGTGTTGATACTGGTTTATCAGCAGGTAATTGAAGCCAGTGTTATCTCGACCATTTTAAAAGTGGCGGGTTATACCTACGGGCCGCTGCTGGGCTTGTTTGCTTTCGGTATTTTAACTAACCGGAAGGTGAAGGAAAATATTGTTCCGTTCATCTGCGTTCTGTCACCGGTTATCTGCTGGGTGCTGGCGCAAAACAGTGTGGCGTGGTTTGGAGGCTATCAGTTCGGTTTTGAGTTATTGGCGGTGAATGGATTGATAACATTTGTAGGTCTATTTATAATTTCAATAAAAGGAATAGAACGCTGATTGTTATGATTATCATTATTAAATGCAGTGATATAAAATCATTCTTATCATGACAATAATTAAAATCAGCGTTCCATTGTATTCGCATTAAAATCAAAAACATGAAAAAGAAAAACTGGGCAGAGCTAAAGGCAGATTCGAGCTGGCGGATGTTCAAAATAATGAGCGAGTTTGTAGATGGTTTCGAAAAGATGGAACGCTTCGGTCCCTGCATTTCCATTTTCGGCAGCGCGCGCACCAAACCCGATAACCGGTATTACGGTATGGCAGTAAAAACTGCCGAGTTGCTGGCGAAAGAGGGGTTCGGAATTATCACCGGTGGCGGCCCGGGTATTATGGAAGCGGGCAACAAAGGCGCAAAGCAGGGTAAGGGAAGTTCTGTGGGCCTGCATATTGAACTTGATTTTGAGCAGGACTGGAACGCACATATTGATGCCGACAAACTTTTAATTTTTAAATACTTTTTTGCCCGCAAGGTTATGTTCATCCGTTATGCGCAGGCCTTTGTGTTTATGCCCGGTGGTTTTGGCACTATTGATGAAGTGTTTGAAACACTCACGCTTATTCAAACCAAGAAGATTGATAAAGTGCCACTGATATTTATGGGTAAAGATTATTGGAGCGGTTTAATGGGCTGGATTGAAAAAACCATGCTGAACGAAGAGCACAACATCAACAAAGAAGATTTGAAACTGTTTGATGTTACCGATGACCCTAAGCATGTAGTGAAAGTGATTAATGCTTTCTACAAGAAAAAAGACCTGAAGCCGAATATGCGATTATAACCAAAGGCATCGGCACGCGGATGACACCGATTTGGCGGATTTACACGGATAGAAACTGATGAAAGCAATTGCAGCAATTTTCTTATTGCCACTAATAGTTTTGTTGAATACCTCTTTCAACACGGGCAGAAATTTGCCCGTACTTTCACCGGCAATTGCACCGCTACCGGACACGCTCATTTCACCAAAGCAATTAGCGGATGAAAAATACTTTGGAAGGGTGCTGGATATTGCTCCGCCAACCATAGTTGGCAATTTCGGTGAGCCGCGCAGGCTGCACTTTCACACCGGTTTGGATTTTCGCACCAATCAGGAAGAAGGCCATGCGGTTTTTGCGGCTGCTGAAGGATACATTTCGCGCATTAATGTAAACGGTGCCGGTTACGGCAATGCACTTTACATTACCCATCCGAACGGGTATGTAACTGTTTACGGTCACCTGCAAAGGTTCAATAAACAAATAACGGAGCGTTTGCGCAAAGAGCAATACGCTAAAGAAAGTTTTGCCGTAGATTTTTATCTGCAGTCCGGTGAAATACCGCTAAAGAAAGGAGATACGATTGCCCTCAGCGGCAACACCGGTGGCAGCGGTGGCCCGCATCTGCACTTCGAAATACGCGATACCACAGAGCGGGTTTATAACCCGATGCTGTTCGGCTATAAACTGAAAGATGATTTGAAACCGGTTGTCAGCTATCTGAAATTTTATCCGCTTGACGATTTAAAAAACAGGGCAGATGGTTACCGCACAAAAGTTTTGGGTAAGTCGGGTGTGTATGAAGTAACCGGTGGCATTGTAAAATTAAATGCCGCGCAGGTGGGTGTTTCCATCAATACGTGGGATGTGCTCAATCTTTCCGAAGCGCACATCGGCATTTATAACATCACCGTTTTTGATGGCGATAAAATGATTTATGAATACCAGATGGACAGGATTTCGTTTACCGACAGGCGCGGAGTGCTCAGCCACACCGACTATCCGATTTTTGTTCACGAAGCGCACCGCACTTTTCATAAGTGCTTTGTAGAGCCGGGCAATCATTGCCCGGTGTATTGCACGCTGGCAAACAGCGGGGTAATTGATTTGAGTGACGAAAAGCCCCACGACATACACATAGAAGTAAGCGATTTTTCGGGCAACGTTTCGTTGGTTAAATTCAAACTGCAGCAGGACAAAGCCTCTTCTTTGTTTAAGCCGAAAGAACTGAAATATATCACCCGCTTTGATTACGACCACGCCAACGAGTTTTCGAACAGCGATATAAAAATCAAAATACCTGAGGGCTGTTTGTTCGATAACGTGTTCTTCAATTATTCCTCTGCCCTCTCTACCGATGCGAATGTGTTTTCAAAAGTTCATGAACTGGATAACAGCAACACACAGGTGGCAGACTGGTTTGAGTTATCGGTTAAAACCGAAAACCTCAATCCGGCAATTGCCGATAAGGCAATTGTGATTTATAAAGATGGTATTGGTGCCACTACTTCGCGGGGAGGAAAATTCGAAAATGGTTTTATTAATACGAAAGCGCGTGAGTTCGGAACTTACTATGTGCGCATAGATACTACTGCGCCCCAGATAAAACCGTTGAACGTAATTGCCGGAAGAAACATGCGCAGTTATAAAAAGCTGCTCTTCAAAATCACGGACAACCTCAGCGGCATTGTTGATTTTGATACTTACCTGGACGATAAATGGACGGCAACAGAGTACGATGCCAAATCAGCCACTCTGTTTCATGTTCTTGACCAGACTCTCTCTGTAGGCGAGCACACCTTTAAAGTAGTGGTTACGGATGAAAGGAAGAACCGGGCGGAATATTCCATTAAGTTCGCCATGTGATTTAATTTTTATCAAAAATGACAACTCTGCAAGAAGGCGACAAAGCCCCCGATTTTAAAGCCAAAGACCAGAACGGCAAAACGGTTTCACTGAAAGATTTTAAAGGAAGGAAAGTAGTTCTCTATTTCTACCCCGAAGATGATACACCGGTTTGCACCGCACAGGCATGCAACTACCGCGATAACTTTTCGCTTCTTAAAAAGAAAGGCTATGAGATTGTAGGCGTAAGTCCGCAGGGCATTGAAAGCCATAAGGAGTTTGAAATGAAGTATAAACTGCCTTTCACTTTAGTAGCAGATGAGGAAATGAAAGTAATAAAGGCGTATGGTGTTTGGGGGCCGAAAACACTTTACGGAAGAACCTATGATGGCTTACACAGAGAAACTTTTGTGATAAATGAACAGGGGATAATTACGAAAATTGTGCGCAGGTCGCTTTCAAAAAAAGCCACGCAACAGGTGTTGAAACCCTAATCCTTTGTAAATCTGTTCCCTTTTGTATAAAAACATTGTTGCGACAATTGAATTTTATTTTCTTTGGACACTTTATAAATCAACAACATGAACAAAAAATATTTACTGTTTAGTATTTTCTTAGTTGCGGTTTTTGCAACACTCAATTTTACCACTGTAAATTCGAAAATTACTTCGCCACCTGCAGGCAGTTCGGGCGACCCGGTTAATACCGGAACGTGCTCACAAAGCGGTTGCCATAATGGTTCAGCACAAACACACGGTTCTAATGACCTTACCTTAACTATAGGAACGGGTAATCCTGCCACACCTTTGAATAACAGCTTTACCTATACGCCTGGTACTACTTACAACATCGGCTTTTTGATTAACGCCTTTACCGGTCGTTATGGTTTTCAGATGGTAGCTTTGAATGCCAGCGATGCCATGGCGGGTTCTTTTTCTGTAACCAATGCCGCTACTACAAAGATTAATACAGCATCAACCCGCCAGTATGTAGGACATTTGAATGCAAGTTCTACCAAAAGCTGGGTTTATAAATGGAATGCACCGGCATCGGGAGGAACGGTTACTTTTTATTACACGTATAACACAGCTAATAATGACGATCTTTCAACCGGAGATGCAATCTTCAAAGGCTCGGTTACAATTGAGTCGAGCCCATCAGGTGTCGAAGATATTTCTTCAAAAGTTGCCGACTTAAACATTTTCCCGAACCCAATCAGCAATGAATTTGGTATTTCATTTAATCTGAAAGAAGCTAACCATGTTTCCTCTCATCTATATTCGCTCGATGGCAAAGTGGTAAAACAGTTAATAAATGAGAAAAGAGGCGAAGGCAGTTTCAATCAGCAGTTTGATGCCAGCGATTTAGTTGCCGGTATTTATTTGGTAAAACTGAACGTAGGAGAGGCCTCTGTGACACGCAAAATTGTGAAACAATAAATGAGCAGACTTGGCTGGATAGCGGTTGTTTTTGTTACAGTTAGTTTATATAGTTCTTGCACTAAAGACCAGGCACAACGACCTCTCTGTATGGGTATTTCGGCCGGCACCAATACATATAACCTGCGCGTTAAAGAGATTATGGATAACAGTTGCGCAATGGGGGGATGTCATGATGCGGGAAGTGCTTCGGGAAATGTAATACTTGATTCTTATGGTCCGACCAAAGCCGCTTTTCAAAATAAAGATGCTCTTTGTACCATGACACAGCAGGGCGGATGCCTGCCCATGCCGCAGGCGGCTCCTAAACTGGCAGACAGTTTGATTAGGTTTGTACAATGCTGGGCTGAGAACGGGTATACCGAATAAGCCGGTGTTGTAAAATCAAATTATATACAGATGAAAGCCACGCTTTCTTTCTTGTTTATCGCCTTCACCATTCAGCTTTCGGCACAGGATAAATACGCCAATACTTACGCCTGCACTAAAGGCAAAATTCATTTTTTTTCTTCCAGCCCATTAGAAGATATTGAAGCCACATCGAACGTGGCTGTATGTGTGGTGAACACACAAACAAAAAAAGTGTATGCAAAAGTTCAGCAAACATCGTTTGTGTTTAAGGACAAACTTATGCAGGAGCACTTCAACGAAAACTACATGGAAAGCGACAAGTTTCCTTCATCGGTTTTGGATATGGCTATTGCAGAAGATATTGACCTTGCCAAAGATGGCGTGTATGATATAACCCTGAAAGGAACACTGGAAATGCACGGAGTAAAAAAGGAGCGAGAGATAAAAGGGAAACTAACCATCAAGAACGGAGTGCCCTCACAGGCAACGGCTGCGTTTGATGTAAAACTGGTTGACCACGGAATCAAAGTTCCGAAAGCGGTAGTGATGAATATTGCCGAAGTAGTAAAAGTGGATGCGGACTTTGCCCTGGAAAAATACGAGAAGAAGTAAAGATTGTATCAATCATACTTCACCTAAAGAAGAGCGGTTTATTATCATCGCTCTTCTTTTGTTTTTTGCCTGACCAAACCTGATATTTTTGAACCTATAAAATTGAACCAATGAAATTCAGCTTTACTTCACTTCTGTTATTGCTTACCCTGTTTGCTTCTTCGCAGGTAGATATTTTAGATGACCTGACCAAAGAGCAAAAACCCCAAAAAGAATATGTGGCGTTTACCTTTAAAACCACCCGCGTCATCAATGGGCATTCGATTGAAACCGTAAAGAAGAATCAACTTGATTTCAGAGTAAGCCACCGGTTTGGCGATATGGCAGCCACCA
This sequence comes from uncultured Chitinophaga sp., assembly GCA_964493695.1. GTDB lineage: Bacteria > Bacteroidota > Bacteroidia > Chitinophagales > LD1 > Bog-950. The sequence goes on along the minus strand of CAZBPG010000083.1, from coordinate 8,519 downwards.
GCAACGACCATATTCACTCCATGTTTGGTTTTGACCAGGCGGCCGACATTGCTTTTATTTTTGAATACGGAATTACCAACGACTTAACGGTAGGCATAGGGCGAATGAAAGGGGCAGGGCCTTTGCGCGAATTGTGGAATGTGAATTTGAAGTACCGGGTGCTGAAGCAAACCAAAGACTTTAAATACCCGATAACCATTACCTTGTTTGGCAATACTACCATCAGCAGTATGAAATCGGCACCGGATGCTACATTTATCAATTACTTTCCCAAAAACTACGTTGGGTTTTCGCACCGGTTAAGTTATACCCTGCAGGCCTTGCTGGCGGTAAAAGCTACCGACTGGCTTTCGATTCAGCTATCGCCCACTTTTGTTTGGCGCAACAATGTGCCTTACAACGATAAAAACGGAATCTTCTTTCTCGGGCTTTCGGCACGCACCAAATTTGCCAAGCGCTACGGCATTATCTTCGAATATTTTCTGCCCATTGTTAAACCGGGTGTTGGCGGCAGAGAATACTTTCCGATGGTGCGCGGCATGAAGGATGCGGCTTACTACCCCAACCTACACATCGGTTTCGAAGCCGAAACCGGAGGGCACATCTTCCACGTCAACTTTACCAATTCGAGAGGTATGTTGGAAAACGATTTCCTTCCTTTCAATACCGCCAACTGGGCGCAGGGGGCTTTCCGTTTGGGCTTTACTATTTCAAGAAGTTTCCCGCTCAGCTACAAAGGCAAGCCGAAAGAAGAGCGCAAGTACTGGAAGAAAGGGAGCGTGGAAGACGAGAAATAAATCTTCGGATGCAGCCTTTTCCCGATTTGGTATAAGGGGAATGCTTTCCGATATAGCTTATTTGCAATTCTGTGTATTCTTTTGCCCTTTCAAGCAAAAACAGGGTTATTGAAATACAAAAGCCCCCCGATTTGCAGGGGGGCTTTTGTATTTTGCTTATCAATTCCCCTCTAAGTGAGGGTAGGAGTTTATGCGTCTATTCTTGCAAACTTGGCGTGGCTTTCTATAAACTCTCTGCGCGGTGGCACTTCATCGCCCATGAGCATACTGAAAATATAGTCGGCTTCGGCTGCGCTTTCGATAGTTACCTGACGAAGCGTTCTTGTTGCCGGGTTCATGGTGGTTTCCCAAAGCTGCTCGGCATTCATTTCTCCAAGACCTTTATAACGCTGCACATGAACGCTGGCTTCGCTTCCGCCTTTGGCCAAATCTTTAGTAGCGGCATCGCGCTGAATATCGTTCCAGCAGTAAATCTGCTCCTTGCCTTTCTTTACCAAATAAAGCGGTGGCGAGGCTATATATATATGACCGTTTTCTACCAGGCTCTTCATGTAGCGGAAGAAGAAAGTAAGAATAAGCGTAGTGATGTGCGAGCCGTCCACATCGGCATCACACATAATTACAATTTTACCGTAACGGAGTTTGCTGGTGTCAAGCGCCTTCGAATCTTCCACGGTTCCTATTTTAACCCCGAGAGCAGTAAACATGTTACCGATTTCCTCGTTGTCGTAAATCTTATGCTCCATGGCTTTTTCCACGTTCAGGATTTTACCTCTTAAAGGCAGAATTGCCTGAAAGTGTCTTTCGCGGCCCTGCTTAGCCGTTCCACCCGCTGAATCTCCTTCGACAAGGAATATTTCGCTTTCATCGCGGTTCTTGCTGGCGCAATCTGCCAACTTACCCGGAAGTCCACCTCCGCTCAAGGCACCTTTGCGCTGCACCATTTCGCGCGCCTTGCGGGCGGCAAAACGTGCGGTAGCGGCCAGTACTACTTTATCGAAAATTATTTTTGCCTGTTTAGGATTCTCTTCCAGATAATGCTCCAGCACCTCACCAAAGATCTGTTCCACGGCTCCGGCTACTTCGTTGTTGCCAAGCTTGGTTTTGGTTTGTCCTTCGAATTGCGGCTCGGGAACTTTAACCGAAACAATGGCGGTGAGACCTTCGCGGAAGTCATCGCCCACAATCTCTACCTTCAGTTTTTCGAACAGCTTATTCTTTTCGCCAAACGATTTAAAAGTTCTGGTCAGCGCACGTCTGAAACCCGCCACGTGTGTTCCGCCTTCAATAGTGTTGATGTTGTTGACGTAGCTATGTACGTTTTCGCCATAAGTGGTGTTGTATTGTAAAGCCACCTCCACCGCAATGTTTTCGCGGGTTCCTTCTACCCAAATAGGGGTTGGAATCAGCGGCTCGCGGGTGCTGTCCAAATACTTTACAAACTCAATCAAACCGCCTTCGCTGTAAAAGTGCTGATGAGTGAAATTTCCGGCTTCGTCTTTTTCTCGCTCATCTACAATGTTCAGGTGGATTCCTTTATTCAGGTAAGCGAGCTCACGCAAACGTGCAGAAAGCGTATCGTAACTATAAACGGTAGAAGTAAAAATAGTGGCATCGGGCTGAAAGGTAACGGTGGTTCCGCGGGTGTCGGTAGTACCTATTTCCTTAACCGGAGCCAAAGGCTTGCCTTCTGAATATTGCTGCTGGTAAACTTTACCATTGCGGTGAACTTCGGCCGTTAAAAGCGAAGAAAGTGCGTTTACGCAACTTACACCCACCCCGTGCAAACCGCCCGAAACTTTATACGAATCTTTATCGAATTTACCACCGGCATGTAGCACGGTCATAACCACCTGCAGGGCGCTTACGCCTTCCTTTTCGTGAATGTCCACCGGTATACCGCGACCATCATCTTTTACCGAAATAGAATTGTTTTCGTGGATGGTTACAAAAATGTTTTTGCAATGACCGGCAAGCGCCTCATCAATCGAGTTATCTACTACCTCATAAACCAGGTGGTGCAGACCCTTCACGCCTGTGTCGCCAATATACATGGCGGGGCGTTTACGAACTGCTTCCAAACCTTCTAATACCTGTATACTACTGGCTGAATATTCCTGTTTCTTTTTCGTTTCTTCCATAATAATTTCGGCTGTTCCTTCGCTCATGTTTTCGGTTTAAAAAATTGTCGTCCGGCCTACGCAAAATAGCTTCGGCAGTGGCGAGCGCGAATCTAACAAAATTGCCTGCCCGACAGTGCTTTTTACGGCTTATTTTATCCCCAAAAATTGGTAGCTGTTGAAAGAAAAAAGGAGGCTCATCTGCTCCACAGTTCCGGGTATTGGAGTGGGCTTAAGGCAAGGCCTAAATACACTTGATTTTAACTGATAACACTCATACGAAAGGAATTGTATGCGCTTTAAAAAAATTGAATTTCTTTGCTAAGCATTTTACGCTGATATTATTTTTTAAAACTACTCACATGGTTCAATTTTACTTCCTGAAAAGAGGATGGCTTTTCTGTCTGTCTTTTTTTGTATTCATCGCCAGCCAATCTGTCTCTGCACAACAAAACAACACGCCTTTCGAGCAGGTTTTTGTTACGGCCAACCTGAACAAGGAAAATCTGAAAAAAGACTTCCCACATTTGTATCAGGTGGTAAAGAACAAGGACTACAAAACAGAGGATATTAATTCCTTTATTAAAGCCCACGGAACAGAATGGAACAGTTTCTGCCACCTGCCGGCTGTAATGAACCTGAATATTGCCTGGAGTACCTTAGGCCTCGTGATTCCTGAACCGAAAAAAGAGTTTCCTCATTCCCTCTATCAGTGGTATAAAGCATCGGGCATTTCAGAGGCTAAAAGGAATCAGTTGTTTCCTCACTTTCCGCTTCCTGATTTAAAGAAGGATGCCAATAAAGAGTTGGCAGATTACGAAGCAAAGATTGGTGCCTGGCAGCGCCTTTACACCGAAGAGTATGAGCACTTTTTAAATGCGCCTGAACTTACCGCCCTCAATCCTTACTACACGGGCTATTACAAATTTCCTTATCTGCCGAAGTTTATCGGTCAGGACATTGAATTGGAAAAACCAACCAAACCGAATACCGGAAACGCCATTGCCGATGATTACCACTACCAGATGAAACTGCGCAACTGGTATTTTGTTTTCAAACCGCAGGAGTTCGACAGGCTGTATGGAAAAGATTACAAGTTCCCGGAATCATTTAACCAGCAGGAGTACCGCGACCACATGAGCAAGATATTGAAGGAAAAGAAAGCGGGAACTTATCCGAATCTGACAAACCCTCACTAGAAATTCAGACAACCCAGTATAAATCTTCTGAACAATAAATTGTAAGTCTTATGAAATTGATTTCGACCTTAAATAAAGTTTTAGCAACTCTAAGCATCTGTTTGCTTTTTGCCTGTGCTCAAATCAAAGCGCAAACCTATAACGATGGCGCCATGAACATCAGAATGGCAGTGGGTTATTCATGGATTGAGAGCGATGACGACCCGATTCTCGGAGAGTTGAACGACAACGAATTCCGTTTCCGCTGGTGGGGAGCAGACAACGCCAACTTAGATGGACAGGGGTTTGTAGGAGGCACTACTATTGGAACAAGTTCTGGCGGCTACGGCTGGGTATTAGGCCAGGATGTAAATCTGTTGAACTTTACTTATGGAACCCCGGGAATTACACCGCAGGCAGTTCCACAGTATCTGCAACTTCAGGGTGAAGGTTGGGAAGATGACTGTTTTGATTGTTTCCGTTCTACCGGTACTTTTACCTGGGCCTGCGACCAGTGCAGCAGTTATAATTACGATGGAGGTTGCGGATGCAGTACCAATATCCTCTGCGGTTGTTCTTCTGAAGATCAGCATTGCGGGCCCTATACTTTAAGCAACAGCATTAACTACCGGGTGTTAGCTCCCTGTTTAAATTTGTTTTCACCGCCAACAGCCGGCAATGCCTGGGTGGGCGATTTTTTCGGCAATTCCTGCGGCAGCGATGATTTAGGAGCCGAAGTGCTTGCCACCTGGACTCCGCCTATCCCTGACCCGGTTGTTTCTACTGCGAATGTACTCTGTCAGCCGGGCTTGGTAACCATGCAAACCGGAGGCGCGGTTTTCGGAGGAGATTATCATTGGTATAACAATGCTACCAACGTATTGGTGGGAACCGGTTCGCAGATTACTCCTTTTGTGGGCACCACCACCACCTTTAGAGTGCATACCGCTAACGGTGCCTGCGAGAGTTTGAGCTACCGGACCTATACGGTCACAGTAGGGCAACCCAACATAGTAAGCGTATCAGCGGTGAGTCCATCCTGTTATGGGGCCACCAACGGAACTATAACCGTAACCGCCAACGGAGGCAACGGTGCCTTGCAGTATTCTAGCAATGCAGGAGCCACCTGGCAGACATCGAATGTGTTCAACAACTTAGCAGCGGGCTTCTATAATATATGGGTAAAAGATGGTAGCGGATGTACGGTTATCTATTCCGGCAATTCGGTAATTCTTACACAGCCTAACGCTATCAGCATTTTTGTAAATAAAGTAGATGCCAGTTGCAATGGAAGCAGCACCGGCCGTATAGATATTTTTGCAGGTGGCGGTTCAGGTAACCTTACTTATTCCGTGAACAACGGAACAACTTTCCAGCCGAGCTCTATTTTTGCCAACCTCGCAGCGGGCAGTTATGATATAGTAGTAAAAGACGCTAACAACTGTTCGTATCCGTTCCTCGGTAACCCGGTGATTATTTCTCAACCGGCTGTGGTATTGGCTACTACTATTGTAACCAGTGCCAGTTGTGCTACCACTACTAACGGAAGCATTCAGGTAAATGCCATTGGCGGAACTTCCCCTTACACGTATTCATTAAACAACGGACCGTTCTTTCCTAACGCCATTTTTACCAATGTGAGTTCAGGTACCTACAGCATTCTGGTGGCCGATGTAAACGGTTGCACCGCTTCTGCCAGCGCAACGGTGGGCAGCGCATACACACTTACAGCAAGTGTTTTAAGCCAGACCGATGTTAGTTGTTCGGGAGGTGCAGACGGAAGTGTTACCGTTACTTCTACCGGTGGGTTAGCCCCTTTTGAGTTTTCTATTGACGGAGGAAACAGCTGGCAGCCGGATTCCACATTTACAGGTTTATCGGGTGGAGTGTATACTGTTATTGCCAAGGACTTTAACGGCTGTACCGATGGGGTGGCGGTTACCATTGTGGAGAGACCGGTGCTGACGGCCACGGTAACTTCGATAGTAAATGTCAACTGCTTTGGTGATAGCACCGGTGCCATTAACATTACCGCTGCCGGTGGCGATGGAACCTATTCTTACCTGTGGTCGAACAGTTCGGTTGCTCAGAACCTTACCAATGTGTCTGCCGGAAGTTACTCGGTGGTGGTAACGGATGGTGCCGGCTGTACGGCTTCTACAAACGGAATAATTACGCAGAACAATGAACTGGTGCTTTCTGTTGAACATCAGATAAATGTTTTTTGCCACGGTGATAATACCGGAGGGTTGGATATTACGGTAAACGGTGGTGTGCCTGCCTACAGTTACAACTGGAGCAATTCTTCCACCGGTGAAGATGTGTATGGAGTAAATGCCGGTACTTACGGTTTAACGGTGACTGATTTTACCGGCTGTGTGGCTTCTGCTACTTATGTTATTACCGAGCCGGGTACCCAATTAGGGGCTACGGTTTCTTCTACCGAGGTAAGCTGCCCGGGCGGCAGTGACGGCACAGTAACCGCTGCCGGTACCGGTGGAACTCCTCCTTATTCGTATTTATGGAACAACGCACAGCAAGGGGCTACCATCACCGGACTCTCTGCCGGTTTGTTTGTGGTAACAGTAAAAGACAGCAACAACTGCGAAACAGCTAAAAGCATTCTTTTGACAGAGCCGCAACCGTTTGTAATTGCCGACAGTATTGTGCCGGCTAACTGTTTCAGCTCGGCTGACGGTGCGGTTTATATTTCGGTAAGCGGTGCCACACCGGGTTACACTTACCTGTGGTCGAATGCTACTGCTAACCAACACCTGACCGGTGTTGCCAAAGGAAATTACACGGTTGTTGTAACCGACTCGAAAGGATGCTCCGATTCAAAAACATTTACGGTGACCAGCCCTCCGGATTTGGTTTCCTCGGTGGCGGGAAACAATCCCGACTGCCATGGCAACAGCACCGGTTTTGCAGTGGTGAGTGCCGGTGGCGGAACGGCTCCTTATACTTATGTATGGAGCACGGTGCCGGTGCAGAGCGGTGTAATGGGGGTGCATTTGTCGGGTAATGTTTCTTACACTGTTACTATTACTGACGACCATGATTGTTCATCTACCAATACAGTTTTGTTAGCCGACCCTACACCCGTAGTGGTAAGCACGGTTCCGGATAGTGTAACCTGCTTTAACGGCAATGACGGAACGGTACTGATTAACGCATCGGGCGGAACACCGCCATACCAGTATTCTTTAAATAATGTTTACCAGCAGGACAGCCTTCTGACCGGTTTAAGTGCCGGTGAATACACCGCTATTGCGCAGGATAACAACGGCTGTTTTGGTGCCGAGAACTTTACGGTGAGCGAGCCGACTTCTATTTTTGTGGATGCCGGACCGGATGTGGTTTCGGTACGCGGACAAACAGTAACGCTGAACGGAACGGCTTCTTCTCCGCACGGTATTACCGGTTACCTGTGGAGCCCCGATAATCATTTAAGCTGCACCGCCTGCCAAAGCACCAATGCCACACCGGATACTACTTTTATTTATTTTCTGACGGCAACCGATGGAAGAAACTGCAGCAGTTACGATTCGGTAACGGTGATTGTAAAGTATAAAGTGGAATACTTTATGCCTACTGCCTTTACCCCGAATGCCGATGGGCTGAATGATTTTTTTGAAGTGAACATACTGGGTGCAAACACCATTGAAGTTTCTGTATTTGACCGCTGGGGTGAGCGCGTTTATTATAACCCGGCACAACACAACGGACTTTTAAATAACGGCAACGCCTGGGACGGAAAGAAAGGCGGCAAGGCAGTGCCTTACGATACTTACGTTTACCAGTTGAAGGTTACCTTCTTTGATGGCAGCACAGAAGATAAGGCGGGAACAATAACGGTGGTAAGGTAACCCCTCCTAAATCCTCCCCTTTAGGGGAGGACTTTAACAGCCAAACAAAAGCCCCCCGGTTTAACCGGGGGGCTTTTGTTTGTTTCCGGTTAACCGGTTTAGCTTATTTCAATTACCTGCACGGTTACCACGGCTGCAGTAGGGTTATGCAGGTTCAGGAAAGTATGCCCGGCATCATAGCCGAGTTCATCGGCACTTACTACCATACTGTCGCCTGCATTTACCGCCATACCACGTGGTGGGTCACCCGGGTCGGCACTAGACCTCTTTCATAATTCTATGTTATAGATGGCGCAAATAAGGTTGAGTCTCAGTGCAAATCTCTTTCGTCTATTTCGGTATCGTTCTGCCATGATTCTGAAAATTTTTACTCTTCTAATCACGTGTTCTACGGTTATCCTAACGCTACTGATTTGCTGATTTACTTTTTTTTCTTCTGGCGTTAGTGGTTTCTTTTTGCTTCCTTTTTGTGGTTTTTTGGTTTGTGCATGTATTTTCTGTATTAGACCTCTTTCATAATTCACAAGATGAACTTGATAAGAATGTTGCTGACAA
>CAZBPG010000082.1:0-17667 GCA_964493695.1 uncultured Chitinophaga sp. | reverse complement strand
AAGGCGTGCTGCCGCACCGCGAAGGCGTGCTGCCGCACCACGAAGGCGTGCTGCCACACCACGAAGGCGTGCTGCCACACCACGAAGGCGTGCTACCGCACCGCGAAGGCGTGCTGCCACACCACGAAGGCGTGCTACCACACCGCGAAGGCGTGCTGCCACAATACCTTGGGGTAGTGCCACAATACCTTCGGGTGGCGCCACAATACCTTGGGGTAGTGTCGCAATTACTCCTTCGCCAAACCCAGATAATCGGCCTGCATAAACCATTTGTAAAAACCCCGCGGCAGGTAATAAAGTATGCGCGAAAGAATACGCATTTGCCAGGGTATAATGTAAAACCCCTTTTTTTTCAGAATGGCGTGGTAAATTAAAGTAACCGCTTTTTGCTGCGAAAGCAGAAAAGGCATTTTGTGGCGGTTGTTTCTGGTAAGCGGAGTATCAATAAAGCCGGGCGCAAGCGTGGTTACCTGTATGCCGTAGCGGTGCAAATCTATCTCTAGCGATTCGCAAAGGTTCATAACTGCCGATTTCGAAGCACCATAAATGGCAGTGCCCGGCAGCCCCACCGTGCCCGCCACCGAGCCCATAGCCACCAACTGTCCGCTGCCTTGTCGCTTCATTATTTCAATAGCCGGCTCAAAGGTGTTCAGCGTGCCCAGCACATTAATTTCTATCAGCTTTCTGCCCAAATTAAAATCCGGAATTTTTGCCTTTGGCATAGAAATGCCCGCATTGGCAATGGCTATATGCAGCCCACCGGCCTGTGCGGCAAAATCATTCATCACCTTTTTCATGCGCTCCGCATCGCGCACATCGGCCTCAAAGTATTTTAAATTTTCGGGAAGAAGATGGCGTATCTGCGCCTCGCTTTCAACGGCACAGGCGCCCACCTTGTGCCCATCGTTCAGAAAACGCTTCGCCAAATCGAGCCCCAGCCCTGACGAACCTCCGGTAATAAAAACATTCATAGCTGTTACCTTTTGCTAAAACGAAAATAATATTCCAGCGCGCGGCCGCTGCTTTTAATGCGCCTCTGCAATTATTTTAAGCCCCCTCCCCTTTCGTAATTAAAGCAGATAAATGTTTAGCGCATTGACGAGCAGCCATTTTCCCTTCCGCTTTAAAATTGTTCAGCAGACAATTCCGGTTGCCGGTTACGGGTTGCTAAAGTCGTTGTTGAGGTAAAATTTTCTTTTTACCTGTTATTGCTTACCGGTTAGTGGGTCTGCATGGCGGCTGTAAACGAAAAAGATTCCGTGTTATTTCCGCTAAAGCGGGTAGCGTTCGCGAGTGAACCGAAGTGCGGCAACAGGTAAACCGATATTTACATAAAAGTATTTATTTACTTTTATTAAAAAAACTTTCTTACATTTGCGCCATTACTAAAAAAACAAACCAATTGTATGGATACTATAACTGAAAACATTCTCAACGTAACCTTGCTGGAACCCCGCATGAAACACCCTACCATATTTGCCCGCTTTGACGGCCTGGCAGAAGGCGAAAGTCTTACCATTCACAACGACCACGACCCCAAACCCCTCTACTATCAGTTGCTGGGCGAAAGAGGCAACGTGTTTACCTGGCAGTATCTGGAAGAAGGACCGGTATGGTGGAAAGTAAAAATAAACAAGCGCATAAGTGGCGAAACAGAAGAAACCCTCGGGCAACTGGCAGCAAAAGATTTACGCAAAGCGCAGATATTTAAAAAATACGGTTTAGACTTTTGCTGCGGAGGCAAAAAAACGGTAAAGCAGGCATGTGCCGAAAAAGGGTTGGATGTAACCAAGGTAGAACAGGAACTTATGCAAGCCGATAACGCCCCTGCCAGCCGCCCATTGCCGTATAACGAATGGTCGTTAGATTTTCTGGCAGACTATATTGTAAACACCCACCACACGTACGTAAAGAAAACCCTGCCCGACCTTCTGTTTTATGCCAACAAAGTTGCCCGTGTGCATGGGCAGCGTCATCCTGAACTGGTAGAAATAAACCATCATGTTGAAGAAGTAAACGCAGAACTTACCGCACACATGATGAAAGAAGAGAAAGTTCTTTTCCCTTACGTTAAAGCGCTGGCATTGTCGGCAAAAGGCGAAGCGCCAGCCCAAGCCGCCCACTTTGGCACCGTGCAAAATCCAATAAACATGATGGAGATGGAACACGAATTAGTAGGAAAGGAAATGGGCTTAATCAGAACTTTAAGCGACAATTATACATTGCCCGAAAATGCCTGTGCCTCTTATTCTATGCTTTACCGTATGCTCGATGAGTTTGAACAAGACCTGCACCTGCACATACATCTCGAAAACAACATTCTTTTTCCGAAAGCAATAGAACTGGAAAAAACTTTAGCCGGATAGTTTAAGCATATACTTTCCCCAATGCTAACCATCAACGCCAATACCAAAATTGCCGCTCTCCTGAAAGCGCACCCCGATGCGCTGGAAGCCATCATCAGCATTTCGCCTTCGTTTAACAAACTAAGAAACCCGCTGCTGCGAAAACTGATGGCAGGGCGCGCCTCTATCAGCATGGCAAGTAAAATAGGAGGATGCTCTGTCAACGATTTTTTTCAGAAACTGGAGCCACTTGGTTTTATTATTGACCGGCAAACCGCAGCGCAGGAAACAGAAAAAACAAATCGCATTCCTGAGTTTTTCAAAAACATAAAGCCTGAGCAATTATTAGTGCTGGATGTACGCCCGCTGATAGAAACCGGCAAAGACCCTTTTACCATTATACTTGAAAACATAAGAGCCATCAACCATCAACAGGTACTTAAACTCATCAATAGTTTTGAACCGGTTCCGCTTATTCAATTGCTCAGCAAGCAGGGCTTCGAATATTATGTTGAAACAGTTGACGATAACACCGTAGTTACCTATTTTCATAAACCGGTTGAAGCAGCCATCACTTTACCCCACACAGCAAAAAACAACAGCGATTGGGATAAACTGTTAAGGAAATTTGACGGGCAAATTGAAACCATAGATGTAAGACAATTAGAAATGCCTTTACCTATGATTACTATACTTGAAGCATTAGATAACCTGCCAAAGGACAAAGCCCTGTTTGTTTACCATAAGCGCATTCCGGTGTTCCTGCTCCCCGAACTTGATGAAAAAGAATTTGACTATCGCACAAAAGAAATAAGCGATGGCGAAGTTCACCTGCTTATTTTCAAAGCATAAAAAGTGTTTCTTCAGTCAGGAAATATAGCCGCCATAAAAACCACCTCGCATAAAGTGGTGGTGCCTTTTTATGCGTATGCTGCTTTATCATTCCTTGTTTCTGTGGTGCTGCTGTTATTATCCGGCACTGCATTTACCAATCACTATTTCCATCCTAAAGTTTTAGCGGTTACGCACCTTATGGCGGTGGGCTTTGTTACGATGATTATTTTGGGAGCCAGTCATCAACTTATACCGGTTTTAATTGAAGGCAAATTATACAGCAACAAACTGGCATACTGTTCTTTTATTCTTGCCGCCATTGGTATTCCGCTGTTAGTATATGGCTTTTATGTGTTTAATATGGGCGCACCGGCTAAATGGGGTGGCAGGTTTGTTGTTCTTTCTGTTTTATGTTATACAATTAATTTGGGCAAGAGCATCGCTGCCGGAAAAAGCGAAAACGTGCATGTTGTTTTTGTTTTTACTGCTGCCTTGTGGCTTTTCATCACCACTTTAATCGGACTGTCGCTGGTGTATAATTTTACGGTTGATATGCTTCCGCACGATTCGGTTCACTACCTGTCTTACCATGCACACATAGGCATTGTGGGTTGGTTCCTGATGCTGGTAATTGGAGTGGCATCGCGTTTAATACCCATGTTCCTCATTTCAAAATATTCAAATACTCGCTTGCTGTGGTTCCTTTACTTTTTAATAAACGCTTCGCTCATCGGTTTTATCCTCCTATTCATTTTCGGTAATAACCAAACGTTTTTCTTTGTACCGGTGTTAGCCCTTTTAGCAGCAATATTGCTCTTTGCATATTACTGCTATAGCTGTTACAAAGAACGAATCAGAAAAAGAGTAGATGAACTGATGAAGATGTCGCTGCTTTCGGTAGCCATGCTCTTACTACCTGTTTTAGTTTTAGTCGTTATCGTTGCTTTGCTGGTTGCTACAACCAACCAGCATAATACTTTAATTGTTACGTATGGTTTCGTAATTTTTTTCGGATGGCTAACGGCAATTATAATGGGGATGACATTTAAAACCCTTCCGTTTATAATATGGAATAAAGTATATCACCGGCAAGCCGGCATTGGAAAAACGCCTAACCCTAAAAGTTTGTATAACGAAACCTATTTCAATTGGATGAGTTTGATGTATCTGGGCGGCTTCGCTCTTTTTACTGCGGGTATTTTGTTATCTGCTGCACTACTTCTTAAAACCGGTGCAGTGCTATTGGTATTAACTGCAGTTTTGTATAACCTCAATGTATTTCAGGTAATCTTTCACCAACCCAAAAGCGAATGAGTGTAGTTTCGAACAATAACGACAAATGCGAAGTTGCGTTGGCTGCACTATACCAGGTCAACGACCCTGAAATTGGGCTGAACATAGTTGACCTTGGGCTGGTTTATCAAATAAATTTTGATGAAGAAAATAAAACCGTTTGCTGCAGCCTTACCTTAACCACTCAGTTTTGTCCAATGGGAGAGTCCATAGTAAATGGCGCAGAAAATGCACTTCAGCAATCGTTTCCCGAGTATAAAATTACAGTTAAACTCACTTTTGACCCTCCGTGGAATCATGAAATGATTTCGGAAGAAGGACGTTCGTTTTTAAATAAGTAAAAAGCATGTTAAGTCTTACCTGCAAAGCCGCCATAAAATCAGTTATCTATCTCGGTTCAAAGTTTGAATCAGGCGAAAAAGTGAGCATAAAACAAATTGCCGAATACATTAATGAAAACGAGCACACGGTAGGCAAGTTGTTACAGAAATTAGTGAAGAACGAAATAATCAATAGCGCAAAAGGACCAACCGGTGGGTTTTACATTACGTCAAAACAAAAAAAACAACGGGTAGTAAATATTGTAGAAGCGATTGACGGAAAAGAGGTTTTCAATCAGTGCGGTCTTGGCTTAAGTAAATGTTCCTCTGCACATCCTTGCCCTATTCATGAGGACTTTGAACCGATAAGAAATTTATTCAAAAAGATGTGTAAGGAAAAAAGCGTAGAGAATTTATGCGAAGACGTAGATAACGGCTTGGCGTTTTTAACCTGATACCTTCGTTAATATTTCTTTTGGTGTTCTATAACAGACGGTAAAATGTCAGTTAGTAATTGCTACTGTTCTGCTATAAGCTTTGTCGCCTGCAACAATTCTGTAAATGTATTGTCCTGCAGCAAGGTAACCGGAATTGGAACGGATGGCAACACTATGAGTGCCACCGGTCATATATTGGTTGGTGAGTTCAGCAACCACCTGACCCATGATGTTTATTAAACTAATACTGATGTGTTGCGAAGTGGGAAGATGATATTCGATATAAACTTCATTTCCCGAATATACCGGCTTATGCTCCAACCCCTGAAGTGTTTGATTGGGAACGGATGTAAGGCAATCAAATCCAAGTTGCAACCGTTGGTGATGCGTACCCAAAAGTGCATTGTCAACCACTTGCCCGTCAATACACAACCAGTCTTCCAGCACAGAAGAATAAACCTGGCGGAAATCGGTATTAAACAGCATGTTTCCGGCACTATCAAGATTAGTTAATGATGGGTGCTGCCCTACAAAACCGCTTCCGTTAAGCCCGCCTCCAAAAAGTAGTACAGGCGCTGCTGCTCCGTGGTCGGTTCCTTCCGAGGCATTCTCTTCAACACGTCTCCCAAACTCCGAGATGGTCATGCAAAGTACATCATTATCTCTTCCATCTGTTGCGAGGTCGCTGTAAAAACTGCTGATGCCGTGCGCCAAATCAGTGAGCAATGCCTGATGTTCGCTGCTTTGTAAGGCATGTGTGTCGAAGCCATCTAACGTAACCAGATATACCTTTGTACCAAGCCCTCCTTTAATCAGCCGCGATACAAGTGCTAACTGCTTTGAGAGCGTTGAAGCATCGTAGCTAACGGCATTAGATCCTGCTGTGTAAGCGCTGTTAATTACGCCTGCATAAATAAAAGTGCTGTTGGTAATGCCGCGCAGATAACCGAGTTGTTCCCCATATAAACATGCGGGAAGATTGTTCACGTCATGCAGCCACCCGTTTTGAGCAATGTTGTACAGTTGCTGAGGGTCAGCAACCGAAAAAGCGTAGTTGGTATTGTCTTCGCCAATAAACAACAAGTTACCTACGCTGCCAATCTGTATAGCCAACGGTTCTGCCGGTGGGTTGGTAAGAAAGTCGGAATACTGACCGGCATAATACCTGCCCAGCGTTCCTGAATGCTCAATTACATTTTCATCGGTTCCTGAAGCCCAGATATCGGCAGAGCGGAAATGAGATAAATTCTGGTCCTGATAACCTACTCCATGAATAACTTTCATTTTACCATTTCCCCAAAACGGCTGCAGCGTATTCATAAACTGAGGCATAGCAAAATCGGTGGAAAGGCTAAAAGTGTCAGATTGCTGTATCTTAAGTGTAGGGCGTTTGCTGGCATAGGTAGAATAATCATAAACAGGAATAATAGTGTTAAGCCCATCGTTGCCTCCCTTTAGCCGAACAATAACCAGCACACGGTCATTAGTGGAAGTGGCAAGTGCTGCCGATAAAGGAGAAAGTGCAGATGCGGAAACGTTTAGTTTCCCGAGTAACATGCTGCCACTACCTACTATACCAAGTGCTTTCAGAAAAGTTTTCCTATCCCACATGTTATGTTGCCTGTCATGTTCGTTCTGCGCTTCGGCATGGTGCGAATAAGGCAATGGAAATATTTTTTTGGTAATGGATGACATGGTATATAAATTTTAATTGAGTTGAAATTCAGGAGTACGCACTATATGCAACAAAAGATAATAGACCTGCGCAGGAACAGTGCTCCAGGCAGTGCTCCATAATCCGTTGTCGAAGTAATTTTGTGGAATACTCCACTTAAAAACTGTGGTAGCCTGGCCATATTCGGCAGTTGTTTGAAAGCCCCTTGGCAGAAAATAATCTACTATTTTTTGAGTAGCCAATGCCGGGTCGGTGGTGCTGCCAACAATAGTATTTACAAGATTTTGTAATTCCTGCTGATTATTCTGATATACCCAACCTATAAAATACTCGGCAATAAGCCACCGTCCGGTAAGCGTGCTTGAATTAATCCAGGTGTGGTTTCCCTGCCACCCTGCCACATCCACCGGATTGAAAATTTCCTGTCCAAGAAGTGAGCCATAATACTGCGTTCCGGAAAGCACCTGATCGTTATATGAAAATGCTCCGTCCTTAATAAAAGTAAGCATCATCTCCATCGGGCTTTTGATATTAACCCCTATAATTTCATCGCTGAAAAAATGTTCGCTTTTAAAAAGCTGTTTCAATACCGGGTTTAACTCAAAATTGTTTGTTGTAAGCGTGGATGCCAACGAGCTGATAATTGCAGCATCAGGCACAGGGCTTACAAAAAACTTATACAATTTGGTACAGATATATTCTGCTACAAGAGTTCCGCGTTGCGCAAAAAGAATATTTATCACATCATCATAGCCCCAATTGCCTGTTTGCCCGAAAATGGTTTTAGATAGTTGCGAATGGTTGGCATTTACAAAAGTAAGGGGTGCGCAATAGTCCGTAAAACCATTCCAGCCGGTGAGTGCTTTAGCTGTTTCTACTATGTCGGTTTGCGTATAGCCGTTATCTGCGCCAAGGGTAAAAAGTTCATACAACTCGCGTGCATAATTTTCATTGGGATGAAAGGCAGTGTTCTGATAAGCATTCAGAAAAACAATCATAGCAGGGTTGATCCCTATATCGTGAACAAAGTTTTTAATATTTCCCATACCATGCTGCTGCAACAGATTATAATACTGAAACATATACGAGGGACATTGATAAACATCGAGCCGAGTAACAAAATGATTACTCCAGAAAAGTGTGAGTTTATCGCGCAGACCGTTATTCAACATATCCTGAATAAACTGCAGATACCATTCAAGAACCTGTTGCGGAGCTTCAGTTTGTATATTGGTATAATTACTCAATGCCCAGTTGCCCCAGGCGGGAGCAGGTGTAAGTGGCAAGTTTGCTGCTGTATCAACCAATGTGTCAACCAGGTTTGAAGGAGTTTGCAGCAATGCAGCTTGCAAGGTGGCATAGTCAGTACCGAAACCCATTCTGCGGTAAAGGTGCTGAACACGGTTCATGTTCCATGGTTTGCTTACCGAAGGAACATATACATTAATTGAGTCGAGTACACATGACATGGCAATGTTGTTTGATTATTAAAACGGGGTATTTACAATTCAAGTGTACGATTTTTTTGTCAAAAAAAAATTCCATAATCTACATTATCCGGAAAACTGCATTTTGAATACTCCTGATCAAATTTGCGGCTTCTTCGTGCAATCCAAATTAAAACTTACCAAAACACAATTTCGGGTCTGATATGTTTCACGCATTTCAGTTATCAAAGTCATTAATTGTAAGTGCTGACTGCCACAAATTTGCCGCTGAAAATTTAAACAACTTGACTATGAAAAATCGTAAAATCTTAATATTGGTTACAACAATATGCATATGCGCTACCGGTGCTATTGCCCAGACAGTTTTTGATGTTTCACTACAAATTACCCCGCGTTTTGAGCAGCGCAGAGGATACCAAACACTGCCTCCGCCTAAATCAAAATCTGCTTTTTTTATTTCTGAACGCTCGCGGTTAAATGTTGGTTTTCAGGCCAAACATATTAAACTGTATATGGTACTGCAGGACGTACGGGTTTGGGGAGATGTAGTGCAAACAGCCGATGTTGCCGGCTTTGGTTTACACGAAGGGTGGGCTGAAATTTTTATTAACGACAGTGTTTCATTCAAACTCGGCAGACAGGAAATTGCCTATGATGACCAACGCCTGCTTGGAAATTTAGACTGGGCACAGCAAGCCCGCGCCCACGATGCAGCAGTGTTTAAAGCCCGCTACCGAAACATGACTCTGCATTTGGGCGGTGCATTTAATCAGGCAAGCGAAGGATTGTTCAGCACGTACTATGCGCTCAACAACTACAAAGCACTGGCTTATTTGTGGTATAACCATCGTTTTTTGCAGGACAAACTCAAGCTTTCGTTTTATGCAGTAACTGACGGATACAATGCCGATACATCGCTGCATAACGAAAAAGTATATTTCCGGGGTACTGTGGGTCCAGTGTTCAATGTATCGGCAGGCGGCTTTAAGTCAACCGTGTTCGCTTTTGCTCAATTCGGGAAAAACACTTTCAATAAAGATATACTCGCTTACTTTGCCTCGGCATGGTTTGAATACACCATAAATAAGAAAGTAATGCTTGGTGTTGGGTACGATTTTCTTTCGGGTAACAACGCATCCAACACCAGCAGCACCCGCGATAACCGATTTCATACACTCTATCCTACCAACCATAAATTTTACGGTCACATGGATTACTTCCTCAACATTCCGAAGGACACCAAAGGCGGAGGATTGCAGGACGCTTATTTCAAAATCAATTATATGCCTTGTCAAACAGGAAAAGTTGGATTAGATGTTCATTATTTTCTGTTGGCAAATAAGGTGAGCGATCCGGTAAACACAGGTCAATATTTAAAACTTCCTTTAGGTCTTGAACTGGATTTGTATGGTTCGTATAAACCGGTGAGCTATCTTGAAATAAAAGGAGGTTATTCTACCATGCTTGCCGCTACTACTTCTTTAGAAGCACTCAATAAAGTTTCGGGCGGAAGCCGCAAAGAATTTGCAGGTTGGGGTTGGCTGCAGGTTAATGTAAACCCAACCGTGTTTAAATGGGAAAAAGAGAAGAAATAATATTCACTTTACAGGGCAGTAATTAGAACGAGAAGAATGCTGTTTTACATTTGCATTGAAAAAATGTAACCGAGCAAAAAAGCGAATATGATTTCAGTAGAAGAAGCGAAAGAAGTAATTGTAAAATCAGCCCGCCCACTTACTCCTGTCGTGCAAAGCGTTTCAAAATCATTACATCATACACTCGCTCATGATGTTGTTTCGCCAACGCATTATCCCCCCTTCAGCCAATCCGCAATGGACGGTTTTGCTATTCTGTATTCGGATCATCCGGAAAAAGAATCCATAGAAATTATTGGTGAAGCACCTGCCGGAAGCCCCTTTAAAGGAAAAGTTACTACCGGAACAGCCGTGCGTATTTTTACCGGAGCAAAAATTCCGGAAGGTGCCGATACGGTAGTGATGCAGGAAAAAGTTTCGATTGAAAAAGGAAAACTGATAATCCAAGATTCTGCTTTAGCACAGGGCATTAACGTAAGACCGGAAGGACAGCTGATAAAAAAAGGGGAAATAGCTTTAAAAAAAGGGTTAGTGCTGAATGCCGGGGCTGTCGGGTTTCTCACAGGGCTCGGAATTACGTCCATATCTGTTTACCCGAAACCAAAAGTAACCATAGTTGTTACGGGCAGCGAGTTACAAAAACCGGGCAAGCGCCTTAAGGAGGGGCAGGTGTATGAATCAAACTCCTATGCCCTGATAGCAGCACTGGAATCTATTAGTATTTCACCTCTGCGGGTGGTAAGTGTTGAGGATGACGAAAAACAAACCACCGGTGCGCTTCGCACGGCTGTTGCAACTTCTGATGTAGTTTTAGTTTCCGGAGGAATATCCGTAGGCGAATACGATTTTGTAGCGAAGAGTTTACAAGAACTTAAAGTAGAAAACATTTTTTATAAAATAAGCCAGAAGCCGGGCAAGCCCTTGTTCTTCGGTAAACGAGGTGCTTGTTTGATATTCGCTTTGCCGGGAAATCCCGCATCGGTTTTAAACTGCTTTTACGAATACGCTCTTCCTGCCATAAAAATAATGCAGCATGCCTCTGAAATTTTTTTGGAAAAACGTCAACTTCCCATTGCTTCTTCGTACAGCAAAAAGGAAGGGCTTGGTATATTTTTAAAAGGCAAAATTGCGGATAGTAAAGTTGAAGTTCTTCCGGGTCAGGAATCGAACAACATCGGGGCGTTTGCATTTGCCGATTGCATCATATACCTGCCGGCTTCGAAAGGCAATGTGAGCAGCGGTGAACCGGTGGAAGTGCACTTGCTGCCTTAATGATTTACTTTGGCGCGTATGACCGATATCATTTTTAAGGAATAACGAAACTTCCATATTTGCCCGCGTATGTTTAAGGTAAAAGGAAATATTTGGATTGAAGGCGATAAAGGAACGTTGCTTGGCATGGGTAGAATGAGATTGCTGGAACAAATAGATGATTTAGGTTCCATTACGGCTGCGGCAAAGGCGATGAAAATGTCGTACAGGCAGGCATGGGAACTGGTTGACTCAATGAACACGCAGGCAAAAGAAGCATTAGTGGAAACCAGTGCAGGGGGAACCGGAGGAGGGGGTACAAAAGTCACTTCTGAGGGCAAAAAAGTTATTAAACAATACAAGGAACTGCTGAAAAGTTTCAATCAATTCAAACTTGCTGAAACCAAGAGATTAGCACTGTAAAAGATTTTTTTTGAGCACCGCTATTTTGAAAAATGAATAACGAAAACGATTAATGATACGATGACAGAATACATGAGCATACTATTTCTGGTTTTGCTTTTCGCAGTTGCTTTTCTTTACTCATCGGTGGGTCATGGAGGAGCAAGCGGATATCTTGCGCTGATGGCATTATTCGGCATTTCGCCTTTGCTGATGAAATCTTCAGCGCTTATCATGAACATCTTTGTTTCTTTCACTGCATTTTACGGCTATTACCGTATGGGACATTTCAAATGGAAATTATTTCTTCCGTTTGCAGTGGCTTCCATTCCTGCTTCTTTTATTGGAGCGTACATATCCATAGATGCCCTCTTATACAAAAAAGTGCTCGGTGTAATACTGATATTCCCCATCCTGCGCTTACTCGGTATTTTCGGAAAAGAAACTGACGTTGAAAAAGAGGTAAACCGATATGCAGCATTTGCTATAGGGGCAGTAATCGGATTGCTTTCGGGAATGATTGGCATCGGAGGCGGCATTATTCTTTCACCGGTAATTCTTTTGCTACACTGGGGGAAAATGAAGGAAACCGCATGTGTTTCGGCACTTTTCATTTTTGTAAATTCTATCTCGGGATTGATTGGACTGCTGAGTAAAGGAATAACAATTGACCCTTCGGTTTATGTATGGGTGGTGGTTGCTTTAACAGGTGGGTTTGCCGGTGCCTATTTCGGCAGCAAAAAATTTACGAACCCTGTTCTTAAAAAAATTCTTGCGTTTGTGTTGCTGATTGCCAGCATTAAATTATTAACGGTAACAGATAAAAAATGAAAGAGGAATTTACAGGCGTAATTTTAGCGGGCGGTAAAAACAGCCGCATGGGAACTGACAAAGGGTTATTGCAGGTTGACGGAAAAATAATTGTAGAAAGAATTGTTGAAGCGTTAAAGCCGGTGGTTGACGATTTATTGATTATCACTAACGAAAAAAATTACGACTATCTCGGTTATAAAACTTACAACGACCTTGTAAAAGATTGTGGACCGATGGGTGGTATTTTTACAGCACTGTTACACAGCAATACCGAAAAAAATTTTGTAGTAAGTTGCGATATGCCTTTTCTGAGCACAGAACTTATTCAATTTATTGCCGATAACGCAACCGGCTGCGAAATTGCTGTTCCACGTCACGGAGAAATGCTGGAACCGCTCTGCGCTGTTTACACTAAAAAATGCTGTAATAAATTTGAAACATTGCTCAAAAACAAAAACTGGAAATTGCATGATGCGCTCAAGCAATTTAAAGTGAAAGAAGTTCAGATTCCGGAGAACGCTTTTTCTGCTGATTGTTTTGCAAACATCAACACCCCAAACGAGTATGAAAAGATAAAAACATAGAAACATGAGCATTCAGATTAAAATATTCGGACAACTTGCTGAAATAACCGGGAACAACGAACTGCATTTGCAGAACGTAAGCGATACCGATTCGCTGCGGAAAAAACTTGTTTCCGATTATTCGAAATTGCAGCATTGTTCGTTTGTTATTGCTGTAGACAAGAAAATAGTAACTGAAAATTTGCCGTTAAACGCAGGCGATGTGGTAGCACTGCTGCCGCCCTTTGCCGGAGGATAAAATATGCTTTCAAAAGAAGAAACAACGAGATACAGCAGGCATCTTCTGCTTCCTGAAATTGGAATGAAAGGTCAGGAAAAGTTGAAGAGCGCGCGTGTGTTAGTGATTGGTGCCGGTGGACTTGGATGCCCGGTGTTGTTGTACCTTGCGGCAGCAGGTACCGGAACTATTGGCATTGTTGATTTTGATATTGTAGAAGAAACTAATCTGCAACGGCAAATATTATTTGACGGTTCTGATATCGGAAAACCAAAAGCAGATGCAGCAAAAACAAAACTGCAGAAACTGAATTCATTTATCCGTACAGAGGTTTTTAATACGAAGCTCACCACTGAAAACGCGCTTGAAATTTTTTCCACCTACGACATTATCATTGATGGTACCGATAATTTTGCAACACGCTATATGGTGAATGATGCTTCGTTCATACTCCGGAAAATATTAGTGTCCGGTTCCATTTTCAAATTTGAAGGGCAGCTCGCTGTATTTGATTTCAGAAACGAAAATACACCTACCTATCGCTGCTTATTCCCTTCGCCACCCTCGCCTGAGTTGGCTCCGGGTTGTTCCGAAACAGGAGTTATCGGTGTGCTACCGGGCATTATCGGTACCTTAATGGCAAACGAAACAATAAAAATGATTACCGGTTTGGGGGAAATTCCGGAGAATAAATTGCTGGTGCTGGATGCCATCAGTATGAATTTTCAGACGCTTGAATTTGAAAGAAATACGGAAGCAGTAAAATCAATTCCGAAGACCCCCGCAGAATTCAAGAAAATGAATTACGGGTATTTCTGCCAAAGCAAAGCGAAAAGCAATGCTGTTAGAGAGATTTCTGCTGATGAGGTTTTAAATTTTATTTTATCCGGTACTAATATTCAGATTCTTGATGTGCGTGAGAATGATGAACAACCGGAAATTGCTGTTCTAAATGATTTGAAAATTCCTCTTGGAGAAATTGAAGCACGTGTTACTGAAATTTCAAGAGACAAAAAGGTAATTGTATTTTGCAAAAGCGGTATGCGAAGCAGTGCTACCATTGAACTTCTGCAAAGAAAATTCGGATTCGACAACTTATTTAACCTGAAAGGCGGTGTAATGGAATGGATGATGTGCGAAAACAAAACTCAAAATATATGAGCGAAAAAAAGAAACACAAAGTTTTTGTTGAAGGTTCTATAAGTCCGCAATTTATTGCTGACTCTATTGCTAAACACAGCACCAAAACAAGTATTGGTGCGCACGATATTTTTCTGGGGCAGGTTCGCAACGATGTAATTAACGGCAAAACAGTTCAGGCCATTGACTACTCGGCTTACGATGAAATGGCGGAAGAAAAGTTTCACGAAATACGCGAAGCGGCTTTTGCAAAATTCAAACTTACCTGCATGCACATTTATCACAGTTTTGGGAAAGTGAAAGCCGGAGAAATTTCTCTTTTTGTTTTTGTATCATCAGCACATCGTGCAGATGCTTTTAATGCCAGCCGGTTTATTGTGGAAGAAATAAAAGCGAATGTTCCAATTTGGGGTAAGGAAATATTCGAAGACGAAACCCATTCATGGAAAACAAACACTAATTGATTTATGGTAGATGTAACATTTAAAACGACAACACTGCGTGAAGCCACTGCTACAGCCATTGTTAAAGTGAGTAAACCGGAAACTATTGATGCTGTAAAAAATAAAACTGTGCCGAAAGGCGATGTGCTGGAGTGCGCGCGCACAGCCGGGCTGTTTGCCGTAAAGCGCACCAGCGATATGATTCCCGATTGCCACCCCATGCCGGTTGAGTTTACACAAATACGTTATGTAGTTTCTGGCATGGAAATTTTGATTGAAGTGGAAGTGCACACGGTTTACAAAACCGGAGTGGAAGTGGAAGCCATGCACGGAGCATCGGTAGTGGCGCTTACCATTTACGATATGCTTAAGCCCATTGATAAAGGGATTGAAATTGTTTCGATTAAACTGAAAGAAAAGCGGGGAGGCAAATCGGATTTCACCGACAGGTTCCGAAAAGATTTAAAGGCGGCTGTAATAGTTTGTTCCGATAGTATTTCAGCAGGAAAAAAAGAAGACCGTGCCGGCAAAGCCATTATCAAAAAGTTAGAAACTTGCGGTGTAAACGTTGCTGATTACTCCATTATACCCGATGAAGCGGAGGTGATACAACAAAAAGTAAACGAACTGCTCGAAGCAAAAAACGACCTTATCATACTCACCGGTGGAACCGGTCTTTCGCCAAGAGACATTACCCCCGAAGCTATTCGCCCGATGCTCGACCGCGAAATACCGGGCATAATGGAAGCCGCGAGAAATTACGGGCAAGACCGGACTCCTTTTTCTATGCTTTCGCGCGGGGTTGCCGGTATGAAAGGGAAATCGCTGATTCTTGCTTTGCCCGGTTCAACCAAGGGCGCCAAAGAATCAATGGATGCGCTCTTTCCTTCGGTGCTTCATATTTTCAGAATTATAGAAGGCGCTATGCACGATTAATCATTTCAATAAACACAACCACATGATAGTTACCGATTACAGAGAGCAATATTTAATGTTCGAGAACATGCAGATTTGGGATATTACGTCCATGGAAGATTTTTTTACCAGTCACAAAATGATGCATCAGATTTTTCTGAAAGAATACGGGTTCGATTATTCGCAGCGTAATGAACCGGGTAAAAATTTTACCGATTCGGATATTATGGTAGTAAGCAAACTGCTCGATTTTTTTGGCGACAAACATTTTTTTGTTTTTTCCAATAACGATAAACACCACAACGACCTTAAGTTTTTGCAGGACAAGAAGGTGATAAATTTCGGTATGGATATTTACGTTTTGAACCCCAATAGGATTTATGTACTGGAAATGGATAAAACCAAAGACCTGCAAAAGTATGACGCGTAGTACTGTTACCGTTACCTATTCCCCCCAACAGAATTTTGTTGACCACAAATCGTTAACCCCTTAAAATGAAATACCCTCTGCTTTTGTTTGCAGTGGCTGCCACCATGTTTTGTAAGGCACAAAAAACGGTGGCACATAACAATCAACAGTGGTTACAATATTATTTGCAGTTGCAACTTCCAAAGAAACTGATTTGGCAGAGCGATGTTAGCATACGAAGAATAAATAATTTGCAGCAGTGGTCGCAAATAACCGTACGAGTGGGGTTAGGATATATGCTTCCAAAAAACTTTCAAGTTGCAACCGGTGCTGCTTGTTTCAGTTTTTTTACCGATAACAAACCAAGCAAAATAGAATTCCGCGTTTATCAGGAGTTGAATACAACACAGAAAATAAAAAGTGTTTCAATACAGAACCGACTCCGTATTGAAGCAAGGTATTTCAGAAATATTTCAAGCGGAACGATTACTAAAGCATCAAGTTTTAATTTCCGGTTTCGGTACCGGATTTTTTTCAGTATTCCTCTTCAAAAATCTTCAGTTAATAACACAAACCCAAAATTCTTTTTGAATATTGGCGATGAAGTATTTGTAAATGCCGGTAAGGAAATAAAATACAACATCCTTGACAATAACCGATTGTTGTTGGGGGCTTCGATTCAATTTCAAGATAAGGTAACAGTTTTATTCTTGTATAACTTTCAATATGGTCAAAGAAATATCTCAAATTTGCATGAGCATTCAGATGTTTTTTGGATGGGCATAACTCATAAAATAACGGTAAAAAAAAGAAATGACAGGGCTAAACAAACGGACATCTAAAAAATTCGGGAAAGAGGTTCAGGGAAAATATTTTCAGATAACAGAACTTTTACCTTTGCAGAGCAAATAACGCGCAACTTCATTTATTCTTATTTTATTATGGCTGACCGTTCCGTTTTTAAAAGCAACTTAAAGTATCACCGCATTGTAATGGTGTGCATTGTGCTGATAGCAATTTGGGTGCAGTACGAATACAACAGCGGTACTGCACAGTACGATAACGGTCAATCTAAGATTTCGGGCAAGCGCGAAAACGGAAAAGATGAAGGGCTTTGGACCTGGTATTACGAAAACGGGAAAAAGCAAATGGAAGGAACTTTCGTGCACGGCAAGCGCGATGGCGTTTGGACCATTTGGGACAGCAGCGGAAATAAAATGAGCGAAAGCATTTACCGCAGCGATAAACTAAACGGAAAGTTTACGCACTGGTACCGTAACGGACAAATAGAAAGCGAAGGGTACTACACGGATGATAAACCGGAGGGAACGTTTATCTACTACCACCCCGATGGCTCGCAGAAGGGAACAAAGAGTTTTTCTTCGAACAATTAATTTTTTTTGCCGCCTGCAAGCAGCTATACTATTTCTGTTCAAATTTTAACACCCCCCGAAAAAACCACATGAACGTTATCTTCGGTTTACAAATCAATTTATACCAATTAGACTTTAATAATTGACTAATATTTGTATATTTGCGATTCTAT
>CAZBPG010000081.1:0-17931 GCA_964493695.1 uncultured Chitinophaga sp. | reverse complement strand
GGTTTAAACCAACTGCAAATGCAGGATAAAAGGAAATTTTCTGTTTAAGGCGACTTAAGTCGCCAACAACTGGCAACTTGGGTTAAATAAGGTATTTTTTTCCATTGTTGGTGTTATTGATACAACTGTTCGAAAGATTATTACAGGGCGGCTTTAGCCGCCATGAATAGATATAAATTCCCTTTATCAACCACTTGCAGTCCGATTAATCGGACTGCAAGCAATGGATAAGCGGAAAATATTTGTTTATAAGCGGGCTACATTAGCTTCTTCCTCAAAAACTCCCCCCTATTATCTGCAACAAAGCGAGTATGGAGGAAGTTTATCAAAACATACCGCTGCGCTTAGCGCACAGCTCCGCCACCACAATAAGCTCCAAAAAAATTATTGTTAACCGCCACCGGCTATGCCCGGGCGGCCTGTAAGGCTAATAGCTGTTACCCCCTTACCAACTCTTCCAGCGAAATGCCAAACACAATGGCCATATCCACCAAAATAAAATGGCTGAAATTGGTTTCCCCCTTTTCAATACGGCTGATGGTTTTGGTGCTGCAACCGCATTTTTCTGCCAGCTGATGGTGTGTTAAGTTTTTGCCTTCGCGCAGGGTTTTAACACGCTCGCCCAATTTAACCGCATAGGTTTGGTGATGCTTTTTCATGCTTTTTGCCCGAAAAGGTAAGGCAGAAAAAAAAACTTTTCAACAGGACTTTAAAGTCTACCTCCACCTGCCAAAACTGCTATTGTTTTGTAAACGAAAGCAAAAGCAATGCGCACCTGCACTTCTGTATTTACCGCTCAAAAAGTTCGCTTGGTACCAAGCCGTGTTTCCTTTGCATCAGCGCGGTTTGTACCGGTACAAAACCAAATGCCCTTGGTACCGGTGCGGGTTTCGCTGAAGCCAGTGCAAAACCGATTGGTACAAATGTTTACAGAATGGGCACCAATCCGGGTTTCCTTGGTACAAATCTCAGCGCGATTGGTACAAATCATTATTCCATTGGTACCAATTATGGTTAGTCCGGTACAAATGCTGCGAAGATTGGTACACGGCACAATTCCCTTTTCTTCATTCATTCCTTATTCAATAAACTAAAAACTACAAGCTATGGCAACTCCCGACATTCTTCCCCCTTCCGATTCTGATTTCGATACCCTGCAGGCCATTTTAGTAGCCGCAGTAATACTCAACGCTGCCGGCTGGAACATTCCGGCAACCGAAATAACCAAGCTGACAGATAAACAGGCCATTTGGGCTGCCGCCTGGCTAATTGCCAAGGACAAGCAAAACAGCACCAGCGCGCAGAAAAAAGCCAAAGACCTGGCCCGCGCGGCTTACGAAAAAGTGTTGCGCCCGTTTATACAAAAATGGATTTACCGCAACGAGGATATGGATGCGGCCGATGTAGAAGCCTGCGGGCTTAAACCGCGCGATACTACGCATACCCCTGCCGTAAAGCCCGAAGCCGCAACGGTGAAGGTGGTGCGCGGGGTAACCGGTGAACTGGTAACCTCTTGCCCCGGAGTTGAGGGTGCCAGGTATTACGGTTGTATGATGCTCGAAGGCGGGCCGCTGCCCGAAGGCATAGGTATATCGCCCGATGGTAAACTGATTGCTGAGTGGAACAAACCGGATACTCCTGCTGCGGAGCCTTCTGTCACAAGTTTTCAAATAGACTTAACCCCGCAGCGCGAAAAACACTTTACCGGCCTTACCCCCGGCAATACTTATTACTTTTACTACTATGTGGTAAATACCGCAGGAGTTAGTCCGCTGAGTGCTGTGGTGAGTATGGTGGCGTGGTAAAACACAGGCTTTAGATACAATACATTAGGCATTACACTATACAGAAAGCCCCTGCGGGCTTTTTTGTTGCATCGGTCGTTCTCAAAAAAAATCTTAAACCACATACTTGTTTTTTTCGTTTTGCGTTTATATTTTTAGAAACAGAAAAGAAACCTTATGCGAAAAAAGAGATTTGCTAAAGCAAATGAAAAACTGACCGATGTAGAACTTGAATTATTAAACGGCCCGGTAAAGCAGGTGATGCATACCAGCTACCATGCCTTTAACAAAGGCGAAGTAGTAGAACAGGGCAAAATGGAAAGCGATAGTTCAGGGTCAGAAACCAATTATATTATCACCTTTAACAGGCAGGGCAGGCGGATACAAGAGGTAGGCTACGGCACCAACGATTATCGCATTACCTTATACAACGAACATGGTCTGCAAACCGAAAGCGAATGGCATTTTAAAGGTAAACTGCACAGCAAAACAACATATACCTATAACTCCGACAATAGACCAATTGAGGTAACAGCCACCGATGCCGATGGCAAAATTTCGCATCGCACCATTTACACCTACAACGATATAGGCCAACAAACCGAACATTGCACTTATCATGGTAACGATTTAAAGCTTCGCAGTAAAACAGTATACACTTACCATCCCCCCATAACCGAAATAAACGGTATAAAATACCGGCAGATTACTTCG
This sequence comes from uncultured Chitinophaga sp., assembly GCA_964493695.1. GTDB lineage: Bacteria > Bacteroidota > Bacteroidia > Chitinophagales > LD1 > Bog-950. Next base: position 15,433 of record CAZBPG010000081.1, on the reverse strand, counting down.
TGCATTGAATACAATGGCGATGGGGCAATTGTGCGCTCTACCATTAATACCTACAACGAACAGAACAAACAGATAGAAAGCATTTCGGAAAATGCAGATGAAAAAATGAGTAAGTACAACCGCAGAAGCACGTATAAATACAACGATAAAGGCGACTGTATTGAACAAAATTTTTATAACGCTGACGGCAGCCTGCAAAGTTCACATACCTACACTCATGAATACGACAGCGAGGGCAAAAAAATTGTTCCACCGGTTAAAGGCAAACCCTACGACCCTTATGAACTGAAACCCGGTGAAAGCGAAAAAACAGAAAACGACCACCACGGAAACTGGATAAAGAAAATCACCTTCTTCGAAAAGCGACCGGTGAATATTTTTCTGCGGCAGTTCAGTTACTATGGCGAGCCTTCCGAAAATCAGGAACCCTTTATTCACCCTATTACTCAGGTAAAACCCGAAGAGCTAAAGCGTGCAGATAGAGAGACGGAAGATATGGAACCCGACCAGGCCAAATGGCTGGCGGAAGGAACTAATACTCCCGATGTTTTCCCTGCTCACCGGTACTACGCTATGAAGTTTAGGGAAATGCCATCGGTGGTAAATTACAACTCCGCCTGTATCGAAGCCTTTGCAGTGTTGAGTCAACTGACAGAGAAACTGGGGGCGCGTATCATTCACTCCACCGGCAATGTTTCGAACGGCTGGACGGAGCGCCTTACCCGCTTCACACTCAGCTTCCAGCATTATTCGGGTTACCTGTTTCATACCACTAACATCAGCCGAATGTCAGAGGAGGAATATATAATTCCGTCCTATATCGATAAACTTACCAGAGATGATGGCTATCTTCACTTTGGTTCTTTTATTCTACTGCGGCCCAGCGAAGCTTCGGGTAAGCGCAACGACTACTTTGAAGAAACATTGAGCGACATTATTGACGATTGTACGGTACGCAGAATACCCGAAAAGCCGTTTATCAATATCGTGGAAACCACCAGCAACGGCTTTGTTATGAAGGAACATCCGGTAGACGACAGTTTCGAAATCAGCGACCTCGATGTTAATTACGGCTATGGCTTTCAGCAGTTCCACAGTGACTTAATGCAGCGCTTTAATAAAAGCACTAAGGGGCTGGTACTATTTCATGGCGAACCCGGCACCGGCAAAACCTATTACATCCGTCACCTGCTGCGCAAAATGGTAGCCAATCGCAAAGTAGTTATTTATATGCCGCCTAATATGGTTGACCATTTAACCGACCCGGTGTTTATGACTTTCCTTATCCGTGAGGTGCGCGAATTTTCAGCCGAAGGAAACTTTTGTGTACTGCTGATTGAAGATGCCGAGCCCCTGCTGGCCAAACGGGTAGAAGGCGTGCGTATACAGGGCGTTACCAACCTGCTTAACCTCAGCGATGGTTTGCTCAACGATATGCTTAACCTGCAAATCATTTGCACCTTTAACGTTGACCTCAAGAAACTCGACAGCGCACTGCTTCGTCCTGGCCGCCTGCTGGCGCGTAAGGAGTTTAAAAAACTGAGCGAGCTTGATGCTAACCTGCTGGCACAGCGCCTGGGCATAAAACATCACTTTAAAAAGCCGGCTACACTCAGCGAAGTATATGCCCTGCGCAAAAACCAAAACACGCTCATTCACGATGTAGAACCCGACAGGGATGCTTCTACTGTTCTCGATGATTTGTAGTGTAACCTATAAGCCAACAGTATGAAGAAAACAATCCTGATTATCCTCGCCATAGCTACCTCCTTCGGTATGGGCTTTGGCTTTAAAACCGTACTTACAAATAAGGCAGAAACCCCTGCAAAAATGAAACGCGTAACCGGTATAGGCGGGGTGTTTTTTAAATGTCAGAACACCAAGAAAATGAAAGAATGGTATAGCTCCCATTTGGGTTTTCCCACCGACCAATACGGCACCTTGTTTAAATGGTACGAGGGCTTCGACTCTACCAAAACAGCTTACACTCAGTGGAGCCCGTTTAACGAAAAGACCACCTACTTCGCTCCTTCCGAAAAACAGTTTATGCTGAACTACCGGGTAGAAAACCTCAAAGCACTGATACCGGAACTAAAAAAAGAAGGAGTAACCATTGTAGATACCATGGAAACTTACAGCTACGGCAAGTTCATCCACATTATGGATATAGAAGGCAACAAGATTGAACTGTGGGAGCAAATAGGGAGTGGTTTATAATCTTCTGTTTCTTTTATTTTAGCAAGTGAATGGAAACTGCCGACAAAATAAACATTACCGTAGAAGCCGTAGTAAACGCACCGGTTACCAAAGTATGGAGTTACTGGACCTCAGCGGAACACATCACCCAATGGAACAATGCCTCACCGGAGTGGCATACACCGCGTGCCGTAAACGACTTAAGCGTTGGAGGCAAATTCGTTTCGCGTATGGAAGCCAGAGACGGAAGCATGGGTTTTGATTTCTGGGGCATATACAGCGAAGTACAAACCTGCGAGCGCATTGCTTACACCATGGGTGATGGCAGAAAAGCCAGCGTTACCTTTACTGTAGAAGGCAACAAAACTAAAATATCGGAAACATTTGAAGCGGAAAACGAAAACAGTATTGAACTGCAGCAAACCGGCTGGCAGGCAATTCTTGACAACTTTAAAAAATATACCGAAGAGAATTAGGGAACAAACAGCAAAGGGTAAAACAGATGCCTCTGCTTTACCCTTTTGCCGGTAAGTTTATCGAAGAGATTAAACGCGTGCTTTATCCTGCTTCACTTCTATCTTCGAGTATGTAGGACAAGTATGCTTTTCGCAACTTGAAAGCGCGAAAAAACCAATGGCCACTGTCGCTATAACTATTTTTCTAATCGTGGTTTTCATAAGATTCGTTTAAGGATTTAAAAATTGTTTATGATTGCTTTACAAATTACGAGCCAATGCTTCTGCCGTTTGCTTTAATTTCGAAACGCGAATTTATGAGAATTATTGTGAGGTCAAAATCAGCATTTTAATGAATATTCATTTTATTGCCATAGGCGGTGCGGTTATGCACAATCTGGCCATTGTATTGAGCAGAAAAGGCAATGTAGTAACAGGTTCTGATGATAAAATTCTTGACCCTGCAAAGGCAAATCTTGCTCGCGAAGGTATCCTACCCAAACAAATCGGGTTCTTTGAAGAAAACATAACTGCAAATTTAGATGCCGTTATTTTAGGCATGCATGCCAGAGAAGATAATGCCGAATTGAAAAAAGCGCAAGAGCTGGGCTTAAAAATCTATTCCTTTCCCGACTATTTATACGAAGTTTCGAAGAACAAGCAGCGCGTGGTAATTGCCGGAAGCCACGGCAAAACAACCATTACCTCGATGGTGATGCACGTGCTGAAAGAGAACAACTACAACTTCGACTACATGGTGGGGGCGAAAGTAAAAGGCTTTGACACCAGTGTTAAGATTACCGAAGATGCTCCTATTATTGTTTTAGAAGGCGATGAATACCTCGCTTCGCCTATTCACCGCGATTCGAAGTTTTTGTTTTACAAGCCCAATGTTGCCTTAATTACCGGTGTGGCCTGGGACCACGTCAATGTATTTCCCGATTACGATGAGTACGTAAAGCAGTTTGAAAAGTTTGCCAACAGCGTGGAAGAGTGGGGCTTTCTCACCTGGTTTGCGGAAGATGAAGAGTTGAAGCAAATTTTCAATCATTTCGAATCGAAAGTGAGGACGAGGGCATATAACACGCATCCGTATATCCTCAAAGGAAATACAACTTACCTGCAAACAGATTTCTGGGAGATACCTTTGAAGGTGTTTGGAGAACACAACCTGCAAAACATAGCCGGGGCAAAGAATGTCTGCAACGAGTTGGGAGTAAGCGATGAAAACTTCTACAAAGCCATCGCCACTTTTGAAGGAGCTGCGAACCGGTTGCAGTTTATCGGCAAGAATGACCAAACCGTTATCTACAAAGACTTTGCGCATTCGCCATCGAAACTGAAAGCCACCGTTCATGCCATGAAACATCAGTTTAAGAAGGAACAACTGTTAGCTGTAATGGAGTTGCACACGTTCAGCAGCCTGAATAAGGATTTTTTAGAGCAGTATGCGGGTTCTATGAATGATGCAGACATACCGGTGGTGTTTTTAGATAAAGAAACCTTTGCGCATAAAAAGATGCCTATGCTGGAAGAGAACTTTGTAAAAGATTCGTTCGGCAACCATCATTTGAATATTTTCACCGATAAGGAATCGCTGGAGAGGTTTCTGCTGAACCAGGATTGGAACAGAAAAAACTTACTGCTGATGAGTTCCGGCAATTTTGCAGGAATGAATGTGGAGGAAGTGGCAGGGAAGATATTAAATGTAAGACAATAGACACAAGACAAAACCCATTCGATGAAAGAGCAACTCGATTTATTTGGTGCCGGAGGAAGTAAACTGAACTTAAAACGCCCGCTGGCTTTTTTCGATTTGGAGAGCACCGGTATTGATGTGGTGAAGGACCGCATTGTTGAAATCAGCGTGCTGCGCGTTAACCCCGATGGAAGCAGGCAGATCAAAACGCACCGGATGAATCCCACCATTCCTATCCCTATTGAGGCATCGAAGGTGCATGGCATTTACGATGAAGATGTGGCTACCGAGCCTACCTTTAAAGATTTGGCGAAAGAGCTTTTCGAGTTTATGGACCCCTGCGATTTAGCGGGCTTTAATTCTAACAAGTTTGATGTGCCGATGCTGCTCGAAGAGTTTATCCGGGTGGGACTTAGTTTTAGTATTGACAACCGTGCATTGATTGACGTGCACCGCATTTATACCCTGTTTGAGAAGCGCACCCTTGAAGCTGCTTACAAATTTTACTGCGATAAAACTTTAGAGAACGCGCACAGTGCCGAAGCCGATACCACCGCTACATACGAAGTGTTGATGGGACAACTGGAAAAGTATGCCGGTGAACTGAAAGCCGATGTGCAGTTTCTGCACGACTTCAGTAATGAAGAAAGATTTTTAGACAGCGGACGCAGGTTTATCTTCACCGGTGGCAAAGCGTGTTTCAACTTTGGTAAATACAAGGGTAAAACGGTGGAAGAAGTGCTCCGCACAGACCCCGGTTACTATAACTGGATGATGCAGGGTGACTTTGCGCAGCACACCAAACAGAAACTTACCGAGATAAAGCAGAGCTTAAAGAGGACTTAAAATTTCACAACGGCTTAAAAAAAGTAATTTCTAAAATTACTTTTGTCGCTCTTTGCTGATACATACAAAACCTGTTTTCTGAGCGATTCTCTGGTTATTATTCCTACTTACAATGAACTGGGCAACATTGAAAAAATGGTGCGGAAGGTATTCTCGTTACCGCAGGCTTTCGATTTGCTGATAATTGATGACGGCTCACCGGACGGCACCGCGCAAAAGGTAAAGGACTTACAGGAAGAATTTCAGCACCGGTTGTTTCTTATTCAGCGGATGGGCAAGCAGGGCCTGGGCACCGCTTACATTGCCGGTTTTAAATGGGCTTTGGAAAAGACCTATCAGTACATTTTTGAGATGGATTGCGATTTCAGCCATAACCCGGATGATTTGCTTCGCCTGCGTAAAGAGTGCGCGGAGAACAATTTTGATGTGGCCATCGGTTCGCGGTATGTGGAGGGAGGCGGTTTTGTAAACTGGCCGAAGGACCGGATACGCCTTTCAAAGAATGCTTCGCGGTATGTGAACTGCGTTACGTGGATTGGTATTAAAGACCCTACTGCGGGTTTTATCTGCTATAAAAGAAAAGTGCTGGAGACCATTAACCTCGATAAGATTCAGTTTGTGGGGTATGCCTTTCAGATTGAAATGAAGTTTGCCGCCCGCAAACTCGGCTTCAGCATTACGGAAGTGCCTATCATCTTTACCGAGCGCGTAGAAGGTGTTTCGAAGATGAGCCGCAACATTATTAAAGAGGGCATCCTGGGTGTGCTGAAGATTCAGTGGAACAGTTTTTTCAGCAATTACAAAAAGACCTCAACCTAAATCCTTCCCCGAAAGGAGAAGGACTTGAACAGCCTGTCTGTTTACGGAATAAAGTAAACCTCGTATTCGTAGTTGAGCACTTTTTTATCGTTGGCGCCCAGTTTTACTTCCCATTTAATTTCGGAAGCAGGGTTGATGTAGTTGTGTGAATTTTTCTTCACCGCTTTTCCATCGCTGCTTTGGGAGAGGACGGTACCGGTTAATGTTTTGGTGACGGTTACCGTTACTTCCTTATCCTGATAGTTGTCTACGTTTACGCTGCCTTTCAATATTACTTTGCTGTAGTTGACTTTGCCAATCTTCTTCGCATTGTCCTCGCGGGTCTTTTCTTCTTCGCTGTTTTTCATAATAATGTCGATGGCTTTGGATAAGCGCACGTTGGTAGAAGAACCCACCGGTGTGTATTTAAGGCCGTCCTGGGCTATGAACTGGTCTTTTTCGTTCACCACCATTACCGATGCGGTAGTGAGCGGAACGGCAGATGTGTTTTTGATTTCGAGGGAGTGAAACACATCGAAGGTTTTTTCATCGGCAGGCACGTAGCGGGTGCTGTAGTAGTTGGTTACATCGCTGATGCTGCCTTCGTATTTATCTTTGTATTCTACATTGCCCGCAAAAATGGGGAAGGATCCTTTGGTGTGCTGAGGCAGGGTAATCTTACCGAGTTTGTAGATATACATATCACCGGCCTTCTCTCCTTCCGTAACCATTACCCCGTCAAAGTAGCCACCGGCTGCTTCTTCGAAGCTGGCAATGCCCATAGCATTCGACTGCATGTAATTTTTGGCGCGTGCACCGGAGTAATCGTTATCGAAGTAGGCTACGGTGAGGTAGTCGTAGGTCATAGGGTCGGCTTTGGAGCTGTAGCTCATTTGCGGGGCACCTACCACCAGTTCGGTTTCGGTATCTTTTAAATCTTCGGCAAAGTTTTCTACCAGGGCTTTCATTTCGAGGCGGGCGGTTTTATCGTCTTTGAGGCGCAGATAGTAAGAGGGTATCCAGTTGATGCCACCGGTCATGTGTACCTGCTGCAGCGAAATGTTATCGGCTGCTTTTTCGGGTTTGAGGATAATCATACGCTTGATGCTGTCGGCCAAATAGAAGGCGGAAGGGTCTTCTTTAAAATCGGCCTGATACACGGTGCTTACGTGCATCAGCAGGTTGCGGCCCGCATCGGTGGTAAACTTCATCATGCCGTTGTATAAATCGTAAGCGGTTACTTTACCGGTGGCACTTTTGTCTATACCCTGTGTGGGGGTGTACGATATGGTGACCTGTTTGTTGAGGTTGCCCGCCAGCGACTGCCAAACGGAAGCCACCGGTGCTTTCTTTTTGAGGGTATCGTTTTTAAACAACATGCTTTTAACGGCATTGTCTTTATTGCTGCCTATAAAGTAGGTGCCGAACAGCGCCTGTTCGGGTATGGGGAGTTTAACGCTGCCGTCCTTAACCGCTGCGCTGCCTTCTTTAACCACCATAGCTGTGGCGTTTTTAAATACGGTTACTTTTTTAATGGGGAGGGTGGTTTGTGCGGTGCTTAGCAGGGTTGCTAAGGTAAGGAGGATAGTGAGTTGGTTTTGCATGATAAAAGTTTGGTTCAAAGATGCAGGTTTGGGTGGAATTCCATAACACGCTTTAAACATTTTGGAATGGAAATTTCGAACATGACGTATGAACTGTCTGTGAATTAGGGAATCTTAATGGCCCCATTCATTGACTGCTCAGCTGGGAATAAGACTCAATTGTAAAAAACCTGCCGGTTATACTATAATGAAAATGAAGTAGAAGCTAACTCAAAAGTAGTTATGAATGTTGCCGACTTTGGTCCGCTACCGATCGCTTTCCGCACGTCATCAACACCGAAGTTACCAAAGGGCAACATCCACCGCGTTTTACCCTACATCATTTTTTCTATATTGCGCGCCTCAAAAATACCGGATGAAAAAATTCTTCTCTGTTCTTCTGCTCCTTCTGTCCATTAGCGCAATAGCACAAAAGAATACCGATAAGGGTTCGGTGAAAGGATTTATTTACGACAAGAAAAACGGGGAGGGCATTCCTTACGCTACCGTAAAAGTGCAGGGCACCGATTTTGGTGCCGCTACAGACGACCAGGGTTTCTTTTTCATCCCCAACCTCACCACCGGTAACTACAAACTCGATATTAATTACATAGGTTACGAAGCGCAGGCGGTGGAAATTGAAATTAAAAAGGGACAGACCATCAACCTCAAGTTGTTTATGGTGACCAAAACCCTCGACCTGAAAGATGTAGAAATAAGTGCCGAAAAACAACAGCGCATGACCGAGAGCCGCGTATCGGTTATCTCCATTACGCCTATGGAAATGCGCAGGATGCCCACCATTGGCGGTGAGGCCGATATTGCGCAATACTTACAGGTGCTCCCCGGTATTATTTCTACCGGTGACCAGGGCGGGCAGGTGGTTATACGCGGAGGAACACCCATACAAACAAAATTTTTGCTGGATGGTATTACTATTTACAATCCCTTCCACAGCATTGGTTTGTTCTCAGTTTACGAAACCGACATTATCAAGAACGTAGATGTATGGACCGGTGGACATCCGGCACAGTATGGGGGAAGAATTTCGGCTGTGGTAGATGTAACCACCCGCGATGGCAACCGGAAGAAGTTTAGCGGAAAGGTGAGTGCCAGTCCGTTTATGGCGCATGCGCTTTTAGAAATACCGGTTATTAAACTTAAAGAAGACCGCAACACCAGCGCCTCGCTTATCCTCAACACCAAGGTTTCGTATTTGGACCGCACTTCGAAGGTTATGTATCCGTATGCCAATAAAGATGGTTTGCCTTATGCCTTTTACGATGTGTACGGCAAATTTTCAGTAAGTGCCGGTAAGGGAAACAAGTTCAGCATCACCGGTTTCAACTTTCGCGACAACACCAATTTTGCTGCGGCAAAATATATGTGGAACACCTTCGGCATCGGTGCCAACTTCTTAGCCGTTCCTAAAAACTCGAACCTGTATTTTAATACCCACGTCAGCTACTCGCAGTATAAAATACAACTGACCGAAAAAGACGGTGCCCCGCGCACCAGTACTATTGGCGGCTTCGATATAGGGATGGATTTTGTTTACTACATCAAGAACGGTGAACTGAAGTACGGTCTGGATGTGGAGGGCAACAAAACCGTGCTCGACTTTACCAACCAGTACGGCAGCAAGGTGAACCAGAACCAAAACACCACCGACCTGAGTGCTTATGTAATGATGCACAAGTACATCAAAAAGTTTGTGGTAGAAGGCGGGTTCCGCTTTCAGTACTACGGCAACATCGGGGCTATATCGCCCGAGCCGCGCCTGAGCATGAAGTATAACATTACCGATATGGTGCGCCTCAAATTTGCCACCGGTATGTATTCGCAAAATTTTATCAGCACCAAAAGCGACCGCGATGTGGTGAACCTCTTCACCGGTTTCTTAACCGGCCCGGAAGAAGAAGCACAGGATGCATCGGGCAAGAAGTATGAGAAGATACGCAACTTTCAGCGCTCGGTGCATGCTATCTTCGGTGTAGAACTCGACCTGCCGCATAATGTAACCATCAACATTGAACCGTACTACAAATACTTCTGGCACCTGTTTAACATCAACCGGTTCAAGCAGTTTAACACCGACCCTAATTTCCTACTCGAAAAAGGCGATGCTTACGGTCTGGATGTGTTGGCGAAATGGCAGTTTAAGGGAGTGTTTCTTTATGCCACTTACTCCCTCTCCTATTCGCATCGCAACGATGGGCAGCAGGTATACCCTCCGCATTTCGACCGGAGACATAACGTAAACATTGTGGCCTCGTACACCTTTGGCAAGAAACGCGATTGGGAAGTAAGCGCGCGCTGGAACATGGGCAGCGGTTTCCCTTTTACCAAAACACAAGGCTTTTACGAAAGCAATCCTTTTGCTAACGGCATCAACACCAACATCACCGGTAACAACGGTAACCTCGGGGTTATCTACGATTCTAAAATCAACGGAGGCCGCCTGCCTTACTATCACCGCCTGGATATGGGCATCAAGAAGATTTTCGACATTAAAGACAAGGTGAAGATTGAAATCAATCTGAGTGTGTCGAACGTTTACAACCGCAAAAACATTTTCTATTTCGACCGCGTCAGCTTTCAGCGGGTAGACCAGTTACCGGTGTTGCCGAGCCTGGCGGTGTCGTTTGCGTTTTAAAACTAAAGTCCGGTAGAGAGTTTCGCTTTGCGCTGTTTCCACATGTATTTATACAGCACCGGAAAGTAGTAGATGTAAGAAACCAGCACAAAAGCCATAAACCCGTTATACAGGTTCAGCGAAAGCCCTTCCGACACTACCGGTGTGGCGAGAATAAACCACTCACCGGTAACCCCTAAAGGATACAGTACTATAAAAAATGTATAGCGCATCCACAACAGCGTCACCGGTTGCCGGTTATAGATGGTAAAGAAGTAAAACGAATAGCGCACCAGCTCGGTAATACTCCAGGCCAGCGAAACAATGATAACCCCGTAATGAAACACCCAAAGCTGCGCATACTGCTTTACAAACGCATTGATAAACACCAGCACCAGCAAGCGCGAAAACACCTGCGCCACCGTAGACCCCACCGGTGACTTTATCCATTTCAATACTACGTGCGCAATCTCCAGCACCGCCATGCCCTGTGCAATGTTCAGCACCAGCAGGTTAAAACTGTTCAACTGAAACCCCGCAGTAACATAACTGATGATATACAGCGCCCATAAGATAAAGGCAATAAGGTTGTAAGCAGCTAAATAGTGTTTAAGCATACTGCCCTGCTACAACTACCACGAATAGTTAAAGTAAACGTGCATGATAAATTTGTTGTGGTAAAAGGAAGTGTCTGTAAGTTCAATTGAGCCGCGGAAACCTGTGCTATCGGTATAAGGAGTAAAATTGAATCCATTCATATAAGTATCTGCGCCTCCGCCTCCATCATAATCCCACATCTCCATTTTATAATCTCCGTTGGTAATATCATTTATAATAATAGAGTCACTGCCTAATAACCACGAATACCATGTATCATAAGTGGCATTTTCCTTGCGCCAAACCGTGCCATCGTATATAACGGAATCGCCTCGTTTAATAATCGTATATACATCGGCAAAATCTCCGTTGTCCCAAAAAGCACCGTTCTGGTCGTAAGGATTAAATCGCTCTATCACAAGACGATGAATAGCCATGTGCGAGGGGGCTTCTTGTATTTTGCAGTCCGCACCTGAAGTATGACCGGGGCAATTGCAAACACCCGCATTGCAGACTCCGCCATTGTAACAGATAGTAGTATCGCAGGGATTCGTGTGTATATCGCAGGTAGTGCCGGTCCAGCCGGGAGTGCAGCTGCACTCCCCATCTACGCAGGTGCCAAGGTTATTACAAACAACTCCTTCACATAAGTTTCTTTTGCACGATGCAGCTGTCAAAACTAAAACAACAGCTATCAGGGGTATCAGTTTCTTCATACAGTTAGTGGTTTATTTCTTTCAAAAATAATTTCCTTTTGCAGAAATTGAACTTTCATTTCCGCCCTTTGTGTATAAAGGATGCGGGGAGGGCGCTTACTCGCTCATTTTTTCAGATACCTACAGCATTTTGTGGAAATCGTTTCACAGGCATATCCGCTCCTCTGTATATCAAAAAATAACTTCGCAGCGTTAATTAAGAAACAAAGTAAGTGCGTCACCGGTTTTATTTTTTGCTTTTTGCAGTTTGTGCTTTGCGCTTTGTCACAGCCCAGCAAACCCAATTCTATTTAGATAAGGAAGCCGCTTTCAAAAACGGACTCGAACTGTTTGATGAAAAGAACTACCTGAGCGCCAGGGAGAAATTTGAAGAGATTTATAAGCAGCCCAAGACTGCTACTTCGCATACCAACGAAGTGATGATGCAGAACCTGGAATACTACATTGCCGTTTGCGCCACCGAAACCAACGATAAAGATGCCGAGCAATTGCTCCTGGGTTACTACAAAAAGTATCATGAAACAGACAAGCGAAGGTTAATTTATTTCTACCTGGGCAAATACTATTACCGAAACGCCCGCTATGGCGATGCCATTGAGTATTTCAAAAAGATAAACGTTGACGATTTAAGCAACGAGCAGATTTACGATTACAAGTTCATGCTCGCTTACTCGTATTTTACCAGGAAGAAGTTTACCGAAGCCAAGCCGCTGTTTGCTTCTATAAAAGACATTCAGGACAAGTATTTCTATCCCGCTACTTATTACTACGCATTCATTTGTTTCTATACTAAAGATTACAACGAAGCACTCAAGAGTTTCACAAAGATTGAGGATTCGAAAATGTATGCACCGGTTATTCCGTATTACATCGCGCAGATTCACTACATCAAAAAAGATTACGACCAGGTGATAGCTTATGTAAAGAAAGCTTTAGACAAACCCGGTGTGCTGTATAAAGAGGAAATGAAGTTCCTGCTCGGCAAGTGTTATTTCCAGAAGAGTGATTATGCTAAAGCCTATCCGTTGCTGAACGATTTCATCAGCAAATCATCAAAGGTTAACAAGGAAGACATTTACCAGTTAGGCTACTGCGCCTATATGAATGGCGACTACCAAAAAGCCATTGACAACTTTAAGCAGTTGAATGTGCTCGATGAAAAGCTGGGGCAGAACGCCACTTACGCCATGGCCGATTGTTATTTAAAGCTCGGGCAGAAAGATAAAGCGCGCAGTGCTTTCCAGAGTGCTGCCAGTAAAGATTTTGATGAAACCATTAAACAGCAATCGCTTTTCAGTTACGGCAAGCTTTCGTTTGAGTTAGGCTACAGCAGCGAATCCATTCAGAGTTTTGAAACCTACTTAGACAAATACCCCACCGGTGACCATGCCGATGAAACCAACGAACTGTTAGCGGCCGCTTTAGTGCAGACAAAGAATTACGAGCGCGCATACAAAATTATGGAGGGCATGAAAACCGAAAGCACACTGATAAAACAAGCTTATCAGAAGGTGACCTACTTCCGCGCCATAGAATTGTTTAACGATAAGAAAACAGATGAAGCATTGGCACTCTGCGAGAAATCTTTGAAGAATCCTCTCAACATTGAATTGCAGGCACTCTCCATTTACCTGAAAGCGGAAATTCTTTACAGCAAAGAGAAGTATGACGAAGCCGCTCAAAACTATCTGCGCTTTGCACAGTATGCCACACCAGCTTTAGAGAAGAAAGGGGAAGCCTCTAAATTCCGCGCCAACTACAATGCGGGTTACTGTTCTTTCAAAAAGAAAAACTATGCCGATGCGGCCTTGTATTTCGCCAGCGCTATTGATGAGTCTAAAACAACTGTTGATTCAAAAGGCAAGACCTCCCTCCTGCCCAATTTGTATCTGCGCTTTGCCGACTGCGCTTTCATTACCAGAAGCTACAGCAAAGCGGTGGATGCCTACGCAAAGATTGTGGATATGAAATGGAGCAATGCGGAGTATGCGCAGTATCAAAAGGGAATCATTCTCGGTTTAATGAATAAAGACGAAGAGAAGATTGTTGCCATGCAGGAGCTCATCAGCAAGTTTCCCGGTTCCAACTATGCCGACCAGGCAAACTTTGAGTTGGGGGAAACCTATTTGCAACTTGGCAACAACGCTCAGGCACGCACTGCTTATCAAACTATCATCAGCAAAAACACCAACAATGCTTATCTGCCCAAAGCCTATGTAAAGATTGGGGTGATAGACTACAACACCGGTAAGAAAGAACAGGCGATTGAAGATTATAAACTGGTGGTGAAAAAGTTTCCTGAATCGCGCGAGGCAAAAGAATCAATGGAAGCTTTGAAAGATATTTATGTAGAGCTGGGCAGAGTGGATGAGTTCTTTGCTTTTGCTAAAGGCAACTCCAGCATCAACATCAGTTCATCGGAAGAAGATTCTCTTTCCTATCAGGCGGCAGAAAATGCATACACTGCAAACGATACCACACGCGCCATTACCTTGTTCGGCAACTACGTTTCTAAATTCCCGAATGGATTCTTTGCCAACGAAGCGCACTGGAAAAAAGCCGATTGCCACATCCGTGCAAAAGAATTTGCGAAAGCCTTACCCGATTATGAAGCCATTGTTCAGAACAAATACAGCAAGTATTACGAAAAGGCTTTGCTCAAAGCATCCGGTATTGCTTACTATGAGCTAAACGATTATGCAAAGGCGAGTAAATTCTACAAACAACTTTACACCACCAGCACCTCTGCCCAGAACACTTATACCGCTATGATTGGCTCCCTGCGCACAGCAGTTAAACTGAACAGCACTGATGAAATAATTGAGTATGCTGACCAGTTTGTCAACTCCGGTACTGCTAAAGATGCAGACTTGCAGGAAGCTATTTATGAAAAGGCAAAAGCGTATTACAGCAAAGGCAATAAGGAGTTTGCCCTCGGTGCATTTAACCGGGTAACCGAAATGCCGGTGAGTGTGAAAGCGGTGGAAGCAAAATACATGGTTGCAAAAATTCTTTACGAGCAGCAGAAATACAAGAACTCGCTTGACACCTGCCTTAAATTAAAGAACCGGTACAGCAGTTACGAATACTGGGTGGCCAAAACATTTATACTGATTGCCGATAACTACTATGCGCAGGGCAACACTTTTCAGGCAAAAGCTACGATGGAAAGTATAGTGGAGAATTACGATGGAGACAACACGGTACTGGAGGAAGCAAAAACAAAGCTTGAAAACATGAAGAGCGAAGAGTTACAGAAGTCGAAGATTATGCAGATTCTTCCGGGAGACACTTTGATTATGGAACAGGATTCAATACTTAAAAACTAAGCGATGTTTGGTTTGAAACATAGAACCCTTTTTACAGTAGCAATAACATTTATTGCCACCCACCTCTTTGCACAGGTAGGCACCGAAGAAGTTATTGTGGTAAAGGAATACGAGGCCACCATTCAGGATGCGCAGAAAGTAAACATACAACCCAACATACCGGAAGTGGAAGAAACCAAACCGGTGCTTACCTATACCGTTCCATCTAAAGATTATAAGGATGCCTCCTTTGAAGCCAATCCGCTGAAACCACTTTCGATGAGTAAAGAGAAGTTAGAAAAGTATAATACCAGTTTCATTAAAATAGGTTTCGGCAGTCAGCTAATGCCTATTGCACAACTGGCCTATAACGACAACAAAACCAAGAACCTTAAGTTCGGTATCTTCTACAATCACTTATCGGCACGTGAGTTTAAAGTAAAGAACCAGCGCTTTGTGGATGACGAAGCCGGTGTGTATCTGAAGTATTATCCAAAGACGTTTGAGTTCGGCACCAACTTTACTTTCCGCAATTACCGCACCCACTTTTACGGTATAGGTAACGACACAACCCTCACTGACAGCGCGTTTACTGCAAAG
>CAZBPG010000080.1:0-18048 GCA_964493695.1 uncultured Chitinophaga sp. | reverse complement strand
AACGCATCCTATTTGCGCTTTCTTTTTTATTTAGGTATGCAAACCGACAGTCATTCATCATTTATTATATTTGGTTGAAACAACCTTGTATGAAAGACGATGATTTACCCGAATTGAAGCAAGAAGTTGCAGCACTTCGCAAGCTTTGCTATCTGTTGCTGGAACAAAACGAAGCAATAAAAGCCGAATTAAGCGGCATTAAGCAGCAATTTGAAACAAAAATGCCGTTTGGGAGCAATTTGTCGCAAGAGTATGAGACCAAACAAGTGTTTGATTCCCCATCTATGCCCACTGTTGAGGTAACACAAACATTTGGTTCCCTATCTTTACACAAATCTGAATCAAAGGAAACAATTGATTCCCCATCTTTAAGTCAACTCGAATCCGAACAATCACTTGATTCCCTATCTACAAACAATGTTGCAGCAAATGAAACATTTGGTTCCCTATCGTTAAGCCATGATGAGGCAAAAGAGTTGCTTGACAGCAATACTACACCAGGATGGGGAACCAATGAGAAAACCGAGGCTGAACTGCCGCCACCCCAAACAGAAACAACCCCCGTTCACCCTTTACCCTTGCGGCTAAACATGAGTAGCGAAAACATTTATCCCTTAGCCAGCCATCTGTTAATGGCCGGTTTTGGTGGCGGAAAGAATTACACAGTTGAAGCTGCGGCCAAATTGCTGCTTCACTTCTATAACGAGCAACCGGGCGAATACAAATACCTGCGCAGGCTCACCGCTTACTCCAAAGGCGGGCTGGCAAAACTATTGATGCGCCTTCGCCAGCAAGGTTACCTGATAAAATCTGGCTTTCAGCAACATGCCGTAACCGGTAAAAGTTTAATGCTTATGCAACAAGCCGCGTGTAAGTAAAAAAATTACCCGGTAGTGGTAACACAACTCCGGGCCGGCCTACCTCTTTCTTCCCCGCAATCTTAATCCTGTAACTTTTTCCCCGAATCTTATAACGGTGGTTGAGCAAACCCTGACATATTTGTGCCGTCAAAGGTTCAAATCAATAATCATGAAATGCTCATGATTCAGTTATTAGAAAAGCAGAAAATCATGAGCATTCCATTTGTCATTTAGAAAATAAAACATCTTCAAATGAAAATTAAAAAGAACATAGCACTCAGCGATACCGGCTTTGTGTTTAACCCCTCTACCGGTGATTCGTTTTCCGTAAACCCCATTGGCTTGGAAATTCTGCGCAAACTCAAGGATAATGAGCCGCACGAAAAAATCAAGAAACATCTGATGGAGGCTTACAACACCGATGCCGATTCAGTAGAAAAAGATTTTTACGATTTTACCAAGATGCTGGAACAACTGCAATTAACCGAAACCGATGCCAAGAAAGAAAATTAATGTAGCGGTAACCGGTCTCAACAATGTTGACAGCCCCGGCCCGGGTATTCCGGTAATACGCGGCCTGCTCGACAGCAAAGTGTATGACGTGCACGTCATCGGGCTTAGTTACGATGCGCTGGAACCGGGCATCTATATGCATGAACTGGTGAACAAAACCTACCAGATACCTTTGCCGTCTGCCGGAATCGCAAGCATCATGGAGCGGCTGAAATACATTAATGGAATAGAGAAGATAGATGTTATCATCCCGAACTTCGATGCCGAACTTTACAATTTTATAAAGATGGCACCGGCCCTCGAAAAAGAGCTGGGCATAAAATGTTTTCTGCCAACCATGGACCAATTTGAAGAGCGCCACAAATCAAATCTTCCGGAGTTTGGAAAGAAGTATAAGATAAACGTGCCCAAGAGCAAAATGATTTTCAACACGGCAGAAATTTCTTCGCTCGCAAAAGATTTTACCTATCCGCTGGTAGTAAAAGGTAAATTTTACGATGCATCAGTTGCCTATTCACCGGAGCAAGCCGCGCAGTACTTTAATAAGATAAGTGCCAAGTGGGGCTTGCCGATTATTATTCAGCAATTTACTTACGGCACCGAAGTTAACGTTACGGCACTTGGTGACGGAAAAGGAAACACCATAGGGGCGGTACCCATGCGCAAGCAGGTAATTACCGATAAAGGAAAAGCATGGGCAGGCATTACCTTAGAAGATGATGAACTGCTGAACATTACCCGCAAACTTATTCGCAATTGCAACTGGCGCGGGCCTTGCGAGTTGGAAATGATAAAAACCAATGACGGAGAATATTTTTTGATTGAGATAAATCCGCGCACACCGGCCTGGGTTTATCTTGCTGTTGGTGCCGGGCAAAACCATCCGGAGGCATTGCTAAAACTCGCGCTTGGTGAGAAAGTAAAACCGTTCGAACATTACGACATCGGCAAAATGTTCATCCGCTATAGCTACGATATGATTTGCGATTTAAAAGAATTTGAAACCATCTCCACCCTTGGAGAGCTATAAATACAGAAGCATTATGAAAAAACTCCAATACGAAAGGCCCCTCATTCAACGGTTAAACACCGGCTTAATGAATAAATTCGGAATGCGTACCGAGTACGCACCGGTCAGCCACATTGCTGATGTAAGCGTAAAAAAACTGCTGGCAGATTTTGGCTCACCGCTGTTTGTTATTTCCGAAAAAACTATCCGCAATACCTACAAAGAAGCAAACCGTGCTTTTAAAACACGTTACCCTAAGGTGCAATTTGCGTGGAGTTACAAAACCAATTACATCAATGCGGTATGTAATGTGTTTCATCAGGAAGGCTCATGGGGCGAAGTGGTTAGCGGGTTTGAATATCAAAAGGCTATTCAAAACGGTGTGCCCGGTAACAAAGTAATTTTTAACGGCCCCGATAAAACTGATGAAGATTTAACAGCTGCTATCAAGAACAATTCACCTATACACATTGACCACCTCGATGAACTCTACCGGTTAACAGAATTAGCGGAAGAATTAAAAGCACGTCCCAATGTGGCTATTCGTGTAAATATGGACACCGGTATTTACCCAATATGGGACCGGTTCGGTTTCAACTACGAAAACGGACAGGCATGGGATGCCATCAACAAAATTGTTCTTGCCGATAAATTAGAACTGATTGGTTTGCATTGCCACATCGGAACCTTCATGCTTTCGCCAAGTGCGTATGGCATTGCAGCCGGTAAAATGAGCGACCTCGCGCTTGGTATCAAGCGAAAATTCAAACGCGATATTCAATACATTGATATGGGTGGTGGCTTTGCGTCTAAGAATACACTGAAGGGTTCATACCTGCAGGGCACAGATTCAAACCCTAACTTCGAACAGTTTGCTGAAGCTATTACCACGGCTATTCTCAATGCCGGTTTTGGAAAAGATGAATTGCCTTTGCTTATTTTGGAAACCGGTCGCGCATTAATTGACGAAGCAGGATTCTTACTGGGCACTGTAATCAGCAACAAGCGTTTGAGCGATGGAAGGCGCGCCACAATTTTAGATTTTGGAGTGAATGTAATGTTCACTTCGTTTTGGTACGACCACAAGGTTTCTCCCGCTCAGGAATTCAGCAACTACACCGAAGACTGTGTGCTCTACGGCCCACTCTGCATGAACATAGATGTGATTCGCGAAAACGTTACCCTGCCTCCATTGAAGAAGGATGACCAGGTGGTTGTGCATAATGTAGGAGCCTATAACATGACGCAATGGATGCAGTTTATTTCTTTAAGACCTGCAGTGGTAATGATTGATATGCAAAACAAGCCGCATTTAATCCGTAAGCGCGAAACGCTCTCTTCTATCGAAAACAGCGAAGTAATGCCGGAGTATTTAGCAAAGTTCAAGTTGTGATTAGAAATTAATGTCGTTAGAAACCAGCAAACAACAATTCAAATTCTACAGCGATAGCTTCATCCACAGCTACTCGCAAATGTTCTTTTCCGATAACCGCATTTTCGCTTACCTCATTCTGCTCGCTTCGTTTGTCAATCCGTATTCAGGTGCAGCAGGTATGTTCGCAGTAGCAGTCAGTATCGTACTGGCACAATGGCTCGGGTTCGATAAAACCTTTATTCGTACTGGAGTATATGCAAGCAATCCGCTGATGGTGGGATTGGTAATGGGGCTGTATTTTAATTTCAGTATCAAATTCTTCGTAATACTTATTGTGGTGTCGCTGCTTTGCACGGTACTGTCGAAAGCCATTGCAATTGTTTTTGCAAAATACAATCTGCCCCTTCTGGCGTTTCCGTTTCTGCTTTCGGTGTGGGCATTGTTGCTGGCACTTCGTTCTTCTACGGGAATTTCATTAAACAACACAGGTCTTTTTATAAACAACGAATTGTATTCGCTTGGCGGAATACATCTCGTACAACTATATCAAAACCTTGATGCTTTGCAATTACCCCGCGTGGTTGACGCTTATTTAAAATCTTTAGGAGCAATCTACTTTCAATACAATATCATCTCCGGCTTCATCATTGCCATCGGTCTGCTCATTTATTCGCGAATCGCTTTTACCCTTTCGGTGATTGGTTTTGCTTCGGGCTATTTTTTCTTTCAGTACATGAACGGAACGGCAGAGCCGCTCAATTATAATTTCATCGGCTTCAATTACATCCTTGCCTCTATTTCCATCGGAGGATTTTTTCTCGTGCCTTCAAAGAAATCGTATTTGCTTGTTTTGTTCATTGCACCGGTGATAGCTGTTGCACATCTTTCTCTCGGTGTGTTTTTCAGTTATCTGCAATTGCCTATTTACTCGCTGCCTTTCAATGTAATTATGGTTGTGCTGCTGCTCACCTTGAAGTATCGCACCAATGCGAATAATTTAGAACTGGTTTGGCACCAGCAGTTCAGCCCCGAAAAAAATCTTTACAAACATCGCAACAATATCGATCGGTTCAGCGACCAGAGTTACTTCCATATCCATTTACCCTTCTTTGGCGAGTGGTATGTTTCGCAGGGCAATGAAGGAGCTATTACACACTTAGGCGAGTGGAAAGATGCCTGGGACTTTGTGGTGACTGACGACATGCGCAAAACATTTCGTCTTCCCGGAAATCAACTCAGCGATTTTTATTGCTACAACGCACCGGTGATAGCACCTGCTGCCGGATATATCTACAACATTATTGATGAAGTAGATGATAACTTAGTAGGTAATGTGGATGTATACAATAACTGGGGAAATACCATCATCATCAAGCACAGCGATTTTCTTTATTCAAAGATATCTCATATCAAGCGCGGAAGTTTTAAAGTGAAAATTGGCGATTACGTCCATCGGGGCGATTTGATTGCCAATTGCGGAAACTCAGGTCGTTCACCCGAACCGCATATTCATTTTCAATTGCAGAGCACTCCGCACATCGGTTCCAAGACATTGAGGTATCCTATCAGTTACTTTGTAGAGAAGAAGGTAGACTGCTATCATTTTCATTCGTTCGAATATCCGAATGAGCGTTCTACTATTTCAGGAATTCAAACAACTCCTCTGTTGCGAAATGCGTTTACTTTTGTACCGGGCGAGCAATTAATATTTGAAGTGTATTCTCTCTCCTCTTTAGAAGAAGATGCCCGAAGGGCTGAGGTGGAGAGAGAAATTGTGCGGTGGGAAATTTTTACCGATGCATACAACGCCACTTTCATTTACTGCAAAAACACACAGAGTACCGCTTATTTCGTAAACAACGGAACGTTGCATTACTTTACAGAATTCACCGGTGACAAGAACTCGCTGCTTTATAATTTCTACATTGGTGCAAGAAAAATACTACTCGGCTATTACGACCAACTGGAAGTGCATGACATTTTGCCCATGACTGGATTTTATTCGGGCATCTCCACTTTCATTCAAGATTTTGTGGCTCCGTTTAAAATTTATTTAAAAGGCACCTATGTGTCAAAATTTAAAAGTGTGGATGATTTGAATTATCCAACACAGATAACAATTACTTCCTGCGCAAAAGCAAATACAGCGTCTAAAGTTTTGAAGGAAATGAATTTTGAATTCGAAATAGCGAAGAACAAAATCAAAATATTTAAAGTGCAGAACGGAAACAAAACGATAGTGGCAGAATGTATAGACTGATAATTCTGATTTTTCTTTTTTCATACATTACTGTTGCTGCTCAATCTGAACTCAACTTCAAAACGGTAGAAGACAGTTCGTATGTATTGTATTTAAAACAGGATTGGAATCAATTGGAGAAATTCGGAAGGGAAGCAATCAAAAGTAAAATTGATTACTTCTATCTGCGTGAGCGAATTGGTATTGCTTATTACCAACAGAAGAAATATCAATTAGCTTCTTCGCATTTTGAAAGAGCGAAGAGGTTTAACTCAGGCGATGAATCGAATCAGGAGTATCTTTTTTATTCCTACGCTTTCAATAACCGGTATGATGAAGCACTTCATCTCACTAAACACTTCTCCAATGATTTGAAGAAGAAAACCGGGACTGTAAAACCTGCGGCTATCAACCTTGCTCAGTTAGATTTTACAGTAAAAATCCCTGAAAACACGAGCATAGCCACACCATACTACTTTCTTGGTTTTGGATTGAACCACAGAATTACTCGAGGATACTCGCTTTTTCATTCATACTCTTTTAGTCATCAGAAATATGCCATTAACGGGCCAAGATACACCGAGGGCGTTTATGAGCAGCACAAATATTATCTCTCTGCAAACATTCCTTTAGTAAAAGGCTTTATATTGAATCCAGCATTTAGTGTGATGTTAGACCAATACATTGATACGCTGTTTGCCACTCCCCCCCAACCTCCTCAACGCCCTCCAAGATCAGGAGTGCGTAAACGGAATTATGCCTCGTTTATCGGCTCAATCAATGTTTCAAAGGTTTTCCCTTACGTTAAACTTGATTTGACAAATGGATTTTCAAATCTTGATACCACTTACCAATTTGAGCACAGTTTAGGTATAACAATTTATCCGCTTGCAAATCAGAAGCTATCTTTTTGTGCGGCAGGTATGTTGTATACAAATGACTTTTACAAGACAATTCATCCGCTTGTTCAGGGGAGTATCCGGTTCAATGCTCCGCAGTTTTTTGCTATGAGTGTCGTCTACACTTATGCGAATGTTTATAATTTTCACCTATTCAACGGCTTTCTGGTTCAAAACGGATATGATTTATTGAAACACAATGTGACGGCTGTGCCTGAATTCATCATTAAGCACCGTTTTAGTATTTATGCAACTTATCAGTTTGAATTAAAAACTACCCGCGAAACGAATATCAATTACACTGCCCACGGAATTTCTATTGGAACAAAACTTAAATTTTAATATCATGAATATCATTCAAAAACTATCGCTTGTTGTTTTCGCTTTTACGCTTGCAACAAAATCTTTTTCGCAAACCAATCTGGAAACTGTTTTTTCGAACGGCTACAAATCTGAAGCTGCAGGAAAATATGGCGATGCGATTAAAGCACTGAAGGAAGTTTATGACGAAAAGAGTTATGAAATCAATTTGCGCCTGGCGTATCTGAATTACGAAGCCGGTCTTTTTACCGAATCAACCACTTATTACGAGAAAGCGATTTCGCTGATGCCTTACAGTATTGAGGCAAGATTTGGCTACGTTTTACCGGCATCGGCTCTGGGTAACTGGGATAAAGTGCTGAATCAGTATCTGGAGATTGTAAGGATTGATCCGCAAAATACAAAAGCGAATTACCGTATCAGTTCTATTTACTACGGAAGAAAAGATTACGCGAACGCCTTTAAATTTTTAGAAAGGGTGGTAAACGTTTATCCTTTCGATTATGATGGTTTGATTTTGTATGCTTGGGCAAATTTCCAATTAGGCAAAACCAAAGAAGCAAAGATTCTTTTCGAAAAAGTGTTACTGCTTTCTCCCCGCGATAAATCTGCTTTAGAAGGATTGGGGTTGATTAAGTAGAATTTATGTAAACTTCTTAAGGAAGTCCACCTTTGCATTGGTTTCAATAAACGACTATACTTGCTCAAAATCAGATTTATGAAGAAGTATACACTTTTCGTCCTCTCTGTTTGTTTTGCAACCAATGTTGTGTTTGCCCAAAAAAGCAAACCGGTTGCTGTTAAGCGCGCTCCTATTGATACTTCTAAATTTGTTTTAGCAGAAGGTGGCACCTTTAAAATGGGAACAGACAGACCTGCCGAAACACATGAAGGACCGGTGCACGATGTAACTGTAAAAAGTTTTTACATCGCCAAAACCGAAGTAACTTTTGACGATTTCGATAAATTCTGTAAAGACCTGAAACGCGATACGGTGAGTTCCGGTTTTTGGGGCAGAGGCAAACAGGCGGCCATGAACCTTAGCTGGCTCGATGCTGTGGCTTATTGCAACTGGCTGAGCGAAAAAGAAAAACTGTCGAAGTGTTATTTGATAAGCGCAACGGAAATAAAATACCTGGATACGGCAAAGGGCTACCGTTTGCCTACCGAAGCTGAATGGGAATTTGCAGCGCGTGGCGGAAACAAAAGCAAGGGAACTTATTTCTCGGGTTCCGATGCCATCAACGATGTGGCCTGGTTTAAGGGCAACAGCAACGATGGCCCTCATGCAGTAGGGCAAAAGAAACCGAATGAGCTTGGCCTGTTTGATATGAACGGTAACGTTTGGGAATGGGTTTGGGACTGGTACGATGGCGCGTATTACAAAACCTCTTCACCGGTTGACCCCGCAGGGCCCGAAAACGGAAATTACCGCGTAATGCGCGGAGGAGCGTTTTACAATGACGGTGTTTATGCAAATGTTTACACCCGCCAGAATGCCGGACCGGGTTTTCGGCAGAACAGCGTGGGTTTCCGTGTAGCCAGAACCTACTACTAAACTTCTTTCATCACTTATTGTAAAAAGCAGAACCCGCGTTCTGCTTTTTCTGCTTTATACTTGCACCCGCTAATGAAAACAGAAAAAAGATTTCCCAGAATTATTGCCATCCTGTTAGTCACGCTCGTTCCATTGTTTGGCGTGGTATTCTCCAGTTGGTATATACCACAGTTGTTCAATCCCAAGTTAAAGATGTCGTTCCCTGCCTATCTCTCCCAGTGGTTTTCGGGAAAGATGAATTACAACATGCGCGAGAACCGTCCTCATGCACCGCGCAAGATGTTTGCCGAAGGAGTGGTGGAAGCCACCAACCTGAAAGGCGAAACAGTAATGGACTCGGTGTATCACATTATCCCCGGTGCAAAATTCGAGACACAAAGTGGCGATTCGCTTGACCTTGATTCGCTGCGCGGAAATATTTATGTGGCCGATTTCTTTTTTGCATCCTGTCCGGGTATTTGCCCCAAGATGAGTAATAGTCTGGAGCGGGTACAGAAAGGGTTTATTAAAGACGATAACTTCAAAATTGTATCGTTCACCGTTGACCCGGTAAAAGATACGGTGAATGTTTTGAGAAGATATGCCGATGACCATGATGCCATTCCCGGTAAGTGGTATTTTCTTCGCCACAATAAGGAAACTGTTTTCAAACTGGCGAAGGAAGGCTTCTTCATTACCGCAAAGGATGATGAAGATGGCGGACCGGAAGCCTTCATTCACAGCGAAAAGTTAGTATTGGTAGACCAGGAAGGAAACATCCGTAACTATTACAGCGGAGTAGACAGCATTACGGTAAACAAGCTGATGTCTGACATTGTTTTGCTACTGCGCGAAAGCGAGAATAAATTCAGCTTTACCAAGCAAAAGGAAACCTCTAAAAGACTGTTTGAAAGATGATGCCCAAACCATTGATTGAGAAGAACGACAAAACGGTTAAATGGTTAATCGGTATTGTGTCGGTTGTTGTGTTTGCGGTAATCGCAGCTCTTCCTAAAATTCATTTGGGAATAAAACTGCCGTTTGACCCGCACATTTTTGCTGCTGTTAATGCCTCTATCAATACTATTGTTTCGGTTTTGCTGGTGTTGGCTTATGTGTTGGTGCGGAACAAAAAATATGAAGAGCACAAAAAAGTAATGCTCACCGCTATCGTTCTTTCATCGCTTTTTCTGGTTTCGTATATCGCGCATCATTTGTTTGCAGGCGAAACAAAGTTTGGGGGTGTAGGCGCAATTCGCCCGGTATATTTTGCGCTGCTTATCTCGCACATTATTCTGGCAGCTATCATTCTTCCGGCTATTTTGTTTACAGCTTACCGTAGCTTAACCGGTGAGTATGCGAAGCACAAAAAAATTGCGCGGTATACTTTCCCGTTATGGTTGTATGTATCTGTTACCGGGGTGATTGTTTACTTAATGATTTCGCCTTATTACACCTAACCCTCGCAGGTTTTCAAAACCTGCAAGGTTTAATAACTTTGGACTATGAATCGCTTTATAAAATACATTCCCTTTATCCTAATTGCAGCTATAATTCTGCTTTCGCTTTTTTCGGCAAGTGGGCAATGTTCTATGTGCCAGGCAACGGCCGAAAGTTCTCGCGATGCCGGGTCTACTAATTCAGATGGTATCAACAAAGGAGTGATGTATCTTTTCTTTACTCCGTATCTTATTGTCGGCACGGTGGCTTATTTCTGGTGGAGAGCGCGCAAGAAAGCGCAGAAAGCATAGTCAGGTTATGGAGAAACAGTTTTCAGCATCGTTCGACTCAACTGTAAAAATTCTCTCCGTATTAGTATTTCTTATCCTTGGTGCCGCAACTTATGCAGTGCTAAGTACTCCATCGTTATCAGTTCCTTTTAAAATAGTTGTTGTTGCAGCTATATGGTTACTTTTTGTTTTCTGCTATCTTTTAGCTCCCAACGGGTATGTAATAGATAAGCACAACCTGATGGCATTGGCAAAAAAACACTTCATCTTTTCCTGGTTGCGTAAAGAAATTTCCACTGTAAGGATTGTAGGTAAAGAGGAAATAAAATGGACGTTCAGGGTTTTTGGAGTTGGTGGCTTGTTCGGTTACTATGGACTTTTCTATAATAGTAATATAGGTTGGATGATTTGGTATGCCAGCCAACGCAACAACTATGTTCTTGTTGAATTACAGAATGGGAAAAAGGTTATTCTCACTCCCGATAATCCCGAAGAATTTATCGCTGCACTTAAGTAAGAACTGTTTCTTCTTTTCACTTTTCACTTCTCCCTTATATTCGCCCCATGGCCGAAAACGTTATGAGCAGGAGCGCGAACACCAAACTAACTTTCGAGGATTTCAAAAACGAAGTGCTGAACGATTTTCGCGTGGCGGTTATTTCGCGCGAAACAAGTTTGCTGGGCCGTAAAGAAGTGCTCACCGGCAAAGCCAAGTTCGGCATTTTCGGTGATGGAAAAGAGCTGGCACAAATTGCGCTGGCAAAATCTTTTGAGCATGGCGACTGGCGAAGCGGTTACTACCGCGACCAAACCTGGATGATGGCACTTGGCGAGTTGACCGTTGAGCAATTCTTCGCTCAGCTTTACGCCAACCCTGACCAGAAGGAAGAACCGATGAGTGCCGGCCGGCAAATGAACGGCCACTACGCCACCCGCACGCAAGACGAAAACGGAAACTGGCTTGACCAGACTGCGCGCTACAATTCATCGGCAGACGGTTCACCTACTGCGGCACAAATGCCCCGTTCTTTAGGTCTGGCGCTGGCGTCTAAACTTTACCGTGCTAACCCTGAGTTAGAGGGCTACACCATTTTCAGCAACAAAGGCAATGAAGTTTCATTTGTTTCCATTGGCGATGCATCAACCAGCGAAGGTTTGTTTTGGGAAACGCTGAATGCTGCCGGTGTACAACGCGTTCCTTTAGCCATTTCTGTTTGGGATGACGGCTATGGGATCTCGGTTCCTAAAAAGTATCAGACCACGAAAGAAAGCATCAGCGAAATCACGAAAGGTTTTCAGGTGGATGAAGAAGGTCGGGGTTTTGACATTTATGTATGCGAAGGATGGAACTACCCTAAACTGGTAGAGACTTATAAACGCGGTATCGAGAAGATTCGCAAGACACATATTCCCGCGCTGTTTCACATTATTGAAGTGACACAGCCTCAAGGTCATTCCACTTCCGGTTCGCACGAGCGTTACAAAACACCGGAACGTATGCTGTGGGAAAAAGATTTCGACTGCATTAAGAAAATGAGTGAGTGGATGATTGAAAGCAAAATTGCTACGCAGGAAGAACTCAATGAAATTCAAACCGAAGCGCGCCATCATGCGCTTGGCAGCAAAACTGTTGCCTGGAAGAAATTCAATCAGCCATTGAAAGAAGAGATTAATGAGTTGTTGAATTTCTTAAATGAAGTTGGTGAAGAATCCGGCCGGCAGGATTTAGCGGCAGCAGCAATAGGCAGTATTCAAACAGCTATTGACCCTGTTAGAAAGGACATTATTAAAACAGCGAAGAAGTTTTTACTGAACTTTAGAGGCGAAGATTTTTCATCGTTGAATGAGTTAAAAAGCTGGCTTAAAGACTTTCAGGAGAAGTATCAGCAAACCTATTCTTCGCATTTACACAGCGAAACAGATTTGAATGCTTTAAAGGTTCCTGCAGTTCCGGCTGAATATTCTGACGATTCAAAAACACTGAACGGTTTTGAAATTCTGAACAATGCTTTCGATGCGTTGTTTACTAAATATCCGAACGTAGTTGCCTTTGGTGAAGATGTAGGCAAGATTGGTGATGTGAATCAGGGCTTTGTTGGTATACAAGAAAAATATGGCGAGAACAGAATCTTTGACACCGGTATTCG
The DNA here is from genome assembly GCA_964493695.1 of uncultured Chitinophaga sp. Lineage (GTDB taxonomy): Bacteria > Bacteroidota > Bacteroidia > Chitinophagales > LD1 > Bog-950. Next base: position 5,418 of record CAZBPG010000080.1, on the reverse strand, counting down.
CGAGGCAACCATCATGGGTCAGGGAATTGGTCTGGCGTTGCGCGGCTTCCGCCCTATTGCTGAAATTCAATACTTAGACTATTTGCTTTACGGGTTACAGCCTTTGAGTGATGATTTAGCTTGTCTGCAATACCGCACCAAAGGAATTCAAAAAGCTCCGCTGATTGTGCGCACGCGCGGCCACCGGTTAGAAGGTATCTGGCACACCGGTTCGCCAATGGGTATGATTATAAATTCGCTTCGCGGAATGTATGTATGTGTGCCGCGCAATATGGTGCAGGCAGCGGGTATGTATAATACACTTTTGCAAAGCGATGAACCGGCTTTGGTAATTGAGTGCCTGAACGGCTACCGGTTAAAAGAAAGACTGCCTGATAATATTGCAGATTTCACTGTGCCACTGGGCATTCCTGAAGTAGTTAAGCAGGGCGATGATGTTACCTTGGTTACTTATGGAAGTTGCGTGCGAATTGCAGAAGAAGCAATGGTGCAATTAGAAGAAGCAGGAATTTCGGTTGAGTTGATTGACGTGCAAACGCTTTTACCTTTCGATATTAACCACACTATCATTGAATCGGTAAAGAAAACCAACCGCCTTGTTTTCTTAGATGAAGATGTTCCAGGTGGGGCATCGGCATATATGTTCCAGAAAGTTTTTGAAGAGCAACAGGCCTTCCGCTGGTTAGACAGTGAGCCGCGTACCATTACCGCCAAACCGCACCGCACTTCTTACGGCACCGATGGTGACTATTTCGGCAAACCAAACGCGGAAGAAGTGTTTGAAGTTGTTTACAGTATGATGAGTGAAGCAGACCCAGAGAGTTATCCGGGGCTTTAGCTGTCTATATTGTAGTTGATTCGAGTGAAGGAAGAGTATTTAACCCAAGTTGCTAGTTGTTGGCGACTTTAGTCGCCTTAAACAGAAAATTTCCTTTTATCCTGCATTTGCAGTTGGTTTAAACCAACTGCAAAGCAAAAGATAAGCGGAAAATAGTTGTTTTATGCGGGCTGAAGCCCGCTATTTTGTACTAGCAACTTGGGTTATTTACCATTTTAGTCCACTATCTACTAAAGCCATACTCTGTTAGATCTTCAGCCTCTTAACTCTTAAATCCACACTTACGGGCAGGTGGTCGCTGGGGTAGTAGGTGCCGTTGTTATCAGTAAGTACCGTGTAGCTGTCTTTTACAAAATGTTTGCTGTAGAAAATGTAATCAATACGGCTGCAGGTTTTGTTGCTTACGTTAAAACCGCAGCAGGTATAGTCGGGCGCACCGGACGAATAAGCATCAGTTAAAGGAATGGGATGATTTTCATTTATCATTTCTGCATAGCCCTCACTTTCGGGTTCAAAATTAAAGTCACCGGTTACTATAACCGGTCGGTCGTCTGTAGCCAGCGAATCAATCATGCGGCAGAGCAGTGCCGCACTTTTGGTGCGCGCCTCTTTACCGCGGTGGTCAAAATGAGTATTGAAGACCAGCATTTCATCGTAAGTCAGTTTGTCTTTCAGCTTAACCCAGGTACAAATTCGGGTAATGGCGGCATCCCAGCTTTTACTGCCGGGCACATCGGGTGTTTCGCTTAGCCAGAAATTGCCTCCGCCTAACAACTCATACTTGTCACGGTTATAAAAAATGGCACTGTGTTCTCCGGCATGTTTACCATTGTTTCTTCCCACTCCAAAAACCCCATAAGCAGGTAACATCTTTTTTAAGTCTTTCAATTGATTGTTCAGCACTTCCTGAGTTCCAAGTATATCGGGGTTCACTTTCAGTATAAGATTGCCGAGTGTTTGCTTGCGTTTGTTCCACTTGTTTTCTCCATCAGGTGCATTTGAGTTGCGGATATTGTAGCTCATTACACGGATTTGTGCAGCAGAAGCAAGCATAAACAAAAGCAACAGCGGCAGAACCAGATACTTCATGTGATGTTTTTGTAACCGTGAAAGTAGTATATCTGTTCCTTTCCACAATTCGTGAATATCGCTTCAAGGCATAGCAGCTATATTTTTATTTTCGCTCTCTCATGAAGCAGTATCACGATTTACTAAGGCATATAATTGATACAGGAGTTTGGAAAGACGACCGCACAGGCACAGGCACACATAGTGTATTCGGCTATCAGATGCGGTTTAATTTAGAAGATGGGTTTCCATTGCTCACTACCAAGAAAGTTTTTACCAAAGCCGTAGTTCATGAATTGCTTTGGTTTCTGAAAGGCGAAACCAATATTCAATACCTCTGCCAAAACGGGGTGCGGATTTGGGACGACTGGCCTTATGAAAAATATAAGAAGAGTGTGGAATTTGGGGGAGAAGACATTAAAGCCTTCGCGCAAAAAATTGCAGCCGAGGATGCCTTTGCCAAACAATGGGGCGAACTGGGGCCTGTGTATGGTTACCAATGGAGAAGTTGGCCTGCACCAAACGGACAAACCATTGACCAGATTGCTAACCTGATAGCGCAGATAAAAAAGAACCCGCACTCGCGCAGGTTGATAGTTAGTGCGTGGAATGTTCCTTACATTGAAGAAATGGCTTTGCCGCCTTGCCATACTATGTTTCAGTTTTATGTAAGCGAAGGCAAGTTGAGTTGTCAACTCTACCAGCGAAGTGCCGATGTTTTTCTGGGGGTGCCTTTCAATATTGCTTCGTATGCTTTACTCACTATGATGATTGCACAGGTTTGCGGCTTGGGTTTAGGAGATTTCGTTCACACCTTTGGCGATGTGCATTTATATTCCAATCACGTAGAGCAGGCGAAGCTTCAGTTGAGCAGAGACTTACGTGCTCTCCCTAAAATGAACATCAACCCCGAAGTGAAAGATGTTTTCGCTTTCAGGTTCGAAGATTTCGCACTTACCGACTACAATCCTCACCCACACATAGCTGCTGAGGTGGCTGTGTAAATGCACTTCGTTTTCTCATTCTAATTTTTACTTTTGCGCTCCCTTTTTAAAAAGGGTAGTTCATTGAATGCGGGCGTGGCGAAATTGGCAGACGCACTAGACTTAGGATCTAGCGCCTCACGGCATGTGGGTTCAAGTCCCTCCGCCCGCACAAATCCAGGGTGTTAATGTGCGAACGTGTTTATGTGTTAAAGTCAAATACACATTTTCCGTTTGCGCATGAGCACTTAAACACCTTAACACTTAAACACAATCTCTCATGACAGTTACAGAAGAAAAAGTTGACAGCCTTCTTTCGAAGGTGCGCGTTAATCTTAAAAAAGAAGATTACGAGCCAAACGTAAAAAAACAGATAAAGGCTCTTGCCAAACAGGTTTCGGTAAAAGGATTCCGTCCGGGCATGGTGCCTTTGGATATGGTGAAGAAGATGTATGGCAACAACGTGTTGGTTGAAGAACTGAACAAAGTGCTGAACGATGAAGTTTACAAATACATTAACGATAATAAAATTGAAATTATCGCTTCGCCAATTCCGGCTTCGGGACAAAAATTAGAGATTGATATTACCAGTTTACAGGATATTGATTTTGCTTTCGAATTAGCTAAAGCACCGAATGTTGACCTTTCGTTTATCGAGAATGCTGCTTTTACCAAGTATAAGATTAAGGCGGAAGAAAAAATGCTGAACGAAGAAGTAGAACTTATTCAAAAGCGGTTTGCTACCTACGAATACCCCGAAACCATTCTTCCTACTGACGTACTTACCTTTACTATTGAAGAATTAAATAACGATGGTACGGTGAAAGAAGGCGGGCAGAATACCGTTACCACCTTAACGGCAGATTTGCTCAAGGAGGACGCTAAAGCAAAAGTTCTCCCTCTTTTAAAACAAGACAGTTTTGAATACAATGTATTTGAACTGATGGACAGAGGCCGCGAAGCAGTGGCGAAGAACATTCTGAATATGAACGACCTTACTAAACTGAACGAAGCAGGCGATAAATTCAAATTGACACTAAACAACATCACCCGCTCGGTTCCTGCAGTTATCAACGAAGAATTTTTTGTAAAAGTTTACGGAGAAAACGGACCAAAGACCGAAGAAGAAATGCGTGCAAACATCAAGAGCGATTTAGAAGCATACTTCGATGGACAAACCGATAGCTATCTGATAAATGATATTTATAAAGTGATTCTTGAAAAAGCCAATTTCCCCCTACCTGATGAATTTTTGAAACGCTGGATAGGCATGAACAAGGAAAAGCCAGCTACACCGGAAGAAATAGAAAAAGATTATCCGTTATACGCTAAATCGCTTCGCTGGAGTTTGGTGCAACGCAAAATAGTTGACGAACAGCATATTGAAGTTTTGCAGGAAGAAGTTACCGGTCGTGTTCGCGCTAACCTTATTAAGCAGTTGTATGGTTATGGCATGAAGAACATTGGCGAGGATTGGATTGAGCAGTTTGTTCAGAAACAACTGGCAGATGAGAAAATTGTTTCTCAAACCCACGAACAATTGCTGGAAGATAAAGTGCTGAACTATATAAAGAGCAAAGTGCCATTGACTGAAAAGGATACTACTCTTGATGAGTTCAATGCGCTGGTAGAAAAAGTGAACGCGTAAAGGAAAAATACAAAGCAAAAGCCCCCTCGGTTACACCGAGGGGGCTTTTGTTTTATTGCCTACCTTTTGGTTGCCGCAGGGTTGCCTGCAACAGACCCTGACGGGCAATGCCATTAAGTTAAGCCTTATGTTGTTTGACCCTGGAAGGGTCTGATGTTTATAATAAGAGACATGCACCACAGTTATCCGACTCCAGAGGAGTCGAACTTCCTTAACTTAATGGCATTGACCTGACGGGAAGAAAAAAGCCCTGCCGGTAAACCGCAGGGCTTTTATTTACAGGCACAAGAAGCTTTGCTCATTGCTTTGCTTCATTCTTGCGCCAATTGAGCCAATTGAGGATTTGAGTTTCCTGCCCCCCCTGTTTGAAGGTTCAAAGTCGGCTGCCTATTTTATGGGCACCCCGAAAATAGTTGTGAACCCACCTGCCATATTTTGGGGCAGGGTGAAAATAGTTGTGGAATCGCGTTTTGAGTTTTAGGGCACCCCCTCCACAGTTGTGAAGTCGGTTTTTGTTTTTTGGGGCACCCCAAAAACAGTTGTGAAGCCACCTGCCATATTTTGGGGCAGGGTGAAAATAGTTGTGGAGGGGGTGCCCCTTTTTCCGGCACCCGCCAAAACAGTTGTGGAGGGGCAGGCAGGAAACTCAAAAGCCGATTCCACAGTTGTGGAGGGGGTGCCCCTTTTTTCGGCACCCGCCAAAACAGTTGTGGAGGGGCAGGCAGGAAACTCAAAAGCCGATTCCACAGTTGTGGAGGGGGTGCCCATATTTTCGGCAGCCGCCAAAATAGTTGTGGAAGGGGTGCCCCTTTTTGTGACCCCTGCAAAAATAGTTGTGGAGGGGGTGCCCCTTTTTTCGGCAGCCGCCAAAATAGTTGTGG
>CAZBPG010000079.1:0-18407 GCA_964493695.1 uncultured Chitinophaga sp. | reverse complement strand
GTGAGGTTCCGCCATGTGACAGGTTCCCGAGGCGGAGAACCTGTCGGGACACAAAATAGGTATAACCAAACATTTTGAGCCCAAGCATTTTAATTCATGAAACAGCAAGTGAGGTTCCGCCATGCGACAGGTTCCCGAGGCGGAGAACCTGTCGGGACACAGACCCTGCGCCAGCTACGGAACTAATAGGCAGTTGTAGACTTGTAATCTGCCCTACTCCAGCTCACTTGTTTTCACTTTAATCTTTCCGGTAATGTGCTTAATGGTGTAATCGGAAAAATTTTCGTTGGCAATCATTCCGTTGCCGTAAATAATTCTTCTTCGCAGCAGGGTCTTCCGGCTTTGCGGTGACCCTGCTGAAAATTTAAGACAAAACCGCAGGGTGCCCAACGCAAAAAACAATGTAGCTGGGCAGCCTGCGGGGAATCAACTACAATAAAATCTGCTCCTGCTTGGGAGCAGATTTTTTATTTTGTGTTCGTGCTGTTGCCCTATTACCAAAACAAATTTATTGAAGCCGGTTGTGACGAAGCCGGTCGGGGCGGCTTGGCAGGACCGGTGTTTGCCGCTGCGGTTATACTGCCTAAAGATTTTAAGAACGAAGAGCTGAACGATTCAAAAAAACTTTCGCGTAAGCAACGCGATGAGCTTCGCCTGATAATCGAAAAAGAAGCCATTGATTTTTCGGTGATGAGTATTGACAACAATAAGATTGATGAGATAAATATTCTTAATGCCTCTATTCTTGCTATGCACGAAGCGTTGGGCAAACTGAAAAGAAAATTTCAGTTCATTATTGTAGATGGCAATAGGTTTAAGCCGTTCAAAAAAATCCCTCATCAGACCATTGTAAAAGGTGACGGAAAATACCTGAGTATCGCTGCGGCTTCTGTGCTTGCCAAAACCTACCGCGATGAATTTATGGAACAGCAGCACCACAAATATCCGGTTTACGACTGGCTAAACAACAAGGGATACGGAGTGGAGAAACACCGAAAGGCAATTATTGAATTCGGTCACACGCCTCTCCACCGCAAAAGTTTTGTGCTGAAAGAAATGCAGATGAACCTGTTTGTTTAACCACCGGCTCTGCTTTTTTACAACCTGCACTTTTTGTTTCTTATCGCACCCTTTGTATTTGCCGGATTCCGGAATTCCCCCTGAAACCTTTGCTTTTTCACAGCGTTTTTCAATCTATGAAAACCTATTTCTCTCTGCTGATTGCTGCTCTTCTTTGTTCGCTGAATTCTTCAGCGCAAAATGAGCAATTCATTATTGTAAACGGAAGCTACGAAGGCGAGTACAAAGACGGCAAAATGGACGGCTACGGAAAAGCCATGCTGAACGATGGCTCTATGTATACCGGGCAATGGAAAATTGATAAGCGAAACGGAACCGGTCGTGCCGGATTCAGAGACGGCTCAGCTTATTATGGTGACTGGAAGAATGACAGAATGGAAGGAATCGGCACTTATGAATTTGTAAATGGCGATAAATACTCCGGCACTTTTCTTAACAGCGAAATGCACGGGCAAGGCACTTATACTTATGCCAACGGAAACCGGTACACCGGCCAGTTTATTCACGACAGACTCACCGGTAACGGCAATGTTTTTTACACCAATGGCGACCATTACGAAGGCAGCGTAGTAAACGGAAAAAAAGTGGGCAAGGGAAAATATTTCTACCGAAACGGAAATGTATTTGACGGATATTTTACAGCCGATAAAAAAGAAGGCTACGGAACCATGACTTTTGCAAACGGTGATACTTACACCGGAGACTTTCAAAACAATAACCGCACCGGTAAAGGAGTTTTTGTTTTAGCCAGTGGCGACAAATACGAAGGCGAGTTCCTGAACGGCACGATGCACGGTAAGGGGGTTTACACCTGGGCGGATGGTGAAAAGTTTGCCGGTACATGGCACAACAACCAACGTGCCGGGCAAGGGAAATTAATCACTAAGGAGGGAGAAGAAAAAGTTCTCACCTACGAAAACGGAAGTTTACAATAACAGATTCGCAATAAAAATATTTTCCACTTCCCTTCTCCTTTAGGAGAAAGTGCCGAAGGCGAATGAGGTAAAATATCAGACGCCATCCCGGATAAAACGGGATGGCGTGTCTGTTTTACGGAATTACCTTGTTGCAATTTGCTTTGCCCACTTCGGCAGTACAATCAAGCCCAGCACCAGATACAGATAGTATGAATACATGCGCCATATCAAAGCAATGGCGGTTGACAAGCCCTCCGGCATAAACTCACAGTTCAAAGCAATGAAAGAAAGTTCCGCCACGCCACTGGCACCGGGTGTGGATGGAATAGCTGTAAAAATCCAAAGCACGTATTGTCGGGAAAGAGCAGTAAGAAAACTAAAGTCCGTAACAGCAAAAGCATAGAACAACGATACCGCCAGTAAGTATCGGCTTACCCAGTTGATGAGCGTAGCCACTGACATCTTTATCCAAAACGAAAAGGGCTTGTCCTTAAACTCTTTGGCGGTCAATTCAATTTCATCACCTACAAAAATGATTTTGCTCTTAATGCTGCTCAGAAATTTTATTTCCGCTAGTTGATGGAAAAACTTTTTAGTGGCATGAGGAATAATAAAGAGGGCAGTGCCCAGAAAAGTGCAGGCCGAAAGGATAAGCAGATAACCAATCCAGGCATAATCGGCAAAGCCGCGGATGCCCTGCATAATTTTGTGCCCTTCCAAATCGGCACAGATGAAAGAGAAAGAAAGAATATCGTTGCCGATAAGAAAATACAAACCGGTAAAGACCACTACAAACGCCAGGTTATCGAAAAAACCGTTAAGCATAAACACTGCTACACTTTTGCCGGAACTGATGCCGCTTTTTATCAGCAGATAAAGCACAATCGGCATCACGCTTATTTTCGGAGTAATACACACACCAAATTCCCAGAGTGTAATGGTTTGAAATGTTTTCAGCCAGCTTAACTGGTTACCGGTGCTCAGCCGTATCTTATACATGAAGGCAGCATCCCGAAGAATTACTGTAAGACCGGCAAGAAACAATCCGACAATCAGTTGCTGCGAAACCCGAACCGTTTGCAGCGCTTCGAGATTCAGGTTGGTTACAATTAAATAAACCGAAACGCTCACCCCAATGCCAATCGGAAGTATCAGTTTCCATAAATTGATTGGATTGGCGGGCTTGCTCATGCGCTAAAAATAAAAAAAGCAAACCCCTAAATCCTCCCTCGCCTTCGCGAAGCGCTTTGGCGGAGCAAGGTAAAGGGGACTTAATACAGAAATACAAATCTGTTTTTGGCTGTTAAGCCCCCTTTAGGGGGTTTGGGGGTTGGGCTTTAATTTTCCTGCCCTTCCAACACAATCTCCTTTTCTTCATTCGGGTTCGATTTCTCTAACCAGAAATTGTTGTAGCCATCACCAATGGTGATTTTTATCTGTTGTTCCTGAATTAACTCTAACACCGAAAGAAAAACAAAAATGGCGTGAACCCGGTTCTCTACTCCTTCAAACACAAGTTCGAAGTTTGTCTTATTGCCAAACGTAATTTTTTCGAGCAACACCATCTTTTCTCCCTGAATAGTATAAGCCGGTGACTCAACAGTATGAGTAACCTTTTTCATTTTCTCCCGCGCCAATCTGTCAAGCACATTCTGAAACGACTTGAGCAAACGGAACATCGTCAAGCTCTGCATCTCAAATTCCGTTTCAAACAACCCGGCTATCTCTTTATTTTCTAAAAGCGCATTCCCGCGCTTACTGATATTCTGGCGGTCCTCTTCCAGCTTGCGCATGGTCTCGGTAGCCTCTTTAAATTTCTTGTATTCAATCAACCGGCTCACGAGTTCATCGCGAGGGTCAATTTCTTTTCCGGTTTCGGGGTCAACTTCTTTACGCGGCAGCAACATCTTGGCTTTAATACGCATAAGCGATGCGGCTACAAGAATAAACTCGCTCGCCACTTCAATGTTGAGCGTTTCCATTTTGTGGATGTAATCCAGAAAGTCTGTAGTGAGCTTGAAAATCGGAATGTCATAAATATCCAATTCATCGCGTTCAATAAAAAACAGCAACAGGTCAAACGGACCTTCAAACTGCGGCAACTTTATTTCGTATGTATCTTGCATCTTCTGTATTTTGTATTTGCCTTTATCCCTCCCCTTTAGGGGGGTAGGAGGGGTGTTTTTAATTCGCCAATTCACTCATAAACTTAAGTCGCATCAACTGCAAATTTTCCATTTCTATATCATCGCCCTTAAACTCTTCATAGGCGGCTTCTAACGAATCGGTTGCTGCGGTGCGGAAATACTCATAAATGTCGGTTATCAAATCCTCATCAATTATTGTTTCTAAGTAATAATCAATATTCAGTTTGGTTCCCGAGTTTACAATCGTTTCCAGTTCATGAATCAACTCCGGACGCTTCTTGTTCAGCATCTTGGCAATATCGTCAATCGAAATTTTCTTGTCAATCGCCTGTATGATTCTGATTTTATCGCCACTCTTATTCACCACGCCTTTCACCACAAAATCCGTAGGGCGTTCAATATCGTTTTCCTCTACATACTTCTTTATCGCCTCAATAAACTTCTTGCCGTAGCGCTCGGCTTTTCCTTTGCTTACACCGCCTATGTTGCAAAGCTCCTCCATAGTAATCGGATACTTGGTGGCCATTTCCTCCAGCGAGTTCTCCTGAAAAATAACATACGGAGGAAGGTTCAGTTCCTTGCCCACCTTCTTCGTCAGGTCTTTCAGCATGTTCAGCACCTGCTTGTCGAGCACGCCACGCTTTTCTGCGCTGTCTTCAATTACCACTTCCAGTCCATCGTCCTGATAGTTATGGTTGATAGAAACTTTCATCACCCGTGGCTTGCGTAAGTATTCGTGCCCGCGCGCGGTAATTTTAAGCAGCCCGTATTGCTCAATATCTTTTTCCAGTAAACCGGCCATCAAAGCATGGCGCATCACCGAGTTCCAGTGGTGCTCATCTTTATCTGCCCCTTTGCCGAACCACGGCTGCTTATCGTATTTAAAGTCGGTAACTTCTTTTCCTTTTTTGCCTATCAGCAGTTTGGCAACGTAAGGCAAATCGTGATTTTCCTTTACCGCCTTAATAACCGAAAGCGCCAGAGTGGTATCGGTAGTTACATCCAGTTTCTCTTTCGGATGCTTGCAGTTATCGCACATGCAGTTGCAGTCCTTGGCATTGAACTCTTCACCAAAATAATGCAGCAGAAACTTTCTGCGGCACTCGGCACTTTCAATATAAGCGACCGTTTCGTTAATCAACTGGATGTTGCGCTCGCGTTCTGCCACACTTTTATCGCGCAGCAGTTTTTCGAGCTTGCCTATATCTTTATAAGAGAAATAAACCACACACTCCCCGTCCAATCCATCTCTTCCACCGCGACCGGTCTCCTGATAATAATTCTCTAAACTCTTCGGAATATCGTAGTGAATCACAAACCGGATATCCGGTTTATCTATTCCCATACCAAAGGCGATGGTGGCCACTATTATTTCCAGGTCCTGCATCAAAAAGGCATCCTGTGTCTGTGTGCGCACTTTGCCATCCAGCCCGGCATGATACGGTTGTGCCTTTACCCCGTTGGCGCGCAGCACTTCGGCCAAATCATCGCAGGTTTTGCGGTTAATGACGTAAATAATTCCGCTCTTGCCCGGGCGCTGCTTAATAAACTGCACCATGTTCTTAATGGCAAGCTGAGGCGTTTTTTTGGTGCGTACCTCATAAAACAAATTGGGGCGGTTAAAACTCGAAATAAAAACATTCGGTTTCTTCAGCTCCAGTGTTTTTACAATATCGCTCTGCACCTTAGGGGTAGCGGTAGCGGTAAGGGCTATGATGGGGAATTTTTGACCGAGGGCGGTAATAATTTCGCGTATGCGCCTGTACTCGGGGCGGAAATCGTGCCCCCATTCCGAAATACAATGCGCCTCATCTACCGCAATAAAACTCACTTTTATTTCTTTAAAAAGGTCAACCGTATCCTGCTTGGTGAGGGTTTCGGGGGCCACGTAAAGCATTTTGGTTTTGCCGCCCTTAATATCTTTTATCACCACATCGCGCTGGGTTTTGTTGAGCGATGAATTAAGAAAGTGCGCAATGCTGTCGTGTTCGCTGTAGTTGCGAATCAGGTCTACCTGATTTTTCATGAGGGCAATAAGGGGCGAAATAATAATAGCCACCCCTTCGCTCATCAGCGCGGGCAACTGGTAACAAACCGATTTGCCGCCACCGGTAGGCATAATCACAAACGTGTCTTTACCCGCCAGCACCGACTTTATCACCGCCTCCTGTGTGCCTTTAAACTTGGTAAAGCCGAAGAACTCGTGCAGCGCTTCAGCCGGTGTCATGTCTGCTATCTCCATACTACTGTCATTTAATTACGTAAACCTGCTGCTCTATACTTAGTGTGTTTGTTTCTGCCTCAATATAAAAACCTTTTTTTAAAAAGGATGGCGAATTTAAAAACAAGTTCTGAAGCAGGAAAGGGCTTGGGAATTATTATGAACTGGCAAATCAGATGGTGTAAAACAGAGAAGAATTATCGCGTTCCTGCCTCGCCTGCCGAAGCCGTTCCATCGCCATAGCTTTAGCGCAGGCAGGTCGGGTTATCCGTTTCAAGTCCCGCATTTTTTCATGTCATGCTGAGCGGAGTCGAAGCACATGAAAAAATGCGGGAGCTTTCCACTTCTACCCCTAACGCAAACAGCCAATAGTAACGATGTAATCAAAAAGAAGAGGTCTTAGTCAGAGCAAGTGGTCAGCGTAAGCGCCACAAACAAATTATTTTGTTTCCTCAAAACTAAGACCCATGACATACTTAAAACAAAGAGCCGACTTCATCGGCAAAAGCATTTACGCTGGCATAGACGTTCACTTAAAAAGCTGGGATGTATCTATTTGGTTTGGCAAAGAACATCTTCGTTCTTTTCAACAACCGTTAGGGACAGCAAAGCTGATAGCCACGTTAAAACGCGATTACCCAAATGCTGATTTTCATTGTGCATATGAAGCTGGCTTTAGCGGTTATTCATTGCAGCGACAATTGAAGGAGGCAGGCATCAATTGCATAGTCGTCAACGCAGCTGATGTTCTGCAAACGTACAAAGACAGAAAAACGAAGACTGACCGAGGCGATTCTAAACGCATTGCACAAGCTCTTCAAGCCGGACAACTTCATCCTTTTTATATTCCTGATAAAGTAACAGAAGGCAACCGCAGATTAGTTCGCTATCGGCAGCAACTGTCGCGCGACTTGCAACGAAGCAAAGTGCGCGTGAAACATTTCCTTCACCACCAGGGCACGGTGTTGCCACCGCCATATGATAAGAACAGATGGAGCAATAAATTTATTGCATGGCTCAAAGAACTGCCGCACGATAACGAGATGGATAAACATACCTTAAGTAAAATGGTGGAGCAGATAGAAAGGCAGAGCAATGAGGTAATATTACTCACCCAAAAAGTAAAAGAAATGCTGTCTACTCCGACCTATCAAGAGATGACTCCATTGCTGTTAAGCGTACCCGGTATTGGTCCGCTTACCGCTGCCACGTTGTTGGTTGAACTGGTTGATATGAAACGCTTCCCTTCTTTTGCTCAACTCAATTCATTCATCGGATTTTGTCCAAGCGAACACAGTTCAGGAGAAGGTGAACGGAAAGGACATATCATTAGTCGGCATCACAAAACGCTTCGCAGTTTACTCATTGAAGCCGCTTGGATAGCTATCAAACATGACCCGGCACTTACATTGGCTTACAGCGAACTAAAAAAAGTATGACAGGCAAGAGAGCCATCACACGTATTTCCCGAAAGTTACTCCACAGAATTTATCATGTATGGCTTAAAAAAGAACACTATAGAAAAAGGAACAGTGATTTAGAAAACACTTTATCATCATGCTGCCTGCTCCATAAAAACAACGCGCACGACCACTTAATTCGGATTGTAACTCCGGTTACTTCCAACAATTTGTGGCTGCGTATTTTATAAAGCAACTAAACATTACTTGTGGCTGAAACACGACCACTAATGGGAGGATCAGCGGAAGGATGATTGATAAAGTCAAAAAATAAATACATTTGAATACAACCCAAAAATTTGGAGAAGGCTGAGCGGATAACTCTGTTCTGCTTTCAAAAGAAATTTATTGAAAGACAAATACAACAGCCGCTTGTTTAGCTGGTACCTCTTTTTGATTCATAGGGGCCAGAAAAGGACGTACAACAAGATTTACTGAGTCGAATAAAAAGGAGGATAGAAAAACGTGGGTTCATCATCCTTCGGTTCATTATTCGTAAGCCTTAACCATATACATCCGTCCTTATTAAAAACTTACCGCTGCAAAGTTTTAAAATCGGAAACAGGTATTGTATCTTACCTATTGAATATTTATTCGATTCAGTTGTATCGCATTCTATTATTGAATCACCCACAATTCGTCATACATGCATCTTTTCTTCAAGATTAAATTGGATGATTTTTAAGTTGAATATGCTCCACTTGCGCAATTATGTAGCTATCAAACGAAAGGATGATAACCATCAAAATAACAAGACGAGTGTATAGTATTACACGAAGATATATTTTCGTTTCAAAAAAAATCGTTGTCCGATTCTCCAGAAATTTGCTTTTCCCCATTCTCCATTACATTCGCCCCGCAAATAATATATATGTCAAACACATCCAGTCCTATTGTAAAAGAAACCACCCTTACCCAACTGCATATTCAGCTCGGAGCCAAGATGGCCGAGTTTGCGGGCTACAACATGCCCATCAGTTACAGCACTATTACTGCCGAGCATAATGCCGTGCGCAACAGCGTGGGCGTGTTCGATGTAAGCCACATGGGCGAGTTTATGCTTAAAGGCGATAAGGCGCTCGACCTCATACAACGCGTAACCAGCAACGATGCTTCGAAACTTGCTGATGGAAAAATTCAATACAGTTGTCTGCCGAACGATAAAGGCGGTATTATAGATGACCTGCTCGTTTACCGGTGGAACGAAACCGAATATTATTTAGTAGTGAATGCTTCGAACATTGAGAAAGACTGGAACTGGATTTTGAAACATAACACCTTTGGTGTAGAAATGAGCAACATGAGCGATGACCTGAGTCTGCTTGCCGTGCAGGGACCCAACGCCATTAAAACCTTACAGAAGCTTACGAGCATAGATTTAAACACCATTCCTTATTACGCCTTTGCCGCAGGCACCATGGCGGGCATTGACGATGTTATTATTTCGAACACCGGTTACACCGGTGCCGGTGGGTTTGAATTGTATGTGTGGAACAAAGACGCGCGCAAAATGTGGGATGCTGTTTTTGAAGCCGGTGCCGAGTTCGGCATTCTTCCATGCGGGCTGGGTTGCCGCGATACCCTGCGCCTTGAAAAAGCTTTCTGTCTTTACGGTCACGATATAGATGATACCACTTCGCCTATCGAAGCCGGTTTGGGCTGGATAACCAAATTCACCAAAAGCTTTATCAATTCCGATTATCACTTAGCCATTAAAGAAAACGGACCAAAGAAAAAACTCGTGGGCTTCGAAATTACCGAGAAAGGAAAAATACCTCGCCAGCATTTTAAAATTAAAGACGCTGCCGGTAATGAAATCGGAGAAGTAACCTCTGGTACACAATCGCCATCGCTGAATAAAGCCATTGGCTTGGGCTATGTAAAAACAGAACTGAGTTCAATCGGCTCCGAAATTTTTATTGAAATAAGAAACACGCCCATTAAGGCAACGGTGGTGAAGACACCGTTTTTGTAAAATCTATTTTACGCATGGCCATCATCAAACCATTCGAAGCTGTTCGTCCGCAACCGGAGTATGCGGCAGAAGTTTCTTCCCTTCCTTACGATGTAATGAACACTGCCGAAGCGCGGCAGATGGCAGAGAAAAACGAAAAATCTTTTCTGCATGTAAGCCGAGCCGAAATTGATTTTCCGGAAGGCACAGACGAACACTCGCAACAAGTTTACGACCGGGCGCGCGATAACTTTTACAAACTCATGGCAGATGGGGTTTTGTTTCAGGAGGGGTATGCCTCTTTATACATCTATCAGCAAAACATGCTGGGCAGAACACAAACCGGTTTGGTAGCTTGCTCAAGTATTGAAGATTATTTCAACGATGTCATTAAGAAGCACGAACTAACGCGACCGGAAAAAGAAGAAGACCGCATCCGCCACATGGAAACACTTCAGGCGCATGTAGGCCCTATCTTCCTCACCTATCAGCAAAACAATGAAGTAGATGAGATAATACTCTCAGTAACCGATAACGAAGACCCGGTCTATAATATTTTGACCAAGGACGGTGTGCGCCATGCGGTTTGGATGCTGCTTGATAAAGACAAAACCGACCGGCTGGTTTCTATTTTCGAAAACAATATTCCGTTTACCTACATAGCCGATGGCCACCACCGCACTGCCTCTGCGGCTAAGGTCGGCTTGAAAATGAAAGAGCAGAATCCGAATCATGGCGGAACGGAGGACTATAACTTTTTCCTCTCCGTTCTTTTTCCGCACGACCAGTTGCAGATTATGGATTATAACCGGTTGGTGAAAGATTTGAATGGGCTGAGTGATGAAGAATTTCTTGAAAAGATAAAGGCAGGCTTTGTTGTTTCAAATCCAAAATCCAAAATCCAAAATCCAAAATCAATTCACGAGTTTGAAATGTATCTGTCAGGAAACTGGTACACTCTTACCGCTAAACCTGAAGTCATCAGGCAAGACCCAATCGGAATTTTAGATGTCACTATTCTTGATGAAAACGTTTTGAACCCTTTGCTGGGAATTAAAGATGTGCGCACCGATAAGCGGATAGATTTTGTGGGCGGCATCCGGGGACTGGAAGAATTACAGCGCAGAGTAGATTCGGGAGAAATGAAAGTTGCCTTTGCGCTCTATCCGGTTTCGTTACAACAACTAATGGACATTGCCGACAGCGGAAAAATTATGCCCCCAAAATCAACTTGGTTTGAACCGAAGTTGAGAGATGGTTTGTTCTCACACCTGTTTTAAAACAGAAACCCCGCAGGTTTTAGAAACCTGCGGGGTCTAAGATTCTCCGACAAAAACTATTTCTGCACAACCACCTTACCGGATATTCTTCCCTGTGTATTTGATTTAGCTGTTATAGCGTATTGATAAATTCCATTCTCTAACCCTTGTATAGAAACACTTGTGCCGGCACTGTTGAGGTTTGCGTTCAGCAAGTTTCTTCCCAGCGCATCAAACAATCTAAACTCATACTCCTCACCTCCTTTAAAGTCTAAACCGGCAACTCTCATTTCAGCACTTGCAGGATTTGGATAAATGGTAACCGGATGCTCCTGAACGCTTATTGCCTCCACACCGGTTACACTATTTACCACACTATCAAGAACCTGCAACAAAGGCGAACCTGATTTTATAAAAACAGGAAACTCGCTAAGCGGTATGTTTAGCTGGTTAAAAACTCCGCTGTAAACCTGCGAAGTATTAAAAAGATAAGTCCAGTTTCCGGCAGGGAAATCAACCATAATAGTGTTCGAAGAACTTAACATAGGCGCAACAAAAACATCGCTGCCAAGCATGTAACTGTAATCAGTGCTGTTAAAGAACTGCATCAGCGATTGCGTAATAGGAAACAAAGAATCAGCCTGTTGCATCAGGTAAGGAATCATAGCGTGATGCAGCCGCACAAACTTGTTATAGATTTCATCAGTCTCCGCATCCCACATCCACGGGCGGTGTTCACCGCCTCCGCCATTTTCCATCAGCGGACTGAACGCACCTAACTGCGCCCATCGAAGAAAGAGGTCTTTTGTTCTTCCGTTAGTCACCGGTTCATCGCGATAACCACCAATGTCGGAACCTACAACGAGATAATTATTTACATCGCTCTGATACATATTGTTTAGCGCGTTTTTCATTCCGTCATAAGTGGCATCCTGGTCACCCACCCAGCAGGCAAAACCAATGTCGCGGGGAGTAAACGAAACTAAATTAGGGTCGGTAATAAAAGTGTACCCGTAATTATCAACCGGTCGCGACATATTAGCGCGGTCGTTGCCAAGTTGCTGGCGGGTGTAATCATGAAACAGCCGATAATAAGCGTGCGAATACTGTAAGCGCGTAACGGTACCGCCTGTTCCGGGAGAGTAGGTGGCTCCGGCAAGGAAAATGGAATAATCAGTTCCGTCACATTTCCATCCGTCAATTCCAAGTGTAATGGTTTTATCCATCAAAGTTTTCCACCAGGTTACTGCAGCAGGATTGAAAAAATCAATCATGCTTCCGTCACCCTTCCACCAGGGAATAACTGCTGAACCGGCACCGGCACTTGTCTTCATAAAATAACCCATTGAATCGCCATAGTTCCAGAGGTCGGGCACATCGGTGTTAATAGCTGTGGTAGTCCATACGATAACCTTCACACCACGGGAATGAAAAGAGTCAACCATTGCCTGCGCATCAGGATAAAGCGAAGTGTCCCACTCGAAAGTATTGTAACCGGTTTCCCAGGGACTGTCAATAATAATAGCACCTACCGGTATGTTGTGAGCCAGGTAATCATCCACCAACTGCAAAGCGCTGTGCTGAGTGCTTTCATCTTCCCAAACCCAATGCTCAAAAACAAATTCGGGACATGTAGATTGAGCGCTAACTGATTTACCTGATAGACCGGCTACACAAAGAGCTGCTAAAAAAAGTAGAGTTCTGTTCATAGAAATTAAATTTATTGAAACCTATATTAATTGATTTTTACCAAACTCTCGCTTATTGAGGAGTCTTTGCCTTTCAATTTTATAGCATAAAAACCCGAAGGCAATTTGGTTCCATCAAACTGTGCATGATTTAATCCTTCGCTTATCAGTCCAAGATTTTTCCTGAGCATCAACTGTCCGTTGGTGTTCCAAACTTCCAGATTCACTTCTTCGCTTTTGTAAACATTAAACTGAATCATCACTTCATTGAAAAACGGATTAGGATGAACCATAACTGTGGTGATGTTGCCGGGAATATTTTTCACTGAAGTAGAAGCCGAACCAAGAGGTGCAAGTGGCGGGTAACTGTTTATAGGTACTGATGGAGAGCCTGCATCGCGCAAAAACTTTTCGCCATCATTTACATACCATGATGGTCCTGAACTGACTGTATAATTTTGAGTGGTCACATTCGATACATAAACAAAATCGCCCTGTGTACGTGCCGGTGTAACATCCAGTATATAATAGCCGTGCAACACCAACTCAACATACCGCACATATTGCGCTAAGGCATAAATAGTAGTTGAAGTAACCAACTGAGGCAACTCGTTACCCGATGAAATGCTTGGCGTAACAAACTCCACCCCCACTGAATTATTCCGGTTCTGCGCATCGTAACCGGCAAGGGGCAGGTCGTTCGCCCAAGCGGTATGTATGTCACCGGTCAGCACCACCACGTTATCGATGTTGTGAGTGATAAGGTGGTCATATAATTTTTGCCTGTCAAATGGATAGCCATCCCATTGATCAGAGTTTATCATTACCTCGTTTGGGCCAAGCACACCAGCCGGAACAACAAGCGGAGTTAAGATTACCTGCTGGCCAATAATTTGCCATTTAGCAGTAGAGCTATCTAAATTGTGTGCAAGCCAATCGAATTGAACCGGTCCGAGCATGTTACGGGTAGAATCCTGAATAAGAGAATCGTTAGTGGGAACAAATTGTGCAGTAGTTACCTGCTTATCGCGGTCATACAAGCGGGTATCAATCATATTTAAATCTGCCAAATCGCCCCAGGTAAAACGCCTGAAAACTTTGAAAGTATCTGCCATGTCAGGTTGACGAACCGGTAGCCATTCGAAATATGTTTTTATGGCGTTCACCTTTCGCTCATACCAATCACCATCACCTGCACTATGATTTTTCGCTCCGTCTTTGTAAGAATTGTTCGCAGTTTCGTGGTCATCCCACACACATATCCAGGGATACTGCTGGTGCGCGGCCTGTAAGTCCGGATCAAGATGATACTGCGATTGACGCATCCGGTACTCAATTTCTAAAACCGTTTTGTGGTCGGGTTCATGAAAGCGGTCTCCAACAGGTGATGTAATGGCACCACTTTCGTAGGTATAATCACCTAAAAACAGAACTGCATCTATATCATTCCGTTCACTCAAATGCCGGTGGGCGTTGTAAAATCCATCCTGGTAATCCTGACAACTTGCCACGGCAAAGCGCAAACCGTTTACCGCACCAACCGGTAACGTTCGTGTTCTGCCGACAACAGATTTAAAAGTGTCGTAAGCAAACCGGTAGTAATACCAGGTTCCTGCCTGCAATCCTCCTGCATCAACCTTAATTGTGTAATCCTTTGTACTGTCAGTGTTCGCACTTCCGCTGCTTACAACGGTAGCGAAAGAAATATCTGTTGCAACTTCCCAATCTACCGAAACCGGGTCAACCACGGGGTCAAGTGTGATTCGTGTCCACAGAATTACTCTGTCAGTCAGCGGGTCACCTGATGCCACTCCGTGATAAAACGGATACATAGCGGGATTAAGTTGTGAGCGGGATGAGCCTAAATAAGAAGGTTGCTGCGCCTCAACACTTGCAAACACAAAAACCGAGAGTAGCAGTATATAAATTTGTCTCATTGAAAATAATTGAAAAGGGAAGGTAGAAATTATTTGCGCTCAACTAAAGTTGAAGTGAATTGTATCTTTGACGTTCTTAAAACTCAAATATGAAATTCGGAACAAAAGCAATTCATGCGGGTTTAGAGCCCGACCCGTCTACAGGAGCAATCATGACTCCTATATACCAAACTTCAACCTACGTGCAGGAATCTCCTGGTAAGAATAAAGGATACGGATATGCCCGCGGAAAAAATCCTACCCGCGTTGCGCTTGAAAAAAATATTGCTGCGCTGGAAGAAGGAAAGCATTGTGTTTGTTTCAGCAGCGGAATGGGAGCGACTGATGCCGTGATAAAGCTCTTAAATCCGGGAGATGAAGTGATAACCGGAGATGATTTATATGGCGGAACTTACCGCATGTTTACCAAAGTATTTGAGAAGTATGGAATCAAATTCCATTTCATCAACATGCACAATGCAAACAACATCAGCAAACATGTAAATGATAAAACAAAATTGATTTGGATTGAAACGCCTACCAATCCAACTATGCAGATTGTAGATATTGAAGCCTGCGCAAAAATTGCGAAACAGAAAAATATTCTGCTCGCGGTTGATAACACCTTTGCTTCTCCTTATTTACAGAATCCTCTTTTGCTTGGTGCAGATATTGTGATGCACAGTGTTACCAAATATTTAGGCGGGCATAGCGATGTGGTAATGGGCGCACTGGTAGTAAATGACGATAAACTTCATGAGCAGCTTTATTTTATTCTCAATTCCTGCGGAGCAAATCCGGGACCGATGGATTCGTTCCTGGTGTTACGCGGAATTAAAACACTTCATTTAAGAATGGAACGCCATTGCTACAACGGAAGAAAAGTTGCAGAATATCTGAGAACGCATCCGCGAATTGAAAGGGTTTACTGGCCCGGTTTTGAAGACCATCCTAATCACGCTATTGCTAAAAAACAGATGAAGGATTTTGGCGGAATGATTTCGATTGTTCTGAAAAATGCTTCGTTGGAAGACACTTTCAAATTGGCATCATCATTTAAAGTATTCTCTCTAGCGGAATCGCTGGGAGGAGTGGAATCACTTGTTAACCATCCGGTAACCATGACACACGCCTCAGTTCCAAAAGGGGAAAGAGAAAAGGTGGGTGTGGTGGATAATCTTCTCCGCTTAAGTGTTGGGGTAGAAGATGTGGAAGATTTGCTTGAAGATTTGAAACTGGCACTTGGATAAAACAAAAACGCTCCGAAAAATTTCGGAGCGTTTTTGTTTTTTTTAAAGAACTACATCTTTCACTTTTATATCTTGCTTTTGCTTTTTTATGGCAAACGTTTCTTTGTCAAGAATACTCCTCACCGCTCCGTATTTCAGGAAACACATCTTTACATACTTCTTCAGGTTCACATCACTGAGTTTAGTATAGTTAAGAGAAACATCATTCACGTTTTTAATAATCTGATCTCTGACTGATTTGTAATAATCTTCCTGCATTTTCTGGTCAGATACAGACGGCACACTTTTACCGGTAACGCTGTCCACTACTAAACTTACGAACGGAGCATTCTTTAACAGTGCCTCCATCGTTTCTGCCAAATCCTGAAGAGGTTTCAATACCTTTTCATTATCGGTAATCAACTTTGCCATGGCTGCATCGTTAGTTTGGTTAAATAAACTCTTAGCTTCTTCCAAACGGAAATTTGTCAACGCGTCATACGCACGACATTTATCGCCCAGCGAAACATTGCCAGCTTTGTCATAAAGTTTCGATGCTAGCAAATAACTCCCTTTACTCATCAAAGAAGCAGCCAGTTTCTCGGTAGCTTCATCATTTTTCTTTTCAGTGTAAGCATCGCCTAATCGCATAATCAGATTATCTGCCTCCTCGTTCCGGTGCTCAGAATACAGGTAGTCAGCATATTTCTGAATTCCTTCCTCTACTCCACCACTCAAATAAGCATCAATCGCTTTTTGGAACTCATTGCGGCTATAATAGATATCGCCTGCTTTCTTTGCTCCTTCACGATTTTTTAGTTTTAAATAGGTTTCAGCTGCCTTCACTTCATCAGCACCACCCTTCTCAAAAAATTCCTTGGCAATCTGTTCAACCTTCACTGCCGCATCGCCCATTAAATAATACTCCAGCGCCTTTGAATAGCTGCCTGCGCCTTTCTCATAAAAACGGTCGCCAATAACCCGTGCGCCTTCTTTCATGGCATCTGCTTTAGTGTAGTAGTCCATTGCCTTACGCAGAGCCTTAGGTTCATTTTTCTCGTCTCCGCTAAATGCATCTTCTACGTATGCCTCAGCCAGTTTTTTCATTCCTTCCTTTTTCTCGGGTTTATCGCAACGCGAGTAATTGCTTTGTGCGTTGGTGTAGTCTTTCTTATCTAAAAAAGCATCTCCAATAATCGCATACATTTCACGTTTCATACCTCCCTTTTGAAACGACTCGGTCGCCTTTTGCACCATTTCATTTCGCTTGGCAGCATCTTTCTGCTCCATGGCTTTTTTAAGCGTTTCCATTCCCTTATCAATGTCTTTGTTCTGTGCATTCAACTGCACGCAACAGGCAAGCATCATCACAATGCAGGTGGCTATGCTCCAATTTTTCTTACTCATAATATTTTAGATTTAGTGTGATTACGGTTTAAATGTAAAAACAACTTGGCGTTTCCAAAATATTATTTTCGTTATGAATGAATGAATTGCTCTTGCTTACAGGGGTAGCGCTTGCTCCGGGCATATACCTTTCCATTGTTATTTACGGAAAAGACAAGTATGACCGCGAGCCGAAACGCATTCTGCTTGCTGCTTTCTTGCTGGGTTGTCTGAGCATTATTCCGGCATTTTTTACAGAGGTTTTCTGGACAAACATTGGCTTTGGTGTTTCGGAAAGTTTCTGGTGGACAATGTTTCATGCTTTTGTAGTGGTAGGGTTTACTGAAGAGTTTTTCAAATTTCTGATGTTGCGGTTTCACGCTTACCGTAAAAAAGAATTCAGCGAACCATTTGACGGAATTGTATACGCATCGTTTGTGGCTCTTGGTTTTGCAACGGTGGAAAACGTGCTTTACGTTTTCCAGAGCGGATTTTCTACCGGTATCCTGCGAATGTTTACAGCGGTTCCTGCCCACTACGCATTTGGGGTGATTATGGGATACTATGTCGGTAAGGCAAAGTTTGCAGAGAAAAACAAAACGGGCTTGCTTTTACAGGGTTTGCTTTATGCTTCATTTATGCATGGGGCTTACGACTTCTTTATCATGCAGAAGAATTTTCCTGCTCTGGGAATTTTTACGCTTGGCATTTTGATAATGGCGTGGAGAATTTCTAAGAGAAGTATTGAAGAACTCCATGCCGATTCAGTTTTCAGGTTTCACAATAAACCGCCAGAAATCATTCCGCATGAAAGAAGTGAAACCGAAGCCTGATTTTGTGCTTGAACTTCTTGAACGTAAGTATAAGGAGTATAACGCCCCATCATTTATTGAAAACGACCCTATTTCTATCCCACACAGGTTTTCGAAAAAACAGGATGTAGAAATTGCTGCCTTTTTCTCTGCAACAATAGCATGGGGCAACCGCAAATCAATTATCGCTTCTGCTAATAGGTTGATGAATTTGATGGATAATGCTCCATACGATTTTGTTCTAAACCATCAGGACAAAGATTTAAAACGCTTGCTCGATTTCAAACACCGAACATTCAACGCTACCGATGCACTTTACTTTATAGAGTTTTTCAAAA
>CAZBPG010000078.1:18313-18505 GCA_964493695.1 uncultured Chitinophaga sp. | reverse complement strand
CTTCCTCTAAAACAAAAAGCCGCCTCAAATTGAGTTTTGAGACGGCTTCTTTTCTATTTCTTGCCTTTTGCTCTTTGCCTTTTGCAACTGCCACTGCCACTGCTACTGCCACTGCTACTGCCACTGCTACTGCCACTGCTACTGCTACTGCAACTGCTACTGCCACTGCTACTGCCACTGCTACTGCTACTG
>CAZBPG010000078.1:0-18213 GCA_964493695.1 uncultured Chitinophaga sp. | reverse complement strand
CCACTGCTACTGCCACTGCTACTGCCACTGCTACTGCCACTGCTACTGCCACTGCTACTGCCACTGCCACTGCTACTGCCACTGCTACTGCCACTGCAACTGCTACTGCAACTGCTACTGCCACTGCTTACTGCCGCTTTCTCCCTTTGTCTTTCACCACTCGCCACTCGCTATTCACCACTCACCTTACGCAAGCGCCTTTTCCAGCGCGCTATCGTAAATATCCTGAAACACACTGGTAGTGCTCCACTTGGCTTTGTCTATATATATAAGGCCCGAAGTAACCACGCCAATGCAGCTAAAGTCAACATCGTGCTTATTGATAACATTGAGGAACTCGTCTTCCTTGCTGTCCTTAACGGTCACCACCACGCGGCTCTGCGCCTCGCCAAACAGGAAAGCATCTTTGCGCATATCGGGGTCGGTTTCAATTTCGAAACCTTTTTTGCCCGCCATGGCACTTTCTAAAAGGGTAATAAACAAACCGCCTTCCGAAATATCGTGTGCCGAAGAAACCACCTGTTCGTAGATAAGTTCCTTTACTGCATTCTGCACATTTACTTCGGTAGCTAAATCGAAGAACGGAGCCGGTGAGTTGGCTACTTCGTGGTAGGCGTTCAGATACTCGGACGAAGAAATATCTTCTTTCATTTCGCCAATCACATAAATGCGGTCGCCACTCTTTTTAAAGTCGAGCGTGGTTACAAGTTCCCTGTCTTCTACTAAGCCAATCATACCGATGGTAGGGGTTGGATAAACCGCGCCACCATCGGTGCTCTGGTTGTAGAACGAAACATTGCCACCGGTAACCGGTGTGCCGAGGGCTTCGCAGGCCAGGCCCATTCCTTTAATAGCGTTGGCAAACTGCCAGTAAACTTCCGGTAAATAAGGATTGCCGAAGTTGAGGCAGTTGGTCACCGCGCTTGGCTCACCACCGCTGCAAACAATGTTGCGGGCGGCTTCGCTCACCGCAATCTGTGCGCCTACCAACGGGTCGGCCCACACGTAGCGGGCGTTGCAGTCAACGGTTACGGCTAAGTGTTTGTTGCTGTCGTGAATGCGCACCACAGCCGCATCGCTCGGGCGGTTGGTAGAGGTGTTGGCAATACCCACCATGCTATCGTATTGCTGATACACCCAACGCTTGCTGGCAATGTTCAACTGACCGGCAAGAAATTCAGCCACCTTCTTTAAGTCGTCCGGTTGCTCTACCGATTCGATATTGAATTTTTTGTTCTCGGCAAAGTAGGCCGGCTCTTTGGTTTCGCGCTCATACACCGGTGCGCCTCCGCCCAGCACTAAACTTTCGGCAGGCACATCGGCTACCAGTTCCGTTCCCATAAAATACTGCAACCGGTCACCGGTGGTAACTTCGCCTATCACCGCGCAGTGCAAATCCCATTTCTCGAAAACGGCTTCCACTTCTTTTTCCATTCCCTTCTTCACCACTATCAGCATACGCTCCTGACTTTCTGAAAGAAGAATTTCCCAAGGCTTCATATTCTGCTGACGGGTAGGAACTTTATCTAACCACACTTTCATTCCGCTTTTTCCCTTTGCGCTCATCTCAGAAGTAGAGCAGGTGATACCTGCTGCACCCATATCCTGCATACCCACCACGGCACCGGTCTTAATCACTTCCAGCGAAGCTTCCAATAAAAGTTTTTCCTGAAAAGGGTCGCCCACCTGCACAGCCGGTAAGTCTTTCGCGCTGTCTTCGGTAATATCTTTCGAGGCAAAAGCTGCTCCGTGTATGCCGTCTTTACCGGTAGATGAACCGACAATGTAAACCGGGTTACCGGCACCTTCCGAAATAGCAGAAACCGTTTCACCGGTCTTTACAATGCCCACGCTCATCGCATTCACCAGCGGATTGGTCTGATACACCGGATCGAAATAAACTTCGCCACCCACGGTTGGTACACCAAAGGCATTGCCGTAATCGCCAATTCCTTTTACTACTCCTCTCAATAAATACTTGGTGCGGTCGTTTTTTAAATCGCCAAAGCGCAGCGAGTTCAACTGACAGATAGGGCGGGCACCCATCGTAAAAATATCGCGGTTGATTCCGCCCACTCCGGTAGCCGCTCCCTGATAGGGTTCCAGAGCCGAAGGGTGATTGTGCGATTCTATTTTAAAAGCGCAGGCCAGTCCGTCACCTAAGTCAACTAAACCCGCGTTTTCCTCTCCTGCTTCTACTAACAAATGTTTGCCTTTGCGGGGCAAGGTCTTTAATAACTTGATGGAGTTTTTGTAGGAGCAGTGCTCACTCCACATTACACTATATATACTCAACTCGTTAAAGTTCGGGGTGCGTCCGAGTATCTGTTTTATCTTTTCGAATTCGTCTTCGCGTAAGCCCAGGGCTTTGGCTTGTTCTGCGGTGGCTACGTTAAGGTGTGCTGCTGCGCTCATAATTTTATCTTTTATTCCGCTTTCCCTCTCGTTTGGAGAGGGAAAGCGGAGAGGTTTTAGTTTGAGGGCGCTAAAATATATTTAATCGCTTGTTGAAAAAGCGATTTAAGAATTGTGTGGAAAAAGAATTAAAACTAAAACGTGTTATCCTTGCCCTGTGGCAGAATCAACAACCGTTTCTCTTCCCGATGTTGAATCGTTCAAGGCAAAAGCACTGACCTGGGCGAATCATTTCAGGGTAGTCTGCCTGCTCGATTCTAATAACTACCCGCACAAGAATTACAAAAGCAAAGAGTGGGTGCTGGCGGTTGACTCAACAGAAGAAACACGGTCTGACGTCAGTCTGACCGGGGGAAACTCTTTTCAAAAACTGCAAACGTTCCTGTCAAACACAAACACAACTGTTTTCGGTTTCCTTTCTTACGATTTAAAAAACGGAACCGAAAACCTCGAAAGCAAAAACTACGATGGCTTAAAATTTCCTGAACTCTTCTTCTTCAAGCCCCGCTATGTTTTTGAAATAAGCGGAGATAAGCTGACGGTAAACAGAAATTATCCGGAGACGTTTGAACTTATCGAGACCATCAGAAGTCAGAAGTCAGAAGTCAGAAGTCAGAAGTCAGAAACGAGATTAAAGGCAAGAACTTCGAAAGAAACTTACTTAGAGAACATTGAGAAGATTCGCGAGCAGATAGAAGCTGGAGATTTTTATGAAATGAATTACTGCAATGAGTTCTACTCTACCGGTTCACCGGTTAATCCGGTGGAAACCTTTCTCCAGTTAAATGAGAAATCGAAAGCGCCTTTCAGTTGCTACTTTAAACTCGATGATAAATTCCTGCTCTGCGCCAGCCCCGAAAGGTTTTTGAGGAAGGAAGGAAACAAGTTGATTTCACAACCCATTAAAGGAACTATACGGAAAGGAAACTCTGAGTCAGAAAATGAGTTATTGAAAACTCAACTGCAAAACGATTTGAAAGAGCGGGCAGAAAACATCATGATAGTTGATTTGGTGCGGAACGATTTAGCAAGAAGCTCAAAAGCAGGAAGTGTGAAAGTGGAGGAGCTTTGCGAAGTATATGCGTTCAACATGGTGAACCAGATGATTTCAACGGTTACTTCTGAAATAAACACCCGTGCCACGGTTCTGAACCGTGGCACGGGTATAGAAATTGACGCCATAAAAAACGCCTTCCCTATGGGCAGCATGACCGGTGCGCCTAAAATTGAAGCGATGAAGAACATAGAGCATTACGAAGATTTTAAACGCGGACTTTACAGCGGAAGCGTTGGCTACATAACCGGTAACGGAGACTTTGATTTTAATGTGGTTATCAGAAGTATCTTTTACAACTCTACCGAAAAATATACCTCTGTAAGGGTAGGAGGAGCTATTACCTACGATTCAATTGCCGAAAACGAATGGAATGAAATTTTGCTGAAAGCGAACAGCATGATAGACGCCCTCAACGCAGTAATTGACTAAGGATAAATCATCAGCTTTTGAGTGGCCCCTGCTGATTTTCCTCTATTGGTAACTAACAGATAAATAGCCTGCTCGCCCGGTGTGGCAAAAGTGAGTGTAATGCGCGGAGTAAAATAGACCGAATCGAGGTTCACTTCCCAGTTATACTCATCTGCACCTGTCGAACAAAACCCATTTAATGTAACCGGTTGATTGACGTGGATAGTATCTGCATTGCCCTCTATCATAATACAGGCGAAAGGCTTACTCCCGCAGCCCCAGGTGCCCATCATAAACACAATCCCTACAAAAAGACAAGGCACAAGTTTTTTCAGCATTATTTAACCGGCTACAATCAGGTAATAATTCTTTTTCCCCTTTTGAACCAGGAGGTATTTTCCGTAAAGCAAATCGGCCGCAGTTATTTTTCTATCCATGCTCCACTTCTGCTTGTTTATGCTCACTCCGTTTCCCTGAATGCTTTTTCTTGCCTCTCCTTTTGAAGAAAAAATAGCAGCCTGCTCGCCTACTAAAGCCACCGCATCTGCCTCGCCCGAAAAAATTTCCCTGCTCACTTTAAAAGTAATATCAGCACTAAAGGCGTCTTCAATTTCTCCTTCGCTTAAGCGCTTAAAGTCTTCAAACGATGAGCCGAACAGTATATCTGTTGTTTCCTGTGCACGCTTTAGTGCTTCCGGTGAGTGCACTCTTGCCGTCACTTCCTCTGCCAATGCTTTTTGCAACAAGCGGAGGTGCGGTGCTACGTTGTGTCGTTCTTCCAGTGCTTCAATTTCCTGTTGGTTCTTCAACGAAAAATAGCGAATCAATTTTGCGATATCCTCATCAGATGTATTCAGCCAAAACTGGTAGAATTTGTATACAGAGGTTTTCTTTTCATCCAACCAGATATTGCCGGTTTCCGTTTTACCAAACTTGGTTCCATCTGCTTTGGTAACAAGGGGTACGGTTAAAGCAAAGGCTTCTCCCCGTAGTTTTTTCCGAATCAGTTCATTGCCTGCGGTAATGTTTCCCCATTGGTCGCTGCCGCCCATTTGAATTTTACAATTCTTGTTTTGATACAGCCATAAAAAATCGTACGACTGCATCAGTATGTAATTGAACTCTGTAAACGAAAGTTCACCACCACTTTCCAATCTGTCTTTTACAAAACCCTTACTCAGCAGATAATTAGTAGTAAGATATTTTCCTACATCACGCAAAAACGAAATCATGTTCATATTGCCGAACCAATCGTTGTTGTTTACTATTTCTGCAGCGTTAGCAGGGGAGTCAAAATCCAAAAATTTCTGCAATTGTTTTTTTATTCCCGCTTCATTGAACCGAATATCTTCCACGGTTAGAAGTTTCCTTTCCTCCATTTTACCTGAAGGGTCGCCAATCATACCGGTGGCTCCTCCAATGAGGGCAATCGGTTTATGCCCGCACAATTGAAAACGCATAAGCAAAGTTATCTGCAGCAAGCTTCCGATATGAAGCGAATCAGCCGTAGGGTCAAAACCTATATAAGCCGTTGTTGTCTCTTTTTCCAACAATTCTTCTGTACCCGGCATCATGTTACTCAACATCCCTCTCCACCGTAACTCTTCAATAAAATTCATTGGTTTCCTTTTTCTGTCTTGATTTGTAATTAAGCAAATATAACCGAATGCACTTTCTCGCTCATTACTATACCGAACTTCCTGCTAACAATCCGTTGTTTGTTGTTGCCCTTACCATCCCTGATTTGACTCCCCGCTTCACGAAAATTTACAATTCTTTAATTGTAAAACACGCGCCTCCCGAGGATGAAAACCTGAAACAGATTCATACCGGTATCGTTCAACATTTCGGAGCCGATAAGAGATTTCATAGTTCACCTTTGTTTTTGAAGCATGTTTCGCAGGCAATTCAACGCTTTCTGCAGGCAGGTTTAACCCGTGAGCGATTGCGACTTTCTGTTATCGCGCATCTGGCAACAGAGATGATAATTGACCGGCAGATAATTCTTGAAAACGCAGGTATATGTGAAGAATACTATGCCCTGATTGAAAAAGCCGATGAAACGTTTTTAAACAATTACTTCCAACTGTTTGTACCAGAGACTGAAAAGAAATTATTTTTCCGTAGTTTTCGGTTTTATAAGGAAAAACAGTTCCTGTTTTTGTTCAACGAATTGGAAAACATAATCTTCGGATTAGACAAGATTTACAGCTCGGTTGCAAAAACAGAATTTACAGAAACAGAAAAGCGGAAATTTCTGACAGCTTTACACAATATAGATAACGATATGCGTTATAGCTGGCAGGAAATTTTGAACGATAAACTATGATGAAAAGACCCGGACTCATTGCGCTTGTTTTAATCTCTTCTTCCCTTGCCTTTTCGCAAACGGTGCGTAAATACAGCAACGAGTTTTTGAATATAGGAGTGGGTGGCCGCGGACTGGCCATGAGTAACGCGCAGGTAGCCACCAGCGGAGATGTTTATTCCAGTTACTATAATCCCTCAGGCCTGGTTCATATTCCCAATACTTTTCAGATAGGCATCATGCACTCGGAGTATTTTGCCGGCATTGCCAAATATGATTATGTTTCACTGGCGGTTCCTGTAAAAGCGCAGAAGAGTGTTATCGGTTTTTCGTTTACCCGTTTCGGTATAGATGATATTCCCAACACTTTGTTTTTGGTACAGCCCGATGGCAGTGTAGATTACAGCAAGATAACTTCGTTCAGCGCGGCTGATTATGCTTTTGCTTTTCATTACGCCCAGGCACTGCCGGTCAAGGGCCTGAGTATTGGCGGAAGCGCGAAAATTATTTACCGCCAGATTGGAAAATTTGCCAAAGCATACGGTTTCGGAATTGATTTGGGATTGCAGTACCGGTTAAAGCAATGGCGCTTTGGCTTAATGGCCAAAGACATCACGAGCACCTTTGCCGCCTGGAACATCACCTTTACCGATGCCGAAAAACAGGTGTTGTTGCAAACCAACAACCAGCTTCCTAAAAACAGTCTGGAAATTACTACCCCTACCATTCAGTTAGGTGTGGCTTATGATGCGAACATCAAAAACAAATTCTTCATTACCCCTGAAATAAATTTTGCATTGACTACCGATGGCAAGCGAAATGTTTTAATCGCAGCCAAACCTATCAGTATTGATATGAATCTGGGTCTGGAGTTAAAGTATGTTCCTGCAAAAGACATAGATGTTTCTATCCGCACCGGAGTAGGTAACCTGCAGCGCGCAACAGATGAACTGGGCAAAAAGCGTTTTACTGTTTCCCCTAATATTGGTGCCGGAGTGCATGTGAAAATTGTTTCGCTCGATTATGCCTTAACCAACTTAACCACCATTAAAGATAAAGATGGCGGTGCCGGTTTGTATTCGCACGTAATTTCGTTGCGGTTAGACATTAACAAAAAGCAAAAAGATTAGTGCATGAAGAAATTTCTACTACTCTTCTGTTTTATTTCTTCCCTTTTTATCGCAAAGGCGCAGCCATTCGGCAATGAATGGATAGACCCTTTACAAAGACATTACAAAATAGAGGTTTCACAAGACGGAATTTATCGTATTCCTTTCTCAACACTTAACAACAGCATCCCGAATTTCAGTTCGCTCAACCAAAACACTTTGGTGCTGTATCATAACGGAGAAAAAGTTCCCCTTTATGTTTCTACCACCAACACTACTTTAGGCACTAACGACTACATTGAGTTTTACGGAAAACGCAATACCGGTCATATAGACAGTTTACTTTATCGCTCTGCCGATGACCAGATAAACCCTACCTACAGTTTATTTACCAATACCTCTGTTTATTATCTCACTACTAACAACCTCCCCAACAATCCGCGATTAAGAGATACTCCTAATGTTCTCAGCAACCTTCCTCCTAAAGAAGATTATTTCATGTACCTCTCGCAGGTGAATTACCCAAACGGAATGTATTATGCCGGTAAGTATTATTCAGTCGGAGCAACCGAAACTTATAAATCGATTTACGATGTAGGTGAAGGTTATACCGATAATGCATACTTCTCTTATATTTTTAATAATCCCACTCCTGCGCTGTATACACAAGGACCATCAACTGCTATCTTCAGAACTATTTATGCGAATAACTCTGCCTACGAACAACACGAAGTAAGTATTCTGATAAATAACCAGAAGGCGTACCCTGCCGGTTCGTTGACTCAGAATGCAACGGGGTTTCAGTTAAACCATGTGGAAACGGCTGTGCCGCTTTCGCTGTTGAACAGCGGAAACAACTCAGTCCAATACATTGATAACGGGAACGGAATCAGTTCTCAAAAAAATGTTGTAGGAGCTCTTTCTCTTGAGTATCCCCGGTATTTTGATTTTGGCAATGCAAGTCAGTTCTATTTTCAGATAGATGCTTCTAACTCCAGTAAGTATTTAGAGATAAACAATTTTGATGCACAGGGGACACAACCACTTTTGTATGACCTGACCAACGGTCTGGTTTACCGTTCAGTGCAACCACCGGGAACTCTTCCGCTAAAATTTAAGATTGACCCATCACTTCAAAAACGCGAAATGTTTTTGCGCGCTGATAACTCAGGCGGGTACAACACCGTAAACTCTTTAACCCCTATAAATTTTGTTGACTACTCCATGGTTACGAACCAGGGAGAGTATTTCATCATCACCAACAGTGCCCTGTTTGATGACGGAACGGCCAGCCATACCAATTGGGTGGAAGAGTACCGCAAGTACCGCGACAACAATGACAATCCGGTTTCGGGCAAATACACGCAAGCACGTATAGTGGATGTAGAAGTGCTGTACGACCAATTCGGTTATGGTATCCGCAAGTCGCCTTTGGCTATTCGCAACTTTATTAATTACATGAGCAAGGATGCCGGTATAGCGATAAAACTTAAATATGCTTTTTTAATAGGCAAAGGAAGAGAAGCGCGTGACTACCGGGGCGGAGGTAATGCCTATACACAATGTTTGGTCCCCACTTTTGGTTACCCCGGTTCCGATAATTTACTGGCGGCTTCACGTACCAGTGATACCACCTGTGCTGCTGTAGGCAGACTGGCCGTTGCCAACGGAACACAAATCCGTGACTACCTGAACAAGATAAAAACGTATGAAGATTCACAAGACGTTTATGTATGTAATCAGGATATTCCTTCTAAAGACTGGCAAAAACAAATACTTCACTTCAGCGGGGGCACTACCGGCACCGAACAGTTCCTGTTCAGGTATTACGTAGAAAACTACCGGTACAAGGCTATAGATACTTTTTGGGGTGCTAACGTGACCACTTTTTCTAAAACAACCAACGACCCTATATCTGTAACCCAATCCGAGGCGATTAAGAACAAGATAAATGAGGGAGTTTCCTGGATAACTTTCTTCGGGCATTCTGCCACCGGTGCGTTTGATTTCAGTATTGATGAGCCGGAGAATTACACCAATTATGGCAAGTATCCGATTCTGCTTTCCAACGGCTGCTTCTCCGGTTTTATTCACGATGCCAACCCCGGATACAGTGAACGGTTTGTACTGCAACCGGACAAAGGAGTTATTGCTTTTATGGCTACTTCCAGTTTATCGGTTTCAAGCGGGCTGAATAATTTTTCGGACCAGCTTTACAGAAGCACCTGCGTAAGAACATACAATCAGACTTTGGGTAAAGCCATACAGAACACGCTTAGCGTAATGTTTCAGAACCCGATTGATGATTACACTGCTGAAGTTGCCTACGAAATGACTTTGCATGGTGACCCGGGATTAAAGCCAAACCAGTATCCGAAACCCGATTATGCTATTGATGCTTCGAGCGTTTACACTACTCCTTCAACCGTTGCTCCGGGTATAGATTCTTTTGATGTAAACATTATTGTAACCAATCTTGGCAAAGCGATTAAAGATTCCTTTGCTGTAAACCTGAAGCGGACAATTTTTGATGCCAGCGGCAACCCTGCATACTACTACTATACGAAAAATATGCCGGCACCGTATTACAAGGATACCATTGCTTTCAAAATCCCTGTAAATATTTCCACGCTTGGTTACGGTCAGAATTTATTTGAGCCTACTATTGATGCCGGTTCGGAAATTGATGAAATGGGGGAGTGCAACAACTCTTTAACAGCACCGTTCTCAACTTACATTCAGAACGATGACATTATTCCCATTTATCCTTATGAGTTTGCCATTGTGCCTAAAAGAGGTGTTACGCTTAAAGCGTCTACGGTTAATCCGTTTGCGCCATTGCGCTCTTACCGCCTGCAACTTGACACCTCAGAATTGTTTACAAGCCCGATTGCTGAAACCGTTGTAACTCAAATTGGAGGTGTAGTGCACTGGACTACTGATACTTCTTTTTACGATACTCCCCAGTATAAGGACAGCACTGTTTACTATTGGAGAGTAAAGAAAGATTCTGTGGGAGCTTTATGGCATTACAGTTCGTTCATTTATTTGAGGAACGAATACCCCGGTTGGAACCAGTCGCACTACTTTCAGTATAAAAAAGATGAGTATCAAAATGTAGATTTAGATACCGACCGTGTTTTCAAATTCCCGAATAGCTTAAATCAAATACATGTGCGCACCGGTAAGGCAAATGCGGTGGGCGGAAATGTAGATTATGCTACGCTTGGATGGGATTACAATAACTATAATGAATATCGTTTTCGGATGGGCGGCTGTGGTTATGCCGGTGGTGGATTAACTTTTGCGGTTATTGATTCGTTAAGCGGCAAACCTTGGACAAGTTTTAATTTTAACGGTGATAATTTTGGCGACCAGTTTGGCAATGTACATTGTTCAAACAAGGGCAATCAACATGGATTTGATTTTACAACCACCGGTACCAACGGTTTGTTCAGCATTCCGTGGTCTGCGGTTATCAATAACTTTATTGACGCCATACCTGACGGAAGTTTTGTGTTGATGTACTCCGTTAATAATCCTCCTTACACCAGTTGGGATTCTACTCTGGTAGCAGCCCTCGGAAAGTTAGGTTTTGTTTCACAGCAGTTTACCAGCGGTGCTATCAACGGGCAGTTGGTTTATTTTACACAGAAAGGCAACATCAATTACAATCCGTTTTACGCCAACAGCAGTGGCAGCTTGTCTATCATTGACACTTCCTTCACCTTTTTCGGAAAATGGTATCAGGGAGAGTTTATTTCTCCCAAAATAGGACCGGCAGTAGAATGGCGAAGCGTTCATTGGGTAAAACAGACCCTAGAAGGTAGCGGTTTGAAAAACGACAAGGACTCGCTTGACATTATAGGAGTAAGAGTGAACGGAACTGATACCGTTTTAATGACCACCGGTGCTGAAAACAATTTGTTTTATGGTGGCGGACCGGTGATTGACCCTATTGAATATCCGTATTTAAGATTACGCCTTCACACATTTGATGATTCGCTCCGGACCCCAACACAGCTTTATTACTGGAGAGTGTTGTATAAAAAGCCACCGGAGGCGGCCATCAACCCCGCAGCGCATCTTGTATTTACCGACCAGGTAAACGAAGGTGGTAACCTGCACCTTGAAATTGCACTTGAGAATGTAAGCGAAGTGAATATGGATAGCATACTTACCAAGTACACCATCCGCGATGCCTCCCTGAACGTTTACAATTCATACATCCGGCACGATAAACTGGATAGTTTCTCGACCATGATTATGGTGCTGGACAGAAACATTAACGGAAGCAATTATTCGGGAACCAACAAACTGATAATAGAGGCCAACCCCGATAACGACCAGATTGAGCAATACCACTTCAACAATATTGCCGAGCTGGATTTCAGTTCAATAGGCGATAAGATAAATCCGTTGCTCGATGTTACTTTCGATAACCAGCATATACTTAACGGTGATATTGTTTCTGCGAAGCCGAACATTATGATTATGCTGAAGGATGAGAACAAGTATCTGGCTTTGGATACTTCTTCGCTGATAGATGTTTACATCAAATATCCGGGAGCAGCAGAGCCGACCAAGATGGTTTATGACAATGTGGTGATGAAGTTTTATCCGGCTGACGCTGCTGCACTTGCGCAGGGCAACAAAGCACAGGTAGAACTGAAACCTGTTTTCACGATTGACGGCACTTACGAATTACTGGTTAAAGACCGCGACCGCAGCGGCAATAACAGCGCCACTAACGATGCCACTTATCAGGGAACGAATCCGGCAACTTTCTTCGATTACAAGATATCGTTTGAAGTGATTACCAAACCGATGGTAACAAACGTGCTGAATTACCCGAATCCGTTTACCACTTCCACCAAGTTTGTTTTCACCATTACCGGCAGCGAGGTTCCTGACTTTATGAAAATTCAAATCATGACCATTAAGGGAACGGTGGTGAAAGAAATTTTTAAAGATGAGTTAGGGCCGC
The DNA here is from genome assembly GCA_964493695.1 of uncultured Chitinophaga sp. Classification (GTDB taxonomy): domain Bacteria; phylum Bacteroidota; class Bacteroidia; order Chitinophagales; family LD1; genus Bog-950. The sequence goes on along the minus strand of CAZBPG010000078.1, from coordinate 5,929 downwards.
TGCACATAGGCAGAAACATTACCGAATATGCCTGGGACGGCAGAGACCAATACGGTGATTTGCTGGCTAACGGTATTTACTTCTATCATGTTTCTACCCGCTTAGATGATAAGCAGATGGACCAGATGGGTATGAGCTACGATAAATTCTTCAAGAAGGGTTTTGGCAAAATGGCGATTATCCGGTAGAAACAAACTTACCTGATTGTTAAAGAAATGGCTGACAGTTCTGTCAGCCATTTTTCTTTGGTGTTGCCAAGTAAACAGTTAACTCACTAAGTCCTGCACTTTATTTAACTGGTCTTTCGAACCCATGACAATTAACCGGTTGCCGGGACGCACAACTGTTTTACTAACCGGATTCAAAGAATATTCCCCTTCCGAAGTTTTTAAACCGAGAACAGTAGCTCCGGTTTGTTTCCAGCAGTCAAGTTCTTCCAGTGAAACTGTTTTGGTGATTTCAATTTCCGAGATATTAAAATGTGAGTTGCCCTGGGTTGCCATGAGGTCAACAAACTCTTTAATATCGGGATTCAAAACCAGCGTAGCCATGTGCGCCCCGCCAATTTTATCGGGCATTATCACATTGCTGGCTCCGGCTGTCTTCAACTTGCGAACCGAGGAGTCATTTGAAGCGCGGCTGATGATTTTAAGTTTCGGATTTAACTCCCTTGCGGTGAGCACTACATAAAGGTTGTCGGCATCTTCAGGCAGAGTGGTGAGCAAGGCACCGGCTTTCATAATTCCTGCCTGCAACAAAGTTTCATCCCGTGTGGCATCATCCTCCAAAATGTACTTTACGGTAAAAGGTAAGTCGTCTTTGCGCGACTCGGTCTTTTCTATCACCACAAAGTCCTTCTGGTTACTGTGGAAAATTTTTGCTGCCTCGTGGCCGTTGCGTCCAAAGCCGCAGATAATAATGTGACCTTCCAGTTCACTGATAGCATTTTTCATTTTGTATGATTTATAAGTGCGTGTAAACTCTCCGTCTAAAAAATAGTTGGATAGCTGCGTAATAAAATAAGTAAAGGTGCCGATGTTAGCCACAATCAAAATGCTGGTAAAAATACGGCCGGCATCGCTCATCGGGTGTACCTCTGTAAAGCCGACCGTTGATAAAGTAATCACGGTCATATAAATGGCCTCCACTAACGTGTAGTTTTCAATCAGCATAAAGCCGATAGTGCCTACCAGCGTAATGAAAAAGAAAAAAGCCAGTGAGAAATAAATTTTCAGAAAAGGACGAACAGGAAGAAAAAACTGCATCGGTTGGGTTATGCTCCGAAAATATAAAACGCTTTTACAACGCGGAACTGAAATGCATCATGTATTTTTACCGCAATGAATCCAACTGCCGGCACTACCTCCCTCAAACTTTACCGCACTGCTTTTGCCCTGAGCATCTTTACCATTGTCTATAACATTGCCGAGGGCACTGTTTCTACCTTCTTCGGATACGAAGACGAGGCGCTTACGCTTTTCGGTTTCGGCTTGGATAGCTTTATTGAAGTTATTTCGGCTACAGGCATTGCGCACATGATTATCCGCATTACCAACAACCCCGCCAGCAAGCGCGATGAGTTTGAGATAACTGCTTTAAAGATTACCGGTTATTCTTTTTATGCCTTGTGCGGATTGCTTATTGCCATGGCCATTCAGAAAATAGTTACAGGCGAAAACCCGACCACTACGTTTTGGGGAATTGTTATTTCTTCTGTCTCTATTGTCATTATGCTGGTTACTATTTACTGGAAGATTTCGCTGGGTAATAAGCTGAACTCCTCTGCTTTGATTGCCGATGCCAACTGCGCTAAAGTGTGCGTGTATATGAGCCTTGTGCTGCTCGCTTCGAGTTTGCTCTACGAGTTGTTTCGTATTCCTTATATAGATATTGCAGGAACATTCGGCCTTGTTTACTTTTCGTTTGCCGAGGGAAAAGAGTGTTTTGAGAAAGCGAAAGGCATCCATGAATGCGGCTGTGCGCATTAAAAAAACAACGTCATTGCGAGGCTCTGTGAAGCAATCTCCAACATAACGCATGGAGATTGCTTCGCTACGGAAACCTTCGCTCGCAATGACAATAACGGTTGCGTTCTACAGTTCAAACAATCCATCTACCGAAAGATAACGCTCACCGGTATCGTAGTTAAAGCCGAGAACAGTTTTGCCCGCAGGAATTTCGGGAAGTTTTTTGGCAATAGCCGCCAGCGTGGCACCGGATGACACTCCGCCAAACAGGGCTTCCTCTTTAGCCGCGCGGATGGTAAAATCAAAAGCTTCATCCCTGGTAATCTGAATCACACCATCCAGAATTTTTGTATCGAGGTTGCCGGGAATAAACCCTGCACCGATACCCTGAATGGGATGCGGTGAAGGCTGCCCGCCACTGATAACCGGTGAAGCTGCCGGCTCTACCGCAAACACTTTGGTGTTTGGAAACTTCGCCTTCAGCACTTTAGCCACACCGGTAATGTGCCCTCCGGTGCCCACACCGGTAATAACATAGTCGACACCATTGGGAAAATCTTTCAGGATTTCCTCAGCAGTGGTACGCACGTGCACATCAATGTTTGCGGGATTGTCAAACTGTGAGGGAATCCAGGAACCGGGAGTGGCGGCTGAAAGTTCTTTCGCTTTTTCAATAGCGCCTTTCATTCCCTTTTCGCGGGGAGTAAGTTCGAAAGTGGCACCGTATGCTTTCATCAGCCTTCTTCTTTCCAGGCTCATAGACTCGGGCATGACGAGCACGAGTTTGTATCCTTTAACTGCGGCAACGATAGCCAAACCGATACCGGTGTTGCCGGAAGTAGGCTCAATGATGACGCTGCCTTGCTTAAGCAGGCCTTTCTTTTCTGCGTCTTCAATCATGGAGAGGGCTATCCGGTCTTTAATACTGCCACCGGGGTTTTGCTTTTCGAGTTTAATCCATACTTCGTGCGTACTGCCAAACAGTGTGTTGATGCGCAGGTGCGGAGTATTACCGATGGTTTCTAAGATGTTGTTTGCTTTCATACTGCTATGCTTTTATGTTTTAGTTTAAATAACAAAATCCACCACTGTGCTCATTTCCGATTTATCGCGAATAACTACATCGCTCTTGTGATACACTACCGAAAGAGGCGGCACACTGGAAGTAAGCCAAACGTTTCCGCCAATTACGCTGCTGTGGCCGATACTTGTTTCGCCCCCGAGAATACAACTTCCTGCATAAATAATCACATCGTCTTCAATAGTTGGGTGGCGCTTCTCTCCTTCTGTTTCTTTGCGCACGGCCAAAGCGCCCAGCGTAACGCCCTGATAGAGTTTCACGTTATTGCCGATAATGGTTGTCTGCCCCACCACCACACCGGTGCCGTGGTCAATAAAAAACGGACTGCCGATAGTAGCACCGGGGTGAATATCAATACCGGTTTTGTTGTGCGCATATTCCGAAATAACACGCGGAACAATCGGGATGTTCAGTTTTGAAAGCTCATGTGCCAACCGGTAAACGGTGATGGCGTAAAAACCGGGATAGGCAATAATCACCTCTTCCATTCCATCGGCAGCAGGGTCGGACTTGATAAAGAACCCGGCATCGGCAATCAGTTTTTGATAAATGCCTGGCAGCTGGTCGAAAAACTGTTTGACCGCTTCGCTGGCAGAGAGCGGGAACCGGTCGCTGAGCGGCAGGATAATTTCCTTGAGGGTTTTATGTAATCGCTCTTCCTTTTCATCGGCTATTTCGTAGTGATAGTTAAAAGTAGACTCAATAGGAAAGAGCAGGTCTATCAGCTCGTCAGTAAACTTATAGATAACCGCCCGTGAAGGCAGGCGGCTGAAATCTATTTTTGATGATGGTTCAATTTTCATTTTCGTTTTTGTTTAAATAAAAAACCCTTCGTGGTGCGAAGGGTTCAGGAATATGGTTGAAATCGGTTTTTAATTACACAGCATATTCATTCCCCTTTACAGAGTAAACAACAGCAGCAACAAATTGTTCGAATGAATAACATGCGGCTAAAATAAAAACTTCTTCAACTAAACAGCGGGAGGGATAACCGGATAATCTATCCGCTTGATTCCTATACGCAGAATGTCAGGCTGAGCGGAGTCGAAGCCTTTACGCACATCCTTCGACTTCGCTCAGGATGACATTTCCCTTTAAACTGAGCTACCACCCTGAACCGCATACTAAATTCCGCGCCCCTGCGTTCAATAAGCAAACAACAGCTTATGATAACCCGGCCACTGCTTTACCTGATTATTACCGGTTGCCTGCTTACCGGTTGCAGCAAAAAGAGCGAGGAGTTTCAGGAATCGCTTCTTAAAACGGGCAAACAGCAAACGCTTTACAGCATTAAGTACGGCAGCGGCCTGCGGAATGTGATGGATATTTCGCTGCCCGCTAACCGGAGCAGCAATACACCGGTGGTGGTGCTGATACACGGGGGCGCCTGGATAATGGGCGACAAGTTTTATTTTATGAAGGAGATAGAGCAGTTTGCCAAAGCCGGTATTGCCTGCGCTACTATCAACTACCGGTATGCGTCTGACATTACGAATGTGCACCACCCCGATTTGCCCAACGATGTAAAGAAGGCGGTAGACTATATCGCTTCCAAGTCCGCCAAATGGCAGGTGGCACCGGACCGGTTCGGGTTGTGCGGGCACAGTGCCGGTGGGCACCTGTCGCTCATTACCGCCTATACCTTAAACGATGGCAAAATTAAAGCCTGCGGCTCCTGGGCGGGTCCGCTGGATTTGATTAATCCCGAGCAGCTGGAGGTGGTTGGCTGTAAAGAGATAGGCAAAACCTACACCGGTACCGGTTTGGATACCGAAGCTGACATCAACATCTACAAACAGGCTTCGCCTTTTTGGGTGGTGAACAGCCAGAGCGTTCCTACGCTGCTGATACACGGCACTAAGGATACTGGTGTTCCGTATTCTACTTCGGCACAAATGAAAACGCGCTTAGACAGTCTGGGAGTTGAAAGTGAGCTGCACACCTTCACCGGTTCCGGTCATATCTGGACGGGCAAGGACCTGGACAATGCGCGGGCGATTACCCTGAAATGGTTTCAGGAGAAGTTGTAGTTTTATACTAGGGAAACTACCGGTGTGTGAAATGCGCTGCTTCTTTCAACAGACGTCTTCGGAAAATACTTGCCCTTACGTTAAAAAGTCCTCGACTCCGCTCGGACTGACATTTGATTGAAAGGGCTATGTCACCCTGAGCGTAGTCGAAGGGTTGTTTTCCGAAGAGGTTTAATGCACCATTACATGCGCATATTGCCATAGGGGCCGGAGAGGTTGGCGTTGCTCAGGTTTACCCAGCGCGCAAAAGCATAAATGTTTTTACCTGCCATCTCCGGTTCAAGGTTCAGCCACACATGCGCTTTGGTGCTTACAATTACATGCGGGCACTGCGTAAAATCTACCGGTTTGGTGCCGAGGGCATAGCGTATTTCCACCGCATTGGCTTCGGGGTGCAGCGATGCGGCACCATCGTGGTTGGGCTGGCGGCAATAAAACTTAACGCGGCAACCGTCACCGGCTTTAATCATTAAGTCTACATGGGTAGCAATAGCCGAGCGCGAACGCCTTTTCTTACCCATCTGTTTTATACCCAAACTACTCAGCACACTTTGGTCGGCATTTTTGTTATCGCGCAGGTACCGGTTCACAAACCTGCGGATTTGCTTTTCAAATTCATTGCGGAACGCGTTATGGTCGTGGCGCATGGTACTGGTGCAGGTGTTTCTGTTGCCTATGGCCTTGAATAAGTTGCCGTAGGTAACCGAGGCAGCGGCAAGCGCATCTTTGTCGACCACCGGTATATCCCATGCTGCGAAATTGGCAACAACGGTTTTGGTTAAGTTCTGCTGAAAGATGGTTCAGTCGTTAATCGTGTGAAAATGATAGAGATTCACACTACCCCATAGAGG
>CAZBPG010000077.1:0-18596 GCA_964493695.1 uncultured Chitinophaga sp. | reverse complement strand
TCTCTATTTCTTCTTTAGCAAAGAATTTTTCTCCTTCAAAAAACCATTCTCCTGCTTCACCAAATCCTGTTTCAAATCCTCAATCACCTTATCCCGCTCCTCAATCTTCGCATTCAACTCCACTATCACCTTGTCTCGCTGTTCGACATTCCGCAGGGCATGTCGAACTACAGATAACCACAGATTTTACAATCTGTGGTCACACCTGTTGGTTCGTTTTACTTTCTCCGCTCATAGTGGTATTCGGCTCAAGTCCCTCCTTCGGAGTTGTTTAGGGAGGTTTGTCACACAATTGTAAAATTTCTTTAAAAAACATTCCCTCCGTACAATATCTAAATAGTGACTTACGTTTATAGATAAATCATTTTCTAAAACTTTAAACATAAAAGCTATGTCAAGCACATCAGAAACAGGTCACGCAGTCAACCACAACAACTTCAACACCCTCATCACCCGCTGCACCGGTTACGGTGCCCGGTACTCCCCGGTCAACACCCTCATTACAATCCCTGCACTTCAAACAGTTTACGGCAATGCAGGCACAGCCCTTCAGCACATCGCACAATTCAAACCTGCTTGGGGCAACGCCATCAACCAGCGTCAGCAACTCTCCTTCGATATGGAAAAACTCTGCACCCGCATCATCAACGCCTTCGATGCCACCGAAGCCGTTACCGATGCACAAGTCAAAGATGCACGGGTTATCATTCGCAAAATCCGTGGAGCGCGTAAAGGCAAAAAAATTGAGAACCCCGGTCCCGATGACCCGGCACAAATTTCCGTTTCACAACTTTCTTATGCCAATCAAGTCAACCACTTTGCCGAGCTCGTAGGTATGGTAACTGCCGAACCAACATATCTGCCTAACGAAACCGAACTTCAATCACCAAGTCTGGTAGCATTCCTTAGTTCACTTCATACCGCCAACCAAACAGTGGCTACCGCCCAGCAACCATATCTCGATGCCCTCACCGAACGCAACACTGTTTTCTACGCCACCAAAACCGGCCTCGTTGACCGCGCCCTCGAAGTCAAAAAATATGTAAAGTCAGTAAACGCTATCACTCCCGAAGAATTCAAACAAATCTCCGGTCTCAAATTCCGCAAGCCTCCTAAGAAAAACTAATCTCCACGTTTCATAGCCCCGGTCTTCCCACCGGGGTTTTTTATTAGTCCTCTTCCGAAAATAATACTGATGGCTTGGGGCTGAAGCCTAAGTTCTTCTTTTGGCAGTAAATAGGATGGGCTTTAGCCCGGGAAGCTAACATCCGAAGAAGTCTGTTTAAAAATCGCGTAAACTGCTCTGGTAACTGCGTAAACTCGCATGGTAACAGCGTAAATTAGCATGGTAACCGCATAAACTCGCTCGGTGTCTGCGTAAACTCGCGTGGTAACAGCGTAATATCGCTCGGTAACCGCGTAAACTCGCATGGTTCAGGCGTGGTATTGCTCGGTAACCAAATAAAATCAAGAGGTAACTTCGTGTTATCTAACGGCAATCGCGTGTTTTTGCGCGGTAACCCCCAAGTAATTTTATTCTCCTAATAAGCCGGTGCCGGTGGTGTGTTGTTTCTTTCCGAGTTTTCTGCGGAACCATCCGCGTGTTTTATAGCCGAGCATATACATGGTTGGCACCACCAAGAGTGTAAGGAAGGTTGCCATCAATAAACCGTAAATCATTGTCCATGCGAGCGGGCCCCAGAATTTTACGTTATCGCCACCGAGGTAAAAATGCGGATTGAACTCGCTGAATAAAGTGGCGAAGTCCATGTTCAAGCCTATTGCCAGCGGAATCAACCCAAGTATGGCGGCAGCTGCGGTTAGTATTACGGGGGTCATACGTGTAGCGCCCCCTTCAATCACGGCTTCATCTACCGTCAAACCGCGCTCGCGTAACTCATCAATAAATTCAATCAACAAAATTCCGTTTCTGATTACAATTCCCGCGAGGGCGAAAATACCCACACCGGTCATTACAATAGAGAATGTTTTGTGTGTAGCCGCAAAGCCAAGCGCTACACCAATAAGCGAAAATGCTACGGTGGTAAAAATTATCATCGGTTTAACTACCGAATTAAACTGCGTAACCAAAATAATGAGCATTAATGAAAGCGCCATGCCAAACGCCACCATAAGGAACGAACCCGTTTCCTGTTGTTGTTCCTGCTCACCGGTCATTTTTATTTCGTAGCCCTCCGGTACATCCATATTGGTAATAATCTGCTCTATCTGGGGAATTATTTCGTTGGCGGCATGGCCTTCACTCAGATCTGAAGCCAGTGTAATCACGCGCTTCTGGTTTTTGCGGTTAATCACGCTAATCGAGTTATCGTAGTGCATGCTCGCAATAGAAGATATAGGTACCTGGCGGAACGAACCGGTGCTGAAGTCCATGTATGAAATATTCACGTTCATCAGTTGCTCTACTTTCGTTCTGTCTTCAGCCCGCAAACGGAGTTGAATCGGTGCATCTTCATCTTTATCGCGGAATTTTGAAACTTCTTTTCCGAACAGGGCGGTGCGTAATTCAACCCCTACCTGTCCTAAAGAAATTCCTTCGCGCAACATTTTTTCTTTATCAATATCAATGATTATTTCGGGCTTGCTGATTTGCAAGTCGCTTTTTAGTTCGGCTATTCCGGCTATTCCTTCTTTATCAATTTTCGATTTCAGTTCAGCGGTCAAATTTTTCAATATTACAAAATCATCTCCGCTTATCTCAATATTGATAGGCTTGCCCACCGGTGGACCGTTACTTTCTTTTTCAACTGAAATTTCGGCTCCGGCAACTCCCGCAGCTCTGAAAGATTTTTGAAGTGTGTCCAGCCAAAAGGCGGTGGTCGGGTAATCTTCATGTACCCCTTTTCTATCGGCAAATTTTTTGAATGCAACGGTCACTTTGCTTTTATTAGGTGTAGCCACCTTATCGGGATTCTGCGGGTCACCGGCACCCAGACCAACGTTGGAAATTACCGAAGTAACATCCGGATTGTTTTCGCCAACAATCTGATAAACGCGTTTTTCAATAATGCGGGTTACCGAATCGGTTACGTTTGCATCGGTTCCCATCGGCAATTTGCAATACACGTAAACAAAGTTCGGGTCGCCATTCGGAAAGAATTCAATTTGCGGTTTGCTGAGGAAGTAAGCAGCCCAGCTTGCGATAAGCAATACCACTACCCCGATCGGAATAAATACAGGACGATAGCCCTTGATAAACGCCCTTAATGTTTTACGGTAAGCATTTACCACTGCAGGCCATAACTTCGACTGCCATGCTTTGATTGCCCACAACAAAACAAAATGATAAAGCAAAATGAAAACGATAGCGGTAACTGCAAAATTTCCTATTCCCCAATTTTTGGTGGCGTAACCGATAATTGCCATTACTGCAAAAAAGATAAAGCCCTTCAGGTAATCTTTCAGTTTTGATTTGTTTTCGTGGTCATCTTTTTTCATAAAGGAAACCGCGAAAACCGGATTCATTACAAAAGCCACAAACAACGAAGCCCCCAGCGCAATAATGAGTGTGATAGGAAGATTCTTCATGAATTTTCCGACAATACCGGGCCAGAACAAAAGCGGGAAGAACGGTGCGAGTGTAGTGAGGGTTCCCGCCAACACCGGCAGAAATACTTCACCGGCTGCATACTTTGCCGACTGCACAATTCCAAAATCGTATTTGTTATAAATACGGTGGGTATTTTCGATTACTACAATGGCATCATCTACCACAATACCCAAGGCAAGCAAGAGCGAGAAGAGAACCATTACGTTCATCGTCATTCCCAGACCGGGCATAAAAAGAAACGCAACAAGCGTTGTGAGCGGAACGGAAAGGCCAACAAAAAATGCATTTGAAAATCCCATGAAGAACATGAGAATAAACACTACGAAAATAAACCCGAGAATAACCGTGTTCAACAAATCGTGTAACTGCACACGCGTGTTCTCCGAAGTATCACCTGTTACCTTTATTTTCAGGCCTTGTGGAAACTTTGTGGTTTGATAATCGTCCAGCACTTTATAAATCTGGTCGGTAGCGTTGATGAGGTTTTCTCCGCTGCGTTTTACCACATTCAACGCAATAACCGGTTTGTGGTCGAGTTGGGCGAAATCCTGTTTTTCTTTAAAAGCGTCTTCAATTTTTGCTATGTCTTTTAAGAAAACAGTGGTTCCGGTAAACGAGCGCACGATGATGTCACCAATTTCTTTCGGGTCTTTAAATTCACCGGTAACGCGTAAATTTCTGCGCATTTCGTTTACGCGAACTTCACCACCCGAAATGTTCAGATTCTCGCGCTGCACGGCATTTTCAATATCCATAAAAGCGATTCCTGCGCTTGTCATTTTATACATGTCCACATTAATCTGAATCTCGCGATCAACACCCCCCACAATATCAACGCGGGTAATTTCTTTCATGCTTTCAATCTTGTCTTTCAAGTCTTTCGCGTACCTCTTAATCTGGTCAAGCGGAAAATCACCGGCAAGGTTGATGCTCATTATCGGCATCTCGTTAATGTCGAACTCCTGAATTTGCGGGTCGGTTTTCAGATCATTAGGCAAATCTTTTTTGCCTTTGGCTACCGCATCAGTTACTTTCTGTTTACATTCTGAAGGTTTAAGGTCCGTAGAGAACTCAACAGTGATAATGGAAACATCAGAAAGTGAATTACTCGTTACTTTCTTTACCCCGCTTATACTCTTCACTTGTTTTTCGAGCGGCTTAGTGATGAGCGTTTCGATATCTTCGGGTGTGGCACCAGGATAAATAGTAGCAATAGAAATGGTTGGAACAACTACATCAGGAAACAACTCCTTCGGTAGGCTTTGATAAATAAGTAAGCCGGAAATGACGATGATGGTAATGAAAACATAAATGCTGGTGGCATTATCAATACACCAACTGGTAAACTTGAGTTCTTTTAAACGTTCGGTGTTCATCTAAAAAATTTTTGCATTCAGCCCTCTCGGGTGTATGGGGTTAATATTCAATTCTCTGTCCGTCTACCACTTCGCTATAGCCGAATGTGATAATATTGTCGCCTTCATCTAATCCTTCCGTGATAACCGTTTTCCCATCATAATCGGCACCGGTGCCTACCATTTTCTTCTGCGCTATTTTAATACCCTTCTTTTCCACCGCCACTAACACATACTTTCCATCTGTAGATTTCTGAATGATGTTGGTTGGAACCAGCAATACATTTTTCAGAACCGCGTCATTTATTTTCAGCTTCGCAATCATGTTTGCTCCGTATTCGTTTCTGGGGTTGCTGAGTTTTGCTTCTAAACTAAACGTGCGCGAACGCGGGTCAATGGTTTTTGAAACGTAGCTAACCGATGTAACTTCACTTTTGTCAATGTCGGGAAACTCAACTTCAACTTTGTCGTTCTTTTTAATTTTTCCGAAATCGCTGTCGGCTAATTTTGCTTTTACTTTCAGGCTTTGGGTATTAATAATTCTAATACCCGGCATTAGCTGACTTGGTGCAGCCATATCGCCTATTCGCAGATTTACCGCATCTACCGTTCCGCTGATGGGCGCAATAATTTTTGTCATTTCTAATTGCTTCTTCAATGCGGCTAATCCGCTTTCAGCAGCTTCCTTTTGTGTTTTTGCCTGTAAGTACTGAATTTCACTTCCTATTTTTTGCTGCCACAAACGTTCCTGCTTTTCAAACGCGGTTTTTGCTAACGCCACCTGTGTTTCGGTAGAGCGTACCTGATCTTCAATAGCCGAAGTGGTTTGAGTAAGGCCAAGTACTTGGCCCTTAGAAACCTGGTCGCCAACCTTTACATGAATGGCGGTGACAATGCCCGGTTGTTGATTCAGCGCTATTACATTTTCTTCTGCATCTACATTGCCCTGCACTTCCACGTAGTGTTTAAAATCCTGTTTCTTCAAAGTTTCAACCGTAATGAGTTTTGTTTTCTGCTCTACATGAAAAGAGGTATCAAGTTTCGCGATTTCCTTTTCAAGAGATTCAATTTTGCCGGTCAATTCTTTTAGCTGAGTTTTGTACTCTGCCAGTTGTTTTTTCTTGTCTTCGGTTTCCATTTTCTTCTTGCCTCCTCCGCAGGATGTTGCGAAGACCGATAAACCGATAAGAACTATTGCCAATTTTTGAAACTTCATGATGAAAATTTTTATGCTTTAGTATTTTAATTCACTCCAAGTGCTTTATCTAAATCTGCTTTTGCGTTTAACATGTTCAGGGTGCTTTGAATATGCTTTAGCTGATTGGTAACGTATTCCTGTTCGCTCTGCACAAACTCAAAACTGCTTCCAACACCTTCTTTAAACTTGATGGAATTTGTATTGAAAATGCGCTTGCTTAATTCTTCTGTGCGCGTAGTATTAATCTCATCCGCAATGGCTGTATTAAATCCGCTTTGAGCTGCACGGAACTGTAGGTCTGAGGCGTTTTTAAAATTTTCGAAATTGTTTTGTATTTTCTGTTGCTCGAGTTTTGCCTGCCTAACCTGCGCTAATTTTAGGCCGGAATCAAAAATCGGAACTTTCAAAGTAAAGCCTACCAAGCCCTGGTCGAACCAAGCGTTACGTGTACGCGTATCGCCATCAGGATAAGTTGTAGTGGTTGATTTGAAAAAATCGCCAAACTTTTCGGTTTGTGCCTGCCATCCGTAATTCAAAAAGCCATACAACGATGGATAATACTGCACCTGCTTTTGTTTTACATCATACCCTTGTAAACGAACAGCCGTTTCGAGCAATTCATATTCTACCCGCTTGGTAGCATCAAACTGCGAAACTAATTGCTGGGGAACTTCTGCTTTTAATTCGGTGAGATTATCTTTAAGAACAATTTCATCATTCAGCGGCAGCCCCATTTGAAATTTCAGGTTTGCCACTGCTACCTCTGCCATTTGATTCTGCAGATTAACCTGGCTTTCTAATGTTGCCTGCACTAACTCCAACCGGTTTACATCCAGCTCTTCAATCAATCCTTCTTTATAAAAAGCGCGGGTATCGGTCACTAACTTTTCAATCAGCTTCAAATTGTCCTGCAACAGACTTTTTGCTTCTTGTGCGGCTCGTGCCTGATAATACGCCTTCATTACGGAATACTTCACATCTAAATCGCTCATTTGCGAAGAAAGGCGCGAGGTTTTCATTAAATCCTTAGCCGCCTTTACGCCAAACACATACCTGCCATCGAAAATGAGTTGCGTGAGCTGAAGCCCGGCACTTAGGTTGTGGGGCAGAACAAACGAAGTTTCAGAGTCTTTACTGTCATTAAAGCTTTGTGTTAAAATATTTGCAATGGTCGGGTCACCGGCAATTACACCTTGCTTCGCCAGGTAGTTGTATATTTTCGATGAGGCCTGAGAAGTATCAGAGAATAACTTGCTGAGTGCCGGTGATTGTGGCTGCTTAAAATAATACATATAGTCCAGATTGGCGGCAATCTGGGGCAAGCCTGTTGTAATAATTTCGAGGTTCCGCCACTTGGCCTGGTCAATTCCGAGTTTGCCGTTTTTTACTGTCGTGTTGTTCAGCAAGGCATAGTCTACTGCTTCCTTTACTGTAAATGCTTTCACCGTTTTGTCCTGCGCAATTACATTAACAACAAGTGATAAAACTATAATGAGCGAAAAAATATTTTTCATTGGGTGATAGTTAGGTCGTTCAGGTCTTGAATAAATTGTGTTGCTCCAAGTATTTCAATCCTTGGGTTGAAACAATGCCCCGGAGGTGATAATTGAGATATTCCTTATACGTATCAATAAACACATATTTCTTACTCGGAAACAACTGCTGATTGATAAGTACATCTACACTGGCTATATAAATTTTGGCAATTACATCGGCATTCAAATCATCGCGGTATAAGCCCTGCTTTATACCGCTTTCCAGATTCCTCGTAATCATACCCAGTATAAAATGAAACCGGTACTCATTATAAATGGCCCAAGTTTCGGGGTAATATTTATGCAAATCGTTCAGTGCCGAAGGATTGAACTCCCGCACCTGATTGAAAAAGTACGATGCCATTTGAATCATTTCATCCACCGAGTTTTTAGAGCTTTTTAAGATTGCCTCCAATTGCTCCCGCTCCTGATTCAGATAATTCTGCATGGTCAGTTTGACCAATTCCGCTTTATTTTCTACAAAACAATAAATGGTTTTTTTGCTGATGCCCAACTCCCTGGCAATATCGTCCATAGTGTAGCTCTTAACGCCATACTTCTTGAACAACTCTCCCGACTTCTGTAATAAGTGTATTTTCTGTTGGTTTTTCAAAGCGGGCGCAAATGTATACGATAAAAACTCTGGAAACCAAAAAAAGGTTGAAAGTTTCCAAAGTGCTGTTTTCACCAGCTAAACCGAATAACTTAGGTTTGTATCCGTATGGAATTTAAAGACCACTTCTCCCGTCAGGCCGATATCTACTTAAAAGCAAGGCCAACTTATCCCGAAAACTTGTTTGAGTATCTCTCCAGCATTTCACCTACCAGAGAACTTTGTTGGGATTGTGCCACCGGTAACGGGCAGGCAGCTATCTCGCTGGCAAAGTATTTCAACAAAGTGATTGCTACTGACGGAAGCGAAAGACAGATTTATCATGCCATTGTAACACAGAATGTTGAATACCGCATAGCAACTGCTGAAGAGAGCGGTCTTGAAGATAGCTCGATTGGCTTAATCACCGTTGCTACTGCCGCGCATTGGTTTAACCATGATCTATTTTACCGGGAAGCAATACGGGTTGCCAGACCGGATGGTATACTTGCCGTGTGGACTTATAGCGAAGCAACAATTTCACCTGAAATTGACGAACTGATGGAATGGTTTATGTACGAATACCTTTACGATTACTGGCCCGATGGCCGGTGGTATGTTCGAAACAAATACCAAACACTTCCCTTCCCCTTCGAGCCGGTTCAAACTCCTCATTTTTTTTGCTGGATGAAATGGAGTAAACAACAATGGTTAAACTATGTCATGAGTTGGAGTTCGTATACCAATTACGCGGCAAAACACAAAAGCGACCCGATTGGAATCTTGTTGCCAAAACTGAATAGCCTATGGAATGAAGGTGAAGTTAAAGAGGTGATGTGGCCGCTTCATTTAAAGTGCGCACGGTTAAATACCGGTTCCTTAAACAAGCCATAAGGTGTAAAAAAAGTTAAACACCCTAACCTAATGTGTTGTGTACGCGGTAAAAGGCATTACATTTGACCTATATCAAACAACAAAAAATTTTTAACCAACTTAAAACAACAACGATGAAAAAGTTATTTCTGATGTTAAGTTTTGCAGGAGCAACAGTGTTTGCTATGGCACAGGCCGCACCGGCAGCTACTCCCGAACAAACTGCACCGGACCCGAATGCACCGGAGTTCAAGTGGGATAACACCACGCTTGATTACGGTACCGTAACAAAAGGTGATGAAACCAGCGCTTCGCGCGAATTTAAATTTGCAAACACCGGTAAGTCACCGCTTATTATTTCAAGCTGCCGTGGTTCTTGCGGTTGCACCGTACCAACCTGTCCGACCGAACCGATTCTTCCCGGAGGAAAAGGTTCTATAAAGGTTCACTATGATATTAACCGTGTAGGTCCGTTCACTAAAACTGTAACCGTTACTTCTAACGCAAAGAACCCGAATGAAACTTTGAAAATTACAGGAACTGTAAACGACCCGGATGCAGGTAAAACACCGGCTCCCGCAACTACACCAACTCCTGCTGCAGTAACTCCTCACTAAGAGCTAAAGCAAAACATATAAAAGGGCTCCGGAAATTTCCGGAGCCCTTTTGTTTTGTAACCACATAGGCACATAGAACACATAAGAGAGCAAGAAATATAAAGCTATGTGTTCTATGTGCCTATGTGGTTAGTTTATTATTCCTTAACACACCTATATTCGCACCTCAATGAATTCGAAAAACGATATCCGGAAATTTTCTGCCGAAGAACTGATGGCAGAGTTTGAAAAAATGGGCGAGCCGAAATTCCGTGCTAAGCAGGTGCACGAATGGCTCTGGAAAAAATCTGCCCGTTCGTTTGAGGAAATGACGAACCTTTCGAAAGAACTGCGCACCAAAATGGCAGAGCAGTTTTCGTTTTATTCTGTAACTGAAAATATTGTTCAGAAAAGCACTGACGGAACGGTGAAGTTAGGCATGAAACTGCATGACGACCGGTTGGTAGAAGGAGTGATGATACCGGATGATGAACGGAGCACAGCCTGTGTTTCATCGCAGGTAGGCTGCACACTCAGTTGCACGTTTTGTGCTACCGGTTTTTTAAAACGCGAGCGGAATTTAGAGGCCAGTGAAATTTACGACCAGGTAGTATTGCTGAACAAACACGCGTTAGTACACAGCGGAAAGCCGCTTACGAATATCGTTTATATGGGTATGGGCGAACCCCTGTTGAATTACGATAACGTGATGCAAAGCATCCGCTATATTACTTCGCCCAATGGCCTGAACATGGCGCAGAAAAGAATTACCGTTTCTACATCAGGCATTGTGCGCGGTATTAAACGCCTGGCCGATGAAGGAATGAAATTCAACCTTGCACTTTCGCTGCACGCACCGGTTGATGAAAAGCGCAATAAAATCATGGACATCAATCAATCCAATCCTTTGGAGGAAGTGATGGAGGCGCTGAATTATTTCTACGAAAAAACCGGTAACAAAATAACCTTCGAGTACATCCTCTTCGACAAATTCAACGGTTCGATTGCAGATGCAGAACATCTGTTTAAACTTACCGAGCGCGTTCCTTCGTTTGTAAATATTATTGAGTTCAACAACGTAACCGGTGTTGATTTACGCAAAGCCAAACGCGAAAACCGCGATGCCTTTGTAGAATATCTGCGCAACAAAAATGTAAGCGTTGCCATTCGCAGAAGCCGCGGCAAAGATATTGATGCCGCCTGCGGGCAGCTGGCCAATAAAAACGACTAATCCTCTGTTTCCTTCTTAAAACGGGGTGTTTCAGGTGTTACAGATACCTCTGCCTTCTACGAACTTTACGTGGCTTGGTGAGGGAAGCCATTCGCTGTTTCTCGGTTTGGGCCATAGGTTGCACCAGGTGTAAATGGCAAACAGCACTCCGCTTATCCAGTAAACATCGAACCGGTTGAAGAGCGCCCAACTCAGCATCAGTGCTTCGCCCACTTTGGCCAGCTTACTTACTTTGTTTAATGCAGTTAAACCGGCAGGCACGTGGTCACCGGTTATTGCCGGCAGGCCTTCCCACGATGCTACACCGTAAAAGGCAGCTGTTGCTTCGGGCGTGGAGTGAGCATACTTAAGCCGCCCGATAGAGATGACCGCTGCCCGCCCGTGTTTGCGGGCGCGCGATAAACTTTGCAGCGATGAAAACTTACGCGTGGTGCGTATGTAGTCGCCCGATGGCAGCAGCGTGTTATGAAAATAGATGGCCATAATATTTTGTTTACAGCCAAGATAAAAACAAAATAAAAAAGTGGAAGGACATACCCCACAGGTTTCAAAAACCTGCGAGGTCTCTTTCCTTTTTCTATTTTTAGTTTGTATTTACTACTTGCAAACCACATGACAAGAGTCCGCCCCATATTTTACAAGCTGCTGCAGCCGCACGAAGGCGCTAACCTTAAAGGCAAGTGGGTAGATATTTCGCTCACCGGTTTAATTGTTATCAATATCCTTTTTCTGATTCTCGAAACAGTGCCTTCGCTCGATGCCGACTACCGCGATTTCTTCTGGAACTTCGAATTGTTTTCGGTCAGCATTTTTACCACCGAGTATCTGGTTCGGCTCTGGACCATTGTAGAAGACCCCCGTTATGCGCATCCGGTGTGGGGGCGCATCCGGTACTCCTTTACCCTCATTGCCATTTTCGATTTGCTGGCCTTCGCTCCGTTTTACCTTCCGTTCATTCATCCCGATTTAATGTTTTTGCGCTCTATCCGGTTGTTCCGCCTGCTGCGCATATTTAAAATTACGCGCTACGTACATGCCATGCGCTACATTACCGATGTCATCCGCGACCGGGCAGAGGAGCTTTTAATCAGCTTTACGTTTATGCTGTTTATGCTGATTGTCTTCAGCGGCATTATGTATAACCTCGAGCATATAGCGCAGCCCGAAGCGTTTTCGAGCATACCGCAAGCCATGTGGTGGACAATCATTACGCTCACCACCGTGGGCTATGGCGATGTGTATCCGGTTACTGCCCTCGGAAAAGTTTTTGGTGCCTTAACGGCTATTACCGGTTTAGGCCTGTTTGCCATACCTACGGCTATTCTGGTTTCGGGCTTCAACGAAAAAATAGCGAAGCACAAACATCACTCCAACTATTGCCCGCATTGCGGAAAGGAGTTGTAAAACAAAAAGCCCAACCGGTTCCGGTTGGGCTTTTTCTAAAGACTTCGAAGTTTTTATTTACTTCTGAATACTATCCGTATAGTTTACTGTAGTAGAATCTGCTGTAACAGTTTCCTGCACCTGCTCAACTACAACCGTATTAGTAGTAGTGCTGGCAGTTTCGTGAGTAGTAACCGCAATCAGCGGAGCAATAGTTAAACCAACAAGAGAAGATAACTTGATGAGGATATTCATAGAAGGACCCGAAGTATCTTTGAAAGGATCACCCACTGTATCGCCCACCACAGCTGCTTTATGCGGCTCCGATTTTTTGTAGAAGGTTTCTTTCTTTCCGTTCACTTCAATCTCCACCCCTTTCTCGAAAGATTTTTTTGCATTGTCCCATGCACCACCGGCATTGTTCTGGAAGATAGCCCACAACACACCGCTCACCGTTACGCCTGCCATGTAAGCACCCAGTGCTTCGGCACCCATACCTATACCTACTATAATAGGAGTAACAATAGTAATAACACCCGGAGCCAGCATTTCGCGCAAAGCCGCTTTGGTAGAAATCTCCACGCACTTGCCGTATTCAGGTTTGCCGGTTCCTTCCAATATTCCAGGAATTTCGCGGAACTGTCTGCGCACTTCGTTCACCATATCCATGGCTGCTTTACCCACGCTGTTCATGGCTAATGCAGAGAACACCACCGGAATCATTCCACCGATAAATAATGCGGCCAAAACTTTCGCATCGAAAATATTGATACCGTGAATACCTGTAAGCGTTACATAAGCCGCGAAGAGAGCAAGAGCAGTTAAAGCTGCTGATGCAATCGCAAAACCTTTTCCTACCGCAGCGGTGGTGTTACCTACTGAATCCAGCACGTCTGTTTTTTCACGAACCTCTTTAGGCAATTCACTCATCTCGGCAATACCACCTGCATTATCGGCAATTGGTCCGAAAGCATCCACCGCTAATTGCATAGCCGTTGTTGCCATCATAGCAGATGCTGCAATACCTACACCGTAGAAACCTGCCAGTGCATAAGCCCCCCAGATAGCTGCTGCAAAAATGATAACCGGGAAAGCCGTTGAAAGCATACCGGTTCCAAGTCCTGCAATAATGTTTGTTGCCGCACCGGTGGCAGATTTCTGCACAATATCATTTACCGGTTTGCCGCCAAGGCCTGTATAGTATTCGGTGATGTAAGAAATTAAATAGCCAACCGTCATTCCGATACACACCGCCCAGAAAACATTCAACGATGAAGTAGTGATAACACTAAACTCCCCCGAGTTGAACGCACTCATTAAAATAGTTTCAGGCAACATCAATTTGATAAGACCGAAAGAAGCAGCAAGCGCCAGCAACATGGCCACATTGTTTCCTCTGTTCAATGCGCTTTGCACGGTGTTTACATCTGCCTTTGCGTTTTCGCCAATGCTTACTAAAAAACTGCCGAGGATAGAAGCGATAATTCCGAAACCGGCAATAGCTATAGGAAGAAGAATAGGTCCAATGCCGCCAAAGTTGTCGGCAATGCTTCCGCCATTATCGCGAATGATATAGTTACCAAGAACCATCGAAGCTAAAACGGTGGCTACATAAGAACCGAATAAGTCGGCACCCATTCCGGCAACATCACCTACGTTATCGCCTACGTTATCGGCAATGGTGGCAGGGTTGCGCGGGTCATCTTCAGGTATACCTGCTTCTACTTTACCTACTAAGTCAGCACCTACGTCAGCAGCTTTGGTATAGATACCGCCACCTACACGAGCAAACAAGGCAATTGATTCTGCGCCCAAAGAGAAACCTGCAAGAACTTCCAACACTTTGGTCATGCCCTCATAACCGGCAGAACCAACTGTGCCATTTCCTAATGCAAAGTTTCCACCCATAAACTGGAAGAAGAAAACAATGAACAGAGAGCTAAGACCAAGCACCGCCAAACCGGCAACACCTAATCCCATTACAGTTCCTCCACCGAAAGAAACTTTCAATGCTTTTGCCAACGAAGTTTTAGCAGCTTGTGTTGTGCGAACGTTTGCCTTAGTGGCAATACGCATTCCCAGGAAACCTGCAAGAGCCGAGAAGAAACAACCAACCACAAACGCACCTACTATAAGGATGCTGGAGTGAGCCGCCACTTTAGGAACCTGTGAAAGAATACCCAAAGCAGTTCCCGCAAGAACTACGTAGATAGCGAGGATTCTGTACTCAGCTTTTAAGAAAGCCATTGCACCTTCGGCAATGTTTTGAGCAATGCCGCTCATTTTGGCATCACCGGCATCTTGCTTGGTCACCCAACTTGAAAGAATGGCCATGTAAACCAGTGCAATAACACCGAAAAGGGGAAGAATGTAAATCAGATTTTCCATTGAATTTTAAACGTTTTTGTTAAAAGGAGCGCAAATATATAAATAGAGGGGAATTATGGAAGATAACCCGCTATGTCTTAATAGTATGGTAACCCGCATTATCTGAATGGCACCTCTAACTTTTTATTTTTGACCGACAAAACTCAGGTATGGGAAGAACACGCGTTTGGTTCAAGTCCGGTTTCGGGAAAGTGGTTTCCTATTTTTTGCAGGGTTTGCTTTTACTCGCCCCCATCTTTGTAACCATCTACGCCATCTTTTACCTTTTCAATCTGCTCGATACCAGTATTGAAAACCTGTTCCGCAAACTCTTTCATTTCTATTACCCGGGCATTGGCATTATTGCCATGTTCTTCATTATCGCCTTCATCGGCTTTGTAGGTTCGCTGGTCATCTTTCAACCAATGGTTCACGTACTCGATGCGCTGATAGAAAGGGTACCGGTGGTTAAGGATATTTACTCCGCCATGAAAGATTTTTTCGGGGCGTTCATCAGCAAAAAGAAAAAATTCGACAAGCCGGTGATGTTTGAAGTGGGAAAAGATTCTGGTGTATTTCGCCTTGGCTTTATTACGCAGGAAGATTTAAGCGAGATGGGTATCAAAGATAAGGTAGCTGTTTATGCACCATGGTCGTACAATCTTTCCGGAACTTTGTTTGTAGTGAACACAAACCAGGTGCAGATTCTGCACGATGTAAAAGCCGGTGACATGATGAAGTTTGTAATGAGTGGTGGAGTGACCGAGATTGAAGAGGATGAAAACCAGGCGGCAGTAGACAGCGGCAGTAAGCAGTGAATACAAATACATGCAGAAAAAATTTCTTCTTTTCTTCTTGTTCGTTCTTTTTAATCAAGGCGCCAACGCCTGGGGATTTTGGGCGCATCAGCGCATTAACCGGATTGCAGTTTTTCTTCTTCCGGTCGAAATGATTTCCTTTTATAAAGAGAACATTGACTTCGTTACCGAGCATGCGGTTGATCCCGATAAAAGAAGATACGCAGTTACCGATGAAGCACCCCGGCATTATATTGACTTAGACCATTACTGTGTTTTACCCTGTAACGAAATGCCGCACCGGTGGAATGATGCGGTTGCAAAATATTCTGAAGACACCTTAAAAAGTTACGGCATTGTGCCCTGGCATATTCAGTTAATGATGTTCCGGTTGACCGATGCGTTTAAAGCAAAAGACAAAAACAGAATTCTCCGGTTATCTGCCGATATCGGTCATTATATTGCCGATTCGAATGTGCCGTTGCATACTACCGAAAACTACAACGGACAGCTTACCGACCAGAAAGGCATTCACGGTTTTTGGGAGTCGCGTATACCGGAGTTGTTTGCCGAAGACTATGACTATTTCATTGGTAAAGCAGAGTTTGTAGCTAAGCCAACTGAGCGAATCTGGAAAACAGTTTTGGAAAGCCACGTAGCGCTCGATACCGTTTTGGGGTTCGAGAAAAAACTTAGCCGGACTTTCCCCGAAGATAGGATGTATGCTTTTGATACACGAGGTGTGGTTACTTCTAAAATGTATTCGCAGGAATATACAGCAGCCTATAGCAAACTGATGGATGGCATGGTAGAACGCAGAATGCGCAGCTCTATTAAGATGGTAGCAGACATTTGGTTTACCTGCTGGGTAAATGCCGGCTCACCGAATTTAGGGAAAACAGAGATAAAAGATTTATCGGCACTAGAAAAAGAAGAAGCGGAAGCGGAAGAAAAAGCCTGGAAAGAAAAAAAGCAACAACACGGACACTACCATCCCGAAACCGGAGCGGAGGGGGCGAAGTAAATCTCTCCTGGTGTTTACAATTCCTTACAGAATCCTGTTACGGCTTAAAATCAGGATTGGCTGCGCTGCGCTTTTTTACCCTGTCGTATAGAAACGAAATGGGGTTGCTGAATTTTGCCTTAGGTGTGATGCGAGAGTATTTGGGCGGTGCAATTCCGGCAATGGTTATTTTGTTTACGTCTTTAGCCTCCATAAAAGCATCAATAAATTCTTCTTTAGTGCGGAAGGGATAAATGATGACATCCTTAATCTTCACAAAGTCATGTATCAGTTGAATCTCCATGGTGTAATACCGGTTTGAATCAATATCGCTCATGTGAATTACCTTCGGGATATAACCGGTGGAGGAAAACTTCAGGGTATCCGTTTTGTAAACATACAGCGTAAAGTTGCCCTCATTGTCGCAGGTGATGCCTCTTCCGTTTTTTACGAAAATGATATTTGCCATAGGAATAGGTGTTTTTTCTTGCACATCCACCACTTTCCCTTTTATCATAAACTTTCCGGCAGTGTAGTCGTAGTTGAGTTGCGCGAAGCAGACGACAGATACAAGACACAAGACGCAAGACAAGGCAATAGACCTGCGCCTCTTCATCTTATAAATCTTATTCATCTGCATCATACGGATTGGAGTAAAAATAAAATCCCTGTCGCAATAAACGACAGGGATCAAATCTTGTTGTGATTTTTTTGCCTTTCCTTTTCCCTTCTCCTTTAGGAGAAGGTGCCCGAAGGGCGGATGAGGCTGCTTTTATTCAGCTACGGCTTCAGCCACCACTTCGAAGGTAACGGTCACTTTGTGGCTTTGTCCCAAACCTACTTCGGCAGTATACGTGCCCAGGTTTTTTACTTCGCCTTCAATGATGTTAATCTTTCTGCGGTCAACTTCCACCTGCAATTGATTCTTGATAGCTTCAGCCACATGATAAGCCGAAACACTTCCGAAAATCTTTCCGGTGGTGCCAACCTTAGCCGCGATTTTAACCGGTGCCGAAGTAAGACGTGCCGAAATTTCATTGAATTGCTCCAGAAGTTTCGCTTCGCGTTTTTCGCGGGCTTTGGTTCTGCCTGCAAGTTGTGCCAGGGAGCCTGCGTTTTTAGTTACCGCAAAACCCTGAGGAATGAGGTAGTTTAATCCGAAGCCCGGACGAACTTTAACCACGTCATCTGCGTAGCCAAGTTTTTCTACATCTTTTATAAGTATAAGTTCCATTGTTTAGTCTTTAATTGGTTTAACCATTCTATTTCAACAAATCTGCTACGTAAGGCAGAATGGCAATATGACGCGCACGTTTGATGGCTTGCGAAATTTTGCGCTGATATTTAAGCGAGTTGCCGCTCAGTCTGCGCGGAAGAATCTTTCCTTGCTCGTTGATGAACTTCAATAAATAATCAGGGTCTTTGTAATCAATGTATTTGATACCGTTCTTTTTGAAGCGGCAGTATTTCTTCTTAACCAGGCCAATTTTGGTGGCGGTTAAATACTTGATGCTGTCGTTTGGTTTCTGAGTGCTCATACGGTTGCTGCGTTTTCGGTTTTAACTTTTTTGTTTCTTCCTACCAGACCTGCACGCTTGTCATCATTATATTTGATGGCGTATTTGTCCAGCTTAATCGTCAAAAAGCGCAATACATTTTCATCGCGTCTGAACGCCACTTCCAATGCATCAACGGCTTTGCCGGTGCCGCGGTATTCTACCAAATGGTAGATGCCGGTTGTTTTTTTACCAATCTGGTAACGAAGGTTTTTAAGCCCCCAATGTTCTTCATGAACAATCTCAGCTCCGCTGGACTTGAGAAGCTCAACATAATTGCTGATGCTTTTCTTGGCGTCATCTTCCGACAACACGGGAGTGAGAATAAATACTGTTTCGTACTGTGTCAGCATGTTTCTCTGCTTTTTTGGGTTTATTCCCGAAATATTTCGGGGGTTAAAAAATTTTGGACGGCAAAGATATTCCGATAACTATAATTTCCAAATGAAAATGAAGGGGGAAGCCCTGGCTCAAAAACCACAAAACGGCTTAATCCATAATTGATGTGCTGTGTTATATTTGGTTTATGCAAACACCCA
>CAZBPG010000076.1:0-18619 GCA_964493695.1 uncultured Chitinophaga sp. | reverse complement strand
TAATTGCAGCTATCCATAATCTTGCTATAAAATGATTTTCCGAAGAGGTCTAATAAGTTCTATTTCCTCGGCAACCAGTTCACTTCTTCTGCGCCTAAGTCCTTCGCCATTTTGCGGGAGAGCGTAAACAGATAATCGGAAAGACGGTTCAGGTATTTAATGGCAATTAACTCCGTAGCATTTGAATCATCTGTTGCATGAGAATGATGCAATGCCACACATAATCTTTCTGCCCTGCGGCAAACCGTACGGGCTAAATGACAATACGAAACATACACGTGCCCGCCAGGTAAAACAAAATTGCGGAGCGGCTCTAACACCTCATCCATTTTATCAATGGCTTTTTCCAATAACTCAATGTCGCTTTCGTGCAGGTCAGGTGTTTTCAACTTTGAGTTAGAAGGGTCAGCAGCCAAAGTAGACCCAAGCGTAAACAACCGGTCCTGAATTTCCTTCAGTATGTCTTTGGCAGCATTATCTGTTTGCACATCGCGCAGCAAACCAATCCAACTGTTTAATTCATCTACGGTCCCGTACGCGTCAATACGAAGTTCACTTTTCAATACTCTCTTTCCCCCAAAAAGAGAAGTCTCGCCTATGTCGCCTGTCTTTGTGTAGATTTTCATTCGAATTGTATTTAAGTGCGAAAGTGTTTAAGTGTTTAGGTAAATACAAAATTCAATTCACTTTAATACCTAAACACTTAAACACCTTAACACACTATTTACCTCGTTTCAAAGTTCAATTGGTTCGCATCCATCTTCACCGGAGTGTTCTCTATGTCAGTTTCTATCAATCCATCGCGTAAACGAATAATTCTGCGGGCGTGTTTAGCAATATCCTCTTCGTGTGTTACTATAATTACCGTATTACCATGCGAACTGATTTCTTCTATAATCGACATAATCTCGTACGAAGTTTTGGTATCGAGATTACCCGTAGGCTCATCGGCAAGAATAATACTTGGATTATTCACCAGTGCCCGCGCAATAGCTACCCGTTGTCTTTGCCCGCCTGAAAGTTCGTTGGGTTTGTGTGTCATGCGGTCTTTCAAGCCCACCATCTCCATTACTTTTTCTGCCCGCTGAATTCTTTCTGTTTTGCCCATACCTGCATAAACCATCGGCAAAGCCACATTCTCTAAAGCAGTTAGTCGCGGAAGCAGATTAAAAGTCTGAAAAATAAATCCGATTTCTTTGTTGCGCACCCGTGCCAACTCATCATCGGTCATTATCGCTACTTCGGTATTGTTTAACCGGTAAGTGCCTGAGGTTGGAGAATCAAGGCAACCCAGAATATTCATCAGGGTTGATTTTCCTGAACCCGAAGGCCCCATGAGCGCTACATACTCTCCTTTATTAATAGAAAGCGAAACATCTTTCAAAGCTGCAATCAACTGCGAGCCCATGATGTATTCCTTCTTAATGTTTTTTATGTCAATGATGGACGAACTCACAGTTTATAGTTTTCGGTTACAGGCAATCGCTACAATAACATTTCTATATTTCTATTTTAGCGTGGTCGAAAATAAATAAACGAATGAACATAGATAATGAATTGGTTGACCGTCTTGCCGAGCTATCAAAACTTGAGTTTGACGAGCAAGCCAAAGAGGGAATTAAAAAGGACTTGCAGAAGATTCTTGACCTGGTAGAGAAACTGGAAGAAGTAAATGTAGATGGTGTGGAACCTCTTATTTACATGACAGATGAAAAAAATGTACTGCGTAAAGATGTAATAAAAGATACCGTGACCAAAGAAGAAGCCCTGCAAAATGCACCGCAGCGCGACAGCGATTATTTTAAAGTTCCGAAAGTGATTAAGAAGTAAATGGCAGACAGTAAAAAAATAATAACCGTCAGCGGGGTTCGCCCCACCGGCAAGCAGCATCTCGGAAATTACTTCGGAGCAGTGAAGAATTTTGTGCAGATGCAGGATATATACAACGGTTACTTTTTCGTGGCCGATTACCATTCCCTCACTACGCATCCCAATCCCGCTGACCTGAAAGAGAAAAGCAGAAACATTGCAGTAGTTTATCTGGCTTGTGGTCTCGACCCGAATAAATGTGCGCTGTATTTACAAAGCGATGTACCACAGATACCGGAGTTGTATCTCATCTTTAACATGCACGCATACTTAGGTGAACTGGAGCGCGAGGCAACCTTCAAAGAAAAAATACGCGAACAACCGGAGAATGTAAACGCGGGGCTCCTCACCTATCCGGTGCTGATGACGGTAGATATTATCATCCACCGTGCACACAAAGTACCGGTTGGTAAAGACCAGCAACAGCATGTAGAAATGAGCCGCGATTTTGTAAGACGTTTCAACAATCTTTATAAAGTAGATTACTTTCCCGAGCCCGTACCGTTTTCGTTTGCCGACAAATTAGTGAATGTGCCGAGTTTAGATGGCGAAGGAAAAATGAGCAAGAGCAAACCTGACTATACCTGTATTTATCTGGAAGATGAACCCGATGTTATCCGCAAGAAAATGATGCGCATGGTTACCGACAGCGGACCGAAAGAACCCAACTCCGCAAAGCCGGTGATTATTCAAAACGTGTTCGATATGATGGCTTTGGTTTCGGCAAAAGAAACTGTTCAACACTTTGAAGAAGCGTATAACAACTGTACTATTCGCTATGGCGATATGAAAAAACAACTGGCAGAAGACACAGTTACTTTCCTTGCCCCTATACGCGAAAGGATTGCAGAACTAAGTGCCGATGAAAAAAAGGTATACGAAATATTGGGTGACGGGGGAAGCAAAGCACGTGCAAGTGCCGCACAAACTTTAAAGGACGTACGTGAAATTATAGGGCTTAAAAGTTTTTAAGCGCGAAACAATTTTTATTTTCGACCACACACTAAAGCAATAGGCAAACTAATAGTACGCAATAGGCAAAGAAGAAAGGAAACCCCTCGCTTCGGCACCACAAAAGAATTTAAACATGGCGAAGAAAAAAGCGGCAAAAAAAGCAACTCCTAAAAAGCAGGCAAAACCACAACCTAAAGTAAAAGCTAAAGTTGTTGCCAAAGCCAAACCGGTAGCAAAGGGAAGCCCTAAAAAAGCAGCCAAGCCAGTTGCGAAACAAATAGCCAAAGCAGATTCAAAACAAGGAGGGAGTAAATCTAAAAAGCCGATTAAACATATCGCCATTGCCGGAAACATCGGGGCCGGAAAAACCACTCTCACCAAAATTCTTTCCAAGCATTTTGGTTGGTTGCCTCAGTTCGAAGATGTAGAGAACAACCCTTACCTGAACGACTTTTATGAAGATATGCCGCGCTGGAGTTTTAACCTGCAGGTTTACTTCCTTAACTCGCGCTTTAAACAAATTGTAGAGATTCAACAGGGAACAGAAGTGGTAATTCAGGATAGAACGATTCATGAGGATGCCGAAATATTTGCACCGAACCTTCATGGCATGGGGTTAATGACCACGCGTGATTTTGAAAACTACACTAAGCTTTACGAAACTATCAGCGGCCTGATCCGTCCGCCAGATTTATTGATTTACCTGAAAGCCACTGTGCCTACACTCGTAAATCAGATTCAGAAGCGCGGCAGAGATTATGAAGATAACCTACGCCTCGACTACATCCGCAGGCTGAATGAGTATTACGAAAAATGGATTGGCAACTACAAAGCCGGGCGTGTGCTGGTTATTGATGTGGACCAGATAAACTTTGCCGATGACGAGGAAGCTCAGGGTGAAGTAATCAACCGGGTAAATGCCGAGTTGTTTGGATTGTTTTAGCGTAAATTGACTATCCTCTATTCCATGGCAATAGAACACTTGCCTATGTTATATACTTAAGCGTTTTTATCTAGCCGTGATAAGCCAAGATAGGTTTTCTTATCAACGTTTTCCCAGTTGTTAGTGCTGTGTGCAATTGTTAAGTTTGAAATACCTTTTACTTAATTAGCATTTTTAGTTCATCCATGCTTCCTCCCCTTCCCGAACGCTTACGCCCGAAAACCATTACTGAGTTTGTTGGCCAGCAACATTTGATTGGCGAAGGCAAAGTGTTGCGTAAATTGATTCAAAGCGGAAATATTCCCTCTGTTATCTTTTGGGGTCCACCGGGTGTGGGCAAAACCAGCATGGCGCGTTTTATTGCCGAACAGATCCATCTTCCTTTCTATCAACTCAGTGCTATCGATAGCGGTGTAAAAGAAGTGCGTAGGGTAATTGACGAAGCCACTACCAACGGAAAAGCCATTTTGTTTATTGATGAAATTCACCGGTTCAACAAAGCTCAACAGGATGCCCTGCTCGGTGCAGTGGAGAAAGGAATCATCATTTTATTTGGTGCAACTACCGAAAATCCTTCGTTTGAAGTTATCTCTGCCCTGCTTTCGCGCTGTCAGGTGTATGTGCTTAAGCCTTTAGAACGTGAAGATCTGGAGAAGCTGATTGCACATGCCATGATTAACGATGAAGTGCTCAGTAAAAAGAATATTGAGATAAGAGAAACCGAAGCTCTGCTCAAATACAGCGGTGGCGATGCAAGAAAATTGTTGAATGTTTTAGAATTGGTTGTTTCTTCCGCTAACGATGAACCTTTAATAGTGACCAACGAAATGGTGGAGCAAACCATTCAACAGAAAATGGCCATTTACGATAAGAGTGGGGAGCAGCATTACGATATCATTTCTGCTTTTATTAAATCGATTAGAGGGAGTGACCCGAATGCTGCTCTCTATTATTTGGCGAGAATGATAACCGGTGGCGAAGACCCAAAGTTTATTGCAAGAAGATTATTGATTCTTGCCAGCGAAGATATTGGCA
Source organism: uncultured Chitinophaga sp. (assembly GCA_964493695.1). GTDB lineage: Bacteria > Bacteroidota > Bacteroidia > Chitinophagales > LD1 > Bog-950. The sequence continues at coordinate 13,818 of CAZBPG010000076.1, read as the reverse complement.
ATGCTAATCCGAATGCGCTGTTGCTGGCAACTTCATGCTTTCAAGCTGTTACTATGATTGGCTATCCGGAATGTCAGCTCATTCTTTCACAAACTGTTATCTATCTGGCCACTTCACCTAAGAGCAACTCGGCAACTACGGCAATTGGTGCAGCTATGGATTTAGTCCGCCAAACGGGTGATTTACCGGTACCGCTGCAAATACGCAATGCGCCAACCAAACTGATGAAAGATTTGAACTACGGAAAAGATTACAAGTACGCACACAGCTACGAAGGCAATTTTGTTGACTTAGAGTTTATGCCCGACAAAGTAAAAGGCACTAAACTTTACGAGCCGTCTAACAACAACCGGGAAGCGGAAACAAGAAAAGATTTAAAGAAACTCTGGAAAGAGAAATACGGATATTGATTTCCCGATTCTCTGTTTTCCGACAACTTGATTTCATGTTAAACCTCAAACAACAACTCCACCATCTCTGCCTCGCTTACATTGAACAACGCATTGCCACCGCACATGAAGCACTGGACATAGTAACCGGTTCTGCCAACGAAGAAACGAAAAGCAGTGCAGGGAATAAGTATGAAACTACACGAGAAATGATTGAGCAGGAAATTGAAAAGCACTCTTCTGCCATGGCCGAAGCCGTGAAGCAAAAACAACTATTGCAACAAGTAGGCACAGTTAATCGTCACGAAAAGATTCAACCCGGCAGCGTAGTGATAACCGATAAAAACAATTTCTATATCGCCATAAGTGCGGGTGCATTAATGGTAGAAGAGAAAAGATATCTTGCCATTTCGCCCTCCTCCCCCATCGGCATTCAGATGATTGACAAACACACTGGGGATACCTTTGCGTTCAACAACACAACACATGTAATTAAGGAGGTATATTGATTGATGTTTTATCATCAATTGGCAGCCCTCAACCTAATCTCAATCTCTTTCTTATATTCGCGCCGAATGCTACAAGATATTTGCATCGAACTTCTCCCCTATGCAAATTCAAAATCAAAATAAATTTTATTCCGTCTGTCAGCTATTCGCAATTATCTAATTACCTCTAACCATTAACTTTTATACCACATGCCTTTTCAACAACTTAACATTATTGAACCCATTCTTAAAGCCTTAAAGCACGAAGGATATTCTAAGCCCACACCTATTCAGGAACAGGCTATTCCTATCGTTCTTAAACGCAGAGATTTACTCGGCTGCGCACAAACCGGCACCGGCAAAACTGCTGCGTTCGCTATTCCTATCATTCAACTTCTGGTTTCCGATGAAGTTCAGCAAAACTTTCGCGGAGAGCATCGTGGACATACTCATCCAAAACCTATCCATGCTCTAATCCTGACTCCTACACGCGAGCTTGCTGTGCAGATTGGAGAAAGCTTTGCTGCCTACGGCAGACATTGCCACCTCAAGCACCTCGTTATCTTTGGCGGTGTATCGCAACATTCACAAGTTGAGTCATTGAAACGCGGAGTAGATATTCTCGTTGCCACTCCCGGTCGCCTTCTTGATTTAATGAACCAACGTTTTGTGAATTTGAGCCAGATAAAAATATTTGTGCTCGATGAAGCCGACCGGATGCTCGACATGGGTTTCATTAACGATGTGCAGAAAGTAATTGCAAAGATTCCGGCAAAACGTCAAACGCTATTCTTCTCAGCCACCATGCCTCCTGTTATTGCCAAGCTTGCCGACAGCATTTTGCACGAACCGGTAAGAGTTGAAGTAACTCCTCCTTCATCTACGGTAGATAAAATCAATCAACAGCTTTACTATGTTACTAAAAATGATAAGCGCGCACTGCTTATTCATTTATTGAAAGATGAATCTATTAAGCGAGTATTGGTGTTTACCAGAACCAAACACGGAGCCGATAAAGTAATGCGCGATTTAGTTAAGACCGGTATTAAATCAGCTGCTATTCACGGAAACAAATCACAGAATGCACGTCAAAATGCACTAAACAACTTTAAGAGCGGAGAAATTCGTGTGCTGGTAGCCACCGATATTGCAGCTCGTGGTATTGATGTAGATAATCTGAGCCACGTTATTAATTACGAATTGCCTAACGTTCCTGAAACTTACGTTCACCGGATAGGCAGAACCGGTCGTGCCGGTTTAAGCGGAGTAGCCATTTCGTTTTGTGATGCAGAAGAAAGAGCTTATCTCAAGGATATTCACAAAGAAATCGGCAAACAGATTCCGGTGATTACCGAACATCCTTATCCGATGAGTGCCGATACTCCCTTTGTTCCTGCACCGGATAATCGTAAGAGACATTCTAATTCCTATTCTCATTCCAAACCACACTCAGGAAATTCTTCACACAAAGGAAGCGGTGGAAGCGGAGGTGGCAAAAAGAAATTTTGGGGCAAAAAGGGATAGTAATTGTCCTTTTTTTGAACAGCAGCTTCCCTTATCAACAGATCTCGCCTTATAAATGAAGCCTTTTTTAGTGTGCCGAAATGTAGATTAGCATAACAAAATCTGACAGCTATGTTGACCGTTCACCGTACCGAGCCTTATCGTTTATTTTTGATTGAGGACAATCCAGCTGAAGTTCGTTTAATGCAGGAAGCTATAAAGGAAGCCGGCCTGAGCGATGATATCGAATTGGAGTATGCATATGATGGTGAGGAGGCTTGTGAAACTCTCGATACCTCAAAAATAATTGGCAAGCAATACGATTTAGTACTCCTTGATTTGAACATGCCGAAAGTAACCGGTAAAGAAGTTTTGGAAAAAATTAAAACTGACCCCGATTTGGAAACCACCCCTGTAATTGTGGTAACAAATAGCGACTACAAGAAAGATATGATTGAATGTTATCGCCTGCGTGCTGATGGCTATCTCCAAAAACCTGCTGATTTTAAAAAACTAGTTGACTTTTTCATCTCTGTAAAAAAATCGATTGAGGTAAGAAATAAGCTTTCGATTTACTACATCGAAAAGACTTATGATGAGTTAAGAATGGCCAGTTAATTCTTCGGGAAAGAGCAACTTCATCACTTCATTTCTGAAATTTTCACTTCGTTTTACTTCTACAAAACGCTTGTTTTCTGTCATTAGCCAGCATTTGCTGCAATACTCCAGTGAAGCTTCAATATCGTGCGTGGAAAGGATTACTAATTTACTGAGTTCGTGTGTTACAGAAGATAGCAGTTCAAGTATCTCTTTCTTATTTCTGAAATCGAGGAAAGCAGTTGGCTCGTCTAAAACAATGACAGGTGTTTGTTGACAAAGCGAGCGGGCAATCAGAACCTTCTGCCTCTCTCCGTCACTTATCCGATTAAACAGTTTATCCTGAAGCTTTTCCAGTTTCATTACCGAAATTACTTTCTCCAACTCTCTCAAATCTTCATCACTCAATTTCCCAAACCAATTTGTGTGCGGTGAACGTCCGAGTGCAATAAATTCCTTCACTGAAATGTTATCTACAAAAATTTTTTCTGTAAGAACAATACTGATACGCTTTGCTCTCTCCTGCACCGTTAAACTTTCAATTTGATTCTCTCCTACTGAAATACTTCCGCCCGCTCCTTTTTGCAAACCGGAAACAGTTCTGAGCAAAGTTGATTTCCCAATACCATTTACACCGAGCAGCGCAATCATTTCTCCTTCACCGGCAACAAAAGAAATATCAGGGAAGATTATTTTATCACTTCCGTAACCAATGCTCAGTTTATCTGCCTGAAGTTTCATTTACAGTTTTCGTTGCCTTAGAATAATCCAAATCACTACCGGTGCTCCTAACAGAGAAGTAACTGCGTTTACCGGCAATACATTATCAGAGCCAGGTGTGGCTGCAATTACATTACAAAGACCACAGATAACTGCACCAATTACGGCACAAGCAGGAATCAAAGTTTTGTGATCTGATGTCTTAAAAACAGCCCGGGCCAGATGCGGAACAGCTAGACCAACAAATCCAATCGGTCCACAAAAAGCTGTAATGCTTCCTGCCAGAATACTGGTGCATAACACAATTAGCAGTTTAGAACTCCTGATGTTTAAACCGGAGCTGGTAGCATAAGTATCCCCGAGCAATAAAAGATTAAGTGGCTTAGAAAGAAAGAAAGAGAAAACCATTCCTGCCAAAACAACCAGCGAGAGAAAACCTATTTGGTTCAAGTCAACGTATCTAAAGCTGCCGAAAGTCCATAGCACGTAATTTTTCAGCGCTTCATTACTGCTGAACGATTGCATAATTTCAATCAATGCGCTAATTCCGCCTCCAATCATTAATCCGATGATGAGAATGGCTACCACATCGCTCAGCCGATACGAAATCAAAAAGTTAATGAAGAAAATAAATACCGCACCTAAAGCTGCAGAGAGAATTATACTCCAGCTACTCAGCAAACGAATTTCATGAATACCGAAAGCTGAAGCCGCCATGATAAAAACAGCTACACCCAGACTAGCGCCCGCACTAATACCCAGCACGTACGGACCGGCAACCGGATTGCGAAACATGGTTTGCATCTGCAAACCGCTTACCGATAAACCCGCCCCTGCCACTAAAGCAGCTAAAGCTGCCGGCAACCGCGATTCAATAATGATGTTACTCCATGCCTCATTACCTGTTTCACCTAAAAACAAAATTTGAGCTACATCCGCAAAAGGAATGGCAACAGAACCGAGCAGCAGTTGCAGAAAAAATACTATTCCTGCCAGTGAAGAAAAAACCAAAAGCAAAATGATGTTCCTGCTGCTCATTTCAATTGGTGGTAATAATGCAACTCGTGGTTGGGCAATAGCCCAGGATGAAAGATAAAAATCAAATCAGCTAAAATTTTGTCAGGCGTAAGCGCTCCGCTCTCCCAAAAATCGAACCCTCCATCGGGTGTGTTTCGCTTATCGTTATTATACAGCTTACCAGTTTTGTATGCTTTGAAAAAAGCATTCTTTTTGTCAGCTGCTTTAACCTGCGTCAATGAACCTGCAAAACCGTTAACCAACCAAAAATCAGCATCTGCCGCTTTTGCGTAAACGGCTTCGTAATCCAAATTCAGATTTAGTCCATTGGTAGCTTTGAAATCCTTCCACAAAAAATTGCCCCCGGCATCAGTAATTATTTTCGCCATGTAGTTTTCGCCGCTAGGCATGTACCAAATTTCTTTAAACGGAATGTTAACGAACACGGTAGGCTTTGAAGAAACCGCTCTTGCCTTTTCTTTCAGCACGAGGTAATTCTTTTCAAGCAGATTAAAGATACTATCTGCTTCAACTTCCTTGTCATAAAATGCAGCCGTAAACTTGAGCCATTCAGCACGGGCTAACGGTTCCTGCTCCATATAATCGAGATTCAACACTGATTTAACATGGATCGAATTCAGTTTTAACTTCATTTTGTCGCCCCCATCCCAACTGCCCGATGTAAAAACAAACGATGGACTCAACTCAATTATTTTTTCATAGTTCAACTCATCCCTTCCGACATCAGCAATTTTATTCTGCTTCACTTGCTCTACTACCTGCTTGCTATAAATGAGCGCAACATTTGCTACACCGGCTATTGAATCCATTAAACCCAATTGTGTGAGCGATGAAATATGATTGGTAGAAATACAAACAACCTTTCGAACGGGAGTATCAAGTAAAACAGCATCAGCAAAATCAACCGGTGCTGCTTTACCTTTCGGCAGCAAAACATACTGTGCAAAAATCTTACTCGTGTCTTTCCAATCCTTTACCGTAATAACTTTAAAGCCGTTGTAGTAATCAACCAAAAAACCTTTGGCGTATTTTACCGGAAGTGATGCTTCCTTTACGCAATGAGTTTTAACTTTTTCATGCGAAGAGCCTTTTTGCTGACAGGAAGCCGCCAATAACCAACAACCAACAACCAATAACCAAACCCTATTCATTAAAAGTGAAATTACCGGAAATAACTCCCGCAGTGAAAGAATGAATTTCATTTCCGTTTTTGTCGTAACGGTAAATACGTGAACGCTGCACAAAATCAAGTGCATCGCTTACGTAGATATCTCCCTGCAGTTCGTTTACCCCAACTGCATAAAAATTCCTTCCGCTACGTGCAATCAGGGGCTGACCAGGCAAAGCTAAATCACTTACTTGCATACTGAACAAATCACCATCGGTATAAACAATTTGATTCCTGTTTTTATCAATACATAATTGAGAAAGGTGATGACCATAATCTGATTGCTCCAAAGCTTTTAAAAGATTCAGTGATTGGTCGTAACAAAGAAGAGACGATTTGAAATTATTTGCTGTGTCTTCATCCATGGCTATCCAGATGTTTCCTGATACGTCCTCTGCCATTCCGTTTATATCTCTTTTCAAAAACTGTTTTGAGTCCACAATTGAATTTGTAGCCGGGTTTATTTTCATCAACCTGCTTTCGGTACTCGCATCTGTGCTTACTGTTCTTTGCTGAACAAAAACAGTTCCGTTGAGCAAAACCATTTTCTCCGTCCAACCGGTAGTTAAAATGGAAGTAACCGCATTGCCGCTGAGGTAATTAATTACCCATATTTTTTTGGCATATAGTTCGCTCACGTAAGCAACACTATCGTTCAAAGGCAGAAAATACCTTGGAAAAGAACCGGCAATGGTAATTGTCCTTATATGTCCGAACGCTGGCAATTTTACAACTTCAATCTTTGCTGAATTATTCACTACAATAAAACCGGTGGAATCTTTCACATACATGCTTTGTGCAATATCGCCCAGCGAATAGCCGTTAGCTGCTTGAAAAAGGTTGTCAGTCACTTCGTTTGTGCTTGGATTGTAAAACGAAATTTCTGCATTACCCCAGTTAAACAGCCCTTCATTTATAATATACAAGCCTTTCCCTGTCGGCAAAGTAGTTTGCGGGTCTTTATTGCACGATGAAACTCCGGCAATTAAAATCACCAGAAACAATGCGGTTGGTGATAACACCAACAACGGCTTGAATATAAGTTTTATTTCACTTTTCATTTTGCAATTTTAAATCTAAGTGTTCCTTCAAAATTCCGTCCTGGCATAGGGCGTTGCACTACATTGTAATATTGCCCCCCTGTTACATTGTTTACACGAAACGCTGCCCCAATCTCAAAATTGCTAATCACAAAATCTTTTCCTATCTCTATATCCAGCAAATAGTACCCCATTAATATATCCCTGTTATCAGTAGAAGTAAAAACAACGTCTGAATAAATATTAGTGGCGCGCAGGTAAAACTTCTTGTATTCTAAATGCAATAACGTATTAGCAATATGCAGCGGAACATAAATCAACTGCTTGCCTTTGCTTTGGTCAGCCACTGAAATTGCAACCAGGTTAGTGGCTCGTGTATAAGTATAATTCATTTGCAATGCAAAATTGAAATTGCGATTAAAACCGAAAGGACCTTCCAGTCGCAAAGAAACTTCAGCGCCTCTTGAAAGCACGCGCTTTATATTCTGTGGCATCCAATTTGTGCCGGTAGGAATCCACTGAATCCATTGGTCAATATATTTGCAAAAACCGGTTGCTTTTGCGAGAAAGTATAATCTGTTTTTGTAACCGTATTGCAGTCCGGCTTCGCCATCTAAACTTTTTTCTGTTTTTAAATTCGGATTGCCCACATCTGCCCAATACAAATCGTTCAAGGTAGGGAAACGGAAATTGCGTGCTGCTTTTGTCCAAACCCCAACTACATGATTTGTGAAATACTTTTGATAAGAAAGCGAGAGTGCTGCCGAAAATGGAGAAAATGTTTTGTCGTAAATACTTTCGCGAATATCAAACTGTACAGAAAAATCCTTCACTGGTTTATACTTTGCACTTGCTGAAAATTTTCCAATGTGGCGGGTGCGAACCAATATGTAAGATGGAACTGTAGCGCGCTCAAAATCATAACCAACTTCGGCATAAACTGAAAACCTTTTCAAACTGTCGTAACTAAAACTGAAAGAGTTTCTTAACGTCTGTATAATTGATTTTTCATTCAAATGAATTTCGGGATTATGATAATGAATAACATCGTGCAAGAATGCGGAGGTAAACTGCGTGGAAAATTTTCTGAAGCTTCCCTGCCAAGCTAATGCGCTGCGAAGTGAATAGTCGTCCTGCGACTCTTTGCTTTGAGTTCTTATTACAGATGGAATTCGCCTTTGTGCATCACTCAACCAAACACTGAAACGAATATCATTTTGCTGGTTCACTCTGGCGTTAAACTGCTGCATTACATTCAGCGATTGCACTTTTGCATTAGTCAGCTTTTGTTTCGGGTTGCCAGATTTAGTGGTATTTATATAAAGATAATTGTTATCGGAACTTAAATAGCTGATGCGCGTAGCTCCCGAAAATCTACCTGTGTTGTATTTCGCATCACCGGATGTGCGGATGGTATTAAAACTCCCATAGCTGATATTTGCCTTCAAAGAAAATCCCGAATCAATTCGTGTGTCGTTGATCAGGTTAATGTAACCACCCACATTTCCGTATTTCGAAATGCCGTTATACTCCAACCGGTCGCTCATGCTCATATTAAACAGCGAAAAATCAACCTGACCAAGTGAAGGAGAATTTAGTTTAACTCCATTCCACAATACATCGGTTTGCGCAGCGCTTGTTCCGCGAATAGTGATGGAAGCCAACTGACCATTGCCATAGTTCTTTAAATACAATCCGGTATTCATGCGCAACACTACGTTCAGGTTTTTATCACCAATAAATTTGTAGGATGTAATCGGGCTTTGAGCTGTCACATTTACAGCATTGCAAATTTTTTCTACCTCAGGTAAGATAATTACCGAATCAATTTTTATCTGCGCTCTCAACACTGCAGCGAGAAGCAAAAACAAGTATGTGAAACAAGTTTTCATTCCAGCATCAATTTGGCGACATGATTTGCCATTTTGATAAAGTAAATACCAGTTGGAAAGCCGGAAGTCGGAAGTCGGAAGTTGGAAGTTTGAATTCTATTCTTGCTCAAAAGATCTCCTATTGCATCAAAAACTTCAATCTCACTTCCAATTAAACTTTCACCTACTTTCAAGAAAACGTCCGCATTCGAAACAGGATTCGGATAAACAGTAAACTGTAAACCCGTAACCGGAAACTTTGTCAAGCTACTTGGCGTTGCCGAGTTAATCACTCCCACTGCATCTAAATCAAATCCACCGGAAGGAAAAGCAGTTGGGTATGGGTCGTTTATTTTATGCCCATATTGATCGTGTGCAGCAAATGTTTCGTTGATAGAACCTACCACATCTTCCAAACGAATATGTGTGATGTTGTTTACATCTAAACCAATTTCATTTTTTAGCTCTTCCAAATCGAAGGGAGTGCCGAAACCGAAAACATATTTGCCTGCAAGGTTGTTTACGAGCGAACAATCAACCCCTGCCATTGGTGTTTGCGAAGTATCTTGAATATTTGAAGTAACAGAAAAGCGAAAAAAATTGTTCCCATCGCTGCTTACTTCTACAAAAGCAAATTCAAGAAATGCCAAAAGGCTTTGGGTATAAAATCCGTTCTCGAAGACAGCGAAATCAAAGCCGGGTCCATTAAAAATCGGATTTTGAAAAGTAAGTGTAGCAGTTCCTCCATCGCCCAAACTCACTACACCGTTTTGTCCGGCAACACCAACAGCAGAGTTGCCGTCACCAACACTTGCATAACCGGAATCAGGAACAGCAATATCTTTATAGCCGCGTTGAATAGTGCAACCGGTAGCCCATTCAACAAATAGCGATGAGTCTTTGGATATAGCCGTGCTACCCGCTATACCCACGACAGGCGCAAATTGTGCGTTTGCCGCAGATACCATGCAGAGCAGAAATAAAACTGAAGAACTTGCTTTTAGTGAACGGATCATGTTACAGAAACTATCCTTTCACAATTTTCTTCACCAAAGTTCCACTGTCAGTATTCATTCTTAAGAAATAAATTCCTGCTGAAAGTTCTTGGGTATCTAACTCAAGTGCATTGCTTTCAATACTTGAAACTGTTTTTACCAATATTCCGGTTACATCAAACAAATCAACTTTATTAATTACGGCCGATGAACGAATGGAAACATTATTACTAAACGGATTTGGATAAACTTTTACAGCAACATCTATAATTTCATCAAGTCCGGTAATGCCCGTTACGTTAATGTAAATTACGGCTGTATCACTTGCCCCCAACGCATCGTAAACACGATACACTAATGAATCAGCGGCTACAATTCCTATAGCCGGTGTATAATGAACTTCATTATTCACAACAGTAGCGGTTGCTCCGGAAATTAAAGGTGCGCTTAGTAACACCACAATCGGACCCGCAACTAAACCCGCATCGTTAGCAAGAACTGCAACTGTTGTATCGTTTAAATATGTAGTAGTTACGGCATCATCGTAAGCAGTTGGTTGCGCATAAACCGTATCGCCTGTGATGAAATCATCCATAGCAAAATATGCAGGAGTATTCATATAACCGAAGGCTGTGTCAGATGAAGTAAGCTGAAAAATAATACTGTCCACATCACCCAACGGCTGTAAGTCAAACCATGTCCAATCACGTATTATATAATCTTGAGTGCTGTCAGCCGAACGATAATCTGCAAGGAAAAGTTCCACAGATTGTTGCTTCATAGCACCATGCAACCAGCCCATAGCCCGCAAACGAAACCAATCCGGGTCAGCGCCTGTTGAACCTCCAAATTTTTTAGCAAACGCATCGCCTTGTTTCATGCTTTGATACGCATAAGTAGTATTGGTTACATAAAATCCTTTAATTAGTTTACCTGCTGCGTTACCTGTTAAGAGAACTTTTGCATTCCCATACTCATCAGCCACAGCATAATTGGAAGAGCCGTTATATCCGCTAGCCGTAATAGCTGCATATTGGTTTCCATAGCCGGCAGTTACACTATCCTTCTTGTTTGAATAAGTGAACCCACTCCACGAAAAAAAAGTTGTGCTGTAATCGTTTACAAAAGTGGCGTTTCCATTACTGAAGCCTCCGCTTAAATCGCTGCCGTTCCAAAAGGTATCGGTGGCGAGTGTGAGATTTTCGAAAGTAGATACTGTTTGAGCGAACAGAAAACTTGCCATCAGTGTGGCACACATGAGTAGGTTGAATTTTTTCATTTTGCAATGATTTAAATGGTTAAAAAAATTCGCCCCGAAAAATGAATGGATGAGATTATGAAACCGTGCACTGTTCCAGTTCTCCGCCTTTCTTCCCGAAAGCTTTTGACTAATATGCCGAAGGCAGGTCTTCTGGTTTTGCTCTGTTCCTATCGCCTTCCCAACTTTTACATCAGTGGCATTGTGAGATAGAAACTTTTAAAGAGCTTACAGCAGCGGGTACTACTCAGGATTTACACCTGATTCCCTATTATGGTTATTCGTTGTAACACGACTTCACCACCTCTAGCGGTGGCAAATAAAATCTTTTTATTTTCAACCGCGCAAAAATATTTTTTGAATTCTGCGTTTCGTAAATATGAAATTCCTTCCCCTTGTTTTCCTTGTATTGCTGCTTGCACCATCTTGTAACAAATGCTATGAATGCAGCCAGTATTGTGCCTATTGTGAAGCAAGTAATGGCGTGCGCTACAAAGTATGCGCTACTAAAGGCGTGAATCATTTTTCTGTTGATTCAACACTTACTGCTTTTAGGAGCTCAGGTTACACCTGCAACCTTTTGAACGATGATAAAAATGTGTGTGACCAACCGAACAAAATTAATGACGCAGTAAATTATTACTACAAGCAGGATTATTACTGTAACCCAAAGCAGTAATTAGGAATACTACCAAACCCGGTTTTGAGTGGGTGTGCCCATCACGGGTGTTCCGTCAATAAAAAAACGAACCTGGTCACTTCCTTTAATGAAAATTCTTCCGTTACGGATGTCCACTCCCGGTTGCTGACTGAGCACATCATTCAAAGATTGCGTTGGCTGGTTGAATGTGCTATTAGTAAGTTTAATGTCGTTCGATGTTACTGAGCTGAAAACATTCTCTTTTGTTTCTAAAATCACTTTGGGAGGAAGGCTATTGTTGCTGCTGACTGCAAAGTTTATCTCTGCAGTATAACTATCGTAAACGTGTACATCGTTCATTACGAACGTGCGGTTATTAAAAACTATCCGCATCTGGTATTTTCCTGTGGGAAGGTGATTGGCATAATAGTGTCCATACTCATTGGCCTTTACTTCAATTCTATCTATCCTGTTTTCGAAAACTACTTCTGCATACGCTACCGGTTGCTTTGTTTCCTTCTCAGTTACCTGCCCGACAATTTGTCCCATTGAAACACCCTTAACAGTAGTTGAGAATAAAAAGAGAAAGCAGGAAACCATCAGATAAGTTTTCATGGCTTTTGATTTTGTGACTTAAAAGTAGTGAATAATTTTCCACAGTACCTAACGCACTATGTTACACGTCTGATTTTGCGTTATTATTACAAACCTTTTAACGATAAGGCTTCCTTACATCAACATGACCAAGTTTCTTCCGATTTTTCCACTCAACATTATTGTTTACCCGGGTCAGTTTCTTAACCTTCACATTTTTGAACCACGTTACCGGCAATTGATTAAAGAATGTAAAGAAGAAAAGAAAACGTTCGGTATTCCTTCGGTGTTTAAAGAAACACTGAACGAGTACGGAACCGAAGTTGAACTCCTCGAAATTTCGAAAGTGTACGAAACCGGAGAAATGGACATTAAAACTAAAGGCATAAAGGTGTTCCGCATTATGGAAGTATTGCGTGAAGTTCCTGATAAGTTGTACTCAGCTGCTGTGGTGTACGAGTTAACTTCCGCCAACCCTGATACTGAAAGGCCCAATCCAACTCTGATTGACCTTATTAACAAGTTGCACAATGTATTAGGAACCAAATTTAAGGTAGAAGACAAGTTTAAAAACCCTCTTTCGTTTGATTTGATACAGTATGCTGCACTTTCTCCTGAAGACCAGTATCGTTTGTTGATAGCCACATCAGAGAAAGCCAGACAATGGTTTATAATAGAACACTTGCAAAAATTAATACCTTCCGTTGAGCAAACTGAAAGGGTGAAGAATAAAATTCAGTTGAACGGGCATTTCAGAAAAGAAATTCCACCAAAATTTTGAATCATTTTCACAAAGAAAAACGTTAATATTGTATTCAGCATATTTGATACCCGGAGCGGCTAATGGATAACATACTTTCTTCTATTCTTGTTTTTCTCGGTTCCATTGTAAAATTTTCGATGGGTTCACTTACAGCCATAGCTGCCAATTTAGGTTTAGGAGGTTCATTTGCCAACATCATTGGAGGTATCATCGGCATTGTTCTGTTTACTTATCTCGGTAGTTATATGCAGGATTACCTGGTTAAAACATTTCCGAGAAAATTCGGCAGAAAGTTTACTTCGTCCAACCGGTTCTTAGTACGCATTAAACAAAAATTTGGATTAGGTGGCATCGCTGCACTTACTCCAATTGTTTTATCTATACCGGTAGGTGTTTTGTTTGCACTTGCCCTTACACACGACAAAAAGAAGATATTGGTTTCTATGCTTGCATCTATGTTTTTCTGGGCAACGGTTCTTTTTCTTCCTTACTTTCTTTTCGATATCAATGTGGCAGATATTCTTACCAAATGGTTTGAGTAGTCTATTCCCAGAATTCAATCCACTTTGTTTCTTCTTCTAAGCTAAAAGTTTTACAAATTGGTTAATGCTGCAATAAAAGAAGCATCTGCTTTAAAAGGCTGAAGCTAATACCCGATTTTAAACCAATGGCAGTAATCGCACCGGTTATATGGCAAACAAAAAGAAGCCGTCTCAAAACTCAATTTGAGGCGGCTTTTTGTTTTAGAGGAAGA
>CAZBPG010000075.1:0-18669 GCA_964493695.1 uncultured Chitinophaga sp. | reverse complement strand
CATCCTATTTGCGTTCCCTTTTTTATTTAGGTATGCAAACGGACAGTCATTAAAAAATGCTAATAGGAGTTCAGAACTGTTTGCTATGAAAGAACATGAGGTTGATACCCAAATATGGCAAACCGCTAAAGGCACTTACAGGGTTAGCGTTGGCAATTCTTCGCGCAGCGGGCAGGTTCTTACATCTGCCTTCGAAATAAACTAAAACAACAGAGCCCCTTACAGGTCTGACAGGTTAATACCAGGTTCCTCTCATCATCCTACCCGACCGGACAGGTTGATATCTGAACCCTCCAATCATCCTACCAGACCTGGTAGGATGATTGGAGGGTTCTCTGGTCGTCCTTCCTGGTCTGGAAGGACGACAACGGAAACCTGCTGTCATCCTTTCAGAACCGACAGGATGATACCGGAAATCTGTAGTTAACCTATTCGGTCTGTAACTGCCATAAAAATAAAGGATAATGCCCCTTACAGGGTAAAAAGCAGCGAAAATGTAAAGAAAACCGGGCTTTTCAGGTGTTACAGATACCTCGCCCTTCTGCGAACCTTAGGTGGCTTGGTGAGGGAAGCCATTCGCTCTTTCTCGGTTTGGGCTATCGGTTGCACCAGATGCAAATGGGCAAACAGCACCCCGCTTATCCAGTAAACATCGAGCCGGTTGAGCAGTGCCCAACTCATGATTACCGCTTCGCCCACGCCAGTTTTTTTGCTGATGCGGTTGAGCGAAGTTAACCCACCGGGCACAGTGTTACCGGTAATTACCGGCAGGCCGTCCCACGAAGGAATGGAATAAAAAGCCGCGACCTGCTCGGGGCTGGTATGTATAAACCGGAACCGGCCTATAGCTACCGTTTGAATGGTGCCTCTTTTACTTCCGCGCGATAAACTTTGCGGAGATGAAAACCTGCGCGTGGTGCGTATAAAATCGGCAGATGCCAACAGCGAGTTATGAAAGTATACAGCCATAAGAATTTGTTTACAGCCAAAGTAAAAAGAAAATAAAAAAGCCCTGACTGTAATCAGGGCTTTTGATTGTTATGATTTTGGGCCAACCTATTTCGGTTCGGCTTCCATTTTCTTTTCAACCGGTAGCGGCTGCTCCTGTTTAACCGGTTCTGTTTCTTCCTTAACTTTCTTTTCTTTCTTCTTTTTAGGAGTGTCATCTACTAACGAAACGCCTGTTTCGCTCGATGATTTTTTTCCGCCTTTGGTAAAGTCGAAAAGTAAAGAGAAGCGAAGGGTATTATCTAACGGATTACGCTGAATGGTGGTAGGGATTAGGTAAGAGAAGTTTAAACCAACCACGCTGTACTTAACCGTTAAGCCCGCAGTTAAAAACTGGCGGTTTCCTTTTTTAGGATGCTCGTAGAAATATCCGAAGCGAACACCGAACTGCTTGTTATAAAGGTATTCTGCGCCAATGCCCCAGGTTACCTCGGCAAATTCTTCAGCAGCACGGCTGCCTTTTACGCGGCTTCCATTTTCCATAACTCCGGGAGCATCGCCAAACGAGGTGAACATTCCTCCTATAGAACTCTTTTGGCGGAAATCGTAAACATTATTGCGGTCTTTATCAGCAGTATCCGGTGTGGGTACCATCAGTTTGTTCATGTCTACATAAACGCCCACGGAATGCTTGTTTACAATTTCTAAGGTGTAGCCCACCCCTAAACCCAGGTTGGTGGGGATAAAATCTTTTATGGTGCTGGAGGTGTACGAGATTTTGCTTCCGATGTTTGAAATGTTTAAACCCACCGAAAGGTCGTGCTCCATTTTGTGAGCTGCGTTCTCGTTAAATTTTTTGTGAAAGTATGCCGAGATATCACCGGAACCGGCTACACCGGGTTTAACCAAAGCGCCATCTACACTGGCTCCGCCTGCTAAGTTGGAGTATATAACACGAAGTGAAGCTGCCACCGCAAAGTTGTCGCCCAACCTGCGCGCGTAATGCCCGTCTATGGCAAACTCCTGCGGGCGGAAAGTTTGTAATTCCTGACCATTATAATCGGTGAAAGTTATATTACCTAAAGAGAAATAACGCACCGAAAGTGCAACGGTCTGCATTTTCTTCACCTTGTAATAACCGGTAAGGTTAGCCAGGTAAATATCGTTTACCAGCGCCTTCAACCAGGGGCTGAAACCAACGGCAAATCCGAAATCTTTATCAATGAAAGCCATTTTGGCGGGGTTCACATACACCGCATTGGCATCGGGTGGCGAGGCAAGGCCTACATCGCCCATACCACCGGCACGTGCATCGGGATTAATACGCAAAAACGGAACGGCTGTAGTTACAGTATTGATTCGGGCGCTTTCCTGAAAACTTACCTGAGCCTGTAACAATTGGCTACAGAGAATAAACACACCTGCAAAAGCAAACACACTTCTGTTACGCAACAAATATTTCATGTCGGAAAATTATTGAAATTAAATTAAACGTAGAAGTTATACTATAGTATGCTTGTATTTTACAATGGGCGCCAAACCTACATAAATTTTCAAAAAAAAGAAGACATAGTGTTTTTACGCACCTGAAGTAAAAGGGTTTCGTTTCACCTTAAAACCACTAACTTTTCAAACTTATGAGCCGAGTTACCTTCTCCATCACGAACTGCTAACTTATAAACGTATACCCCTTTGCCGATAGCATCGCCATAATCGTCCAAACCATCCCATACAATATCATCTACCCGGTAGCCAACGCTGTGCACCTGCTGCACAATACTCTTTACTAATTTTCCGCTTACAGAATATATCTGCACGCTTATACTTAAATCATCGCAGCACCGGTTGTGCTCAAACATAAACTGAGTGCGGGTGGTAAACGGATTGGGATAATTGTAAACGTGTGTAAGTGCCAGTTTTGCATCAGATGCCACAATGAACTCTGTATAATCTTCCGATGAATTGTTATGGATATCCCAGGCTTTTACTTTGAGCGTATGCCGGCCTTCTGTAAGTTTTGAATACGGATACTTTACCGCTCCTCTCTTATAATTATCCAGTTCACTTTCGTAATACTCGTTCAGCACCACCCTGTTTTGGGTATTATCATCTAATATGGCGGTAAGGTCATGGCCTATTCCGTTGCCTACCGTGTTGATTCCGCTTTCATCGGATAGCTTGAGCAGCAGCATGGGGTCGGTATTCGTGGTTCCGCCAAAAACAAACTTTTCATCGTTCATGTACAAATCCATTCCGGGACCGGCATTATCTAATTTAAACGAATCGGCAGAGCCGCCAATCACAATATCGTTGGTATAGCCGTGCGCATCTGTATAATTTCCATTGTCGGCATAATAGCTGATGCGCCCCTTCCCGAACTGGTAGTCAATATCTTTAGGAACAATAAACGAAAAACTGAAGTCGCCATTGGTTACACTGGCCTTGCCTTTGAACAGCACATTCTTATACAACATAAAGTTTGCAAGATTGCTTCCCGGGTCATTCTTCAGGGTTTGAAGGGTTGAAATTTTATCGTACACCATCGGGTAAACCGTTCCGGTAAACGAAGTCATCTTGTTGCCGTTATCATCGCGCACCTCGCCTGTAACCGTAACTTCTTCCAGTGCTTTCAACGTATCGGCAGCTACAACGGGGTTGTTGTTTACGGCTGTGGTCACCACATCGTAACGGGGATAATTGAGCGTAAGTGCGGGGTCGCCTAACAAAGTAAACTTGCGCGTGTTATCGCCCTGGCTTACGGTTGCATTTTTAGTGCGCATGATAATTTCTCCCAATCGAGGATAGCGATCCTCATAGGGCGCAAACATGTAATCGAAAGCGGCATTGTTAAGCGCGGCATTGCCCGATGAAAAAACAAGTCGCACGGTAGTAAGAGATGCAATAGCCCCGCCTTTCCCGTTTACCACTAACCACTCACCGGCTGTGCGTGCCGGTAAATCGAAACGGCTGAAGTCGCAGGTAGCGGTAATAAACATGGGAAGTTTCTCTTTGTTCTGCAGCGGAACGATATCGGCCATGTTAAAAATGCGCTCGTGTGCCCAGTTGGTTTCGCCTCCGTGTCCCACCCAGTTCATAATCAGACATCCGGAGTTCAACCGGTTAAGAATAGCCGTGTTTACATCCGGATACCGGTCGCCTGCAGGAGTAGGCACCTGCTTAAATGCATCGAGATAAATTTTTTCGTAGTTATAAACAGGGTGCAATGTACGGGTCGCCTCAGCCAGATAATCGCTGGCGTTCAGGTGCGTGTTGCCGTCCTCATCATCACCTATAAACGAAATAATGTTTCTCCAACTGGCGTTGGAATTAAGCTGAATACAGGTAGCATCCGGAACCGGTCGCTTATAATTTTTAATCTTGTTCACCATGTCCCAGGCATCGCTTTCGCTGCCGGCTGTAAGCCTGCCTATACCTATGTCGAGTAACTGACCTCCACCGGTAATATCACCACCCTCGTTAGAGTCGAGCAGACCAAAAAAATCATCCGAAGTATAACTCTGCAGCGGGCTGTCAGATTCTGTACTTTGATAGGTTGAAAGAAAATTATTGTTGTCCGGAACCCGGTCTTTAGGGTCGTATGTTCCATCGCCCATCAACAAAAGATAGCGCGGCATAAGTGCCGTATCGCCACCGGCACGGTCGTAAAACATTTTTACAAAATCGCGAATGGCAGAAATATCAGGCTTACCGCTGCCGAACTCATTATATATCTGCGACAGCTTTGCTACTTCTACCGATATGTTATCGTAGCTGCGGTGAAACGCTGCCAGTTCATTGGAAGCAGAAACAAATTCATCGGCCGTTACTATCAGCATATCCGGTTGGCCGAGCGCGTGCAAATTCTGGTTATCTGTTTTGCCGATGTACTCAGGATTGCCGAAAGAGCCATTGGTATTAAAAGCGATAAACTCTTTTAGTTCGTCCGTAGCGGTAATGAAAGAAAACTGTGAGCCATTGAGCGTTCCCTGCATTTCCTGAATATTACCAAGATCGGTTACATTCCACACTTTGGTATTAGCCGAAGCATTATTCAACCGGAAGTCAGAAATACTACCGGCACCGGTCGAAGCAATGCTTCTGAAAGTCATGGCATCACCTGCCATTGTGAGATTTCGCTTTAGGTGCATTTCGAACCAGTCAATATAGGTAGCTGCAGTACCGGCCGGGTCAACGCTTACATTAAAAGTATATGCAACGTTTATATTGTCGGAACCCGAATTGTAATTGGCCGTAGTAGAATAAACCCTTGAAGCCGGGGGATAAGTAGTTGGAGAAATACCGCCATCGCTATGGGTAATGATGTTCTGACCATTCAGCGTTACATTGGTAAAGGAGCCATAAGTAGTAACCGCTGAAATTTTAGAAGTGAATTTAACCGGAACAGAAGTAACCAGATTAGGGAAATTGAAAGAGAAAGATTTGTCGTTGGCAAAACTTGTCATTTTATCGCCTACCCAACGCTTGCCGCTATGGAGTAAATTGTATTCATCTAAATCGTGATAAGCGTGTTCGTCAAAATCGGTAATTGTTTTATTGGCACTGCCACCGGTTGATGAAACAGTAACCCGTTTACCGGTTCCGGCATCGGTACTCAGGAAGTAAAATGTTTTATCGGTGTAAAGATTTTTTTCGTGACTGAAGATTTGTGTAGATGAATTAAACTTCCATGCATCGGGCATTTGACCGTAGAAAAGCAAGTAGTCTCCATCGTCCATTTTATTGTTACTGTTGTTGTCAACAACCATAGTTGGATTTTCGAGCAAATCATCGGGACGTGCAACCGAGTTTAAATCGGGCACCATACCGCCACCATTGCCAAAAATTGCCAGCGTGTTCAGATTAAAGCTATTGGGGTCAACGTTCAGCGTATTCTTTACAAAGTTGTAATCAACTTTATACATACTCTCTGCTGTTACGGCTATTTTGTAAAAGTTACCGGATGCCAAAGCGGAAACGGATGCATAAGCGCTGGCGGAGCGCTTTTGAGGTTTCGTAACTACCGTAAGCCGCAGGGTAAATGATTCCAGTCTCTCTACTGCACCGGTAGCTGCATTTTTGCGGAATGGCAAAAACGAGATGAGGGCATTCGGCTGCTTTCTGAGCAGGCTCAATTCAGCTTTGGGCTCAATGGTTTCTTGAATAAAAGTTAAACCGGCATTATCTAAATGAGAAGAAGCGGAATAAACTGGGTTTACAAGCTGTACCGATACATCACCTGAAAGCTGAATCGGAATTAACTCCGTGTAAAAAGGAAGCAAATCGAATTGGTCAAGGTGCGCAGCTTTAGCGAAGGTGGGCTGAATGATGGTCTTTCCCTCAATAGTTGAAAAGGTCCTGGGTATTGGCTGCCAGTCTATTTTGCGCTCGAAGGTTTGGGCAAAGCCAGCATTGCACGCCATAAAAAATAGCCAGGAAATGACCCCCTTATTCATCCAACCATTACTAAAAAGCATACACTGTTAATTTGAAAAAGCAATGTTAAACGAATGGCTTTTGTTTTTATTGCGTACAAAGAACCCAAGAATTTCCTATTACACTTTTCAATCCAACTCCTTAATCGCGCTTACATAATCGAACCGCTCAAGCAAACCGGTATCAAATTGTCCTGAGCGAAATTCTTCATTGTCCATTAACACGATATGAAAAGGAATAGTCGTCTTCACCCCTTCGATGATAAACTCTTCCAGCGCACGTTTCATTTTCACAATGCATTCTTCACGACTTTTGGCGCGGCAGATAATTTTAGCCAGCAATGAATCGTAATAAGGAGGCACGGTATAGCCGGCATAAATGTGGGTGTCGACACGGACTCCATAACCTTTAGGCGTATGCAATGCAGTAATTTTTCCGGGACTTGGTGCAAAATTATTTAACGGGTCTTCAGCATTTATACGACATTCAATAGCGTGCATTTTCTCCGGAAAATAAAGAACGCCCGAAATAGGTGTACCCGCAGCTATCAGAATTTGCTCTTTAATTAAATCAAAATCCATCACCTCTTCCGTAACCGGATGTTCTACCTGAATACGTGTATTCATCTCCATGAAGTAAAAATTCCTGTTCTTATCTACAAGAAATTCCACTGTCCCTACACTTTCATATTTAATCGCCTTTACAGCTTTAACCGCAGCAGCTCCCATTCTTTTCCGGAGTGCTTCATCTACAAAAGGCGAAGGTGCTTCTTCTACCAACTTCTGATGTCTGCGTTGTACCGAGCAATCGCGCTCACTCAAGTGAGTAGCTTCACCGTACTGGTCACCGGCTACTTGTATTTCAATATGGTGCGGCTCTTCGATAAATTTTTCGAGATACACAGCATCGTTACCGAAACTTGCACCGGCTTCTGTGCGAGCCATGTAATAAGCCTGTTCTAAACCAGCATCATCGCGCACAATGCGCATTCCTTTTCCACCGCCACCGGCAGTAGCTTTAAGGATAACCGGATAGCCGATTTGATTGGCTATTGTTTTTGCGCCCTCCACGGTGTCAATCAAACCCTCACTGCCGGGGATGCAGGGTACTCCGGCTTTTATCATGGTTTCTTTAGCGGTAATTTTATCACCCATGGCGCGCATTTGTGCGGGTGTGGGGCCAATAAATTTTATTTCGTAATGGCCGCATAGCTCTGCGAACTCTGCGTTCTCTGCCAAAAATCCGTAACCGGGGTGAATGGCATCTGCATTGGTCAACTCAGCTACCGCCATTATTGCCTGCATATTCAGGTAAGAATCTTTACTACGTGGCCCTCCAATACAAATCGCTTCATCGGCAAAACGAACGTGCAGACTGTCGCGGTCGGCAGTAGAATAAACCGCTACTGTTTGAATACCCATTTCTTTACACGTACGGATAATGCGAAGGGCAATTTCACCACGGTTTGCTATGAGAATTTTCTTGAACATTGAAACAATTAGTTGATTAATTAATTAGCAGATGAAAGGCAAATGGAAATACATCATCTCATTTGCAAATCTGCTAATCACTACATCAATTTTTCTCTATTAAAAATAATGGCTGGTCGTATTCTACCGGAGAGTTGTCCTCGGCAAGAATCTTTACGATTTTTCCTTCGCCTCCATCAAACTCTATTTCGTTGAAAAGCTTCATCGCCTCTATAATGCAAAGCGTGTCGCCCCCCTTTACCTCATCGCCTACCTTAACGTAAGGGTCTTTGTCAGCGCCTGGCTTGCGGTAGAAAGTGCCTACCATAGGAGAACGGAAAGTGATAAGGTTTTCGTTCTTAATTTCTGCTTTTGGAGTTTCGCTTTCGGTAGATGGCGTTTCTCCCTTTGGCGCAGAAACAACCTGTTGTGTTACTTGCGGAGCAGCAACAGATGTAGTATAAACTGTATCGCAACCTTTATTTTTAATAGTAATAGCAAAGTCGCCTTCTTTAACCTTCAGTTCACCGATGTCCGTCTTCTTCACCAGTTTAATCAGTTCTTGAATTTTCTTTAAATCCATAACACGGGTTTAGTTCTATAAAAAATCCCGAAGGATTAGATTCGGGATGTCGAATGTAGAAAGTTTTTCTTACTGCTTACTTGTTCTTTACACGCTCTACATAAGAACGGGTACGGGTATCCACCTTTATTTTTTCGCCCTGATTCACAAAAAGCGGGACATATACCGTTGCCCCAGTTTCCAAAGTGGCAGGCTTTTGAGCGTTGGTGGCGGTATTCCCGGCAACTGCAGGCTCGCTATAAGTAATTTCAAGCACCACATGCTGTGGCAGTTCGCAGCCGAGAATCTGGCTTGTTTCTTCGTGAACAATAACCTCACATACATCGCCTTCTTTCAGAAAGTCGTTATTCTCAATGCTTTTCCCGTCAATGGTAATCTGATCGAAAGTTTCATTATCCATAAAGTTGTAACCCATATCATCTTTATAAAGAAACTGATACGGTCTGCGAACCACACGGGCGGTAATAATTTCGTGACCTGCAGGGAAAGTATGCTCTAACATTCTGCCCGATTTAAGCCCCTTCATACGGCAGCGAACAAAGGCGTTGCCTTTACCAGGTTTTACGTGTTGAAACTCCACGAATTGAAAAATGTCGTTATTGAACTCAATACAAAGTCCGTTTTTGATTTCTGCTGTAGTAGCCATTTGTTTGTTTTTAGAGGGTGCGAATATACGAGAGAAAGGGCAATAGGCAAGTCGTGGGAAACTTAGGGCGCGTCCCTCGCAAAGCCTCGGGGCGGGCTGCTATAGGGTTCGCTTCGCTACCGTGCTCCACTTCCCTGCCTGCCGGCTAGGCAGGGTTTCGCACCGCGCTATCGCGCGCCTTCCGCTTCCCTCGCGCAAACAGCCATAGGAGCCTTTCTTCTTTTCAATTCTTAAATTAGCCATTGCAAACCCTATGTAATGGAAAAAACTTACTACGAAAAATTCGGCCTTAATAAAAATGCCTCACTAAGCGACATCAAGAGGGCATACCGTAAACTCGTAATTAAATACCATCCCGATAAGAACAACAGCAACGAAAAATACGAAGCAATTATTAAAGACATCAACCAAGTTTATGGAACACTTTCCGACCCTTTTAAGAGGGCGCAATATGATGAAACAATCAAACAGCCGGCTCAGGCAGCACAAACTACAAACGCATCCGCAGCATATCAGGCAGCTGAAGTAGAAGTGGACTTAATTTCGGCAGTTACTAACTTTTTTGCCAACCATATGCGTATTCTCTATTTCACTTTGTATATCCTTTTTAAAATGACTGATTCTAATAGCCCAAATCATTCTACTTGGCAAATGCCGAGAATAGCAAAAAGTAATATTGATTATAATACACCTTCTGTAGGTGAAACACTCTTCGGCAGTCAAAACAGTAACGACAATTCTTCACAACAAAAATAACCATTAAGTATTTTGCGCCCATGAAGCACACTGCACTAACCAACAACGGCTCAAAACCCACCAATAAAGATTTTCACTTCGAAAGTCAAAATCTTTTCATCGTGTGTGATGGAGTTGATAGTTCTCCCTATGGCGACATCGCTTCCAAACTCGCTTGCTCGTCATTCTCCGACTACTTCATCCAAAACCCCGCGACAGTTTACGATTGCGACTATCTTAACAAAGCACTTCAATACACCATTCAACAATTTCAAGAGACCGAGAGCAAGTATCCTGAAATGAAAGGAATGGCTACCACTATTGTTCTTTTAGCTATTGACTTTGAGGGTGTCATTATTGCTTGGATGGGCGACAGCCGCTTATATCACATTCGCAACGGACAAATACTTTTCGTTACCGAAGACCACTCCCTTGTCAATAACCTGCGAAAGCAAGGTGAAACCTCCGAGGAAGAACTCAAGAACATCCGCAACTTCATCACCAATTCCTTAAGTGCAAATAGCAAGGGCAATTTCTCTTCGCATGGTATCCCTAAAAAGGAAATTCAAAAAGGAGACTACTTTTTTCTCTGCACCGATGGAGTTCTTGAAAACATTACTGATGAAATTTTATGCAATGAACTAAACACCAAAAACACGCTTGAAGAAAAAGCACAAAAAATCTATTCTCTTTGCGAAGGGAAAACCCGAGATAATTTTACTTTTCAAATCATAGAAATTTAAGGAAATGGATTTATCACTTTCTCTCTTCACTTTAAATAGCATTATTATTATTGGTCAAATAATTGGTGAGATGTAAAAGTGTTTTTTACATACTATTTATGAAAGTCACACTTTTTATACTAACGGTAATTCTTACTTTGCAATCTTGTAAACAACATAGAATATTCGAGTGTTACTGCGGTGAATTGTATGTTAAGATAGAAACCAAGTGTAAAGATGAGGATGCTAATTCAGAATTTGACAAACTAATGAAATACATGGATGAAATGGATGTAAGGGGATGTGAGTGTCAAGAAACGGATGGAGAAACAGATATTACACCTGTTCGAAGATAGCTAAGCAGGTTAGTTACTCTCAATAACACACGATGGAAGTATCTCTACAATCTTTTCGCAAGCGGTTCACTTACGACCCCGCTAAAGACCTTCTAGGCAAAGGCGGCTTTGGCGAAGTTTACAAAGCCTATGATAATGAAGACCACCTGTTTGTTGCCCTCAAAATTTCTCAGGGCACAGCCGATGATAAATACAATCTCATTCATGAAATCAAGCAGTTCAAAAAACTCAATCACCCCAACATTGTAAAACACATTGAAGCGTATGAAGTAAACACAGGCAGCACCGATATTCATGGTAGTCCGATCGTTTATCACGTAGGCATTTTAGAATATGCCGACAACGGCACACTTGCCGACCTTCTCAAAAAAGGAGTACCCGATTACCGCATCATCGAAGATTTAGCAAAAGACATTATTGAAGGGCTTGCTTACCTGCACAGCGAAAACATAATTCACCGTGACCTTAAACCCACCAACATTCTTTTGTTTAGCGAAGGCGAAAAACTCCGCGCAAAGATTACCGACTTTGGTATTGCCAAACGCACTGATGCCACAGCCGCCAGCACCCAATTGGTAGGCACAGTAGAATACATGGCTCCCGAATTTTTTAGCACAGGCAACATTACTCCTGCAAGCGATGTTTGGAGCGTAGGCGTTATGCTCCTCGAAGCCCTTACAGGCACACACCCCTTTGGCAAAACCTCACAGGGCATGGGCAACGAACAAATCATTGCCAACATTCTTAATAAAGACCTTACCACCGCCACACAAAACCTCACCGAACCGCTTAAAAAAATTATTACCGATTGCCTCAGACGAGAATCAGAACTGCGCCCTCAAACAGCCGGGGCACTAAAGGCAGAACTTGCAAATCCAGCAGTAGATTCTTTTACAGAGAAAACACATGTGATTAGCATAAAGCAAAAATCCACTGTTGTTGGAGAATCAAAATCTAGATGGAAAAGATGGAGTAAAGCGTTGTTTGATTTTGATTTGAGTAATGGCAGATGGAGAAATGTGTTGGCAAGGGAATTTGTGATTAACCTTAGTTTTATTGTTTTGGGAATTTTATTTAGCAAGTTGGCTATAGTAATAATTGTTCTTTTTACTCGGTTGATGATTCATTTACAAATTGCACTTTATAGATACAACAAGGATGAAGTTGAAAGTTCAAAAAGAGAATGGATATTCTTTAAAAATTGGAAGACTTATTTAATTAAATTTTTCCTTTCTACCTCACTCTTGTTTATACTTCTGGTATTGTCCAAGTATCATAGATATGCTTTGCAAACATTTCTGTGGTTTTTAATGCCCTTCCTCCTAATCAACTCTATTTGGTTACTATTTAAAGTTTTTTTGCCTCAAGATAAAAATAAATCAACCGGGCGAGACCCATTATGGGAGCAAAAGAAAGTGAAGTATAAAATTATAGGTTTTTTCGTTTTAAACTTTCTGACTTTTTCATCCAAATATCAACAAAGTAGCTTTAGCAGATGGGTTGAGCATGGTGAAACACAAAAGTTTGATTTTTTAGAAGTGCTTACAGTATCTGTCTTTGCCTCAGCTATAGGCTTGCTAATTTACTGGATATATAAGAAGATAGAGGGGCTATTTTTGTTTGTCTTTGGATTGGGTGAAATCAATCAGTAACTATCCTCGGTTTGATACATTATTATGAACTATGAAAACCGCTTTGTAATCTTTATTGACATACTTGGATTTAAAGAAAAGATAAGAGCAACTCTTGATAAAGAGGGTTTGGATAATGAAGCAGCGATAAAATCAGTTTCGGATGCGCTGGAAATGTATTTCACATTATTTGATACCAAAGAGGACGAAAAGTATTACAAGACAAGGCAGGTAACTCAGTTTTCGGATTCAATAGTTATTTCATTTCAATTAAAAGAACCCAGTCATTTATTTTCAGCTTTTCTTAATTCTCGATTGCTAATCCTTGAGCTACTTTACAAAGGCTTTTTATGCAGAGGTGGAATGACATACGGAAAATTGATACACACCCAAAAATTACTTTTTGGTCCGGCTGTTATTGAAGCATATGAGTTGGAAAGTAAAGGCGCTACCTATCCTAGAATAATTGTCAGCGAAGGTAAAATTGTATCTGTTGTGAGAGAATTTCTAAATGATGGGAAAACATCAGGTTATGGGTTACTGCAAGATCTGAAAGAGTTAGAGAGCATCCTTAAAAAAGACTTTGATGGACTTTATTACTTAGATTATTTCTTCGATGTTCAATCTGATATAGATGATGGCAATTTTCAAGAATACTATAATCGTTTAAGAAGAATAATTGTGGAGGGTTTAAGTTCAAAAGATGAGAGTATTAAAATCAAATTTAGCTGGATGCGTGAAAAGTATAACGTCTTCGTTAAGCGCGCAACTTCACGTAAGTCTTTGAAACTATTGAAAGACAATAATGCCTCTGACCTGTTTGAATTTTGTAAATCACTAAAACCCCTGTAAATAAGTTTACTCTTCTAAATATTCCGTATGCGCACTTACGAAGGCGTAGTGTCTGAACTTGAAGCAAAAAACATTTTTCCAAATGGGTCCGTTTTCTTTCAGTATGTGAACAGCAAACACCCTTTGGAAAAGGGGTTTCAAGAGCTATTTCGGTTCGGACAAGATTTTCTAGACAGAACCGATTTGAATTTTGCCACAGATAAGGCAAGATTCTTTTTCAGTGACAGAGATGCCTCATGTGCTTATGCAACAAATGCTAATGGTTATTATTTGATTGACTTCTATAGAGGAGTTATAGAAAAATTAAATCTTACTTATGAGACTAAATCTGTTGTGTTCTCAAATCCACGTTTCGATTTTTTAAAAGCTATCATCAGTAGATTGGGTTTAAAGCCCAAGGATTTTTTTATCCAGTTTACTTCTATGTTGTATTTCTATCATGAGGCAACCCATTTTGTTCAACGATATAATGAACATGAAAAGAAACTACCATTTTCTGATGAGCAAAGACAACGAATAAATATTCCCATTACACTTTTGAGAGAGTTCGATGCCGATTGGTATGGTGCAGCACATACTGTAACGAATGTTCATGAAAGAACAGAAAATGAAAGCGAATTCATAGAACTATCAACCATGGCTCTTGCAGCGTTCTTCTTATTTTGGGTAGAAAGGTCGGATTTGGACTATACAACAATTTTTAGTATGGATAGAATGCATCCTCATCCTTTGATACGGCTTTGCACATGGATAATGTCGCTCCTATTAACGGCCAAGGATGTTTTTGGCTATACAATAGATGCAAGGGCTATATTGGACGATGCATTACGAGTTGCAGCTTTACTCGAAGGTGAAAAGGGAAATGCGAAATCTTTACAGGTGCAAAATATGATAGAGAGCAAATACCAAGAAATCCTGGATTATATTTTAGAGATTGATGAGAACTCAAAACATTATCCATATTTAGCAAACAACACACGATAAACCATATTCTTCGCACCATGCTCAACTTCTTTCTCAAAATTATTGATGCACTCAACCTATAATGCAAGACACACCCCAACACATTAAACAACTTCAACTAAAAATCTGGCTTTCAAAACCACCGGCAGAGCGGCTGCACCGTATGCTTACAGATAACGAGGCGCTGTATAAATTTTGGGAGGCGGTGAAACAAAAGCAGGGAACAAACAGCCACAAGAAATAAACACTCCGGCAACGGGGCGCTTATTTTTTCTTTTTGTAACTTTTCTTGGTTAAATCCAGCTCAAACAAATCATCAGCAACTTTTGCCTTCTGTACACTGGCAGCTATCCTCTTGTAATCCTCTTTTTCAAGATTATCTCTTCCTTGCGAACCCGCTTTTGGGTAAATGTATCCTAAATAAATACAGTCCTCTTTGGGCATACAAACACAAATGCACCGGTAACTGCCACTCTTCCCCTGGTTACTTAGCGAATTAGCAATGCGGTGCTTGTTCAAACTGTATATGCCCGGTGATTTGCTGAGGATGTCAACCATCACGTGCAACTCTTCTACGTTCTTATCCGATAAAAACCCGCAAACGTCATCTAAAATAGCGCGGTAGGAATTATTGCGCTGTAGCTTTTCCAGTTCCTTTATAAACTGTGGGGTACAGTAAATTTTCATTTGCGCTTGGCGGCACTTACAGTAGCTTCGATAATGCTTTTCATTTCATCATCTTCATCTAA
Organism: uncultured Chitinophaga sp.; assembly: GCA_964493695.1. Taxonomy (GTDB): domain Bacteria; phylum Bacteroidota; class Bacteroidia; order Chitinophagales; family LD1; genus Bog-950. The sequence continues at coordinate 3,582 of CAZBPG010000075.1, read as the reverse complement.
CTCAAGGCTCACTTGGCGGTCATGCACCAGTTCGTTCAGGTAACTTATTTCCTGCTTTAAAGTATGGTAGGTGGTCTTTACTCCGGGATATAATTTTGAGCGTTGAACAAGGTTCAGTATTTTAACTGAAATGGCTACTAACCTTTTAATATTGGTTGGCGCATGTTTCGATTTTTTGAAACCATCCATGTCGCGCTCAATATCAAAAGTCAGTTTCAGTAACAATGCGTGAAATGTATTCAACACTTTATTAAGCGCATTCATTCGGTCTAGCAGGTCATCAACTTCCTCTTGCCAGGTCGGCTTTCTTTTATAAAGTGCCTCCGACTTTTTGCAGGCCGTTTCAATCTTTAAATCAATAGTTGTAGTAGCCATAATATTTGTATTTACATTCTAAAAATACGATTTTTCCCCTCACTTGTTCCAAGCACACGCATCTAACGGATGCAATGCTAAAAAATTTTCCCTTCATTTGTAAAAGATGAAAACCTACACCATTGGTCGCTACCCCGAAGCCGACATTATCCTTACCACCAACTTTTGTAGCCGCGACCACGCTAAACTAACTGTTACCAATACTGGCAAAATTTTATTGCAGGATTACAGCACCAACGGCACAACAGTGAACGGTAAAAAGGTAAGCAACCAAACCACCGCAATAAAATACGGTGATGAAGTTCTCTTTGGTGGCATAGAAAAACTCGATTGGAGCAAAATAGAAAAGCCACAATCCGATACCATCGCTCCAAGCGATGGTATCGGTAATCCAAATTCAGAACTGCTTTCCGGTTTCGTCAAGCGCCATGCTTTAAAAACAATTGTTGCATTAGCCGTAGTAGGTTTACTCCTTCTGGCATTTAATTTTTTCTCAAACCGTAACAAGGTCAAACCTGAACTTCCTCTAAGTCCTAACGAAATCTACACCCGCTATAAAAACGCGGTGGCAATGGTGGAGGTAAAATATTATGTCCGTATTCATACCAAAGCCAACGACCTCTACTTCGGCCTGAAGGCAGATGGCGAAATTGGTTTCGATAAAATAAAAACAGATTTAAATCCCCTCACTTCCGAAGGCACAGCATTTTTTATTGACAGCAACGGTACACTCATCACCAACCATCACGTAGTAGAGCCTTGGGAACACGATAACCTCAAAGATTATTTCTTCACCAAAATCAAACCCGCCATCAAGCGCGTTCTGCGCGAAAAAGGCTATGGAGAAGACGACCCTAAGTTTTATGGAGAGTTAGAAGCCATCTATATCTATCCAAACGGAAAAACCTTTTCTCCCGAAAACCGCATTGAATGTTCCATTCATAAAATGGCAGATAAAGAAGAAATTGATTTAGCCTCGCTTCAAACCAAATCACATCACTTACCTCCAAACACTTCCATTATTTCAACCAAAGCAACAGAAACAGACGAAAGAAAAATTCAGGTAAATACTGCCGCTTATGTTATTGGTTTTCCTCTTGGCGATGCACTTGCTGTAAACGAAGACAACGTTTTAAACTGTTCTTCAACACAAGGTAGTTTCACACAAAACCCGGCAACCTACTACATACAATTCTCTGCTCCGGTTGCATCAGGCGCAAGCGGCTCTCCGGTGTTTAATGAATACGGGAAATTAGTAGCAGTAACCTATCTTGGCTCTAAAGAGCAAAGTTTTAATCGCGGCATATTGGCAAAGCATCTTTCTAAGGTAAAGTAGGCGATTGCTTCGTTCCTCGCAATGACATAACTGCAAAAACAAAACCCGTCTCGGCTTAGCCGAGACGGGTTTTGTTTTTCAATTCCGTGACCTCTAAAAAACCTGCATTTGCGTTTTTCCTCCGTGTCTCCGGGCGCAATGCCTTTGGCTGTTTAAGTCCTCTCCTTCGGAGAGGATTTAGGAGAGGTCATTTCAACTCTATCTCAATTCTCCAATGTCCTTGTCCACCCCCGCTGTTCTGCACATTCAAAAAATTGTTACTACCCCCTATACCGGTAGCCGTAGCAAACTCATCCGCTGTCTTCACCAATGTTTGCCCCGAGGCTACTTCTAAAAACACAACACCTGGTGCATCATTCGGTGCAACAGAGGCATAAAACTTCATGGCACTACCGGTTACATATACGGTTACCGAGTTAATGTTTTGTCCGTCAACATCAGTAATATCAATATTCGTAATCGCATTCGCGCTCAAATCACCCTCGCGCACTATCAGGGCATCCATCACCACCTTGCGCTTCAACTCCTTGCCGGCACTTATATGCACGTTAACTTCTCTCTCGGTTTTGTAACCCTGCAACTCCCATCTAAAGTCAAAATCACCTGCCGGTAGCTTCGCGGCATTAAACACACCCTTAATATCCGTGCTTACCTCCTTCACCACATTCAAGGTGCCGGTTTCATAAATCGTAAACTTCACATTCTTCAGCGGCACATCATTTTCATCCTTCACCGTTCCCCGCACCTTTGCGGTAGTCGAGCCAAGGTCAATAATCTCTCTTGCCTGGTCGTAACCGCTCCAAAAGTTGTTGTTCGTCACCTTCAGCGTGTTCACCATCTTGTCCATTTGTCCGCTTAAAAAATTTTCAATCACATCCTTCACCATATCTTTCACTTGCTTCTTCGCTTGGCTCCGGCTTATAATCGCGTTCCGCGGGTTCTGTGTCGCTGTCCGGTAAACATCAATCGCTGTTTGTAAATCCGTAACATCTGTTGGCGTTACACCAAACGGTCCTGCGGCTACTATATTCGTATCGGTCGCATCGTGTATCGTTTGGCAAACATCATCCACCTCCTCTTTCTTCAGGCGGTTCAGTTTATTCTCATTGTAATCCACTAATGCTTTCAGTGTATTATTGTTTACGCTGTTGGCATACGCAAGTGTGGCGTTCGCGCATTTCAGCGCAATATCCGTCATCGTTTTGCGTATCAGCTTAGTGTCGGTCGTTACTCCGGTGGTTGTCCCCTCGCCTATTTGGTTTAGAGAGTTCACTAAAACAATTTTTCCCTTTACTACTGCCAGTACTGGTGCAAATCCGGGAATACCAGCGGTAGCGCTGGTGTTTGCATCACAAAATGTGATGGTGGTGTTAATCATGTTAACACGGTTACTGATTAGGTTTTTCATAGCTTTTAATTTTTTTACCCGCTTTAGCGCAAGCGGGTTAGTGATAAAATATTTTTTTTCTTAACGCAACCACTGAATAAAATATTGTGTGTTTTTTCTCCGTTAAATAATTTTTACAATTCCATGACAAACCGAATGTATTTAGTTCCGTTTCCCTTATCCTTTAGCAGAAGGTGTTCCGCACCGCTTTTCAGGTGGCGGAACGGAGGAGGCTTCCTCTGTGCTTCTCCGTGCCTCCGTGGTTAATTCCCTTCCGTTTTCCCTCATTTCTCTCCTTTTCCCTCAAAAACACCACCGGTCAGGAAACGCAATCCATCGGGCAGGAAACACAATTCCTCTGTCAGGCAACACAACTCGTTCGTCAGGTAACACAATTAACTGGTCAGGAAACACAACTTACTGGGCAGGAAACACAATTCGTTCGGCAGGAAACGCAATTAACTGGTCAGGTAACACAACTTAC
>CAZBPG010000074.1:0-19130 GCA_964493695.1 uncultured Chitinophaga sp. | reverse complement strand
AACCGCATTAATGTAGAACTAAACAGTATGCAGGTAATAGTGTTAGAGCAAAACGCGCCTAACCCTTTTGCCGAGCAAACTTCTATTTCGTATTTCGTTCCCGAAAATGTGAACGCTGCACAAATTGTTTTTGCCGATATGCTGGGCAACATCATTAAAACCGTAGAAATAAAAAGCGGCTATGGCATCATCACCGTATTTGCTTCTAACCTTTCAACCGGGCAATACAGTTATACCTTACTGGTAGATGGTAAAATAGCCGAAACAAAAAAGATGATGAAGGGAAAGTAGGCACTGCCGATAAAGCAACACATGAAACGTCCCGCAAAATTGCGGGACGTTTCTTTTTTATATTCGCGCCAACAAAAAAATAGTGCTATGCTGAACATAGTTTTATTCGGGCCTCCGGGAAGCGGTAAAGGAACACAGGCAGCCAAACTGGTGGCAAAATATAATCTGGTTCACCTTTCAACCGGAGATATTTTCCGCGCCAACATAAAAGGCGAAACCGAATTGGGTAAACTGGCCAAGAGCTATATGGATAAAGGGCAATTGGTTCCCGATGAAGTAACGATTGATATGCTGAAGTCGGAAGCAGGGAAATATACGGAGGCGAAGGGCTTTATTTTTGACGGCTTTCCGCGCACCACTTTTCAGGCAGAAGAATTAGATAAGTATATGGCTTCGCGCAATACATCCATTACCCTGATGCTTTCGCTGGAGGTAAACGAAGAGGAACTGAAAACAAGATTATTGCTTCGTGGAAAAGACAGCGGCAGACCGGATGACCAAAACCCTGATGTAATTCAAAAGCGGATTGACGTTTACAATAAGGAAACGGCACCGGCTAAAGAATTTTACACCCGGCAAAACAAGTTTCGCGCAGTAAACGGAGTGGGCGCGATAGATGATATATTCAACTCTCTCTGCAACGAAATAGATGCAGTGAATCAAATGCGGAATGTGGAATGACAAATGCAGAATGGTTTTCGTTCTGACTTCTGACTTCTGACTTCTGACTTCAACATTAAAAAGTGGCTTCAGAAAACTTTATTGATTACGTAAAAATCCACTGCAAAAGCGGTAAGGGCGGGCCGGGTGCGAGCAGCTTCAGGCGCGAAAAGTTTGTAGCCAAGGGTGGGCCCGATGGCGGAGATGGCGGCAGGGGCGGCCATATCATTTTGAGAGGCAATGCGCAAATGTGGACCTTGCTGCACCTTAAGTATCAGAAGCATGTAATGGCAAAAGATGGCGGCAAAGGCATGGGCGCACTTTGCACCGGTAAAGACGGAGAAGACAGAATACTTGATGTGCCTCTCGGCACCATTGCCCGCGATTTTGAAACCGGTGAGCAACTGGCAGAAATTACCGAAGATGGCGAAGAGTTTATTTTAGTAGAAGGCGGCAAAGGCGGGCGCGGCAACAATCACTTTAAAACATCTACCCATCAGGCTCCTACTTATGCCCAACCGGGTATTCCGCACAAAGAACAGTGGATTATTCTTGAATTGAAATTACTGGCTGATGTTGGTCTGGTGGGTTTTCCGAATGCCGGTAAGTCAACTTTAATTGCTGCGGTAAGCAATGCAAAACCCGAGATTGCCGATTACCCTTTTACTACCATCGTTCCCAATCTGGGCATAGTCAGTTACAAAGGCGGAAAGAGTTTTGTAATGGCAGATATACCCGGCATTATTGAAGGTGCGAGCGAAGGCAAAGGTTTGGGCTTACGCTTTCTGCGCCACATTGAGCGCAATTCTATTTTGCTTTTTATGGTACCGGTGGACAGCAACGATATTGTGCATGACTACAAAGTGCTATTGAATGAACTTGAAAAGTATAACCCCGAATTAATCATCAAAGACCGCATACTCGCCATTACCAAATGCGATTTGGCAGACGAAGAACTGCGCAAGATGATTGAGAAAGATTTAAAGAAGAAATTGACCGGAAACCGAAGACCGGAGACCGGAAATAAAACAACCGTCAACCGTCAACCGTCATCTGTCATCTTCATTTCAGCGGCTACCAACTACAACATAGATAAGCTGAAAGATGAGATTATGAAGAAGCTGGGGTAAAAATTCTCAACTCATTTTTTTCTTTCATCTTCGTGTCGGTATCTCATTATCAATTTGTCATTTTATCGCATTGTCTAATTCTTCTTCTCACCACAACCTTCAAAACTGGATTCTCCTTGCCCTGCTCACCGTTATCTGGGGCAGTTCCTACATTCTTATTAAAAAATCGCTGCTCGGGTTCACCGCTATTGAACTGGCGTGTTTACGCATAAGCATTTCGGGCCTGGTGGCACTGCCGCTGATGCTGCGGGCACTGAAAAGTATTTCGCGCGATAAGTACCGGACGATTTTTTTGATAGGCATTTTCGGAAGCGGTGCTCCGGCTTTCCTGTTTTCTTTATCCATGACCCAAAGCGGAAGCGCTGTAAACGGTATCCTCAACTCGCTGTCGCCTTTGTGGACCCTTGTGGTGGGTTTCTATTTATTTAAAGTGGCAATTTCAACTCAAAAAGTTTTTGGAGTAATTATCGGCTTTCTCGGAGCATTGGTTTTGGTGTTGGGTAAAAGCGGAACGAGTTTCGAGGTAGATGTGTTGTATAGTTTTCTGCCGGTTATAGCCACCTTCTGTTACGGCTTAAGCAGCAACATCACCAAACAGAAATTGCAGAATCAAAATGCAGTTTACACCACGGCACTTGCTATGGGTATGATAGGTCTGCCGGCCATGAGCGCTCTTTTTTTTACCGAAGCGCCTGCAAAAATCGTTAGCGGCACGGTGTGGTTCCCGCTTGTTTGTGTAGTAACTCTATCTGTTTTCGGAACCTTGATTGCCTGGATGCTTTTCTACCGGTTAGTGCAGCGCACCGATGCGCTGTTTGCGGCAAGTGTTACTTACTTAATTCCCATTGTGGCTATAGGCTGGGGGCTGCTCGATGGCGAATTTCTTTCGCTTATACAGGTAGGCGGAATGGTGCTGATTTTGGTGGGAGTGTATTATACCACCAGGCAAGTAGCGAGTAGTAAGTAGCGAGTAGTAAAAACCGGCTATTACCACTTGCCTCTCGCTATTCACCACTTGCTATTACACTAATCTCCACCCTTGCCCCTTTAGGTAACCCCGAAACTTCCACTGTTTCTCTTGCCGGAAAATTACCGGTAAAATAAGAAGCATACACGGCATTCACTTTAGCAAAGTCATCCATACTTTTTAAGAAGATGGTAGTTTTTACCACGTTATGAAAAGTGGCATTGCCCGCTTCCAGTATCGCTTCAATGTTTTTCATTACCCGGTGCGTTTCGGTTTCAATGGTGTCAGCAATCAGGTTACCGGTCTTAGGGTCGAGCGGAATTTGACCGGAAACAAAAATCAGGTTACCGGTCCTGACCGCCTGCGAATAAGGACCAATGGCAGCGGGTGCTTCATTAGTTTCAATAATATTTTTTTGCATACAGAATATTTAAGCCAAGAAAAATTATTTTGCAATCGAATGTAAAAGAATATGAAGATTCTGGTGACAGGTGAGGTAAACAGGGCAGAAGAACTGAAAGCAAAACTTTCGGGTGTAGCCGATTTGGAAATTGACTACAGTGATGGTGACGAGGATGAAGATTTTAAAGATTACGACTGCATTTTCGATTTGAATTTTGATGACGACCCCTCTAACCTTCCGGTCTATGCCGGCATGCGCGACAAACCCGTTTTTGTAAATGCGGTAAAGTTAAGTTTAAATGAAGCCGCCTTTGTGGGTGGCGAAAAAGTAAAGTGCCGGCTCTTTGGTATTAACGGATTGCCTACTTTCATTGCCCAGCCTAAATGGGAGGTAAGCCTGTTCCGCAAGTTTCAAACTCCGGAACTGGATGAGCTGATGAATAAATTCGGTATTGAATACCTGCCGGTGGAAGACCGGGTAGGCTTAGTAAAGCCCCGCATCATTTTTACGATTATCAACGAAGCCTGCTTCACATTGCAGGAAGGCACTGCAAGCATTGAAGATATAGACACCGCCATGAAACTCGGCACCAACTATCCGTTTGGCCCTTTTGAATGGTGCGACAAAATCGGCATCACATCCGTATTCGAAACATTGGCGGCTTTATATGAGGACACTAAGGACGAACGATATAAAATCTGTCCGCTGCTAAAAACAAAGTATTTGCGCAACGAAACTTTTTACAAAAAGAAGAAAGAAGAGAAGGTGGCTAAAGAAGAAGATTGGTTTTAATCCAATTCCCGCGAATGAACAAAGTTTTAATTTATACCGAACAAACATCCGCCCGCCTCAAATACACTTTCGATTTGATGTTCGCTGATTTACTGGGGCTGGACTATGAACTCACTCACGACACAGATTTTTTCGTCTCGTCATCATTACCTAAATTCTCTTATGCTTCCGCGCCAATGGGCGATGAAATTTTCTTTGAAGCAGAAACGCTGTTGTTTGAAGTAGTTAACAAACCGCAACCCATCAATTTTTGCGAATACGAAAAAATCAGAGGTTTCTATCCGGTGTCAGAGCGGTCAAGAATCCCGTTCGACCTTTTCGCCTCTGCCTTTTTTATGGTAACGCGCTACGAAGAATACTTCCCGGGGCATAAAGATAAATACGACCGGTACCGGCCCACCCACACGATGAATTATAAAGGTGCGTTTTTTGAGAAACCCATGGTGAACTACTACGCCCTGGAGCTAAAGAAAATTCTGACCGAAAAATACCCTTCGCTCATAACCAAAAAGAAGCCCTTCGAATACATCCCTACGTTTGATATTGATATGGCCTATTCCTATAGGGAAAAAGGAATCATTAAAAACACCGGTGGCTTTTTCCGCTCGTTTGTTCTTTCAGATTTTAAAGAAATGAAAGAACGTTTCAGAGTTCTTTTTGGTGGAGAAAAAGATCCGTTCGATACGTATGGTTACCTGCTGAGGGTTTGCGATGAAAATTCATTGAGGAGTATTTTCTTTTTCCTGTTGGGTGATGAATCGAGATTCGACAAGAATATACCGTTTGATAACGATGCGTTTCGCGCCATCATAAAATCCATTTCTGAGAAAACAGAAACCGGTATTCATCTTTCCTATAAAAGTCATACTTCCACCGGTCGCACTCAAATGGAAGTAAAACGGCTTGAAAAGATTATAGGCAAACAGGTATTCCGCAACCGGTTTCATTATCTGCGCTTTTATTTCCCCGACTCTTTTGAGCGGTTGATGAACATCGGAATTACAGAGGATTACACGATGGGCTACGCCTCTAAGAATGGTTTCAGAGCAGGTATCTGCACCCCGTATTATTATTTTAATGTCAGAAAAAATGTAGCCACCGGCTTAAAAATTTTTCCTTTCGCTTTCATGGATACAACTTTTGTGCACTATCAGAAAACCGATGCAGAAAATGCACTGAATGAAATCCGCCACCTGATGCGTAACGTTTATGAAACCGGAGGAACATTTTATGGTTTGTGGCATAACAGTTCCTTTACCGGACAAAAAGAGTGGAAGGGCTACCGGGATGTTTTTGAAACAGTCGCCCAGGAAGCAGCTACCCTCATGCGACATCCATGAACCGGCTCCGTATTTTAAAGCGCAAAGAAATTGATGAGCAAAAATGGAATGAACTCATCCATGCTTCTGTTAACTCATTGCCATACGCGCTCGGTTATTATTTAGATGCTGTAGCCGAAAACTGGGAAGCACTCGTGCTGAATGATTATGAAGCAGCAATGCCTTTGGTGTGGTTGCGCAAGTACGGCTTTAAATGTCTTTACCAACCATACTACTGCCAGCAACTGGGAATATTCAGCAGGGAGATTCTGCCGGCTGATACAATGAAAGAGATATTACTCGCTGCACAAACATTTCCTTACATCAACATCAACTTAAATCCTTCCGCAAGTAAAATTGAAGGCGATTTTTCTTTTAAAAAGAAAAAAAACCTTCTGCTGGATTTGAAAAGAGAATATGAGGCAATCCGGAAAGGTTATTCGGAAAATCACATCCGGAACATTGCGAAAGCAGAAAAAAACAAATTCTGCTTTTCAGAACAATCGCAGTTGAAGCCTTTTCAAAAATTTTATCTTGAAAATGTAAACCGCGCGAAAGAAAATTTTAAACCAAAACACGAGAAGGTTTTCAAGTCGCTAACTCAAACCCTTATCGCCAACGAAACCGCAAAAATTTATGCCGTATTAAATGCAGAAGAAAAAATGGTGGCTGCGGTAATGTTGGTTTTGCATCAAAACCGGATGATCAGCATTATTAATACTTCCTCGGCTGAAGGTAAGAAAAACGGAGCTTCCCACTTCTTGTTCGACCGGCTTATTCATAAGTTTTCAGCTACCGGAAACATTTTTGATTTCGAGGGCTCTTCTGTTGCAGGTATTGCACGCTTTTACGAAGGGTTCGGAGCGCAGGAAGAAGTTTTTTATAACTATCACACTACAATTATTCGCAAACTAAGCCAACGTTTCGGGTAAAAAACACATCATTCTTTTGAACTGTTTGGTGAAATATTAATTTTATCTACTTTTAGCATCCTTAATTAAACCCTCTCGCATGAGAAAAATTTACTCTGCTCTGTTTGTTCTGTTGTGTAGCGTGAACGTGTTTGCACAGGATATTCATTTTTCGCAATACCAGGCATCACCGCTCACTCTTAATCCTGCCCTTACCGCCAATATTAACGGAGTGTTTCGTGTAGCCGCCAACTACCGCAACCAATGGTTTACTATTCCTACGTTAAATTCTGTAGCTCCTTATCAAACGTATCAGTTCTCTTTTGATGCGCCCATTTTGCGCGAGCGTTTGGGTAATGACGGCTTCGGTTTCGGGGGAACGTTTTATGCTGACAAAGCCGGTGATGGTGCACTGACTACTTTCAGCGGGTTGGTTTCAGTAGCTTATCATAAAGCAGTTGACCGGTATGGAAAGGGAAGGGTTTCGTTGGGTATTCAGGCAGGAGTAGTTTCCAAACAGATTAAAATGCAGAACCTGATTTTTGAAAGTCAGTTGGATAATTTTGGATGGAACACCTCGCTGTCAAATGGTGAAAACAATTTCAACAACAAAAATATTTTGTATGCGGATGTGAATGTGGGTGCCTTATGGACTCATGCGCCTAAGGATAATTTCCGATACTATCTCGGCTTTTCTGCCAATCATGTATCGCGTCCGCGCGAAACTTTTTTACAAGACTCGCGCAACCGGTTAAATGTTCGCTTTAATGCCAATGCCGGTATGGAAATTTTCCTGAACCGCGATTACTCTTTTAGCTTGACTCCCACTTTCCTGTTTATGTTGCAGGGCAACGCACAACAGTATAACTTTGGTTTAGGCTTAAACTATTGGGTTAACGATAACGTAGCCATTTTTGGTGGCGCCTGGTACCGGGTTAAAGATGCTGTAATACTAAATCTGGGAACAGAGTTTTATAACGTTCGTTTGGGAGTTAGCTATGATGTAAACCACTCTAACTTACGCTCTGCTACCAAGGCACAGGGCGGTTTGGAAATTTCAGCTATTTACATCTTCAGAAAAGAAAGACCCCAGGCTATTCAATACGAAAAATATTGTCCTAACTTCTAATGGAGTGATTAAAGCAAATACAAATTATTCAGAAATCATCTTTAACAATAAGATGCTTTTTTAATTCAAGCAGAAGGATTTTTAAAAAACGTAAACAACGAATAAGGGTTTTGATTCATCTTTACCCGTAGAAACTAAACTATACGGAAATGAGATTTGTTTACTTTATGGAATTTTTACTCCCTGTTTTTCTTTCCCTTTTCTCAATAAATATTTGTGCACAAACCAGTTGCCCTACTGTAACCGCAGGTAGTGATGTGGCATTGCCTTGCGGCACTAATTGCACTAACTTAACCGCCAGTTTTTTTCAAACAGGCAATACTACTTCTTATACTGTTGCCTCCAAACCCTATACCCCGTTTCCATATACCGGTGGAACACAAATTATTGTTCAGGATGACGACATTTGGAGTGATGTTATTGATTTACCTTTTGCATTTTGCTTTTACGGAAACCCATATACGCAGGCAATAATTGGTGCTAATGGGGTCATTTGTTTTGATCTTGCAGAAGCAGGAAATTGGTGTGAATGGAGTTTTTCTTCTTCAATACCTACTCCGGGCCCGCCTTCGGCAGGGATTTATAACAATTCTATCAACGGAGCCTATCATGATATTGACCCTTCCGTTTTTTCACTTTCATGCTTTTGCTATCCGGCTAACATTAATTATGCTGTGTTGGGAACTGCTCCCTGTCGTACTCTTGTAGTTAACTTCACCACTGTGCCTCATTTCAGTTGCAACAGCTTGCAAACTACGCAACAGATAGTGTTATATGAAACAACTAACGTAATTGAAGTATATATTCAGGATAAGCCTACCTGTAATACATGGAACTCAGGTAACGCTGTGATAGGCCTTCAGGATGCAACCGGCTCACAAGGAATAACCCCGCCCGGTAGAAACACCGGACCATGGACAGCTTCCAATGAAGCTTGGCGCTTTACACCCAATGGTGCGTCAATCGTAACCATAGATTGGTTTCAGGGGGCCACTCAGATAGGAACCGGTAACACTATTAATGTTTGCCCGGGAAGTAACACCACATATACCGCTCAGGCAACTTACCTCCCCTGCGCTGGAGGTACACCGGTAGTAGTAACAGATGATGTAAACGTAACCCTTGCCGGTGCATTACAAGCGGGGATAGATTCATCGCATAATGTTTCCTGCTTTGGGGCAAATGACGGTGTTGCATACGCTCATGCTTCCACTTCCAATTCCGGTTTGAGTTATGGGTGGGCCGGTGGACCCAGCACTCTTACCTATAGCAACCTTGCTCCGGGAACATATATCTTCACGGCTACTGATGCTTCGGCATGTGTTCGTGCCGATACGGTGGTAATTACACAGCCAACACAAGTAACCGCTAATGTGCCTAACGCCAGCCAGACCAATTGTTCTGGAACCGGCTCGGGAACTTTAGTGGCGGGAAGAAACGGAGGAACCGGTCCTTATACTTTTGCGTGGAATTCGGTGCCGGTTCAAAACGACTCGGTTTTAGATAATGTTGCAGCAGGAACATATACCGTTACCGTTACCGACAGCCGTGGATGCACTGCAGTCGCCAGCGGCACACTTACGATAACCGCAGGCGGAAACAATGTTGCACTGACCAACCCCACCATAATTGATGTGTCCTGCTTTGGCGGAAATGACGGAAGTATAACTGTTGGTGCAACCGGGGGCAGCGGTGTTTATACCTATACATGGAGTGGCGCACAGACCGGAGCTAATATTTCAGGTCTTCCTGCAGGACAGTATGATGTGACGGTTGATGATGGAGCGGGCTGTACCGCTTTCGGCTCTTATAATGTTACCGAACCGGCTCAGTTAGTTATCAATGCCGCCAACATTACAAACATTGGTTGTGGTGGCGTAGCCACCGGTTCAATTACCGCAAATGTTTCTGGCGGAAGCCCCGCTTATGTATACAACTGGGTGCAGCAATCAAACAGTCAGGCATATGCTGGGCAAACAATCAATGGGTTATCGGCAGACAACTATTCACTAACAGTTACAGACATAAACAACTGTTCTGCAACTGCAAGTTACGCCATCACCTCTGTTCCCGCTTTGGTGTTTGCACAATCACAAACAGATGTGTCGTGTTTTGGGGGAAGTGACGGCACTGCCACTATTAGTGTTACTACCGGTACTCTTCCTTATGGTTACGATTGGAACGGAACCGGAACTTCGGGTAACTCAACATTAAGTGGTGTGAGTGCAGGCCCTGTGAATGTTACCATAACAGATGCTAACTGTAGTGCTACAGCTACTTTTGCCCTTGCACAGCCAACTCAAATTTCAATTACGCAGGTTAGTATAACAGATGTATCGTGTTTTGGCGGAGCTGATGGAACAGTTACCGTTAGCGCATCTGGTGGAAGTGGTGCCGGCTATGTGTTCGCTTGGAGTTCAAGTCCTCCACAGGTTGGCGCTACAGCAGTTAATCTTCCTGCCGGACCGGTTACAGTAGTTTGCACCGATGCAAATTTCTGTACCTCTTCCCAAACATATACATTGAATGAACCACCTCAGCTTACCGCAACCCTGCAGGCAACAGATGCCACCTGCTATCAGGCACCTAACGGAAGTGTAGATGCTACAGCAAGCGGAGGAACCGTTCCTTATTCCTATCAGTGGTCAGACCCGGGCAACCAGACATCTAAAACTGCTACCGGTTTATTAGCCGGTACCTACACCTGTGTAATAACAGACGGCAACGGCTGCACTGTATCTGATGCCGATGTGGTGAATGAACCGGCAGACATGATTGTGAATACAAGTGTTACTGCTGTAAAATGTATTGGTGATGAGAACGGCACTATTTCTGTTTCTGCCACCGGAGGAACATCGCCTTATAATTACTCTGCCACATTGGACGGTGCAAATTTTGTTTTTGCCACCAACGGTGTAATTATAGATTTAGGTATCGGTACATACACCTTAATTGTTTCCGACAACAACGGTTGCACCAAAACAGTTCTTGTTGTTGTGCCTAACGCAACGATCGACAATTTCACTACTTCCACAGATTCCACTTCATGTTACGGGGCAGAGTATAATGATGGCTCGGCACACATTACTGCAACAACCGTTCAAAACGGTCCTTACCAATTTGCAATAGACGGAGGAATACCTCAGTTCTCCGGTGATTTCTATAATCTTTCTGCTGAAGCGCACACCATAACTGCCATTAACTTTAACGGATGCGTAAGCACAATACCGGTGGTGGTTCTTGAACCGTTGCCGATTGTAGTGGATGTTATTCCCGATACGGTTATTGTGCCGCTGGGCGATGCGGAGCAGGTACAGGTTGTTTACCTGAATGCCTCATCGGATGTAACTTATGCCTGGACTCCGGAACTTGGCTTAAGCTGTACCGATTGCCCGAACCCTTTGGTAAGTCCGTTTTACAGACAGGATTATGTGATTACGGTTAGTATGATGAACGGAAGTTCCACCTGTTACGGTTCGGCAACTTTACATGCAGATGTGCTGCCACCGCCACCGGTGTTTGTTCCCAATTCGTTTACACCCAACGGAGACGGCAACAACGATGTGTTTCAGATTTACGGGCAGGGTATTAAAACCGTTGATTTAAAAATTTTCAATCGGTGGGGAGAATTAGTGTATGAGAGTAACAACCAGTTTGATGGTTGGGACGGGACCTACAAAGGAGAACTACAACTGCCGCAGGTATTTACTTACGCTGTAAGAATTCTTTTTCTGAACGATAAGAAAGTTGATAAGAAAGGTACGGTAACACTGGTGAGATAATCTCCGTCAGACCATCAGACCAGTTTTTCTTTCGAAACTATAATCCCGTCTTCATCGCAGTAAACAAACTCTCCGGGTGTAAAATCTACACCGGCAAAGCGCACCGGTATGTTCGGCTGGCCTTCGTTTCGCTTGTTGCTCTTTAAGGGGATGGTGTTGAGCGCTTTTACTCCAAGCGCGAGTGTTGCCATGGCAGCAGAGTCGCGGATGCAGCCGTAAACGATAATGCCGTTCCATTTGTTTTTAACGCCAAGTTCTCCGAGCATATCGCCAAGTAAAGCGCAACGCATGGAGCCTCCGCCATCTACTACCAATACTTTGCCTTCACCATTTTGTTCAAGGGCTTTGCGCACAAAACTGTTGTCTTCAAAACATTTTACGGTTTCAATTTTGCCGCTGAAGATTTTTGTTCCGCCAAAATCTTTAAACCCAAGGGGTTCAGCAATTCTTACTTTTTCGGGATGTGCATCGCAAAGGTCTGTTGTTTTTAGTGACATGAGTAAAGTGTTTTTAGTTAGGGCGTTCCTGTTTTTAATCCCGGGAATTTCATTTTAAGCGACTCCAGTGTTTCCACCACTTTTTTTGCAATCAGGTATTCCTTATACCAGTTCTGGTCAGCGGGGATAATGTTCCATGCGGCACTGGTGCCGCAATTATCAAATACATCTTCGTATGCCTTCATGTAATCGTTCCAGAATTCGCGCTCTTTTAAATCGGTATCGTTGTGTTTCCACATTTTGGTTTTGTCGCTCAGGCGCTCTTCCAGCCTTACCAGTTGTTCTTCTTTTGAAACATGCAGATAGAATTTCAATACCACCGTACCGGTTTCGGTCAACAGTTTTTCGAAGTTATTGATATGCACGAAGCGCTGTTTGATGGTTCTTTCATCTACCCAGGCGTGAACCCGCTGAATGATAACATCTTCATAATGCGAACGGTTGAAAATGGTAATCATTCCTTTCTCCGGAACCTGCTGGTGTACCCGCCAGAGAAAATCGTGCTTCATTTCCGGCTCGGTTGGTTTTTTAAAAGGCACCACGCGGCAACCCATAGGGTTAACCGCATCGAACACATTTTTTGCCACGCCATCTTTACCGGAGGCATCCATACCCTGCAAAACAACCAGCACAGCGTGTTTACTTTCGGCATACAGCAGGTTCTGTAATTCTTCCAGTTTAAACTTCAGCTTTTGTGTTTCCTTTTTTACCTGCTCTTTGTTCAACTTCTTCGGGGCGCGGGTGTCAATGGTTTTGAGCTTTGTTTTAGCCATAGATAATTTATTAGTGAACTAAAGTAAATTTTTCACCGGAAGAACGACTGCCAGATTTCATCTTCCGGTACTTCGGCAGTAAGGGTGAGTGGCTCCTTCGTTACCGGATGAATAAGTTTCAGTTGGCGCGCGTGCAGACAAACCGCATTCTCTTTGTAAATTTTTGTTGACCCGTAATGTGCATCGCCAATAATGGGGCAGCCCATGTGCGCCAACTGTGCGCGTATCTGATGGAACTTACCGGTGATGAGTTTTATTTCGAGCAGTGAACCGTATTCATTTTTCGAAATGAATTTATAGCGCAGCACTACACGCATCGAGTCTTTTCCTTCGCTGTTGTGGATGATGGCTTTACGTATCTCCGTATTCTTCACTAACCAGTTTGTAAGTTCATCTTCTTCTTTAGGTGGCTGGTTTTCTACTATGGTGAGGTAGGTTTTTTCTATTTCGCGTTTGGCAAATACGTCCATCAGCATTTTTAGCACGCTTTTCTTTTTGCTGAGCAGTACTACTCCGCTCACCGGTCGGTCGAGGCGGTGAGGCACACCTATAAAACACTTCTGCGGATACTTTTCTTTACTGCGGATATAGTTCAGCGCCAGCGACTCAAGGGTAAAATTCAGGTGATGCTCAAATTCGGTAACCAGCCCCTGTGGTTTGTTTATGGCCAGCAGTTGTTTGTCTTCGTAAATAATATGGAGTTCGGGTGGCTGCATGGAAAAAACTTGTGGTGATATTGGCAAAATTTCGAAAGAAATTTACATTTGCCGTCCCTTAAGCAGGGTTGCAACTCCAAATAGCAACAGTTTAAGCTCGAAAGTAAGAGTAAAAAGGATGTTTTCCGGCTGGTTGCCGAAAACAGGCAGACGGAAAACATTCCTCCTTAGCTCAGCTGGTTAGAGCACAAGACTGTTAATCTTGGGGTCCTTGGTTCGAGCCCAAGAGGGGGAGCCCAAGTGGGCTGAGAGGCAATCGTCTTTGATTGCCTCTTTTTTTTCCTCTAAGACCCGCACCAGTCCTCATCATTAGAGCAACCATCGAGTTAATATATTGGTTCGATACTGCTTACCATCATATTCTAACTTGCGTGGGAATATCGAACTAATAATCCCTTTTTTGGATTCAGCAGATGCCTTTTCATAGTGCGACATTAGATTTTGTAACAGGACGAGATTGTTCCTTTGGTAACGCATGAAATCCTTTTGAGCAATATTCAATTCGGAAATTCTTGATGTGTATTCTGCAATTTCGTTATTGTACCTCCTCGATTGCTTGTTGAAAGAAATGTCATCCATTTTACCTTGCGCCCATTTATCCTCGATATTTTGCAACATCATCTTTCGCTCTAAAATTGCTTTATCGCACTGACTTCACCGCAGGGGCCCTGCTACATTGTTTTTTGCGTTGTCGGTTTAACAGGAGTACCCCCGCTTGCCAATGAAACGGTGCCGCAAAAAACTTACCGGTAAGTTTTAGGAAAAACAGGTGGAAAAATTCAGGTAAACGGGTTAGTGGGGTTAATGCTTACTGCCCCGCAAAAACCATATACGAGCCCTTGGCAGAGTAGAGCGTAAGCTGGCTGCCTTTTAACCGGTAGGTGTTAGTGGCTTCCAGCAGGTTGGTGATAATCTTCTCCATAATGTTGCCCTGGTCAGCGCACTTCATTTTAGTAAGGCCCAAATCGCTGAACGAAATGTTCCGGCCTTGGGCTTTCAGCTTTCCTTTGAGGTTATTGCAAACCCCGCGCCCTCCAAGGCGGTTGTTGGTTACATCAACGGTTATATAAACAAGCGTATCGCCAACGCCCATAGTGGTGTTGCTGTCGAACATAGAGCGCAGCAGCCATTTTTTGCCTTCCAGCCTTACCGCAGGGTTGTAACCGGTCTTCTTTTTCGAAAGCAGTTTCACCAAACTGTAATCGTTACCGGCACTCACCACCACTTTGGCTTTATACTCATACCCCTCCTCGTAACTCAGCCCTATTATGGTATCGGGAATGTTTTGCCAGGTATCTTTCTTCTTCTCTTTTATCTGCATGCAGTCATTCTTGTCGCAGGTCATTACCCGGTCGGCTATGTAAATGGTTTTTTTAGTCTGCGCGCTGCCAACCAAAAACAAGAAACAGGAAACAAGAAACAGTAGTCCTTTCATTTTGTCAGTTTATCTATTATCAAATCTCCACCTCAATCTGGTTTCTCAGCAGGTCTTCCAGATTCTCCCGCTTGCGTATCAGGTAATCTTTGCCCTTATGCACCAAAACCTCTGCCGGACGGAAACGCGAATTGTAATTCGAGCTCATGGTAAAACCGTAAGCACCGGCATTTTGAAAAGCGATGATGTCGCCTTCGCGCACTTCGCTCAGTTTCCGGTCCCAGCCGAACGTATCGGTTTCGCAAATGTAACCCACCACCGTGTAAATACGCTGTGTGCCTTCGGGGTTCGAAACATTTACCATGTGGTGATACGAGTTGTAGAACATGGGGCGAATCAAATGGTTCATGCCCGAATCAACGCCCACAAAAACCGTAGCGGTGGTTTGTTTAATCACATTTACTTTGGCAAGGAAAGTTCCGCTCTGGCTCACCAAAAACTTACCGGGCTCGAAATACAACTCCAAATCTCTTCCGTAACTTTTGCAGAATTCATTGAACTTAGCCGTGAGTTTACTTCCCACTTCCTGAATATCGGTGTAGTAATCATCCGGTTTGTAAGGAACTTTAAAGCCGCTGCCGAAATCAACAAATTCCAAATCAGGGAAATGCTCGGTTACTTCAAACAGAATATCAGCCGCGCGGAGGAATACATCTACATCTAAAATGTCGGAACCGGTGTGCATGTGCAAACCGTTCACACGAATTTTTTCGCTTTTAATCACGCGCTCCAGATGG
This sequence comes from uncultured Chitinophaga sp., assembly GCA_964493695.1. Taxonomy (GTDB): domain Bacteria; phylum Bacteroidota; class Bacteroidia; order Chitinophagales; family LD1; genus Bog-950. The sequence goes on along the minus strand of CAZBPG010000074.1, from coordinate 3,588 downwards.
CGCATCTGGTAAATAGAAATTCCGAACTTCGAATCGATATGACCGGTAGAGATATTGATGTTGCCCCCCGCCATTACATGCGGATTGATACGCACACACACCGGAACACTGCTTCCGTATTTATGACCGAACTGTTCGAGGATGGAGATGTTATCAATGTTTATCTGCACCCCTTCTTTTACTGCCAGTTCAATTTCTTCGAGCGAAACACAGTTAGGCGTGTAAATAATATCCTTCGGCTCAAAGCCCGCGCGCAAACCGGTCCATACTTCCTGAATAGAAACGGTATCCAACCCGGCACCGATGTTCTTGAAAAACTTCAGCACGTTAATGTTGTTCAGCGCCTTGCAGGCAAACTTTATTTTGGTGTTCGCCCCGCTGAAAGCTGTTTTCAATTCAGTGAACTGCCGCTCCATAATGGCGGTGTCGTACACATACAAGGGCGTATCGTATTTCTCCACTAATTGCGAAACAGGAACCCCGCCAATTTCATACACTCCGTTTTTAAGCTGAATCATCTTCCGGTTTTTATTGAGAGTGCGAATATAATCGCACAGGCAGAATATAGTAATGAGCGATTACTTACTGATGCAACTCATCTTTCATCTGCTCAACCGTCACTGTATCTCTTATCTTGAAAACATAAATGGCGATATAGTAAAGCACTGCGTTCACGGCCATAATACCGGTGAACAGCCAGAAGTAGTCCGCCCCCTTGTAGTGGCTGAAGAAACCACCCGATTGAATGTTGTTGTTGATGTAACTCACCAGAATGTTCCCGACAAAAACAGTGAAGAAGAAAACAGCCATGATGGTACTCTTCATACTCTTAGGGGCTTGTGAAAACGCATATTCCAGGCCGGTGATGGAAACAAATATTTCGGCAATCGTCAATAATACATAAGCAAACAACTGCCAGCCAATACTCAACATCACACCGTTGTCAATTTGTGTTTGAATCCAGGCGATGAGGGCAAAGGTGATGGCCACCATGATAAAACCCCAACCCATCTTTCGAAGAGCGGTTACACGGATACCCATTTTTTCTAGTAAAGGATAAACACCGAAACTGAACACCGGAATCAAAATCAAAATGAGCAGCGCGTTGATAACCTGAATTTGTTCCTGCAGCCAGGTGATGCCCATAAAATGTAAATCCATTTTGCCGGCCTGTATCACCCACTCGCTTCCGTTCTGGTCATACAAAGCCCAGAATATGGGAATAAACGAAAACACCACCAGCACTTTCCAAACCGACATCACCTGTTCCTTGAAAGAGATTTTTTCTTCGTTGCGGGTGTGTTTAGGCAATTTGATTTTGTACTTGCTCTTGCCCATGTAGAAAATAACCAGCGCGACAAACATCAGAATGCCCGGCACACCGAAAGCAAGCGGGGCGCCATATTGACTGTTTTTTAACACCGGTGTAATAAGCATAGAGAAAAACGCCCCTACGTTTATACCGAAGTAAAAGATGTCGTACAGTTTAGCAATGTTGGCATCGTTCTCGTTTTCGAACTGGTCGCCAACCATTACGCTCACGTTGGGCTTTACTCCGCCTGCACCCAGTGCAATTAAAAGCAGGCCCGCATAAAACAATTCATAGTTGGTATCGAACAGGGCAAGGAAGGCATGGCCGACACAATAAACAACAGCGAGGTAAAGAATAGTGCGGTACCGGCCGAGAAAGTAATCGGCTAAAATTCCGCCCACAATAGAAAGCAGATAAACCAGCGCCACAAACAAATGCGTTACTTCATTGGAATGTGCTTCGGCACCTGCTGCCAAATCGGGGTTATTGGTGGGATTAAAAAACTGCGAAATCAGAAACGTAGAAAGGATTGCTTTCATACCGTAAAAACTGAAACGCTCGGCTGTTTCGGTTACTACTATATAAGGAGCGGCTTTCGGAAAACTTTTGAAGCGGTCGAAGATGGATGCCATGCGCAGTAGTTTGTGCTAAAAAAGCAAATTTGTGGCATGAAGATAATTTTTAAAATTTTGCTTGCGCTTGTTCTTCTGTTTGTTGTGTTGCTTGTGGTTTGTTTTAAACCGCTCGACACCACTCCTTATCAGCAAACAGAATTTTATAAGAACGAGTTAAAAGCAATTGACTCGGTTGTTTCAAATTCAAAATTCAAAACCGAAAATTCAGAATTCGAAGCCGGTTGGAGCCGCATCAATCTTCTTCCTCCGTTCGCCACTCCAATTGCTATTGATGCCCACCGCGCAGGGAAACATTTTGAAGGTGTTCACGATTCTATTTATGTGCGTGCTTTTGTGTTTAAGCAGGGCCAAAAGAAAATTGCTTACATCTCTGCCGACCTTTTGATTATTCCGCCATCGGTTACAAAAATATTTGACACGGTTTTAAAGAAAGAAGGGTTTGACGCGAATAATATTTTTTTCACTGCCACACATACGCACACTAGCATAGGTGGTTGGTACGATAGCTACGTTGGTGAAATTTTTGCGGGTAAGTATGACGAACGCGTTCCGGAATTTATTGCAGAAACAATTTCGAAAGCCATTATTGAAGCAGAGAAAAACTGCGCACCGGCAAAGATTGGTTATGCAGAGTTTCCAACACAAAAATTAGTTTTTAATCGGTTGATTACTCAAATGGCTCATCTGCCCGATTCGCTGGGCGAAGTGGATTCGCTTTTGCGTGTGGTGAAGATTGAAAAGGCAACCGGTGAGCGTGCGGCTATCATCACTTTTTCGGCACACAATACCGTGTATCACGAAAATCTGATGAAACTTTCTGCCGACTGGTGCGGCTTGATGATGCAGCAATTGAATACAAGCGGCAAAATTGATTTTGCCTCTTTCAGTGCCGGTGCAGTGGGCAGCCACGGACCTTATGAGTTTAGTAAAGAGCAGGAAACAGAAGCGAAGTATATAGCGGATGGAGTTTCGAAAATTGTTTTAGAAAATTTCGATTCCATTCCGGTGGCAACGGTCACCGGTCCATCGTCAATGGTCATGCATCATCTGCCTTTGTATTTGCGTGAGCCGAATTTGCGCGTAACTGAAAACATAGTAATTCGACCTTGGTTGTTCCGGTTGTTGCTTGAGGGAACTAAGAATGTATTTAAAGCCCCCTTTAGGGGGTTTGGGGGTGTTTACATCAACACTTTTCAGCTCGGCCATATTTTCTTTGCCGGTATGCCTTGCGATTTCAGCGGAGAGTTAGTAAACGAAATTGATTCGGCTGCTGACCGTAAAAATTTAAAACTGGTGGTAACCAGTTTTAATGGCGGTTATACCGGCTACATTACCGACAGCCGCAGATATAAACTGAACACTTACGAAACGCGTACGATGGGTTGGTTTGGCTATGCAAATGGAGATTATTTAAGCGAGGTAGCGATGCGGGTAATGGAGAAATAATTGAGCCCCAAAAATTTCCTTTTTAATTTTTTTCTTCCTACACTTGTATTACACATACAGTTCATCCAATGAACTCTTACGCAACAACCGTTCAATCTTCATCGCTTCTTACTGCATTTAAAGCAGGGGGGGGGGGGGTACCGCGGATGATAACTAACGCCAGGCACTTTTCCAAGATGTGACTAGCCGTAGTTT
>CAZBPG010000073.1:0-19316 GCA_964493695.1 uncultured Chitinophaga sp. | reverse complement strand
ATAATAGACCGGGTGTAATGCAAACCTCCATATTCCGTCAGCATTATCATCAGCGCATAATCGAACATACCGCCCGCAAAAGCCGAAGCCTGTGCTTTGCCAAAAGTGTAAAGGGTGTGACGGAGAGTGTTTACCGGTGGCGGGTTATGGGCAGACTTTTTTTGCATTTTCCTCTTTGTCGCGCTGGTCGCCCAGTTTCAGCACATTCTTGAATTCTATAAAATCAATAATAACTACTATGCCGATTAAGCCGCAGGCAAAATACACGATAATACCGGGGTAGAACATAGAAGCAAAAAGCACCGCGCAAATACCAATGCGCATTTCGGTAGGCCCCAGCAAACCGGAATCAATATTGTAGCTGCCGGTTATCTTGTATTTCATTAATGTAAGAATCATAATCCAGGCATAGCAGGCAATAAACAGGAAGGCAACAAATTTGTATTCATCGGGCAGATAAAAATAAAAGCCCATGCCCATCAGCGCGGTCGATACCCAGTCCATACACATATCAAGAGCAAAGCCATACCACTTGCGCGGTATATTGCGGTAGTAGGCTATGCGGCCGTCCAACGAATCGCCAAACCATTGCAGGGCAAAACCGAAAATAGAAACCGCGAAAAAATACGGATTGCCTTTAGCCAGCCAAAACCCATAGAAAATAATAATGCTGGCCAACAGCGAAATAGCGGTAAGCATATCGGGAGAAATAAACGAGGGCATATAACGGCATAAAAAGGAAATAGCTGCCTGTTCGGGCACACGCAGTATGTTTGTCCGTTTCCGGTCGGCTGAAATCCGCTTTTCTTTTTCTATCAGGTCGCTTACCATTAATACTTGTATTAATACAACGTTACAAATATGTTGCTTTAAGTTTAACCGACCGGTAAAAACTTTCACAACCCTGTTAAAAAAAATATGCGACCGGATAATTCAATCCGGTCGCATAAAAACTAAAATGAAGGAATAATTTTAGTTAATCACCAATTTTTTCTGAACTACCGATTCGCCTGCTTTTACATTAACTATGTAAACACCCGCAGCCAGTAAAGAAGAGTTAACCGGTAACTGGGTAATACCATCATTCAGGTTTCCTTCAAATACTCTTGCCACTTCTTTTCCGGCCATGTCAAGCACGTTTACGCTCACCTTTCCGGCAACAGCCATAGATAAGCTAACGGTAGTGCTGCCCTCAGTAGGGTTAGGGAAGATGTTTACCGAGTTTACCACGCTTATATCTTCAATACCGGTAGCCGACTGGCCGATATTAATATCGTCAATGTAGAAGTTATTACCGCGTGTAGAGCCATACACTTTAAACTTAAAGCGCACGTTTGGTTTTTTCCAGGTAGCAGCCGGAAGGTTAACCTTTACATATTTCCAGTAAGCCGATGCCTGTGTAGGAACAAAGAAACCGGTTACGGCACCTGCGTTCAATACATCCATTTCACCTTCTTTATAAATAGTAGTCCATGTGCTGCCGCAGTTTACCGAGCCCTGCACTTCAATAGAGTCCGGTGCATTACCCCAACTGGTAGTAGAAGTTGCCCATGACTGATAAAACGAAAGGGATAGTTGAGCAGTGCTTAAACTTGACATATCAAAGCCCGGAGAAACTATTTCATCAATATCGCGGTCAGCCTGTGCGTAGTAGTTGTTCAACATCGCCACTTTGCTGCCGGTATGCGAACCGTAACCCACCTGCTTAATCTCGGTAATGTTCTGGTCGTAATTTACGGTCAGCCACTCACCGTTGGTAAGTGCATCATTACTTTCAAAGTCCTGTGTAAACGGAGCAATGTAAGAAGCCAGATCGTTACCTACATAAACCAACATGTTGTTCTCTTTCGTGCTGGTGCCGAGCGGACCGCTGATGGTCAACTTAATCGGCTGCCATCCGGTGGTCAGAAACTGAACTACAGGATTTTTGTCTGCCGATGTAGCAGGCGCTGCATTCGGAAACTCCCAATAGTAATCAGTTACTTCTCCGTTATAAGAAGCATCTAAAAGGGTAATGTTAGTCCCTAAACAAACATATCTTTTAGTTGTGGCGATATCTGCAATAGCTTTGCTTGGGGCGCAGGGGTTTCCGTCTGTACCTGTAGCAGCAAGATTAGAAGCGCTCCAAAGATTATTTCTGTCAGATTTATTTGAATTAAGTGCCGCCAGCATTCTTAGTTTTTGTCCCTCACTAAACATTCTTGAGCAATAAGAATAGTCCATGAAATTCTGAACGTTTTCAACAACGCCAGGATTACAGTAGTTTAAATTTAAATTGCAACTGGTAGAGCCGCGGGTTTCAGGGGTGTCCTGTACATCATCATCTCCGCACGATACGCCCGGTTCATTATTATCACCCCAGGGATGTTTCAGGTTTAAAAAGTGACCTATTTCGTGTGTTAGGGCACGATATAAACCATAGTTAGGGCCATCATGCCCGCCTATGTAGTTCGCGAGAATAATAATACCGTCCTGTGCCGGTGTGTTATAAAGTGCCTGAACCGAACCGGGATAGTAAGCATATCCGGCTACACCGTCACGCATAGAACCCACCACCCATACGTTGATGTATTTGTCGCGCGGCCAGTTATGCAGTTTCGAATAATCGTTACCTACATAGGTCTGACAGGAATTAATACGCTCAATACCGTTGGTAGGATTGCCATTAGGGTCAATACAAGGCAAACGAAATTCTATGCCTATGTCTCCTATAATGGGTTTGAAAGCAGAAATTACGGAAGCAGTATCCGGATTTTTTTTGTTATAATCTTCATTCAGTGTTTTTACCTGGTCTATCACCCGTGCATCTGAAATGTTTTCAGGTCCGCCCTGGTGGATAATGTGAAACACAATAGGGAGAACAATGTTTCCCGAACGGTTGACATTGAAGTGACTGTAGTTAGCTACAAAATCTTTGGTGAAGGCTTCCAGTTCGGCTTCGTCATTCAGCACTTCAGGATGTTCCAGCAACTGTTGTTTGCGTGCAGCATCGGCACCGCAGAGTACTGCGTTTTGTGCTGAACCGGCAAGCGAAATGGACAATAAAATGGTTAGTGTAAAAAGATAGGTTTTCATACGTTACTTTTTGGTTTTTAAATCTGAATCGAAAATAAGTTCAGATTTTTATATTATCAGCATTAAGTTAAAAAAATGACAATTCTATGACAATTCAACTGGTCATAACTTTGCCGTGACCTTTATTTATTTGCGGGGGTGAATGTAATAGAAATTGAAAAATAAAAAACCCCGCCTCACAAATCGGAGACGGGGTATACAGGGCGTTTAAAATCAAGGGTTTTACTCGGCTATCATTTTTCCCTTACCTATTACTTTGTTGCTTTTGACTACCTCATACATGTATACTCCCGCAGCAAGCGTTTCTCTTTGAATGCTGAAGGTGTTGTTGGTAGCCATTTCTCTGCGAACCAACTGACCAAGCATATCGAATACTCTCAACTCGTAAGAAGAATTTTCACCGTCAATTTTAATAGTAGTGAAATCTTTGAACGGATTTGGCATCAGCGTAATGGTGGCCTTGCCGGTTTCGAGTTCGGTTACAGAAAGCGTATAGTCAATCGTATTCAGCGTAGTGTTAGTAGCAACAGCCGCGTTGTAATCGAAATAGATATCAGCCGTATTCGTCAACTGGGTTCCCTGTGCCAGTCCTGCATTCGGTTTAATGCCGAAGGTTACATGGCCGTGGCTGGCAGGTTCGTTGGTGTTGCTGTCCGGCAGCATGATAGAGCTGAATTTCCAGATGGCTTCTCTTCCGGCAAACTGCATAGTGTAAGGATGGCTCGCACCTATCATACGGAAAGTTTCCAGATCCAAATCATCATCTATCAGGTCGCGCAATACAACATTCACAGCAGGAGCATTACCGGTGTTCTGGAAGTTAACGGTGTAAGTCAGTTCTTCATCACCTTTAATTTTTCCTTCTGCTTCTTCACCGGTTGGCAGTACTAACTTGTTGTTAGGATCCCAGCTTCCGGTAGCTTCCTGATGAACGGTATCAACGTTATTGCTGAAATCAACTTCCTGGCAACCGGTAGTAGTTACGTTGGCTAACATAAACACATGCTGGCCGATGGCAGTAGTAGTAAGCGCATCAAAATCCACCCAGTAGTATTCGCAGCTGCCCGGCATCAGGTTGTTTAATGCCCAGCTAACAGTATGCGTTGAGTTGTTTACCGAAGTTTGTGCCGGTGAAGCATAATTGAATACTAAAGCCGGATCAAAGAACAGATTAACCGTACCGGTAGAGATGCTGGCTCCGATGTTGCATACCTCTATACTATACCATGCAGGGAAACCGGGTGTAACGGTAGTGTGCGGAGTAATATCAATCGAAAGGTTACAAGCTCCCGGCTGCACATAAACTCCGAAATCGTTATGGTAGTAACTGGTTCCGTTAGTGGTAGTCAGCGTAATTGACTGCGGAGTAACGGTGCCGCCAATGGTAGAGGTAATAGTAATTACATAAACACCTGCAGGAACTGTTACGCAATAGTGACCGTTCTGGTCGGTGTAAGCATGGTGAATAGTTCCGTTGCTGGATGTGATAATTACATGCACATTTGCAATGCCATTTTCTGAGTTTTCCTGCTGATGATTATTGTTGGCATCGTTATAAACAGTACCACAAATAGTTACACTGTTGTTTTGTAATCCGAAATCGTAACCGCAATGGCTGCCACCGCTGGTGGTTACGTTGTACGAAGCACAATTGCTCAAAGTTCCACCGTTAGGGTTTTGTGTTCCCACCGGTATGGTAAACGAATAACCGGATGGCGCACAGTAGTAAAGTGTATACGTTCCGGCAGGAAGTATCAAGGTGTAATGACCATTGGCGCCAACTGTTGCTGAGTAGGAATTGCTGGCGTAAACTGTTCCGCCACTGAATCCCTGTTCTCCTGAATCCTGAACTCCGTTTCCGTTTATGTCGTTAAACACAACCCCGCAAATGGTATCGTTTATGCCACATGGCTGAACATGAATAACCGCATAATAGCTGGCCTGGCAGTTGGTAACATTTGAATAAACAGTCAGTTGCACTGTCCACGTTCCCACAGGGAAAGTATGAACCGGATTAGCACTTGATGAAGAAGTACCGTCACCAAAGTTCCAGTAATGGTTAGTAAATGAACCGGTGGACGCATTAGTAAACTGGATGGTGTTGCAGTTTACATAAGCATAAGAAAACAAGGCGTTACAGATACCGGTGTTATTGGTAATGGTATCGCAGGCAGTAGCAGTACACTGGTTATTGTCATAAGCGGTAACACAATAAACTCCTGCTGTGGTTGGATAAATGGTGCTGGTTGTGGCACCTGTGCTCCAGTAGTAGAAATAAGTAGGCCCGCCACCGCTGGTTACTGCCTGTAAACCATGTGCACCGTTCGGGTTAGTTACCTGACTGATATGTACATTAAAGCCGTTACAAGGTGTACTTGCATTCGCCTGAATACTATGGCAACTGGTATCAGCACAAATACTTCCCGGGAGGTTAACTATATGACAAACATTATACAAGCCGGCTGCTGTGTAATGATGAACCGGATTGGGTAATGTAGAAGTAGTTCCGTCACCAAAAGTCCAGTGATGGGCAACTGTATTGGTATTGGTTACGCTTGTAAACTGAACACCGCCACCGCTTAGATAAGTCTGTGTCCATGCAGCACTTAAGCCGGCACATGGGTTGGCATTAACAACGGTAATATTCATGCAAGCCGAGTCGCAGAAAGTTGTTGTGTTGTTGCCATACAGATATAGGCATACAAGGTATGTGCCTGCAGGTAATGTTTGCGAAATGAAGTTTGGCGATACACCGGACTGCGTTTGAATCAGGTTATTGTTAGAGCCCCAAACATTCCAGTAATAATGGGTGGTAACGCTGGTGCCGGTAGAGGTACTGTTAGCATGAATAGCACTGTTTACTACACTAGCTGTAAAAGAAGCAGTTCCGCAGTTACCGGTTACTGTTTGGCAACTTGTGGCCGTGCAACCGTTAGTGCTGGTTACTGTTACGCAATAAACGTTAGGTGCTGTAACGGTAATGGAAGGAGTGGTGGCTCCGTTGCTCCAAAGGTAAGAGGCAACAGTAGATCCGGTATAAGATGCCGTAAGCGTATAGCTGCCGTTTGAATTGGATGCAATCGCGATGGTAACTGTAGCCGTACAGTTATTTACCGCATTTGCCTGAATGTTATGGCAACTTGTATCGGCACAAGTCGTTCCGGGAACATTTACAATCAAGCAAACGTTGTATAGCCCCGGATTGGCATAACCATGAGTCGGGTTTGCAAGGGTGGATGTTTGTCCGTCACCAAAATCCCAGTGGTAAGTGGCACCGGCCATGTTGTTGGCACTGGCAAACGTTACGCTGTTGTTGGCGTTGTATGTTTGTGTCCACTGCGCGCTTAATCCCACACATGCATTGCTGTTGATTACAGTAATGGTCTGACAGGCAGAATCACAGAACGCTTGGTTTGAACTGTATAAGTACAAGCATACCTGATAGGTTCCGTTAGCTAAAGCTGATGAAGTAAAAGGTGAACCGGTTCCGGTTTGAGCCAGTGTTCCGTTAGCGCTCCAGATGTACCATACAAATTGAGTAGAGAGTCCGACTCCGGTTGAAGTGCTGGTTAAAACTAAATGCCCTGAGGTTTGTGCGCTCGTAAATGAAGCTGTTCCGCAGTTGCTTCCGGTTCCGGGAATCACTACATACTGACATACACTGTCAACGCAGTTGATGCCCGGCATATAAACATAGTGACAGACCGTGTAAGTAGTTGTTACCGGATTAGATGGATATGTATGATGCACAACCGATGATGTATCGCTCGTGTTGGTACCATCGCCAAAAGTCCAATAACTGTGTACCCCTTGAGGGTTTGAAACCTGATAGAAGTATCTGTTGTTTCCCGTTCCGGCAGATTGGAAGGCAGCACTAACACCGCAACTGGTTACATTAACTGTAACGCACATCGAATCGCAGAAAGAGCTGGAGTTAGGAGTATAGATGTAAAGACATACATTATGTGTGCCGTAACTGAGTCCGCTGTATGAATACTGCATATAGGTAGGAGCTATTCCTGTAGCAACTCCATCTAACCACCACTGGAAATTGGTTCCGGTGGGATAGTTGTTACCTGCATTTAAGCTAAGCGAGTTTCCGTTAAGCGTGTAAATGAAATTTGCCTGTGCGCCACCGCATGGCTGCTGATTGTTTACATAAACTGTGTGACAAGCCGAATCGCAGAAAGTGTTGGCATCGGAGTATACATACAAACAGAAAACGTGGTTGCCGGTAGATACATTGCTGAGGGTGTAAGAGGTGTTAGGGTTTGGATTGGTAACTGCCTGCCCATCCATCCACCATTGATAAAGTGTACCGCTTCCGGTTCCGGTAGACGTGCTTGACAAGGCTACCACATTGGAAGATGACTGGCCTGTAAAACTTGCCTGTATACTGCCGCAAGGGGTTGAGTTGTTTACAATTACTGTCTGGCAAGCTGAGTCGCATAAAAACTGACTGTTTTGCGCTGAGTATATATAAAGACAGAAAATGTGCGGTCCGTTCGATACATTTTGAACGGTAAAAACGTTCAGGCCGGCACTGGCAGGCGAAAGTGCCGTGCCATCCATCCACCATTGATACCATGAACCGTTAGGAACACTAGTAGAGGTGCTCTGCAGCTGCACTAATCCTGCTCCTGTGTTGGTTGCACTAAATGCTGCGTGCAGGTTTCCGCAAAGAGAATTTGTGATGGTTACATTATAACAGGTAGTGGCAGTACACCCGTTGGCATCGGTTACGGTTAAGCAGGCTTGCTGAACTCCTGCACTTGGATAAATAACCGTAGTAGTTGCGGTTGTGGAAGACGAAGGTGTTCCTCCCGGGAAAGTCCATGAAAAAGTAAGGGGAGGATAATTGGAAGTACCGGTACCGGTAAATACGACTGTGCTGCCCTGCACGTTTGCAGAAATAGCTGCCTGCACCATTCCGTTGCAGTTTGAAACTACATGGCAGAAAGTATCGGTACAGTTAATGGTAGTGCCCCCGTTAGTGAAGGTGCCGAAAACATACTCGCACACGGTATAATTACCCGGGCTGGTGTAATGGTGCGTGGGGTTGGTTTGATTTGACCAAGGAGTGCCATCGCCAAAGTCCCAATAATGACTGGTTATTTGCCAGGCGGTTCCCGGGGTTACGGTTGAGGAATCGGTAAATACGTGGACATTATTAGGGTTAATAGTGTAACCCCAATAAGCATTTACTCCGCAGTTGACAAGCTGTGCGTTACTTGTTAAAGCGCAACAGGCAAACATCAACACAAGCGAAAGTGTTTTTAGTGTTTTACTCATGGCTCTGTTTTTATTGTTAATGAATTCGTGAATCTTCGATTTCATAGGTGAATGTTTTAGGTTGTAAATATTGGTTAGCATTTTCGTTTTATTATTTGATACGTCAAACATAGTGTGCCGTTGTATGTAAACCAAACTAATCTTGTTTATTTCTTACGCATCCAAATCGGTTGGTTGTATGCCTACTTTAGGCGCCAGCCAGGCACGGTAGCGGAGCACTTCTCCGTCTTCTACTGACCCTTTCACTGGGGCCGTAACGAACTTTTTTACTAATGAAAATAGCTTCTTGTCTTTCTCTAAAGCAATGGAGGTGATTAAGTCCGGAATCAGTTTAAGTATGAAACGCTCGCGCTTAAAATCATCTGCTGTAAGTTGTATCTTAAACTGTTTTTTTACCTGTTCAACACGCTTAAGGGAGGTATCTGCATCGCTTGATTCATATTGCATAATGCATTCTGCCACCGCAATTTTCAATTTAAAGGAAGTGTCGGTCTTTTTGTAGTGGTCGTTAGCATAGAGGCGAACAAGGTTGCGGATGGCATCGTTTGTTTTGCGCTGAAAGAAAAGCAGGTTGGCTTTGTTGAGCAGAATAAAGAAATCGTAATAACTGTTCTTCATGCTTTTCATTTCGCGTTCGGCTTCGTCCAGGGCTTTTAGTCCGCGGGCTAAATCAATCTGCGCGTAGTTAATCACGAGGGCGTTGTAGTAGAAGAAAAGATACTTATCGTAAAGAATGTTGTTGAAAGCACTCAACTCTTCGCCAAGTGTTTCGGCATAATCTAAACTCTCACTGAACTTTCTGTTTTTGAAAGTAGCATTGATGATGTAGATGAGCATTTGAATTTTTGTTTCATGGTTCGATTTGTCGAACCATTTTTCGTCCACAAACTTTTTATAAGTGGTGAGCATGAATTTTTCCAGCTCAATAAAGTTGTGGTTCTGAATCAGAATCTGACTGAGTGCACGAAACACTCTTGTCTGAAAAGTTTTACTCCGCTTGATAGAATCATCACCGGCAAACTCTTTAATACTGGTATCGAGCAGTTTCAGTAAACCCACATCGCGCTTACCGTAGTTTTGCGAAAGCTTTAACCGGTAGGTAACTGCTGCCAGCACCTGGTCGGCTTCGCGAATCTTGTTCAGCTTTACTGCGTTTTCTTTTCGCTGCTGTATGTAGACTTCGGGATTGATACCGGTGTGGTTACTGGAGAGTGTTACAAAACTTGCGTAAATGATATCGAGCAATTCGAAGTTTTCGATCTGCTGTGCGCGCTTTTCGGCTTTCTTCAGATAATACAGCGCAATGTCCGGCTGGTTGCGTGAGATAAAAATATTGTAGAGCGAAAGAAAAAGATAAAGGTTGTTCGATTCGTGCTTGCTGAAATGGAGAAGGGTGAGGTTGTAACCGATGTCTTCCTGTAAGCGGTGTTTTAGGCGGTAAAAGGAGTTCTTATCTTTTTCGGTGTAAAGTTTCCGGAACACAAAATCTTCGTCATACTTGTCACCGGCTTTGCGGATGTAATCGAAAAGCAGAATATCTTTTCGTGCATTGCTGGCATTGGTGCTGTTGAGCCAGAGTTTGAAGTTGCGTACTTCTTCTTTGTTCATTACGCTGATGATGTTGTTGAGAATATCCATAGGGGCTATTTTGAACAAGTAAGAAACGAAGATAATATTTCTGCATTATTGCAACGGAGGGTTTACATTAGCAGTCAAAGGAGTATGATGAACAGATATCTACATAAGTTTTTTGTTTCTGCCTGTTTGCTTTTGCTTGCCTGTGGTTCTTCTAAAGGACAAAGTGCAGGTATTGGTGTAACGCTCATCAATTACACCTTTGATACGGTTGGCTACAATTACACCATTACCATTAATGCGCGGGTAAGCAATTACGATTCTGTTTCTTTTGCAGGCGTTATAGATTTCGGGCTGCGCAACAACAGTCATATACTTACCAACTCGGCAGTGTTTAACAAGCCGCCTTATTGCACCCCTAACCAGATTACCCTTTACCCTTACGAAACCGTTCCGGCTGTTTTTAGCGTGGATATTGACCCGCAGTATTTTTCACCGGGACCGGATGTGGTGGTGGTGTGGCCTATCTGCCCGAAGCCGATTATTGACTCGATTGAGATTGATATTTATGTGCAAACACCCAGCAGCATAAAAGATGATAAGGAAGAACTGTTCGGCTTCTTTATCATGAATAACAAGTTGTTCCTTAAAAACTACGGTGCCCAAACCAACTTTAAACAGGTAAGAATATACAACCTTATAGGGCAGCAGGTTTCTTTGTATAGTTCCGATTTTATTACCGAAGTTCCTTTGCCTGTTTTGCCTAAAGGGCTTTACCTCTGCGAACTGATTACTGCCGATAACAAACGAAAAGTGATTCGTTTCTTTTATTAATCCGGTCTGACGTAAGTCTGACCGGGCTACATCGTCAGACTAACGTCAGACGATTTAAAGTCTTGTTTTTTTCTACATTCGGTTCTCAAAATTATACTCGATGAAAAAAGCATTTACGCTCCTCACTCTCGCTTTAGTCTTCTTTTCTTCTTTCTCGCAGATTACTTACAACATATCCGATGTGCCAACTACCGGTACTAACCAGCGGGTGGCGCAGGATACATTTCCTTTACCCAGCGTTAACTTTGGAAACAAGGGAGCTAACCAGGTTTATGATTTCAGTAACCTTACTCTGTTTAAATACGATACTGTTGAGTTTAGAACACCAACCTCCGGTCAGTTAAGCACCTGCCCCAGTGCCGATGCGGCTACTACTGCCGATGGAGTAAATTTTCTGCTTACCAATACCGATAACGGCAACAATAAATTAACGCTCGAGGGATTTCAAGGCCAGATATGTGCGGGTCAAACTATTGCCGCACAGTATCAAACCAAACCCGATTTATTTCGCTTTCCTACAAACTATCAATCTAATTTCAGCGGGACGGCCTACCTGCAACAGACCGTTACAGCTGCACAGGTTTGCCAGAGTTTTCCTGTAAGTAACGTTCGTTTAACTACCAGCACTACCTATACCGATACTATTGACGGCTGGGGAAAAGTAATTACACCGGTGGGCGTGTATAAGTGTTTGCGTAAACAACGAAAGGAAACCACTACTACCACCATTGAAGCTCAAATCTTCGGCTCGTGGAGTACGGTTAGCGGTCCGACTACTGCTACCACTATCCGCTATACTTACATTACTAAAGAAGCCAAAGGAAGTGTCATCAACTTTAACTACGATACAGGCGGAGTTTTGCAATCGGTTAACTGGGCTATGGTACTGCCCACACCACCGGTGGCAGACTTTAGTTTTGCAGCAGGAGCCAACGGCTCGGTAGCGTTTACCGATTTATCTGATTTCTATCCTACTTCATGGGCGTGGACGTTTGGCGATGGAGGAACTTCAACACAACAAAATCCTTCGCACACTTATACTGCCAACGGCAATTACAATGTTTGCTTAACAGCCACTAATGCCGGTGGCAGCAGCACTCAGGTTTGTAAGCAGGTAACAGTAAACTCCGTACCGGTTCAACCGGTGGCCAATTTTTCGTGGGTTAATACCAGCGGAGGTCTGGTCAACTTTACCGACCTTTCTACCAACACGCCTACTTCATGGGCATGGACCTTTGGCGATGCAACAACATCTACCCAGCAGAACCCGAGCCATGTTTATTCGGCTAACAATACTTACAACGTTTGCTTAACCGCTACTAATGGTGCGGGTAGCCACCAGCATTGCGAGAACGTAGTGGTAAACGGAATATCTGCGGCTAACAATCCGCCTATTGCCAATACCGATACGGTTACGCTTACTCAGGCAACTGTTATTACTATTTTCCATGTGGCCGGTAACGACTTAGACCCCGATAACGATAACATTTGCCTGACTGACGTTTGGGGCTCGCCTTATGTAACCGAATATATTGGCGGAAGCTGCGACATGGTGACCATTGCACCCGACTCTACTTTTGTGGGAACCGACACTGCCTGGTACGAGTTATGCGATAACGGCTCTCCGGTTAAATGCGATACCGGTATGATTATTTTTACGGTGGTGGCCGACCCGGGTTTGTTGCCTGTGGCGGGGTTTGATACGCTAAGTTTTTTTCCGTGTTCAGAAATAAATTTTCAAAACACTTCGACAAATTATGATAGCGTTGAATGGGTATTTACAGCTAACGGCTCGATTCCTTTTCAGACAAATTACTTCGGTGATACGGTTATTCAGATTAATTTTCCTCAAACTACTAAAACTCTTCAATTAGAACCTTACGAACTTTGCATTATTGCTTACAATCAGTTTGGAAGTGATACTTTCTGTGTATACGGAAATGACTCCTGCGACCCGGGAAACGGGATTCATGAAATGGAACTTACTTCCGTTTACCTTTACCCCAACCCATCCAGCAACCATATTACTATAGATATGAGCAGCAACGATGATGAAGTTACCCGTAACTACACCGCCATTGAAATTTACAATGCCGTAGGCGAAAAGGTAAAGGTACTTGGCAGGGGCAATAAATTAGTCAACATTCCGGTTACGGACGTTCCCGAAGGTATGTATCTGGCAACCCTGCTTGATGCCAAAGGCGCGCGGAGGACGCTGGGCAGGTTTACGGTTAGTAAGTAAAAAGCTTCCATTTCGACTCTTTTTGCACAAAAATTCATTAAAAGCTGTGTTGGTTGTGCAAAAACGGGCGTTAGCTAACCGCTATGTGGTGTCAGCTTTACTCTAACCAACATCAGTTTTTGTATAGCTAACATTAGTTTCTCCTTAACTGACAGTAGTTTTTGTATAACTAACAGCAGTTTTCAGCTAAGTGGGGTTAGTTTTACTCTAACTAACATCAGTTTTTGTACACCTAACATTAGTTTCTCCGCAACTGACAGCAGTTTTTGTATAACTAACAGCAGTTTTTCGCTAGGTGGTGTCAGTTTTACTCTAACTAACATCAGTTACTTTTCAACTGACACCAGTTTTTCCGGAACTGGCATTAGTTTCTATAAAACCGTCAATGGTTTTTCGCTGGCTATCATCAGTTTTCCCTTAACAGGCATCAGTTTCTTTACAACTAACCACAGTTTTTCCGAAACTGACAGCAGATTTTGTAAAACTACCAGCAGTAAACATGTAAACTGCAAGAATCTATTCCTCAGGCGCGCAAACCAAACCTGCATCTTTCTTGTTTATCAGGTTATTTGTATTCAAAACCTGAAGCCGTCAGGCAAGTTCTGCTTTCTAAAATCTCCGCCTGCCGGTCGGGCAGGGTTAATCTTTGTTCTTAAATCAATACAAATTTGGAGTGGAATTATGAAAGAAGTCTTTTCTTAAAAATCCATTTTCAGTAAAACCGCGTAATGGTCAGAGAGGTCGCGGTGGTTTTTGTGCCACTGCTGCTCGTAGCTCATAACGCTGCGGTTAACTTTAGAGGCGGGTGCCCCGTTGGGCTTAAAAAAAACATAATCAATAAGGTTGCGCTTGGCGGGTTCATAACTGTCCATATCGTTCAGCAGGTGGTCGCTGGTGCATTTCAGCTCGGTGCAAATGTCACCGTCTTCCATTTCCAGTTCGCTCAGCAGTTTCGGATACAGTAAGGTGTCTGTCCTTCGTGTGTTAAAATCACCGGCTGCAAACTGGGGCACTCCCTCTTTACGGTGCCGCTTAAGCAAAGCCCCCGCATCTTTATACTGGCTCATTTTAATCTGCGGCCCGTAGCCTGCCTGCATGTGCGTGCCAAATACCTGAAACTTTTTTACCGGATGTTCCACTTCTATCAATAACGCGCCTTTAGCAGCCGGTTTATCAATTCCTCTTAACTCCGAATACTTGATGCTCTCCAATTCCTTCACCGGATACTTGCTGAACATAATTACCCCTCCGGCACGTTTGTAAGTAATCGCTTTTTTGTTTTGAAAACCCTGATGGTGCGGGTACATGGGCTTTAGTTTCTTTCTTATCATCCGCATTGCCTTGCCATCGTACGATTCCTGAAAAACAATTACATCCGGTGACTCTTTTATTAAAATACCGGGAATAATGCGTGCCCGCTTAATGGGATGATGATGCAGAAAAGTTGCTCCGCGCGGGAGCATTTTAATATTCCATGTAAGAATGCTGATTTGATGAGGAGGAACCGTATCTACCGGTTCATTACCGCCACTTATACCGTGAAGAGAAAACAACAACAGCAACGGCAACAGATAATTCTTCATACACTTTTATAGTGCGTTGAAAATAAAAAAAGATTCCATAGGGGTAACACTTTCTACCATCAACATGCGCTCATAATCAGATACCGATAAGTTAAAGTTTAGCGTTTCTGCCATGCCTGCTTCTCCCTTAATGCAGATTTCCTAATTTCGTGTTAAGTTTTGTTCCCACACTAGAGCATCAGAGTTTTTTTTATAACAAGTAAAATTTATTGCAATGAAGCATTTTGCCTTAATCCTATTGGTTTTAGCGGCCGGTTTTAGTTCAACCATGGCGCAAACTACTGCTCAAATTGGCACAGGAACTACAGTACCTGCCAACACCCTTTATGCGCCTATTTACAGGTTCAGTAATTCATCCTCTACCGACTATAGCCGCGCCAATATTTTGTATACCGCAGCCGAGCTAAGCGCTGCCGGAATAACCAACGGCTCCACTATAAGTAAAATTGCTTTTTCAAAGCCGCCATTGATTCATCGCTTGGCGGTGCACTGTTCGATATCTGGATGAATAATTCAACCACCACTCCGCCACTGGCAACCACCACCACCTGGGCCAGCATTTCGGGTTCGTTTACCCAGGTTTACAGCAACAGTGCGCAAACCATACCCGGTGGAACCGGATGGGTGGAGTTTACGCTTACCACTCCGTTTGTATACACCGGTAACAGTCTTGAAATTGCTTTCGACTGGAATTGCAGCGGTATAGCGGGCAATCCTTCTTCGGGTAAATACGACTGGCAATACACTGCAGGGTTTGAAACCTCAGTGATAGGTCAGGTAAGCACCTCCGCACCTCCTGCAACACTCAACGCTACATCCACACTTTACAAAATCCGGCCTAATATTCAAATCACTTACTCTGCTGCTGCCGGTCTTAATGCCGGTTTAACCGGGCTTTCAACTTCAGGCGGAATTTTATGTGCAGGCAGTAACGATGTAAGTGTAACTATTCAAAATGGAGGTGCGGATATTATTGATTCAGCCATTATTAACTGGACGGTAAACGGTGTTGCGCAGGTGCCTGATACTTTTTACGGCCCTTTGGCTTCAGGCAATTCAACCAATATCATCCTCGGCTCTTACAACTTTTCAACCGGAACCTCTTATGATATACAGGCATACATAACCGATGTAAACGGTGCCGGTGCTGATGTAAATACCAGTAATGACACTACCAACCTCAATGGTGTAAACACGGGCTTATCGGGCATTTATACCATAGATAGCGGTGCCGTAACCGGAGGGACTAACTTCCGGAACTTTACTGACCTGGCTTCGCATCTAAACTCTTTTGGTGTTTGCGGACCGGTGATAGTAAACGTGGTGGTGGGCAGCGGCCCTTATGCAGAGCAGGTAATTCTTGACCAGATACCGGGAGCTTCAGCAATAAACACGGTAACCGTTAACGGGAATTATGAGATGCTCACTTTCGCTGCAACTAATACCAACGAAAGGGCAACCACAAAGCTGAACGGTACCGACTACCTGACAGTTGACAGCCTAACCATTGTCGCTACCGGCACCTATGGTTTTGGCGTGCAGTTGTTGAACAATGCCGACTCGAACGTTGTAAGTAATTGTATAATTGATGCCGGCAGTGCAGTAACAACTTCCAATTATGCCGGAATTTCGGTAAGCAACTCAGCTACCTCAGCCACCGGTACCGGTAACTCTGCTTGCGACTACAATACTATTACCGGTAATACTATTGCCGGTGGTTATTACGGCATTACGCTGGTGGCTAACGGCACCACCAATTCCATTGCCGGTAATACAGTATCTAATAACACTGTTCAGGATTTTTACCAATACGGTATTTACCTGAATGGTAATGACGGAACGCTTGTTGAAGGAAACGAAATCAGCCGTCCGCTTCGCGGAAATCCGACTACTTTCTATGCCATTTATTTTACCTCTGCCAGCCAAAACTGTGTAGTTTCTAAAAACAAAATTCACAATCCGTTTGACGGAAATACAGCAAGCACTTCAGGCGCTTACGGGGTATATTTTACTTCCTGCGATGCCACTGCCGGCAATGAAAACCTGGTAGTTAATAACCTGGTTTATAACTTCAATGGTAACGGAAACCACAACGGAATTTTTAATAATGGTTCTAATTATGTAAACCACTATCATAATACCATAGTGCTGGACGATGCCAACTCTACTTGTACTACTTGCGGAGCAAGAGGATTTTACCACCAAACCACAGCAGCAACCGGGCTTGATTTTAAAGACAACTTAATCTATATCAGCCGTGCAGGTGGAGGCGAAAGCCAAGGGCTTTACTTTGATGTAGCCGGTACCTTTACTGCGGACTATAACAACTACTACATCAACGGTGCCGGACTGAACGAGATTGGCCATTATAACGGAACCGGTTATGCTACCTTAAACCTGTGGGAGGCGGGAGTTTTAAATGATTCGAATTCGCTGGCGGTAAACCCATTGTTTACCAATCCGGGTTCAGGTAATTTTATGCCTACCAGCACAACGTTGAATGATAACGGAACACCGGTGGGTGTAACTGATGATGTTAATGGTGCTCCGCGCAGCCTCACCACACCTGACATTGGTGCTTACGAGTTTGATGTAGCAGCTACCGATGCAGGAACAAACGGAATAAGTTTTAACCCATGTCCCGGCACCGATTCCGTTTACGTTACAGTGCAAAACTTCGGAGCTACTGCTATTACCTCTGTTACAGTTTTTGCGTTTGTAGATGGAGTTGCTACCGCCAACAGCGGCAACACATTTGCAGTAAATATTCCTGCTGCCGGTACCACCCTGTTGAGTATGGGTGTAGCTACTTTCGCTGCAGGCAATACCTATAACATTACTGCTTATACCACTCTCCCTAACGGATCTGCTGATACCAATACACCAAACGATACCACTGTAGTTACGGTAAACCTGGCACTTACAGGCACCTACACTATCAACTCAGCGGTGGCAACGGGCGGAACTAACTTTCAATCGTTCACCGCTGTAGAAACTGCCCTGAACGCTTACGGAATTTGCGGACCGGTAGTTTTTAATGTAGTGCCCGGCTCTGGCCCTTACAATGAACAAATTTCATTTAACCAGATAAGCGGTGCTTCTGTTACCAATACTATTACCATTAACGGTAAAGGAGAAACACTGAGCTTTGACCCCACTTCTACTTTAAAATATGTGCTGCACCTTAACGGGTCCGATTATTTTACTATCGACAGTTTGAAAATTGTAGGAACCAATGCTACTTATGGATTCGGATTCCTGTTATCTAACAATGCGGATAACAACATTATCAGCAATTGCGAAATTGATTTAAGCGCTGTTACATCTACCAGCTCAACTAATTCGTGCGGTATCTGTGCTTCAGCATCTGTAACAACACCGGTAGGCCCAGGTAACAATGCTAACTCTAATCAGTTTTTAAATAACGTAATTAAGGGAGGCACATCAGGTGGACCTTATTACGGAATCACGCTTTATGGCACCACCGGTGCCGTGGGCTGCAACAGCAATATAGTTAGCGGCAATACTATTGTTGATTTCTACAATACGGGTATCAGACTTAACCTTTCCTCCGCTTGTGAGATTATCGGAAACGATTTAAGCCGTCCGAATTTAACTACTGCAGGTACGCTGGAAGGTATTTATGTTACCGGTACAACCAATCCGAAAACAAAAATTCTGAAAAACCGCATCCACAATTCGCATGATGCTAATCCTTCGAATACTAGTGCCTTTTACGGTATTGATATAACATCTGACGGTGGAGGATTATCACAGGATATCTTAGTAGCCAATAATGCAATCTACAATATCAACCATAACGGTACCGCTAATGGATTTTACATATCCGGTTCACTTTATTCTAACTACTACCATAATAGTATTTCACTCGATAACACAGCTGCTACCGGTGGATCCACTACTACACGGGGTATTTATGTGCTTGGCACATCTGATAGCATTAACATTAAGAACAACGTTGTTTCAATTACCCGTGGCGGAACCGCTGCCATGTATGGGCTTCATTACACTACTCTGCCCGCCAATCTTGTGTCTGATTTTAATGACGTATACGTAGATGCTGTTTCTACTGCCAGCTACTTTGGAAACAACGGCTCACCACAGGCCACCCTCTTCGACTGGATGGCCACTTCTTTTATGGATTCAAGCTCTAAGGAATTTAATCCTTTGTTTGCTTCACCGTCTACCGGTGACCTTGCTCCTGCTTCTGCTGGTATAAATAACATGGGGCAAAATTTAACTGCCATAGTTCCCGATGATATTCTTGGAAACATTCGCACTACCACTCCTGATCCCGGTGCTTTTGAGTTTACTCCTACATTAGACGATGCAGGTATCACAAGTATTATCTCTTCGATTTGTCCCGGTACCGATAGTTTATTTGTGACGCTCCAGAATTTCGGTGCTGCCACTTTAAACACTGTTACCATTTATACAACAGCCAATGGCACACCTTCATCCAATAGCGGTAATGTATTTGCAATTAACCTGCTGCCCGGTGAAGATACCGTGCTGAACATGGGAACAATTACTTACACTTCCGGTGTGGTTTACAACCTGAGCGCTTTCAGTTCGCTGCCTAATGGTTTTGCGGATGCTACAAATGCTAACGATTCCTCTGTATTACAGGTCAATCTTGGATTAAACGGCAACTATACTATCGATTCGGGGGCCGTTACTTCGGGAACCAACTT
>CAZBPG010000072.1:8738-19887 GCA_964493695.1 uncultured Chitinophaga sp. | reverse complement strand
GAGCGGGAGACGAGGCTCGAACCCGCGACCTCCACCTTGGCAAGGTGGCGCTCTACCAACTGAGCTACTCCCGCATGTTTCTGAAAGAACAAATTTCCCTCTCGGGGATGCAAATATAGAAACCCAGCTAAATTCTCAAAACCGTTTTTGTAATTATTCTTTCTCCAGCATCTTTTTCAGTTCATGAAGTTTCATGATTGCCTCTACCGGTGTCATGGCATTTACTTCAATGTTTTCTATTTCTTCTGCCAATCGTTTCATTTTAGGGTCGTTCATGTCGAAGAAACTGAGTTGAAAATTCTGTGCAGGAAGTTTCTTGACAGTACTTTTTAAATCACTGTGTTGCTGGCGTTGACTTTCTAACTCATGCAGCATTTCATTGGCGCGGTCAACAATCTGTTTGGGCATTCCCGCCATCTTAGCTACATGAATTCCGAAACTGTGTTCCGTACCGCCTTCTACCAGTTTACGAAGGAAGATGACCTTACTGCTTGTTTCCTTTATTGCAACGTGAAAGTTTTTGATGCGATTATACTTTTCAGCTAATTCATTTAACTCATGGTAGTGCGTAGCAAAAAGCGTGCGGGGTCTGGCTGAAGGATTGTTATGAAGATACTCCGCCAAACTCCAGGCAATAGAAATTCCATCATAGGTAGAGGTTCCTCTTCCAATCTCATCGAGCAGAATTAAGCTGCGCGATGAAAGATTGTTCATGATGGAAGCGGTTTCATTCATTTCTACCATGAAGGTAGATTCACCGGCACTCAGGTTATCACTGGCTCCTACACGGGTAAAGATTTTGTCTACCAACCCGATTTTAGCCGATGCAGCGGGAACGTAACTTCCGATTTGTGCCATTAATACTATCAGCGCAGTCTGACGTAGCAAAGCGCTTTTACCGCTCATGTTCGGGCCGGTGATGATAAGAATTTGCTGCGACTCGTTATCCAGAAACACATCGTTGGCAATATACTTTTCACTCGCATCCATTTGCATTTCTATTACCGGATGTCGCCCGTCTTTAATTTCAATTGCATGCGAGTCGTTCAGTTCGGGCTTTACGTAATTGTTTTTAGAAGCTACTTCAGCTAGGGAGAGCAAACAGTCAACCCTTGCAATAAGTGCGGCATTTTGCTGAATGGTTTGCACGTAATCTTTGGAGAACTGAATTAACTCTGCGAAAATTTTCTCTTCCAGCGTTTGGATTTTTTCTTCTGCGCCAAGAACTTTATGCTCGTATTCTTTTAACTCTTCGGTAATATATCGTTCCGCACCGGTGAGTGTTTGTTTGCGAATCCAATCGGAAGGCACTTTGCTCTTATGCGAATTGGTCACCTCAAGAAAATACCCAAACACCGAATTGAACCCGACTTTTAAAGAGTTGATCCCGGTTCTTACAATTTCTTTTTGCTGAATACCGGCAATATATTCTTTGCCCGAATTTTTAACGGCACGCAAATCATCCAACTCAAGATTTACTTCGTTGCGAATAAAATTGCCTTTGGAAATCATGGGCCCCGCCTCTTCCCAAACTTCTTTCTCTATTTTATCTGCAAGCGTTTGGGAAGGATTTAGCTGTTCGCTTACAGTTTGTAACGATGTGTTTTTTGATGCTGACAGAATCAGTTTGAAAGAAGGAATAGAATTCAGTGCGCGTTTCAGTTGAATCATTTCACGCGGGTTCGCTCTTTCTAATGAAACCTTAGAAATCAAACGCTCCAAATCGCCAATGGTGCGAATAAGCTTTTTAAGTTCTTCAGATTCTACCTGATGATTGACAAAGTATTCAACAGCATTTAACCGCTCGTTTATTTTCTGAATATCAAGTAATGGCATCACCATCCATCGCTTGAGCATTCGTGCACCCATAGGTGAGGTAGTCAGGTCCAGCACATCCAGTAATGTTTTTCCTCCCTGATGCGGGGAATAAATCAATTCAAGATTACGAATAGTGAACCGGTCGAGCCAAACGTTCTTTTCATCTGTCAGTTTTGTCAGCTTACTGATGTGCGCCAGATTGTTGTGTTCTGTATCACGTAAGTATTGAATAGCGGCACCGGCAGCAATCACGCTGAATCTTTCCTCTTCAATACCAAAACCTTTCAACGAGTTGGTTTCGAAAAGTTTCAAAAGAGTATCTTGTGCATTGTCATAACTGTAAATCCAGTCGTCAAGCTTGTAAGCGTAAAGCTTACTGCCGAATTGCTGTAGAAATTCTTTCTGTTTCGACTTAGGATACAACACTTCTGAAGGCGAAAGTGTTTGAATCATTTTTTCGATATAGGAGAAGTTTCCTTCGCCTATAAAAAACTCACCGGTTGAAATGTCTAAAAAAGCTACTCCATAAAAATCCTTTTCGAAATAAAGGGACGCAAGGAAGTTATTGCTACGTGTACTGAGGATATTGTCTTTAAGTGCAACTCCGGGTGTTACCATTTCGGTTACACCGCGCTTTACAATTCCTTTGGCAAACTTCGGGTCTTCAATCTGATCGCAGACCGCTACTCGTAAACCCGCACGGACTAATTTGGGCAAGTACGTATCAATAGCGTGATGAGGAAACCCGGCCAATTCAACTTCACTTGCTTTGCCGTTACTTCTTTTAGTCAGCGTGATTCCCAGAGTTGCTGAGGCTTTCTTCGCATCTTCTCCAAAGGTCTCATAAAAATCGCCTACACGAAAAAGCAGAATCGCATCCGGATACTTTGCTTTAAAAGCGTTGTATTGCTTCATCAGCGGAGTTTCGGTTTCGCTCATCGCACTTTTAATCATTGATCGGTGAACTGCCACTTACGGATGTGTTAAGGTGTTTATGTGTTAAAGTGTTTATGTTGAAATACAAGTGTGCTGTTTGTATTTCAAAAACTATTGGCGTGAAAATAAGAACTGTGATTACTTTGCGAACTGAAATTTTTAAACAGAATTTGTAATGAGAAAGCTGTTGAATGAAGAACTTCCGCGTTTGTCGAAAGAAGAATTTAAAGAGCAATCAAAAACTCCGGTCGTGATTGTTTTAGATAATGTGCGGAGTCATTTAAATGTCGGATCGGTTTTCAGAACAGCTGATGCATTTTTGATTGACGCGATTTATTTATGCGGTATTACCGGTGTTCCACCCCATCGCGATATTCATAAAACTGCATTGGGCGCAACCGATACGGTAGCGTGGCAACACTTTCCTACTACCACAGAAGCGGTTAATGATTTAAAGGAGAAAGACTTTAAGATTGTTTCGATTGAGCAGGCGGAACGCGCAACCATGCTGAATGATTTTATTCCAGCAGCAGGAGAGAAGTATGCCGTTGTTTTCGGGAATGAGGTAGATGGTGTGGAGCAGGAAGTTGTTTCCGGTTCTGATATGGTGATTGAAATTCCTCAATACGGCATGAAGCATTCTTTGAATATTGCAGTGAGTGTTGGGGTAGTTATTTGGGATTTGGTATGTAAAATGCGAAAGTGAGAACCGGTTACTTACTGAACCTCCTTCCAAAAATATGTTGTCCATCGGTAACGGTAAGCATGTAGCTGCCCGGTGGAAACTCTGCAGTTGCAATCCAGATGTCTTTTTCGTCAGGTTTCAATTGACCGCTATAAATGGGAAGTCCTCCTTTCCCGGTAATAGAAATACTATAAATGCCATGTGGCAAAACATCGGGAGTTACCAAATGAAATGAGTTGCCGATGAAATTGATATACACGTTTGAGCTATCATTTTCAACCGATTTTATTTTATCGCGTGTTAAGGCTATGAAATAACCGGACATACCATTGCTACGGTAGGGCGGACACTGGAACTTATATGTTCCCGCAGCAGCAACCAAATATTTAAACGAATCGCTTTCGGTAGCCGAAAAACTTTGTGCACCCTGAGGGATAGTGCCGGAGAACAAGGGGAATCGCGTAAAGTCACCTTTCCATAAAATGGTATCGCCTACAAACACGCTTAAACTGTTTGGCTCGTAATTGGGGTAACTGAAATTGATTAAATGAACCGTTGCCTGCAAAGCCAAGGCAATAAATGTAAACAGGAAGATCAGAACATTTTTTATCGTCATAAACAGAGCTGCAAAATAATTTTTTTGAATTACGCCTGCTTTAACTGTCCGACAATTTTAACTGCTTCCGCAGCTTCCTTTACATCATGCACGCGAAGAATATGCGCTCCGTTCATTAACGCAATAGTGTTGGCAGATGTAGTTCCGTTCAATGCCTGTTCAGCATTTACACCAAGTGTTTTGTATATCATTCCTTTTCGTGAAACACCGGCCAGTATTGGTAAGTTGAGATTGGGAAAATATTTAAGGTTGCGGAGTAAAGTATAATTGTGTTCAATGGTTTTTCCAAAGCCAAATCCAGGGTCTAAAATCAAATCCATTATTCCGGCTTTGCGGCAAACAGAAATTCTCTCTGCAAAAAAATCCATCACTTCGGTGGTTACGTTTTCGTAATTCGGGTTTTGCTGCATGTTGTTTGGCAAGCCTTGCATGTGCATGATTACAAATGGAACTTTATGTTTAGCAACGGTTGGAATCATGGCTTTATCAAATCGTCCTGCCGAAATATCATTGATGATGTGCGCGCCTGCTTTCAAACTTTCATCCGCCACTTTTGCCCGAATGGTATCAACTGATAGAATGGCAAGAGGAAATTTTTGTGCAATGTTTTTGATATGAGGCAACACACGTTTCAATTCTTCTTCTTCGGGAATTATTTCTGCACCCGGCCGCGAACTCATTCCACCTATATCGAGGATATGTGCTCCCTCGTTCAGCATTTGCTCTGCCTTCGCCAACACTTCTGTTTCAGTGCTGAGTTTACCTCCGTCATAAAACGAATCAGGGGTAATGTTCAGTATGCCCGTTACTTTGGGAACAGATAAATCGAGTAATTGGCCTCGGCAGTTGATGGTCATGTTGGTAAAGAATCTTAATTCAGCTTTCGAAATTATCATTTCCGTCTATTTTTGAACCGATGGCGAACAATACTTCTACACAGTTTGACGAGCAGATTAAAAAGTGCCGCGAAATTTTTCAGAAGAAAACGCACGACTACGGAACTTCCTGGCGTGTGTTGAGACCTAAATCACTTACCGACCAACTTTTTATTAAAGCACAACGCATTCAAACTATAGAAGATGCAAAAGCCAAGATGGTAGATGAAGATGAGCGTTCGGAGTTTATCGGACTTATCAATTATGCGGTTATGGGTTTGATTCAGTTGAAACTGAAGGACGACAACCGGTTGGAGTTGAAGGAGGAGGAAGCACTTGGCTTATACGACACAGAGATTGCGGAGATAAAGAAACTGATGCTGGCTAAGAACCATGATTACGGGGAAGCCTGGCGCGATATGCGGGTAAGTTCTTTCACCGACTTGATACTGATGAAATTGCTCCGCATTAAACAGATTGAAGATAACGAAGGCAAAACGCTGATAAGCGAAGGGATTGATGCCGGTTACCACGATATTGTCAACTACTCTGTATTTGCACTTATAAAACTAAACGAAAAATAAACCATGACTGTCTACACCATTTTTGCTATTGTTGCGGCTGCTGCGTTTGGGTTGGCTCTTATCCGTTTTGTAGTAAAACGTCCGCCTAACATCCTTATCACTTTCCTGCAGGATTTTATCGGTTGTTTTTTCATCTTCTCCGGTTTTGTAAAAGCGGTTGACCCGCTTGGCACAGGTTATAAGATGCACGAATACTTCGAAGCCTTTGCCGGTGAAGGCTTGCGTCCGTTGTGGGAGTACCTGGCTACGTGGTCAACTTTTATGGCAGTAACTATGATTGCCATGGAGTTGTTTGTGGGCTTTGTATTACTGATAGGATGGAAGCCCCGTTTTACTGTAGGCATTATCTGGTTGCTTACTTTGTTCTTTACTTTCCTTACCGGTTACACTTTCTTATCAGGTTACGGCATTACTAAACCTTTTATGCTGGCATCCGCTGTGGTTATGCTGGTGGTTGCTGCAGTAGCTTTCCCCAAAAAACAATCACAACGTATCAATCTTGTTTTCTTTTCGGTAGGAGTGTTGGTATTAATCTTTCTGGTGAGTAAGTTCTCGGGGTTATTCTTTACCGCAGAGTTTACAGAAAGCAAAATGAAAGTAACCGACTGTGGCTGCTTTGGCGATTTTATTAAGCTGAAGCCGTGGGAGACTTTCTATAAAGATGTGATTCTCGATTTGATGATTCTGATACTTGTACTCAACGTAAAGTTTGTTCGTCCGGTGTTTAACGATTTAACCAGAGGATTCCTGGCTTACACCTCCGGAGCGGCTGCGCTTATCTTCTGCCTTTATAATGTTTACGGCAACGAACCGGTGATTGACTTCCGCCCTTATAAGATTGGGAATGACATCAACGATTTACGTAAGGAGAAGAAGCCGGCTAAAGTGGAAATGATTTTTGTTTACCGCAGCAACAAAACCGGTGAACCGAAAGAGTTCAGTTACGATGATGTAATGAAAGGCAAAATGGATTATGCCGAATACGATAGTATGTTAGAGCGCAAGGATAAAGTCCTCGACCCGGGTATTCCTGCCAAAATTACCAACCTGCGCATTGAGAACGATGAAGGTGGTGATGTTACCGACTCGCTTCTTCACGACCCGAACTATTCTTTGATGGTGGTTAGTTACAACCTGAACAAAACGCACGAACATGCTTTCAAACAGCTGAATGAAATTGCTACTGCTGCCGAAAAAGCAGGTGTGAAGTTTTATGCTGTTACTTTGAATGACGGACATGTAGATGAGTTCCGCCACCGGAATCAAACCGCTTATTCGTTTTACAGTGCCGATGAAACTCCTTTGAAAACAATCATCCGTTCTAATCCGGGATTGGTGTTGTTTAAAAATGGTGTTGTAGAGAATAAATGGCATTACCGTAAATTGCCAACGGTGGAGGAGTTGAATAAAACTTATTTAAAAAAATAATGATTGTCCGCTTTCATATACCAAATACAATTTCACGCAAAGTACGCAAAAGGTTTGCGCAAAGCACCACAAAGAATACAACAGACAATCTCGTTATTTTGCGTTCTTTGCGGGCTGTTTCTCTGCGAGCTTTGCGTGAAAGGGCTGTTGGTATATCTTTACGGACAATCATTTAAAAAATAAAATACCGGTGCCACTGTTCTGAACCGTGGCACCGATACTTATGCACCTACTCAAATTCATTGTTAAGCGTTTGCTGAACGGCTCACTGGTAATGGTGGGGGTGGTGTTTGTTATTTTTCTTTTGTTCAATGTGCTGCCGGTTAACTCGGCACGGATGACGCTCGGACAGCGTGCCGATGTATCTTCTGTGAAAGCTATTGAGAAAGAGTTTCGCTTAAACCTGCCGTGGTATCACCGGTTGATGCTTTACTTTAATGATATTTCTCCTCTGTCTCTTAATTCGCTGGAAGATGAAGATGCGCCTTCGCATCTGAATCCCGATGAAGTGATGTTTACAAAACTGGTTACGATGGGTTCGGTTTCGCTAGTGTTTAAAGCACCCTATCTCGGTAAGTCTTTTCAAACCCGAAGGAAGGTGAGTGAAGTTTTAGGCGAAAAGATTTATCCAACGTTTGTTCTTGCCATTTCCGCCATGGCTATGGCTTCGTTCTTTGGAATTATTCTTGGTGTTTTTGCCGCTATTAAACAGTATTCGTTTTGGGATAATGCTATTCTGGTGATGAGTACCTTTGGTATTTCGCAGCCGGCTTACTTCAGCGGAATAATTTTGGCCATGGTGTTTGGCTATTATCTGAGCGACTGGACGCACCTGAATGTGCGCGGCTCACTTACCGATATGGATTACATGGGGGAAACGGTAACTATCTGGAAGAACCTTTGGCTGCCGATGATTGCGCTGGGTGTTCGTCCTATTGCCATCATCACACAGCTCACACGAAGCAGTATGCTCGATGTGATGAGCCAGGATTACATACGCACGGCTAAGGCAAAGGGACTTAGTTATTATCAGGTGGTGTTTAAGCATGGCTTGCGCAACGCTATGAACCCGGTGGTTACTTCTATATCCGGTTGGCTGGCGGCTTTGCTTACCGGTGCGTTTTTTATTGAAAAGGTGTTCGATTACAAAGGTCT
Organism: uncultured Chitinophaga sp.; assembly: GCA_964493695.1. Classification (GTDB taxonomy): domain Bacteria; phylum Bacteroidota; class Bacteroidia; order Chitinophagales; family LD1; genus Bog-950. The sequence goes on along the minus strand of CAZBPG010000072.1, from coordinate 11,790 downwards.
TGGTCTGCAAACAATTGAATCCCTGCTCTCCTTCGACTTTCCTATTGTGATGGGTTCGGTGTTGTTTGTGGCTTTTATTTTTGTGGTGATGAACATTTTTACCGATATACTTTATTCGATACTTGACCCGAGGGTAACCGTTAAGTAAACATGTGTTAAGGTGTGAAAGTGTTTATGTGTTAATGTTCGATAGTGCAGCATGACAATTTTCCTTACAGGATTTATGGGCAGTGGTAAAACAACTTTCGGTAAAAAGCTGGCGGCTAAACTTGCCTTGCAGTTCATTGATTTAGATACTGCGGTGATTAATCATTATAAAGCGCACGAAGAGAATGTTCACACCATAAAAGAGATTGTGGAGCAGAACGGTTTGCCTTTTTTTCGTGCTATTGAAAGCGAAACCCTGCGCACGATGGATATAAACAACAAAGTGATTTCTACCGGTGGGGGAACTCCTTGTCATTTCGATAACATGGAATGGATGAAGAGGAGGGGAGTGGTTGTTTTCTTAAATGTAGAGGAAGGTGTTCTGTTCAGCCGGTTGAAGAATACCGATTTGGAAGAACGCCCCCTGCTGAAAGATTTAGATGAAGCGGGCCTGAAGAATTTTATTCACGAAAAACTACAGGAACGCTTGCCTTTTTACAATCAGGCAAACATTACTTTCAATCCGGTGACACAAAAGATGGAAGAGTTGCTGGAGATGTTGCAATAAAAACCGCGAAGGGTGTTTTGTTGCCTGCCGAAAGTGTTTGGGCTTACAGTTTCTTTACCCGCACGGCATTCATGCCTTTGTTTCCACGCTCCAGTTCAAACGTAACGCTGTCGTTTTCTTTAATGTTATCTATCAAGCCGTTTACGTGCACAAAAAATTCTTCACCGGTATTCTTTTGTTCAATAAACCCAAAGCCTTTATCGGTATTAAAGAACTTTACCTTACCGGTGCGCACGGTTTCTTCTACTACTTTTTCGCGTTTAGGTACACCAATTTCTATCGTGCTGGCATCTACCACTTTTTTCTTTGAAGGGTCCGGTGGTGTATCGGTAATGTTTCCGTATTCATCTACATAGGCAATCATGCTTTCGAAATCGCCTTTCTTAGCGTTTGCTTTGCGCGCCTCCATCTTTTCTTCCTTCTCCTTTCTTTTCTTTAACCGATTCTTTTCTAAATCCTTTTTACCAAATGTTTGTTGAGATTTTGCCATACTTTGTTTTGCTTATTTCGTGCAATAAAACACTTTAATTTTTCGATTTAAAATAAAAATAACCACACTTCGTTTTTTTACACTTCTTTCAGGTAAAATACTTGTTCATCAGTATCATGTCAATGTTGTCTTCCTGCAGGTGGCAGCCCACACAAACTTTGCCTTTTTTCTCTGCCGTTATTTCCACGGGGCCCTTTGCATTTACCGCGCCCCAAACCCAACCGTAGTCATCGGCATGTGTATCGAGCAACTCTTTATCAATACCGGTGTCGGGTTTCTTTTTTGCAGGAGTTGATGGTCCACATACCTGCAATGAAAAAAGTAAAAGGCAAATGGTTTTGGGTTGGTGAGAACGGGGTGTTTTTTCTGTGGCTTTTAGAAATTGACTAGTTATCCAAATCTAATCTTCTTTCATTCCACCAAACCAACAGTAACTGAAACCGGTAAGATCATTGCCTTTTAATTGTTGTTTCCATTTTCCGATATATTCTTCGAGAAAACCCTTCAAAAAACAGCTAAAAGGGAAAAGTACACCGTCATAAAGGTGCACTGCTGGCAACAAAAAGTGATCCCCCGATGGCTGACGGTGCACTTTTGTCTTTCGTTGGTGTTTTCCTGATTTTAACTAAAAACGTGGTGAATCCACCACGTTTTAAACTTCGTAAAGGGGCTGAGGTTATCTGACGGCCATCTTCCGTATCATAACGGAGAACACGGCAGGCACCATGCGTTTGGCAAACACGGCAACCCTTTCTTTTATTTTGGCAACCACAATTTCCTCCCGCTCATTTTTAATGGCTGAAACAATTTGAGAGGCACAGTCTTCTGCAGTTAAGCCATTCGCTGTTGCTTTATCCATGCTGCCCAGTTTTTCACCGGTGCCGGTGAGCGCATTGTGCGACACGTTGGTTTGAATAAAACCCGGACACACAAGTAACACCTTTACGTTATCGTCATGCACCTCTGCGCGTAGCGAATCGAAGAAACCATGCAGGGCATGTTTGCTGGCGCTGTAACCACTGCGCCAGGGCGAACCGAATTTACCCACCGCGCTGGTAACGGTTACAATCATTCCGCTTTTCTGTGTAATGAAATCAGGAAGAAGAACTTTAGTCAGCGCAACAGTTCCGAAAAAATTGATTTCAAAAAGCTTCCGGTCTACTTCAATGCCGGTATCTTTGGCAAGCGAACGCTGACTGACACCACCATTGTTTATCAGTATATCTATCCGTCCGAATTTTTTCAGCACTTCCTTCTTCTTCTCTTCAAAACTTGCTGAATCGGCTAAATCTAAAGGCAGAATCAAACAGTTACCGGTCGAGATTTGGCAATCAGCTGCCACGCGTTCCAGTTCTTCTTTTCTTCTGGCCGAAAGAACAAGCAGGGCGCCTTCTTTAGCCAGTGCATACGCCAGTGCTTCGCCAATACCCGAAGATGCACCGGTGAGCCAGACTACTTTTCCTTTTAGAATCATGTGTGATTGCGTGTATATGTGTTTAGGTGCGAAGGTGTGTAAGCGAAAACTGTATTTACTTTAACACTTAAACACCTTCGCACATTAACACAATCAAAGGTTTCCCCGAAGTTCCTGTTCTCTTTCAATTGCTTCGAACAAGGCTTTGAAATTTCCTTTACCAAAACTCTTGGCTCCGCAGCGCTGAATAATTTCGTAGAACACGGTTGGCCTGTCCTGAACAGGCTTGGTAAATAGTTGAAGAAGGTAGCCCTCATCATCGCGGTCAACGAGAATGTTTAACTCTTTAATCTTGTTTACGTCCTCGTTAATCTTTCCTACCCGTTTCCATACATCGTCATAATAAACCTCGGGCACATAAAGAAACTCAATG
>CAZBPG010000072.1:8120-8728 GCA_964493695.1 uncultured Chitinophaga sp. | reverse complement strand
CGGTAACGGTAGCAATAATATCATCGGTGATAATAGCAATGTGCTGCACACCGGCACCTTTGTAAAACTCAATGTATTCCTCAATCTGGCTTTTCCTTTTACCGTCAGCCGGTTCGTTAATAGGGAATTTTACATAACCGTTACCGTTGCTCACCACTTTACTCATCAGGGCTGAATACTCGGTAGAAATATCCTGATCATCGAAAGTAATAATGAGTTTAAAACCCATTACATCTTCGTAGAATTTCACCCACTCGTTCATCTTACCTAACTCTACATTGCCCACGCAATGGTCTACGTGCTTTAGACCAACTCCCCTCACCTCCACGTTCGATTTCTTAGCCGTGTAACCCGGAAGAAAAGCGCCCCTGTAATTCTTGCGCTCCACAAACTTGTGAATGGTTTCACCATAAGTTTTAATGGCACTGATAACTACTTCGCCAGCCTCATCTTTATAAACCGTTGGCTCCATAACAGCAACCCCTCCGCGCTTAGTTGTTTCGGCAAAACTTTTACGTGCATCGTCAACCGAAAGTGCAAGAACTTTAACCCCATCGCCATGTAAGGAATGATGTTTCGCTATTTCAGTATCGGGCAGAATAGAAGAA
>CAZBPG010000072.1:0-8110 GCA_964493695.1 uncultured Chitinophaga sp. | reverse complement strand
GTAAGCACCAGCCGTATTTTACCCTGCTGCAACACATAACTTGCCTTATCACGCACACCGGTTTCCGGTCCTGCATAAGCTACCAGTTCATAACCCCATGCACTCTGATAGTAATAGGCACTTTGCTTGGCATTGCCTACATAAAACTCCACATGGTCGGTGCCGTTGAGGGGGAGGAAGTCTTCAGTAATGTTTGCTTTAGTTTTTTCTATTGTTTCAGTTTCCATACTTTTTGTATTAATGTGTTAAGGTGTTTAAGTGTTGAAGTGGTTTCCTATTTATTCTTTATGTCCGCCTAAGTATCTTATAAGTCCGTTTACCAGATTAACTACTTTGTTCGTTTTTGCTTGCAACTCTTCAAATTCATTCTTCGAAATGTATTTTCTATCAATTAAAATGTAAGATAAGCTTCTTACTTCTAAACCAGAAGCTTGCGATACTTCCAAAAACCTGACAAACTCTTTCTTGCTGAATCTTCCAAAACCCTCCGCAATATTTATTTTAGAAGAAACAGATGCCGAACGAATTTGTTTGACAGTGAAATAATCTTTCGATAATCTTTCTTTTTCACATAAATCATAAACATAATTCACTAATTCTCTGGCTGCCTTCCAACAATCTAAATCCTCAAACCGTTCAACTTTTGCCATTGCATTTTATTGTATTGAAGAGCGAGTTATTTACAGAGTTAATGTTAACACAAGATTGCCTTACATCAACACTTAAACACCTCAACACATTCGCACAAATCTTACGTCAGCACTTTAGCCCCTAAACACCTTCACACAATATCATTCTACCCACGACCGATAATAAGAACCATCTTCAATTTTCTCCGCATCTTCTGTTAACCAAAGCGGCTTAAAGGTATCTACCATTACTGCCAACTCTTTAGTTTCCTCCTTGCCTATAGACTTCTCCACCGTTCCCGGATGTGGCCCGTGCGGAATACCAATAGGATGCAGCGTTATCATTCCCCGCTCTACGTGCTTACGACTCATAAAATCACCGTCAACATAATACAGCACTTCATCGCTGTCAACATTGCTGTGGTTATAAGGCGCGGGAATGGCTTGTGGATGGTAATCATACTTACGTGGTACAAACGAGCAGATAACAAAATTGTGCGCCTCAAAAGTCTGATGCACCGGTGGCGGCTGATGCACCCTTCCGGTTATCGGTTCAAAATCATGAATAGAGAAGATGTAGGGATAGTGGTTGCCATCCCAGCCTACTGCATCAAATGGATGCGAGGCATAATGATAAGGATAAAGCAAACCCTGCTTCTTGATGTAAACAAGAAAATCTCCCTTACGGTCGGTGGTGGTCATATTTTGCGGAGCGCGGATATCGCGTTCGCAGAAAGGCGCATGTTCCAGCAACTGCCCGAATTCATTCCTGTATCGCTTGGGATATTGAATAGGAGAGAAGGATTCTACAATGAACAAGCGGTTATTCTTGGTATCAAAATCCATTTGGTATGTAGTGCCACGCGGAATGACAATGTAATCGCCATAATCAAACTTCAACTCTCCGAAGATAGATTTCATTACTCCGGTGCCTTCATGCACAAAAATTACTTCATCGGCATCGCTGTTCTTATAGAAATAACCTTTGGTTGATTTCTGAGGCGCGGCCAACACAATATGACAATCGTTATTCCCCAAAACCGGAACCCTCGACTTTAGAAAGTCTTCCACCGGCTGAACATTAAACCCTATGTAACAACGATTTTGCATGTTCTTCTGCAGGGCAATTTTCGGTGTTACATCAATCGGCTCATCAATCTTCTTTACCAGTGTTGGCGGATGGCAGTGGTATATAATAGAGTAAAGGCTATTGAAGCCTTCGGTAGAAACCAGTTCCTCGCTATACAATCCACCCTTTGGCTTTTTGAATTGTGTATGTCGCTTATGAGGAACCTTACCGCGCTTTTGATAATGAGGCATGTTGTAGTTTTAAATTTTGGAATAAGGATTTCGGGATTTAACAGCCGAAATGCACAAACAAAGCTATTCAGATTTGGTGGATAGGCAAAAATGAATTTGCCCAAACCCAAAAAAGGGGCGATGAAAAACTTCATCGCCCCTTTGATTAAGAAAAGATGGTCTTAGTTATTAGAAGGCGGGTCTAATAAAACCTTGCGGCTTAATTTGAACTTGCCGGTTTTGTTATCAATACCCAGCAGTTTCACTTTAATCACTTCATTCTCTTTCAACACCCCGTTTAAAGTATCAAGACGTTTGTGAGAAACTTCGGAGATGTGCAGTAACCCTTGTTTGCCCGGCATGAACTCAACGAATGCACCGTAAGGCATAATTGATTTCACGGTAGCTTCGTAAACATCGCCAATTTCAGGCACGGCTACAATTCCTTTTATCCTGCGCATAGCGGCATCAATACCCTCTTTATTTGGCGAGAAGATTTCAATCTTACCCTGGTTACCTACTTCTTCAATTTGAATAGTAGTACCGGTTTCGCGCTGCATTTCCTGAATTACTTTTCCTCCAGGTCCTATGATTGCTCCGATGTATTCTTTCTCAATCATGATCATTTCTACACGTGGTGCATGAGGTTTGTAATCGGCACGTGGTGCAGAAAGTGTTTTATTCATTTCGCCAAGAATGTGCAAACGACCACGCTTAGCCTGGTCAAGGGCTTCTGTCAGTAATTGACGCGAAAGACCTTTGATTTTAATATCCATTTGGCAAGCGGTGATTCCCTTTTCGGTTCCGCAAACTTTAAAATCCATATCGCCTAAGTGGTCTTCATCGCCAAGAATATCGGAAAGGATAACGTACTTACCGGTTTCTTCGTTGCTGATTAAACCCATCGCAATTCCCGAAACCGCTTTCTTAATCTGAACACCGGTATCCATCAAAGCCAGAATACCTGCACAAACTGTTGCCATAGATGACGAACCGTTCGATTCTAAGATATCAGAAACGATACGGATAGTATAAGGGGTTTCTTTAGGCATTACCTTCGAAATAGCCCGGTGTGCTAAGTTACCGTGACCAACTTCTCTTCTGCCTACTCCGCGTGGTGCGCGGGCTTCACCAACCGAGAAAGGAGGGAAGTTGTAGTGCAACAGGAATTTCTTATCGTAGTTGAAGATGGCTCCGTCAATTAACTGGGCATCGAGTTTAGTTCCGAGAGTAACTGTAGTTAAAGACTGAGTTTCTCCGCGGGTAAACAAAGCCGAACCGTGAGGACCGGGCAGATAACCAACTTCGCTCCAGATAGGGCGAACCTCATCCATCTTACGTCCGTCAAGGCGTTTGTTCTGTGCGAGCATTACATCGCGCACCGCATTATATTCCACTCCGCCCCAGTATAAACCAAGTAAGAATGCATTTTCTTTTTTCTCTTCGTCAGTAAGGGTGGCTAAGAACTCTTCTTTAATGGCTTTAAAAGCAGCACTACGAAGTTTCTTGTCGTTGGTTTCGGAAGCGGCAACTACTGTGCATTTATCGTAGCAGAATGCATTCAACTTAGCGCGAAGTTCTTCGTTGTGTTTTTCGTGAACGTAAGTTCTCTTTACTGTGTTATTAGTTTCAACCTGTAATTCGTTCAGCACCTTAACCTGTGCCTTGATAGCATCGTGCGCAAACATGATAGCTTCTACCATGTCGGCTTCGCTAACTTCGTTCATTTCGCCTTCTACCATTACAATAGATTGTTCAGACGCAGCCACTATCAAATCAATATCTGCGGTTTCAACGGCTGTCTTAGTTGGGTTGATAACCAGTTTGCCATCAATCTTCGCCACGCGAACTTCAGATATTGGTCCGTTGAAAGGAATATCGGAAACTGCAAGAGCGGCAGAAGCAGCTAAGCAAGCCAAAGCGTCCGGCAATTCATTTAAGTCGCCAGAAACTAAAGTTACCTGCACTACTACGTTTGCATGGTAATCTTCAGGGAACAACGGACGAAGTGCCCGGTCAATTAAACGTGACACAAGGATTTCATCATCGCTGGCTCTTGCTTCGCGTTTGAAAAAGCTTCCGGGGATTCTTCCTACCGAAGCCATGTTTTCGCGGTATTCCACCGTGAGCGGCATAAAGTCAACGCCTTCTTTGGCATCCTTATCGGCACATACGGTTGCGAGCAACATGGTATTGCCATATTTAACCATAGCAGAGCCATCGGCCTGTTTAGCCAACTTGCCTGTTTCTATTTCTATTAGTCGCCCTCCTCCGAGGTCGATTGTCTTTTTGATGATGTTCATTGTTTTGTATTTATTGTTTGTATTGTTTATTGATTACTTGGTTGAATTAGCAGATTAATTAATTAGCAAATTAGCAGATGCTAATGCAAGGGAGATAATCTGTTTTGGTTTTTCATTTGCTAATCAACTCATCGGCTAATCAGCTAATCTTTTTTAAGAGGAGGGGAAGGCAATTTGCCTTGTTTAGTTTTTCGTCAGGGTCCATCCCAAAACCTACCCGGACGTTTTCATCACCCCTAACCCCTGAAGGGGAATCGGGAAAAAATTGTTTTTTATTTCTGTTTGGTTTTTAGTTTAAAAAAATGAAAGGATAGCTATTGCCATCCTTTCATTTTGAGTATGTTATTTTCTGATTCCTAATTTTTCAATCAACTTACGGTAACCGGTAAGGTCTGTTTTCATTAAGTAGTTCAGCAGTCTTCTGCGCTGGCCTACCATGCGAACCAATGAACGGGTGTTGCTGTGATCCTGTTTGTTGGTTCCGAGATGCTCGCTTACGTGGTTGATTCTTTCGGTAAACAAAGCGATTTGCGCTTCGGTAGAGCCGGTGTTCTTTTCTGAACCACCATATTCCTTAAATAACTTCTTTTTTACTTCTGCTGTTACTTGCATGACTTCTTCTTTTTTTATTTGAGCGCGCAAAGATAACAGCCGTTTTTTAATATCCAAACGCGGGCAGTTTAATGAACTTGCGGCTGATTGGTCCGCATTTGGCGATGTAAAGACCGGAAGGGATGGAAGGGAGACTGATTTTAGATTTTAGATTTTGGATTTTAGATTGGAATACAAGTTCGCCCTTTGTATCAAAGATTTGGATTTGGCTGCCGGTTAAGTCAGCGCTTACTTCTACTTCTATTTCCTGATTTGAAACCGGATTGGGGTAAAGGCAGATGCCGGATACCCCGTTAACGGTTTCGTTTATGCCGTTAACGGCTAAGCCTATTTTAAGGAGCCAGGCATCGTAGTGAGGGCTGCCGGGCGATTTGGAGTTGGCGGTGATGTATACATAGCCGTTGTGCTGAATGATGTTGTGCGAAAGGTCGATGGAGTCGGTGGGGAGGGTTTGATACCAGAGGATGTGCCCACCGGTGGTGATGTTCATCAGGAAGATATCGGTAGGGGCGGAGGGAGCGGAGGAAATGTTGCCGGCTATGAGCAGGGTGCCATCGGCTGCCTGAATAATGCCCCGGGCAAATTCGTTACCGGTGCCGCCCCAGGCTGTATCCCAAATTAAATTCAGCTGCTTGTCGTATTTTAAAAGGAGCATTTGCTGGCTGTTGCCGAAGTTGGTGGAGTAACCCACGGCATACAGGTAAGTTCCATCGGTGCCGAGGCCGAGGGCATCGTCCATAAAATTACCGCCATCGTAAATGGCGGAATCTTTAAACGATAAATCGCTGCGGTTAAAAGAAGCAATAAGACTTTCTCCATCAAATAACGAAGCGGCACCGGTGGCGTTCCAGCGACCGGCCACATAAATAGTGCTGTCGTCCATCACCATTTCGCCATTGGCTTCATCAAAACCGGGGCTGCCCCAAATGGCGGTGTCCAGAAAGTTTCCGTTGTAATCCATTTTCAGCAGCAGGATGTCCTGCTGCTCGGCACCACCGGCACTTTTTGTCCAGCCGCTGAGGTAAATGCCATCGGGCTGCAGTTCAAGCCCGTCAATTTCTTCGTAGCCGTAACCCTGATTGTAATGCCGTATCCAGACCGTATCGCCATCGCTTTTGCGGTAGCAGATAATTACCGCATCTATAGGCCCGTTCAGCACCCCGTTAATGGCACCGGTGCCGGCAGCGTATACGTAATCATCTTTTTCTTTTATGGCAAATGCGCGGTTCCACCAGGTAATGCCATAGTGTTTGCTTTCCCAAATCTGGTTTCCGGCTTCATCGAGTTTATAAATTACAAACTGCTCTTTAATAGCATTTTCTTTCTGAAAAGTAGCCCAGTAAAGATAGTTGCTGTCATCGGCACACAGGGCCCAGGCTTCGTCTTCCAGGCCCCCGTTGCGGGCTATGGTCCAGAGGGTGTCGGGCGGGGTTTGTGCGGTAAGCGCAGCAGAGCAAAGGACAAAGGCAGTAAGGAAGGTGAGGAGGTGTTTCATAAGGGAACGATACGGCTAAGGTAGAGTTTGAAGTTTAAAGTTCCAAACGCAAACGGCAGGAAACAATTGGCCATAAATACAAAGTTATCCGGTTACGGTTTAGTTAAGCGAGCAGCAACAAAAAACCACCCCTGCAATGGCTATGCGCTTAAAGTAAGCGTGCCACGGTTTTAAACCGTGGCACGTTTGTTATGGCAACTACAACTACACTAAACTTCTGCTTAAATTATCTGCACTTTGTATTCCCCTTTGGTAACTTCGGTATTAATAACATGCAGAAAGCGATTGGTAAGCGGGCCAAAATCGGTAACATTTACTATCAGCTTCGAATTAGCCGCCACTTCTATTACGGTATACCCGGCAGGGCCGTCTTCGGCATTGGCCGACATGTAAAAACCTAACTTGGTACCCGCTTTGCTTTGCAGGCGCATTTCGTCAAGCGCGGTAAAGGTGCGCTCCAGAAGCAGTTTGTTTTCGTTCCCGCTCAATATACCCGCAAACACCGACTGATAATGACTGCGGACAGTATCTAAATCGAACAGCGGTTCCAGTTCTACCGGTTCTGCCGGATGGTTGTTGATACACAAACCCATATTGGCATACATGGCCACCATGGCCTCGGTAATCTTGTCGCGAAGCATATCGCTGAAATGCTCCGTATCGCCCTTTTTACCCAACTGCGTATTACGTGCCGTATTCAGTTGTCCGTGAAAAGTATCTACATCTGCTTTGGTTGCTGCCAGCCCTGCAAAAGGCACCAAAGCCAAACCTAACTGCTGCACAGCATTGATGCGCTCGTCAATTTCGCCTTCCTGAAACGGCTGGTGGCCGTTGGGCAGCACTGCTACATAATCGGGCGAGCCTTTGGGCAGCACCACCTGCACCTGAGCATCCCAGGCATTAATCTTAAGCGGGCTCAGCGTGTTGAGCAACTCGCCCACGGTTAAGGTTGAACCCTTCTGCATACCGCCTGCCGTTTTCCAGGTATTGTAAGCCGCCACCAATGCCAGATGGAACGGATGGTAAGAGGCATACATGGCCGCATAAAACGGGTCGCCCGAAGCAGCCAGCAGGGCGCTGTCGTGGTAAGTAGAAATTTTCACTGCTTTCTTAAAGTTCTTTTTACCCAGAACCAAAAAGGGGTTTACGAAATAACTCCAGGTCTTTTTCATAATTCTTGTTTTTAGTTGTTAGAAAAAATTGTTTACTGATAGATGCTGCCGTGGAATTTTTCCATAAAACCGGAAAAACTATTTTACACTTTTTTGCAATCGGGCTCTGCTCCCTTTTGAGAAATCAATAGATGGAGTCCGTTGGATGCCCTGCTCTGCCGAGAGGTTGATGCCTGGAGTCCGTTGGATGCCCTGCTCCGCTGAGAGGTCAATGCCTGGAGCCCGTTAGATGCCCTGCTCTGCTGAGAGGTTGATGCATGGAACCCGTTGGATGCCCTACTCTGCTGAGAGGTCAATGCCTGGAGTCCGTTGGATGCCCTGCTCTGCTGAGAGGTTGATGCCTGGAGTCCGTTGGATGCCCTGCTTTGCCGGGCAGGCAGTAGATGGAGTCCGTTGAATGCCCTGCTCTGCTGAGAGATTGATGCATGGAACCCGTTGGGTGCTCTGCTCCGCTGCACAGGCAATGCCGACAACTGTTTTGATGCCCTGCTCCGCTGAGCAGGCGATGGCCGGCTTACCTATGAGTAGTTAACCCAAGTTACTAGTTGCTGGCGACTTTAGTCGCCTTAAACAGAAAATTTCCTTTTATCCTGCATTTGC
>CAZBPG010000071.1:0-20303 GCA_964493695.1 uncultured Chitinophaga sp. | reverse complement strand
GCTTCGGTTGAAGCCGCCTGGTATGAGTTTAGGTAAACAAACGGATAGTCATACATTTTTTAAATGGCAATCGCCACAGCAACCCCTAAACTTCAAACTTAAAATTTACATTTGCGCTCTCTTTATATGAGCGACCCAATTAAACACGAGTGCGGAATAGCCCTCATCCGACTGCTCAAACCAATCGAATTTTATGTAGAAAAATACCGTACCGTAGCGTATGGCCTTAATAAGTTGTACCTGCTTATGGAAAAGCAGCACAATCGCGGGCAGGATGGTGCCGGTGCAGCAGTCATCAAACTCGACCCGCATCCCGGCAGTCATTTCATCAACCGCATCCGCAGCACTTCCAATCAGGCAATTGTAGATGTGTTCAGTCAGATTTTCGATACGTTTCCTAAAGACAGAAAACCGCTCGATAATCCGGTTGCCGAGGCAGATTGGTATAAGCGAAATAGTCCTTTTATTGGCGAGTTACTCCTAGGTCATTTGCGGTATGGAACTTACGGAAGAAACACCGATAGTTATTGCCATCCCTTCATCCGCGAAAACAACTGGATGACACGAAACCTTGCGCTGGCAGGTAATTTCAATATGACGAACGTAGAAGAGCAATTTGATATGCTCATTACGCTCGGTCAGCACCCGCGCGAACGAAGCGATACGATTACCGTAATGGAAAAAATCGGCCACTTTCTGGACGATGAAGTACAAAAGATTTTCGACAAGTATAAAGACCAGGGCTACGGCAATAAAGAAATTACCGATTTTATTGTAAACGAACTCAGCGTGCGCAGAATTCTTTCACGCTCCGCAAAAGATTTTGATGGCGGCTATGCCATGGCCGGTATGTTTGGTCATGGCGATGCCTTCGTCCTTCGCGACCCTAATGGAATTCGCCCTGCATATTATTATTACGATGATGAAGTGGTGGTGGTGGCTTCTGAACGTCCGGCTATTCAAACTACCTTTAACGTTCCGTTCGAAAAAATTCACGAGGTAAAACCCGGTCATGCTTTAGTAATAAAGAAAGACGGAAGAGTAAAACACGATTTGGTTCGCGACCCCGGAGAAAAAAGGTCCTGTAGTTTTGAACGTATTTATTTCAGTCGCGGAACCGACAAAGAAATTTACAGCGAAAGGAAAAAACTCGGAGAACTTCTCAGTTCAACAATTCTTAAAGCCATTGACGGGGACTTTGAGAATACCGTTTTCTCCTTTATTCCTAATACTGCCGAAGTGGCTTTTTATGGTTTAATGGAAGGAATGGAAAACCATTTAAAGGAGCACAAACAAAAAAGAATACTTGCCGAAAAAAACATTTCGCCCGAAGAGTTAGACCGGTTGCTGGCATTACATCCGCGTATTGAAAAAATTGCCGTAAAAGATGTAAAGGCAAGAACTTTTATTACCGATGATACTTCGCGCGATGAAATGGTAAGTCATGTGTACGACATTACCTATGGCTCTATCAAAGCACATACAGATACCCTGGTGGTGATTGATGATTCCATTGTTCGGGGAACCACCTTGCAAAAGAGTATACTCGCCATTCTCGACCGGTTGAATCCGAAGAAGATAATCATCGTTTCATCGGCCCCGCAAATCCGTTTCCCCGATTGTTACGGTATTGACATGAGCAGGATGTATGATTTTATTGCTTTCCGTGCTCTCATTGAATTACTGAAAGACAGAAAACTAACCGGTAAGTTAGATGAGGTGTACGAAAAATGTAAGATAGACGATTTAAAGCCGGCTGCTGAAGTAAAGAACCATGTGAAAGAGTTATACGGTTTGTTTACAGCAGAAGAAATTTCGGAAAAGATTTCAGAAATAGTTCGCCCGAAGCAGATTTTTGCCAACGTGCAGGTTATTTACCAAACTATAGAAGACCTCCATACCGCTTGTCCTAAAAATCTGGGTGATTGGTATTTTACCGGTAACTATCCTACTCCCGGTGGCAATAAAGTAGCCAACAAGGCATTTATCAATTACATGGAAGGAAAGAGCAATCGGGCGTATTAAATCAGGTAGCTAAGTTGGTTTCCTAATATTCTATCAATTTTCACCGCTGCGGATTATTTTTCTTTTTTTCAGCAATTCATAAAATTTAATTTAATTTGCCATCCTACAGGGGAATGACCTTTGCCGGATGTGGGCATTGGATGGGTGTAGTATTAATGTAGGCAAAGTGACTAACTAATGTTTTAGACTATGGGAAAATTTACTAAGCTACTGGTGGGGTTTGTGTTACTGCTTGCTGTTATGATTACGCATGCCCAAACTAATTCGTCTGCTAAAAAGAAAGAACCGGCAAAAACATCTTCAACATCGTCAAATAAAGGAGCTAAATCTTCAGATAAGAATGCCAAGTCATCCAGTTCAAAGGAGAACTTGAAAACCGATAAGTCATCTGATAATAAGAACTCTAAATCAAAAACGGCTTCTTCCGATACTTCGAAAGTTACAGGGAAAGACCGTCAGAACCAGCTTCAATTCATGAAGCCGGATATGGAATCTAAAAATTACAATTTCTACCGCAGAAAGGAAATTTCTACACCTCTTCAACCCCGTTACGACTTAGATTCTGCAGTTTACCAGAAAGATAAACAAAAAACAAAGCAACAACAGTCGTATCTCAATCGTCAGTATGTGTTTCCGGCTAAACCTAAAGACCAATGGGAAATCGGTGTTAATTTTGGTTCCGCATTTTTGAGCGGTGACGTAAAACCTCTGGTAAGTCTTAAAGGGATATTTCAAAATATAGGGGCCGGGTTTACCATTCGCAAGGCATTAGGTTATACATTCTCTCTTCGTGGAGGTTATAACTTTATGATGACGACCGGACGCAACTGGGAACCGGATGCGAACCTCGCATTTAACAGAGCACTACACGGATATTATGATTCCCGGGTAAACTATTGGAATAATCCGTTGCTGGATGGAAGCAAAACGCTGGATACACTTACCATGAATAAAATGTTCTTCTACAATTACAGAAGTTATGTTCACGAAGCGCACATGGAAGTTGTAATTAATTTAGGGAACGTACGTTTTCATAAGGAAAGAAACCTTGTAAACTTCTACGTTCTTGGCGGGGCAAGTGCATTTTTCTTTACCACTTACATGGATGCCCTCAACAAAGAGGGGAGTGTTTATGATTTTTCACAGGTGCATGCGCTGTATGTAAAAGTTCCGCAAGGGATGGATGTAAATGAAAGAATTGACAAACGTAAGGAAGCCCTTAAGCGACTGAATAATATTTATGATGGAAAGTATGAGTCGTTTGCAGAGCATGAAAACAATGCACCGGGTATTAAGAACTGGCAATTTGTTCCTGCAGCAACAGTTGGTTTAGGCGTTCAGTTTCACGTAGCTAAATTCATGAGTATCGGTTTGGAAGAGCGCGTAATATTTACCGGCAGCGATTTGCTGGACGGTTACAGATGGCAGCAGGATGAGCATTCGGGCTTTACGCGCAGTAACGATAATATTTCGTATACATCTATCAATCTCAACTTCCATATTGGCAAGAACAGAACCGAGCCAATGTATTGGCTGAATCCGAACTATCATGCTTACCGTAAGTTAGGCGATGTTGATCCGAAGGGTGTGAAAGATGATATATTGAAAGATGATGATGGTGATGGTGTAATCAATGCCTTGGATAAAGAGCCGGATACCAAGAAGGATTGCCCGGTTGATACACACGGCAGGGCACTTGATAGTGACAAGGATGGAATTATTGACTGTCTTGACACAGAACCATTCTCCCCTCCGGGCTTCCCTGTAGATTCGAATGGTGCTGCCATTATTCCTCCTAATCCATGTTGCGACACTGCCGGTATAGGAGAGGGGGCCAACAATTTAGGACCTGGCAGTAAAGGTCGTAAGGGCAGTGGTGGAGGTAACTACGATTGCTCGAAGATTGAGTTGCCAAGCGTAATATTTGATAACGACAAGTATTATATTGACCCTCAATACTATGGTAACCTGCACCAGATTGCAGAAAGAATGCAGATGTGTCCTGACATGAAGGTGGTAGTTACCGGTTATGATGAATCGAAGAACGACCAGAAGTTTAACGAGCAGTTGGCATGGAACCGTGCCAATGCAGCAGTAGACTATATGGTCGAGAAATACGGAATTTCACGCGATCGGTTCGTGGTTAAGTATCAGGGTGGAAAGAAAGCTGCTGACGGAACTCCATACGAGAAGAAAATGAAGAATAAAGTTGAGTTCCGTTATGCTAACGATGGCGAAGGAGGCGACAGCAACCCACCGGCACCACATCCCGGATTGAAAGCCGGTTCGAATAAGTAGCAACAACCAATAAAATAGTGAAAAGCCATTCTGCGAAATCAGAATGGCTTTTTTGTTTTCTAAACTCTTGTTTTGTTACTACTGATGTGTAAAAGCGGGCAAATCAAATACTAAGCACGTTGTGGTTAATAGTTATTCTGAATCAACCTAATTTTCCTGCTCCATCATCCGGTTATAGGTCTTGATGAAAATAGCGCCCAGATTTTTGTGCGGAGGAATGTAATCGAGAAAACGTTCGTGAGCTTTCGAGTTGCTTTTTACAGTTACCTCTAAATCATTCCACAACTTCTGCCATTCCACATCTTCTCCGCGACTGATGTATTCTGCCATCAGTTTGAGCATAGGGTTGTTTACGAACATGGTGCCTATTTGCTTGGAGGAGATGATGCTGGCCTCAGATGATTTTTCGATAATAGATGAAATGCTGTGATAACCGCCACAGGAACCGAGCACAAAAATCTGTGTTTCATCTTTTATCTTTTCAATGGTTTTTGAAGCGTAGTAGCTGTGTCCGCGATGCACCAGCACATTGGGTTCGTAGTAATTGTCTATAAATATTTTTTCTAAACGTGCCTGCCCGTCATACTCATTTTTGGGTTTGTTGGCAAAAATATTTACATCGAGACCTTTCTTTGATTTGATAATGATGTAAATTCCTGAGTCAACAACCGCCCAGTTCGAGTCCGTGAAAGTTTTTTTGAAGGCAGAGAAAGAGGCATCGCCATCTTCATCATCATAAAAATAAATAAGCCACCGGTTCACATTATCGCGGGCAAACAATTTGGAATTTTTTATTCGGTCAAAGGCAGGCAGCGCATATTGCTGCGAAACGGAATTGAACCAGTTTTCGTTGGCGAGATTTCGCTCTACAAACAGATTCGAGAACAGCCCGTAAAGTGCCATGCCGTGAAAATCGTTTTTGGCATGTAACCGGATGTATTCGTACTTGATGGCACCGCGCAGAATACGCAGGATGAGTGAGTCGGTAATACTTCCGAAGGCATCGGCTACTTCCACTGCTTGCGATAAATCGTTGTATTGCTCCAGACCGCTGGCAAATTTTACCATGAGCATTTGTTGATGTAACTGGCTCATGCTGCCAAGAAATTCCGCCAGTTTGCCAAAGCCCGCACTCATTTTAATAAACGTACGGAATTTATTATCGCCCACACTTTTCAGGAAATCAAAGCCGGACTGGTCACCCATCTTTACCATCATGCGCTTAAACAACCCGTTGAAAGTGGAAGTAAAAATTTCTTCTTCGCTGTATATCATCAGCGTGTAAAGTTCCTGGGCACTGAAATCTTCGATAGAAGCAAAGCGCACTTCATCTTTTTCATTATGTAAATCGTTTATCACCCGAACAAACTTCAAGGCATAAATGTGTAATTCATCTTCGAGGGAATGCGAAGCCAGCGGGCTTTTTCTGGCTCGTATATTCAGCATAGTTCTCAAATACTTCTGCGGATTGTTGCCAATGGCATCCGCTTTCTCCATAGTCAGTTTCCCCCTTACAATATCGTCCAGTAAGGTAAAGGCATTTGACTTGCGGCTGAATTTGTCCTTTATCTGCAGAATGATTTTTACTGCGGTGTCGTTGCTCTTTTGCAGGGCTTTGAAAATGTCATCTTTCGGATTGAAGTAGCGTTTAACCTTCACCGGTGCAATCTTGGTAGCTTCTTCTAACACATGCAGTGAGTAACTTCGCGAGGCGTAGGCATCGTAATTGATAAAAACCAGATCGGGCCGGTATTGTGCAGCAAAAATTAAAAATGAATCCGCACAGGCTTCGTTCTTAAAAATCCCGAGAGTGTTAAACGATTGAGAAATGTTACCGGTAAGATAGGAATACAATTTCCCCTGTTGAATAGCATTCAGTTCTCCAAGCACAAACCGGAACAGATTATCAAACCGCTTCACATTGTAAATGCTGCGGTTGTTGATTCTTCGTAATTGCAGGTACACTGTTTCGCGGATGGCTTTACGCTTGGTCTCGGTAAACTTCGGACCGTCCACCAGTCGCTGAATAGAATCCACCAGTTTGAAGTAAACTTTGCCTGCATAAACCGAAAGAGCCGAGTCATCTAAATCAACTTTGCCGTCTTTCCTGTCATCAAACAAATCAATCTTCTCCTGAAAATCGTCAATGTAATAATCTGCTTTCTTGATATTGTTTTTGGTAACAACCGAGTCAACGGTGGCAAAAACATTTTGCACAAAGATCAACAGCAGCCATAAAAATGCCTTTCGTGTAATCATAAATATTTTTCGCTGCTGCTTCATCAATTAAACTCCCAGTATTTTATAATAAGCACGAATAAAAATGGCTCCAAGGTTTTTGTTGGGAGGAATGTAATCACCGAAGTATTGGTTGCCTCCGAGCTTATCGCGCATCTTCTCCCAAAACTCGTTCCACACTATATCTTTTCCATTGCGAATGTTCTCGTTTAATGCGTAAATCATTGCATCGTTCACAGTTTTTGTACCTATTTGCTTGGTAGAGATGATATGCGCTTCAGGAGCATTTTCCAAAGCAACAGGCAGTTTATAAAAACCACCACAAGAACCCACAAAAATCAGTTTAGCCGAAGCCGGAACTTTTTCAAGTGTTGATTCGGTATGGAAACTATGTCCACGGTGAACTACCACGGTAGGAGTGATGTTTTTCTCTTTGAAATAGGCGCTGATGGCACTTGTGCCGTTTTCTTCAAACTCCGGTTTGTTCGCAAAAATTTCTACCGGCAATCCCTGCTTCGAAAAAATGTGCACGTAACTGTTGCGGTCTTCTACCGTCCATGCCGGTTGATTTTTGTAAGTATTGATAAAGTTGATGTAAGAACTTCGCCCGTCATCATCGTTGTAAAAATACACCTGCTCAATACAATTTTTTTCCGAATTGAACAACGATGAAGAAGAAAGGGAAGCTACCGGTAAAATTTTGAACTGCTGCGAAACTTTTTTATACCAAGTGTTTTCAGTTCGCGCATTACCCGAAATTACACTTGACAAAACACCGTAAACGGAGATGCCGATTTGATTGCTGTCCGCTTTTACGCGTTCATATTCCTTTTTGATATTTGACTGAAGAATTGTAAGCAATTGGTCATCGTTTATGTTTGACACGGATTCTGCAATCAGGACAATGGTCGACAAATCGTTTTCTTCTTTTTCAAGATTGGAAGTGTAGGAAATGAAAAGGTCGTTTTTTGCTTCACCCGAAAATTTAGAAAGAAACTCTTTAATCGTTCCGAAGTTAGAACACAACGAAAGGAAATCGCGGTATTGGTTGTAGTTAACCGATTGTAAGAACAAATTGCCATCATCTGAAGGAATCTTTTTCATAAACCGGTTGAACAGACCGGTGAAGGTGGACGTGAAGACTTCATCGCGCCCGTAAAGCATCAGAAAGTACAGTTCAGCAGAACCGAAACCTTCAACCGAATAAAATGGTTGCGAACTGCCGGTGGCAATCTTGTCGTTGATTTCGCGGATAAACCGGAGGCTATAGTCACGCATTTCGTGGTCAATGCTGTAAGCCCCGACATATTTCGGCTGCGAAATTATTCTCACCATAGCACTGAAAAGTTTGTTCGGCTCAGTACTAATGGCAATGGCCTCTTTCGTATCTAAGTTACGGCTCAGCATATCATCCAAAAGCAGATACGGCTTGCTGTGATAGCCCAGGGCATCGTTTACATCAATGATTTTTCTGACAACGGGGCTTTTGCTGTATTGCAGAATATAGTTTACCGGATGCCTTGGGTTATATAAATAACGCTTTACAGAAAGCGGGGCATTAACTGCGCATAACTCCAAAATTTTTAAACTATAACGCTTCTGTTTGTAAGAATCAATTTTTTTGAGCAACTCATCAGGCTCCCTTTGTGCGGCATACAACAAAATTTCTTCAGCATATTCCTTTTCTATAAACAAGGGAAAGTTCTGAAGTGTTTGCAGTATATTTTTCTTGAGTGAAATCAAGGTGCGCGTCCTCTCATCCAGTTCAATTTTTATGGGTTCTATAACAGGTTCCGGCAGTGGAACAGGAATGGGAACGATATCAGGGGTTCTTTCTTCTGCTTTAATTTCAGCGGAAGCAACAGTCATATTTTCGGAAGTGCTGATGAGTGGCTTGTTTTCCACCCATTCTTTCATTTTCTCAGGCTTTGTAATCGCTCCTTCTTCTGCCAACGTATCGCTGGCAATAGCTTTAGTAGAATGGGCTTTTGTAATTTCGTTCAGCGACCGGTCTTCAGGCTCATTATTGGTTATCGGGTTATCTTTAGCAAAGGTTTTAAACGGAGGGAAAAGATTCTCTTTCACCTCCAGCGAAGAAAGAGCCAAGAGGTAATCTTTCTTTTCGTCATCTACCACGCTCAGTATTTTTTCCAGCATTTCATGTTTATCGCAATGAATAATCAGCTCCTTCAATCTTGATTTATCAAGCGATCCTATCATAATACTGCTGACAGGAATACCGGTTGATTTTTTCTTTAAAGTCTCCACTAATGCCTGAAATGTTTTTGTAGTGGTTTCTTTGTATCCGTAGCTCAGTAACACAAACATTTCTTCAGGTGTATATTTTTTAAATCCTTCAAACTGATAACTGGTGTTAAACGCATCCTGATTTATTTTGCGCATGGCATCTACACAATAGATATCGAGGTAACGGTAAATGGAGAAAGTAACGTTGGCTTCGTACTTCATGGAAAGTTGCAATAGTAACCGGAATAGCTGGTCCGGATTGTTTCCGATTGAATCGGCAGCCTCAAGCGATATGTTGTTGCTTGCAATCTCATCCAGCAGCAGGTAAGCGCGTGAGCGTTGACCGAACCGGTTGTATATCTCAAAAGATTTACGCACAAATAAATCTTTGCTCTGTCGTAGAACATTGCTCACCGGTCCTGCGCTGCTGTAGTAGCGCTTGGCCGATTCGGGAGCCAGTTTTACGGCCCTTTCTAGGAGACGAAGAGCAAATCGTCTGTCGTCAAATTCTTCTGTGTACCGGAAAATGTCGTCCGGATGGTCTGTGAGATAATCGGTTAAAAAATCTTCGGCAATAGTATCGCTTGGTATGAGCCGTGTTGCTTTAATGGAAAATGCAGAATAACGTTTTATGTTTCTGAGCAGCTCATCCTTTTGGTCCCAGTCAATCATGGAAGGATAGTAGCTCAGCACAGCCAGATACGTTCCGGACTTTAAATAGCTATCGGAGTAATAACGATTGATATTGGTGAGGAAAATCTGCAAACGCTTGAGGTAAAGATTACGCCTGTCTTTATCTACATCCTGCGTTAATACAAATTTTGTAATGCTGTCAATCAGGTTGAACAGCCGGCTATCGGCACTCTTGTAATCGTTGGCTATGCGGCTTTTTTCAAAACCTATACGCTGAAGCAAAACACTTTTCTCTGACTCAAATAAATCAATTGTTGAATCAGCTTCAACGCGCGCACCCGCTATCGCGGTGTTGGCGAGTACAAATGCAAGAAACAGGAGCGCTATTTTTCGAAACGCGGACAATTTATTTTCTGATAGATTTGACAATACTTTAAACAGTAAATATTATACGTAACCGCCTATAAATGGTGTTTCTGAATTTAAAACATTTCACATGAGAACTATTTCTGTCCTTTTTACTGTTTGCCTGTTTGTTATGGGTTTAACAAGCTGCCACCTGAAAGAAAAGCGCGCCAAGGAATATCACGATGCGGTTTTGCAGAGTGTGCAGGGAGTAATTGACAATTCGCTGGATTATGGCGATGCGGTGCAGAGCTACGAAAAAACGCGTGCGCTTCAGGCGCATGAAAAGTATGTTGCGCTGGTTAATACCACTCTTGCGAAAATAGAAACGCTCAAAGATTTTGAAGGCGACACTACCATGGAGTATTTTTCGAAAGAGCTGCTGGGCTTTTATAAAAACACGCTGGATAAGGAACTTCTCCCGTTTCTGCAATCGGTAAAGGAAGAAACCTTTTCGACCGAAGAAATGCAAGTGGCAGATTCGCTGATGACCAACCTGGCTATGACCGAAAGCCGGTATTGGGAACGGTTTAACTGGGCGGAGAAGAAATTTTACAAGGAAGAGAACATCGGGGAGGTAGAAAAGTAACTACGCGTCAAATTTGTAGCCTATTCCCTTGATGGTTTTGAAATAATCGTCACCAATTTTTTCACGGAGTTTGCGGATGTGTACATCAATAGTGCGGTCGCCAACAATGGTATCGTTGCCCCAAACCTTGCTCAGAATTTCTTCGCGCTTAAAAACACGTCCGGGTTTAGACACCAGCAAATTCATCAGTTCAAACTCTTTGCGCGGAAGAGAAATTTCTTTTCCAGCTCTTATCACCACATAACGTTCGCGGTCAATTTCAATATCGCCCACTACAATTTTTGCAGCAGTTTCGTTGGTTTCTAATCTTCTTAACAGGGCACGTATGCGGCTGATGAAAACCCGCGGCTTAATGGGTTTGGTAATGTAATCATCTGCGCCTACTTCAAATCCGGCAATTTGCGAATAATCTTCATCGCGTGCAGTAAGAAAGGTGATGATGGTATTTTTGAACTCCGGAATGTTACGCAACTCGCGGCAGGTTTCTATCCCGTCCATTTTCGGCATCATTAAATCAAGGATGATAAGGTGCGGGTTCATTTTCTTCGCCAGCTGAATAGCTTCTACTCCGTTGTGCGCTGTGTATACCCAAAAGCCTTCCTTTTCCAGATTGTACTTCATAAAATCCAGCACATCGGTTTCATCATCTACCAGTAAAATCTTAAAATCATTTACATCCATTGCTGAAATTATTTAAGGGCAAAGGTAACCCCTGTATGTTAAGCCAAGGTTAATACAATTTTAAAATAGAGGGTAAATGCCAGCCTGAAAAACATTCTATCTTCTCCTTTCAGTTTCCTTTGAATACTTACCTTTATTGAACTAAAATACTGTGGTTATGAGAAATCTCTTCCTGACTATTATTCTTTCGGCTTTCACCGTTTTTGTTTTGAGTGCACAGAATGTTTCTGATTTGGAAAGTTTTGAAAAAGCTATGAAGCCGGGCACTGTGCTTACCTACGATGTGGATGCCGGAGGTAAAAAGTATCAGTTTATTGCTACCGTAACCAAGCTGGGCGATGAAATTGCCTTTGACTGGAAAATGACCGAGCCGGTGAGCAAAACAGGAAATGTGCTGATGAGTGCAAATGCTGTTTCAAAGGCCGGTGCGCTGTTCAATTATTTTACCGGTGGCGAATCGAAACTGGATAATGAAACTTCGGTGTTCATCAGCCGGAAAGTTTTTAATGATGTTTCTTCTACTTCTTCGGCTGATGTAAGAATAAACGGGGCGAGCGATACTGTAACGGTGATGAGCAATACCATCAGCGAGTTTAGTTTTAACTTAAACGGGAACCTGGTGTCTGTGCCCGGTTGGGAACTGCAGGGAGGGGGAGAAGTAAAGTATACCGTAAACGTGATAGAGTCGTTTAAGTTCCCGCTTATTTTCAGTATGAATCTGGGTTGGACGATTCAACTCACGGAAGTAAAAAACCCGTAGTTGTATATTCCTATACACAAGCAGACCGGTAGCCGTTGATTAATACCACTCTGCCATCACATCTTTTCTCTTTCTTGTAGCCTGAATTAAGGTGCGGTATGCTTACGTTTTTTAAAGACCTTTATTATTCCTTTCCGGTGCAGCTTTTGCTGCTCTCGTTCAAGCGGCATCAGTTTCTGCTCTTCTTCTGGATATTTCTGTTTGCCATTATTATCGGAAAATTCGGAGCCGGTATAGGCACTCACTCCACACTTCTCGACCCGGAGTATCTGGGTAATGTTGGTTACCTGAGTTTTGCCATAGTGGGAATTGGCTTTGGCGCTATGTTTATTACCTGGAACGTGGTGATGTATATTCTCCACTCGCACCGGTTCCCGTTTATGGCAAGTTTGCAGTACCCGCTGGGTATGTTTGTGCTGAACAACGCCATTATTCCGCTGGTGTTTTTCATTTCTTACTTCGCTACGGTCATTCATTTCCGCGTGAAGTACGAGTATCAGGGTCTGGCTCAAATCTTTTTTGAATTGCTCGGGTTTACAGCGGGCCTGGTGCTTACTATTCTGGTAACCGCGGTGTATTTCAATTTTACGAATAAGAACACCGGTAGTATTATTGAAGCAAACAAAGAGCGCATGTGGAAGAAGAAAGCCATGCGCAAAGTACGCTTTAACGAAACCCTGGAACCGGAGCAGTTTAACCGGGTAGATTTTTATATCACCAATAAGTTCAACATACGGCATACGCGCACGGTTGAGCACTACGATTCTACATTGCACCGGCTTGTTTTCCGGAGGCACCACTGGAACGCCTTTATAGCGTTTATTTTTTCGATGCTGGTGTTGGTTTGCATGGGGTTTTTTCTCGAGAACCCCTTCTTTCAGTTTCCGATTGCTGCTACAGGTTTTTTGTTTGTAAGCCTGCTCATGTCTATGTTCGGAATGTTTTTGTACTGGACCGGTGGCTGGGGCAGCATGGCTATTATTGTTTTTCTGTTGCTGGCTAATTACCTTACCAAGTTCGATGTGTTGGGCATGCACAGCCGGGCGTATGGCTTAAACTACAACACCGGTAAAGCGGCCTACAACCTCGAAACTTTCCGTGAAATTTCTTCCGATTCGGCTATTGCCCGCGACAAAGAATATTTTTTACCGGTGCTCGAAAACTGGCTGCGCAAAAACACCGACCAGCGCCAGCCGTTCAAAAAACCGAAAATGTATTTTGTAAATGTGAGCGGTGGGGGATTGCGGGCAGCTATGTACTCCATGGTTACTTTGCAGCAGTGCGACAGCCTGGCCAAGGGCAACCTGTTTGATAAAACATTTTTAATAAGCGGTGCATCGGGCGGTATGTTTGCCACTACGTATTTGCGCGAACTGTTTTTGCAGAAGAAGAACGGCTTTCCGGTGAACCTTTCGGACCGGCAGTACACCGAGAATGTTTCGAAAGATGTGCTGAACCCTATTGCGCTTTCTATTTTAAGCAACGATGTGCTTATTCCTTTCCACAAATTTAAACTGGCCGATAAAGAGTATAGTGTTGACCGCGGTTACATTTTCGAAAAATTTTATTGCCGCAACACCAGGTTCCCCTGGGAAAAAACAATTGCCGACTACCGGACAGATGAATACAACGCCAAAATTCCTTTGCTCATTTACCACACCACGGTTATGAACGATTCGCGCAGGTATTACATCAGCCCGCATCCGGTTTCGTTTTTAATGCGCCCGCATGGCAAAAAAGCTCTCGACAATAAAATGGAGATTGATGCCATTGATTTCGGGCAGTTTTTCAGAAAGCAGGCCAGCGACAGCCTGCTGGTTACTTCGGCCATGCGCATGAACTCTACTTTCCCTTTCTTTTTTCCTAATTCTGTTTTGCCCAGCGAGCCTTCTACTTATGTAATGGATGGCGGGGCGCTCGATAATTTCGGTATTGAAACCACGCTTCGTTTTCTGAACACCTTCAGCGACTGGATTGACAAGAACACGAGCGGTGTGGTGATTATTCAAATCCGCGATTCCGAAAAATTTGAAGAGCCGGCAGCTTCGGAACGCAAAACGGTTTTTGCCCGCATTACCGACCCGCTCGGCACCGTTTACACCAACATGGAAAACATGCAGGATTTTTTAACCGATTACCGGTTAGATGAAATGAGCGAAGAACTGCGCGGCAAACTGCAGTTTGTTTTGTTTGAGTATGCAGCCGAAAAAAAGAAAGAAGATGAAAAAGCAGCCATGAGCCTGCACCTGACCACACTCGATAAAAGCGATATACTTAAATCGCTCAAGAGGCCTAACAATGCAGCCGCTTTTAATAAGCTGAAAGTCTTAATGGCGGAGTAATTCCATTTTTTATCAGCTGATTTTGTCATGCCGAGGAACGAGGCATCTTGTATTGATGTTATCAATAAAATACAAGATTTCTCACTTCGCAGAGCCTCGCTCGAAATGACAAATTTTACCCGATCAGCCTGCGGTGATAATTTATCTGCCCCAGGTGATAGCTTAAATGCGTGAGCAAATGCAGCAGCATTTGCCCGGTGCTTACGGTTTGGTTTTGCATTAAAAGCGGAAAATCTTTTTCGTAATCGGCAGCCGGTAGTTTGGCGAGGGTCTCTTTAACCACCGTCAGCACCAGGTCAATCTCTTCATTCAACCGCTGGCGCGGAACATTTTTAGAAGAAAATTCTAAATCGCGCGTGCGCACATAACCGGTATGGCCGAGGGTGGCGCCAATAAAATGTTTCAGGTTGCCAATTAAATGCAGGCAGAGGTTGCCGGCCGAATTGCTGATTTCGTTTTTCACCACCCACAAACCGGCTTCGTTTTTATACCCGTTAATTTCTTCTTTCAGTTTAAGCAGGTCGCGCTCAAAAAAATAAGGCAGGGATTGGTAAAGCATGGCGGTTGGGTTTTGAGGGCGAAGAAAATAAAAATAGCGGTGAGGCAGCTATGTATAAGACGGTTCTCGTTATCCGCTGACAGGTTCCCGCTTTGCACAGACTATGCTACCGGAGGACCTGCCGGGACGGAAAACCAGGCAGACTTCGATGTTACGCTAATACACTTGTACGGAACATTATGCGGAAGACCATTTGAGCCCCTGAAGCTATCTCTAAATTTTATCTTCACGCTCTCAACTTATGGCCATGAACAGAAAAATACTTTTCGCCTCTATCGGTTTTTTTGTTTCGGTATGCAGTGCCAGAGCAGCCGAACTTCCGGACTCGCTCAAAAATCTTTTAATGGCTCCTTTTTATTTTGGAGTAGCCAGCGGTGACCCGATGAGCGACCGCGTTATTCTCTGGACGCACATCACTCCTTCGCAGCCGGGTGCCGCGCAGGTTAACTGGCAGGTAGCTACCGATACTGCGTTCGCCAACTTGGTGTCTTCGGGTACGGTAACTACCGACAGCGGAAAAGATTACACCGTAAAAACAGATGCCGCGGGCTTGCAGCCCAACACCTGGTACTATTACCGCTTTCAGTATAACGGTATATCTTCTATCACCGGTCGCACTAAAACTGTGCCCACCGGTGCGGTGAACCAGCTTCGCGCTGCGCTGCTTACCTGTGCCGATTATAAGGACGGGTTCTTTAACGCCTACGGCTTGCTGGTGACGCGCAACGATGTAGATTTTGTGGTGCACCATGGCGATTACATTTACGAAAGCAACAGCGATGGCAACGATGTGCGGCAGGTTTACCCCACGGTAAACAAATGCTATACGGTGGGCGAGTTCCGCTCGCGCTATGCTTTTTACCACAGCGACCCGCAACTGGTGGCTGCCCACCAGCAGTATCCGTGGTTTTGTATCTGGGACGACCACGAGTTTCGCAACGATGCCTGGAAAGACGGAGCCGATAACATTACCGGTCAACCCTGGCTGGACCTTCGTGCCAATGCCTTGAAAGTTTACCACGAATGGATGCCTGTCCGCTTTCCCGATGCCAGCGATTCGCTGCGTATTTACCGCAAGTATTCGCTGGGCACTTTGGCCGATTTGATATTGCTGGATGCCCGTGTTTATGCGCGCGATGAAGAGCTTCCGTTTTCGAACCCTGCGGTAAACGATACCACCCGCACTATCCTCGGTGCCCAGCAGCGCCAGTGGCTTTTCGACCGGTTAGACAGTTCCACCGCCCAATGGAAAATAGTTTCGCAGCAGGTAGTAATGGCCCCGTTCAGTTTGCTGGGTAACCCTTTCCCTTCATCCGAAAAAGCATGGAACGGTTTTCCGCACGAAAGAAAAGTAATACTGGAACACATAGCCGCCAACAACCCCAATGTAATTATCACCACCGGTGACCTTCACGCTTCGCTGGCCAACGATTTACCGCCCGATGTAGCGCAGTATACCGAGAGCACCGGACAGGGCTCGGCAGCGGTGGAGTTTGTAACCCCCAGCCTTACCAGCGGTGGAAGTATTGTGCTGAGTTACTCGGCACTGAAGCCTTTTAACCCGTTTTTGTTTTTTGGCGATGTAACCAACCGCGGCTATTCTATTCTCGACATACGGCACGATACCGTTTACTGCAACTATTATTTTACTCCGTACCTTACATACAGCAACCAGCAGACTTTTGCCGGTTGCCGCTGCACGGCTTCGGGCAAAGCGCATTTGCAGGATTGCGGTGCCGAAACGGTGGCCCTGAACGCCTATCCGGCACCGGCACCGGCAGCACCCGGTGCGGTGTCGGGCATTGCTCCTTTTGTGTCCGAAAAATTTTCGGTTTACCCTAACCCCACTTCGGGCATCGTGAACATTTTGTGGAACCCGCAGGAGAAAGCCGATATGGTGCTGCTGAACCTGAACGGAGAGGCGGTGCTGAAAGCGCTTATCCATAACGGGCAAAACAGCATTAACCTGAAAAGCGCGGGTGTGGCTGCGGGGGTTTATGTGCTGCAACTGAATACAAAGGGTGCCCAACTCACGCACCGGATTGTTTTGTATTAGACCACGCGCTGAAACGGTTTTAAAAAAAGTAACGGCTTTACCGGTGCCACGGTTGGTAACCGTGGCACGGGTTGACCGGTGAACACTAAATTGTTTTCAGTTCTTTTTAAAAAAGTTCCTTACCGGCTTAGCCGGTAAGGAACTGCAACTGCCACTACGGTATTACCATATCAGGCACTTCAATATCAATACCGGTGGTGTGCTCCGGTATTTCTACCGTTGCAGTGGCGGCTGCCAGGGCACCGTAGGTAGCTTTGAGGGTAATAGTGCCGAGGGTAGTAGTGTTAAGCGTGTAGCGGCCTTCGCTGTTGGTAGTGGTGGTGGCACCGGTGCTGGGGATGGTAACGGTGGCTCCGGCACGCGGTGCACCGGTACCGTCTTTTACCAAACCGCTGAGCACAGCCGGTGGCCCTTCGGTAACATACACCACGCCCCAGTGGCGGGCATTGGCGCGTTTGCTTTCGGGTTCTTCTTCGCCATAAAATGCTTCTACTTCATCCCACACCCGTTTAATTAAACTGTCTACATCCTCATTCAGGTCATCTACCTCTTCCTGTCTGGCATCCAGGTCATCGGACAAGTTGCTTTGCGTGGTAAAAGCAGTGTCGGCAGCAGTAGTTTGGGTTTGTACTTCGCTAATATCGGGGTTAGCCATGGCTGCGCCACCGGCCAAAACCCGTGGCGGGTCACCGGCCAACAGGCGATGTGCCCACGTCAGCGTATCGCCATCGCTATCCATAGGCGGCTGTGCCTCGCTGGTTACATCTAACAAAAAATGCGCGCGCTGTCCGGCAGTGTACTTGCCGCGCCTTACCCCTAAGTTAAATACTGTAATAAAATGACCGGTATACAAACGGCAGCTATCTATAGCCGCATCTTTAACCGGTGTGTGATTGCTGAGGGCGGCTTGTGCATTACCCACGGCCAGCAGGCCGGCATTATAAAGAGGTGTTTCGGCACTAAGGCGGGTAACCGTTGCCGGATTAAGTATGACAGTGCCCGGGGGTAAACTGTTTTGTTTACCAAGCCCTTGATTAAGGGCTAACTGTCTGCCGAAAATAGTCTGCGGTAATCTTCTTGTTATACTCATGATTTTTAAGATTTAATGTTTTAGAAATTCTTTTACAACTAACAAAATAAAGCGTTTGCAAGCCCAGGTGGCGGTCGGTTCGGGGTAAAAAGTGCCCCCAACTTGGGGTTCAGGGCAAAAATTCGTAAATGCCTGATTATGTGGCTGAAAGATGCTTCCCCGTCTTTGGTGGAAGGCCTTTCAGGTCTGAAAGATGCTCCCCTGACTTTGGTAAATGGCCTTTCAGGTCTGAAAGATGCTCCCCCGTCTTTGGTGGAAGGCCTTTCAGGTCTGAAAGATGCTTCCCCGTCTTTGGTGGAAGGCCTTTCAGGTCTGAAAGATGCTCCCCCGTCTTTGGTAAATGACCTTTCAGGTCTGAAAGATGCTCCCCTGACTATGGTGTGAGGCCTTTCAGGTCTGAAAGGAGCTTCCCTGTCTTTGGTAAACAATCTTTCAACTCTGAAAAGCAGTTCCCTGACTTTGGTCAACAAGCTTTCAGGTCTGAAAGATGCTTCCCCGTGTATAGCGGCAGGGCTATCAGCATTGAAATACTGATAACTGATGTAAGGAGAAAGTGTGGTACAGCAGTAAGCAGATTCAATGTACACGGCCCTCGAACTGTTAAGTATAATAAACCGGTGCCGCTCAACAGCGGGAGAGTTTACAGGTATGTGACGGGTGATAGCCATTGCATTTTTAAATAATTTGCAATGGTTACAAAAGGGCGTTTTTACGTGCAAAGACAGATTTTGGCGTTTCTTTCCGGTTTTGGGGCCTGGTTTAGGGTACCCACCACATTAAAACCCTTGACAGGCACGGGTTTTGGCAAAAAAGAAGGCGCAAATTTCTTTCTGGCTTTTTATTTTTTTACTTTTCAGGTCCATTTAAAACCTACCCTTATGCGCTTTAAACGGAATACCGCCATTTTACAGGCCCTTGATAAGCCTGCGCTTATACGATTAGAAGAGTATCTGCAATCGCCCTACTTTAAAATACCCTGCGGGGTGCTTGACCTGTTTCGTTATCTTAAAACCTTACCGGTGGGCTACAGCGAAGAAGCTGTAACCGAAGCCGCCATTGCCCGTAAAGTAGCCTGCTTAAACAACCGCAACAAACAGGATATAGTATGCGCTAAGTTGTTCAAAGTGCTCGAACATTTTTTGGTGCTGGAGCATCTGGAACAAAGCCCCTACAATAAAACAGAGCATCTGCTTAAAATGTATAAGCAGCTTTATCTTATTTCGCATTTTCAGCGGGCTTATACCGAAGCCATGGAAGTACTTGACCGAGACCCCGAACAGAATATAGATACCTTTTACTACCGGTCCATTTACATCGAAATTTCGTTTAACGGTTTCGATGCTCTGCTTAACCGCACGGGCACCAATGACCTTAACCCCTTGCTCAAAGCTATGGATGCCTATACGGAGCGCAAGCGCGCCCGGCTGCACCCGATATTATAAAGAAGCTGCGCCAACTGCCGCTTGAGCGGCTGGAGGAGCTAAGTAAACTGATGGAGGAGGAGAAGGAAAAGTAAGGTTCGTGTTTTGTACTGTCGGTTAGCGACAGTACAAAATACGAACCTAAAACATTCGCTTTTTGCCCCGCATACGGACAAAATGCGAAAGTTTTGATTTATTTCGAAGCAGAAACTTTCGCATATTTATGAGTTAGCAGAAATGCTATGAAACCACTTTAAACAGAAAAAATAGAATAACTAATGGAAATTGATTTTTTAAAATTGGACTATTACTCAAACTTTTTAGGAGAAAAAGAAATACGATTTTATACTAATTCAAAAGACACTAATTTTAAGCGAAAAATAGAAGAGTTTGCTGAAAATCAATTTCACGAAATACAATTAACACAAGGAGAAAATAACATATATTTTTTTAGTCTTTGGGAAGGGTATTTTGACTCATTAATAAGAGAACTTATTGGCTATAAAAAAGAAAATGAGGAATTGCCAAAGTTTATAAAAAATTGGAATGAATGTAAAGGCTGGCGTGATGTAGATTCAATAGAAGATATAATTTTAGATAATGAGCTTGAATGGTTACTGTCAATAATTCCAATAATTAACGAAAATCACAAAAAAGAATCTAAGAATAGTGTTTGGGACAATAATTGCATAAATGACCTATTGATTTTCTTGAATTTTGTAAAAAAGAAAGAATGGGAATTAAGAATATCAGAAGAATAATAATGTAAACAAGCACTTCTGCTAACAGGCGTTTGGCAAGATTGCGAATTTTGTAGTAAAATCACGTTTACATTTCGCAAGAAATTTTATCATTAACAGAAAATAATAACTTCCGAAGTTCGCAACCTCGCCAAGCGCCGGAACGTTATGGGCAAGGCTAACAGACCGATATTTTAACAATAAATAGAACAACAATGG